>JBBISI010000020.1:2782-26136 GCA_037441405.1 Candidatus Cloacimonadota bacterium
CCGCCCTTGCCCATGCCACCAAGGTTCATGGCTATAAGGGGTACTTGGCTCAGTTACGTTTTCTTTGGGATAGATCAAAGGACCATTGGCTGCAGGTGATATCCCGGATCATGCCTTACAATGGAGTGCGGATAAAAATGCAGCGGATGAGAGGTGTGAAAATCGGTAAGGGAGTCCATCTGGGACCATTGGTGACCATTGATGACGTATATCCATATTTCGTCAGTATAGAAGATGGAGCATGCATTTCGGGACAGACCTATATCATCGCCCATTCCATTCCAGATGAGTATTACAGCGATGCCACCGAGTCATTTGTCGCTCCCGTGGTGATCGGAAAAAACGTGTGGCTTGCCATTAATGTAGTCATCCATCCTGGTGTGACGATTGGTCAGGGTTCGATTGTCGCTTCCGGAAGCGTGGTAACACAATCGATCCCACCCTTTGTCATGGCTGCTGGTGCACCGGCAACCGTAAAAAAAGACATCGCGGAAAAAGTAAGGAAGAACTACTCAGAAAAGGAATTCCATCGGATCATGACGAAGCGTAAAAACGAATATGGATTCTAAAGAGCATTCACCAGATAAGTAAAGGATAAAAAATGAAATTTCTTGTAACTGGCGGTGCCGGATTTATCGGAAGCAATATTGTCCGTCGGCTATTGAATGACGAGCATGATGTTCGAGTATTGGACAATTTTGCCACGGGTAAGCGGGAAAACATCCTACCGCTAATGAAAAACCGGAATCTGACGATGATAGAAGGTGATCTGCGCAGTTTTCACATTGTCCGCGATGCCGTCAAAGGAGTGGATTATGTGCTGCATCAAGGCGCTTTGCCTTCAGTACCCAGATCCATCAATGATCCCATCACTTCCAACGACGTGAATATTCTCGGGACATTGAATGTCTTGGAAGCCGCAAAGGAATTCAAGGTCAAACGCGTTGTTTGCGCATCATCGTCGTCGATCTACGGGAATAGCGAGACGTTACCCAAAGTTGAGTCGATGCCGGTCAATCCGATGTCGCCCTACGCCCTGACCAAATATGCTCAAGAGCGATATTGTCAGATATTTTATGACTTGTATGGTCTGGAAACGGTATCACTCCGCTATTTCAATGTCTTCGGTGCTAATCAAGATCCGACCTCGCAATACAGCGCGGTGATCCCTAAGTTCATCAAATTGATCAAGAATGGTAAAAGACCGATTATCTATGGTGACGGATCGCAATCACGCGATTTTACCTTCGTGGAAAACAACGTGGATGCCAATATTCTGGCTTGTTTTGCGGAGAAAGCACCCGGCGAAGTGATCAATATTGCCTGTGGAGAGCGTTTTACCCTGATTGAATTGGTCACAATGATCAACAACATATTGGGAAAGAAGATCGAACCCTGTTTTGAGCCAGAACGTCCCGGTGATGTCAAGCACTCGTTAGCGGATATTGATAAGGCAAGACGGATATTGGGCTATGGAGTCAGGACGAATTTTATCGAAGGACTCAAGCGGACGATCGAGTTTTATGGATAATTTCGTGATTTGGTGTTATTTTGATGCAGCCAAGCCAAGTTAAACCATCGCCATCACACTTGACATTTTGGCTCTGGCTCCTACTCTTACTGATCCTAAATGTCATCCCCACGAAGGGTACTTTAGTAGATAAAGGGACCAGTACCGGTTTCCGCTTTGATTGTCTGACCCATTTCCTGGCATTCCTGATTTTACCTGTTATCTATCGCCGCATACGCTATTATGGTGGGACCCTATTCTCAGGCAATCAGTTGCTCCATGCTTTCGTAGTGTCTGGCGTTTGCGCCATCGGCTTTGAGTATATCCAGCATTTTTTACCATATCGAACCTTCAATCCCCAGGATCTGTTTTACAATCTGTTGGGGGTGATCTTTGGTTATACGGTCGTGGGCACCATTGAAATTTCAAGAACAAGGTATCGGTGTCTGACGGTCCCTGATGATGGGGTGAGGGATGATGAAACATAAGATGACCCGATTCACGCTGCTTCTTTTCGATATCCTGATCGTGGTTTTTGCCTTCCTCTTAATTGCCAAGATCAGGACGGGCACAATGAGGATCCTGGCGCTCTACAGCAGATCACTGATCCCCTTTACCACCATCTGGATATTTACGTCCATAATTGGCGGAAAATACTCGTTCAAGACCCTGTGTTCTGGATTTGAGTATATCCGCCGTCTTTTTTTGTGCAACACAACTGCAGTGGCGATCATCTTGGGATTGATCTTTCTGGGCAAGTTCCATTATTCCCGATATATCGTGTTCAGCACGATCCTCGGCGTTTCCGTCATTGAATTGTTTCTCTTCACCGGCATCTATTATGCCTTCCGGTTTAACCGTGAAAACGCCAGTTATGCGAGCACCCGCCTGATCACCCGTTCCGATGCATTAGAAGAGCAACAGCGTCCACGCTTTTTCCTCGATGCCGACAAACAAGTACCCATACTGAGCACTGGTGCTTATGTCCCTTCATTCTCGAATGATACAGAGGAGGATGCCGTGCTGGTTCCCTTATGGCGCAAATATCTACAGGACGATGAAGCGCTCTTTGATTTCATCAATGATTACGTCGATCTAACCCGATTCCAGGCTTCAAAGACGTACATCCTCAATAGCGAGACCTACTACAATATCAAGAACGAGCCGGAAAACAGCCGTCAGATATTTATCAACCTCCATCGCGTCAATGATCTCCGGCGGCTAAATCTGTATTTTATCCGAGTCAATGAAATGCTGATGCCGGGAGGGGTGTTCATTTGTCGCGGACAGACGATCACTGAGCGGCGCAATCACTTTTTCCACCGTTATACTCCATATCTCGGGGTCTTTCTCTATAGTATGGATTTCGTTATCCGGCGGGTATTTCCCAAGTTGCCCATCTTGCAGGGCTGGTATTTTGCCCTGACCAAAGGCAGAAACCGTGCCCTATCCGAGACCGAGATATTGGGTCGTTTCTACTATTGCGGCTTTGAACTGATCCACAAACGCGAGATAGACGGAATAATGCATTTTATCCTCAGGAAAGTGCAAGCGCCCAGCACCAATCCCAATCCTACCTACGGTCCTCTTATCCGGCTGAAGCGCATCGGTAAGGACGGCAAGGTGATCTATATCAAGAAGCTCCGCACCATGCATCCCTATTCGGAGTACTTGCAAGATTATGTCTTCAAAACCAACGCCCTACAAGAGGGTGGCAAGTTCAAGGACGATTTCCGGGTCACCAAGTGGGGTGCTTTCCTCCGCAAGCTGTGGATCGACGAATTACCGCAATTCATCAATTTCTTTCGTGGAGAAGTGAGTTTGGTCGGCGTCCGTGCCCTCAGCGAACATTACTTTAACCTCTATCCCAAAGACCTGCAAGAACTCCGAATGAAGGTCAAGCCGGGACTCGTGCCACCATTCTATGCCGACATGCCCAAGACCATGGAGGAGATTGTCGAATCTGAACGCCAATACATCCAGAGCAAGCTGCAAAAGCCCTTCTCCACCGACTGGAGATATTTCTGGAAGGCTTTTTGGAATATCCTCTTCAAACATGCCCGGAGCAATTAATGAATGGAACACGGATTGAACGGATTAAACAATTCAGACGGATCAACTTATTGATGCTAGTTTGTGTTTTCCAAATCCGACTTTTCGGCTTTATCCGAACAATCAATGTTCCATGAAAGGATAAAATGAAAATTGCCCAAATCGTCGGAGCCCGTCCCCAATTCGTCAAACTCGCCCCCCTCTCCCGCGAGATCAGAAAGCGCTTCTCCGAGATCATTATCCACAGCGGTCAACACTATGATATAGAGATGAACGAAGTATTTTTCCGGGATATGGATATCCCCGCGCCGGATTATAATCTCGATGTCGGATCCTGTTCCCAAGCGGAACAGACCGGACTGATCCTTGCCAAACTGGGTGACATCCTGGAACAAGAAAGACCTGATATGGTAATCGTTTATGGCGATACCAATACAACTCTGGCAGGTGCTCTGGCAGCAGTCAAATTGCATATCCCGACCGCACACGTGGAAGCGGGACTAAGAAGTTTCAATCGCAGTATGCCGGAGGAGATCAATCGCATCGTAAGCGACCATGTGTGCGACATGCTCTTTGTCCCCACTCCGGCAGCGGTGGAAAATGCCCGCCGTGAAGGACTTGGTGACAAGTGTTTCATGGTGGGCGATATCATGGTGGATAGCGTTCGTTACGGCTTGGAAAAAGCGAAGAACAAGATCAGCATCCTGAGTGATATGTACCTTGAACCATTGGGATATGCCCTGCTCACTTTGCATCGCCCCTACAACGTCGATGACCCCAAAAACCTTCAGCAAATTCTTGATGGATTGGACGCTTTGGGCTTTCCGATCGTTTTCCCCGTCCATCCCCGCACCCGCAATATCATCGAAACCCATATCTCCAAATCATACACCAACATCCGCTACACCCAACCCCAAGCATACCTTGATTTCATCTGCCTGATGTCACACTCGTCCGTGATCTTGACCGATTCCGGCGGCATCCAGAAAGAGGCATATATTCTCCAGAAGCCGTGCATTACGTTACGTTATGAAACCGAGTGGGTCGAGACCATCCAGAGCGGATGGAATTTGCTATTGCCTCCCAATACTGCCGGATTTCCCGGTCAGATAACAGAATTCGTGCCCCCCGACGAGCATCCTCCCATCTTTGGTGAAGACGTGGCAAGACAAATCTGCGATGCCATTGCCACCAAACTTACCGAAGACCGAACTACGCCCAGGATGCCATGATTTATGAATAAAACTACTCTACACCGTCTCATCTTAATCGTCTTGTAATCATTACCCGTTTTGGCATCGGGCATTTTTGACTAGAAGACCCTCTCCATCGAATACTTTTCCAAGAGCGTTGCACATACTGGAATCACCCAATTTCGAGACCGTGAAAAAACAATATGGTCTCCTCTTCCAGCGCAGTTAGTAATTACTAAGGATAATGCCCGTCCGATAGTTTGGATACTCGTTAAGGTAATGTCCAACCTTCTTTTTCCATCTTTATAATCTTCTAACCAACTACCCCATCGTTAGATCATCAAAAAGGGCTGGATCCGATCCAGCCCTTTTCGTTTACTCTAATCGGTTAACACACCTATCCTTCTTACTCTTTCTCGAGCGACTCCATCTTCCATAAACGTTTCCCACAATCAGAGCGATATGGACAACTGGCTTTGGTAACACTCAATTCGGCGGTTTGCCAGATCAATGTAGTCCCGGCTGATTTCGTAGCCAACGTAGTTTCGATTGTTCTTGATAGCGCTGATCGCGGTCGTTCCGCTCCCCATGAATGGATCGAGGACAACATCACCAGCAAATGAGTATAATTGGATCAGGCGATGGGGAAGTTCTTCCGGGAACGGAGCAGGATGCCCGATTTTTTTTGCGCTTTCGGCGTTCATTGTCCAGACCGACTTGGTCCACTCCATAAATTGTTCTTTGGTGATCGTATTCCGTTTATTGGGCCTTACCAGATTATACTGCCCTTTGGAGAAGATCAGAATGTATTCATGAATATCCCGTAACGCAGGATTAGCAGCACTCATCCAACTACCCCAAGCCGTCGATGTGCTGGCGCTGGCAGCTTTATTCCAGATGATTTCACCCCTCATGTTGTAACCTATATCGATCATCATCATCGATATGTAATCGGAGAGCGGAATATAGGGTTTTCTACCCAGATTGGCTATATTGATACATGCCCTGCCACCACTGACCAACACCCGGTAAGTTTCCCGAAATGAATTCTCTAAAAGTGAGAGATATTCCTTGAGTGATAGATCGTCATCGTATTCTTTTGACGCATTATAGGGCGGTGAAGTTATCATGAGATGGATCGAATTGTCCGGCAGTTCTTTCATGTTTTCCGCCGAGCCCAATATGATGGTGTTCAGATACTCATCGGGCACGGGATTTTCCGGTGTGTCGGTAATCTTTGTCGTCTTCATGCCGGCGTACAACTTGGATTGGTAGAATATCGTGGAATCGTGGTTGATCCTGCCGTTGGTGCCAAATGAACTTGTCTTGGTGCCAATTGTCTTGCTCATGCTATGCTCTGATAAGTTCCTTGACTTCCGCTCTCTTTGGAATACAGACGTAACGATCCCCCATTCACCTCTTAGAAAACTTGTTCAGGGCTGGTTAAGTTCTTCAGTGCTTCATCAAAAAATCTGATCTCTACATGATTATTGCACAATTCCATTCATACTCCTTAGCAATGACATACCTTGCCTTAATTACCACCAGTTAATGACAGTCAAACCACTTATCCATAGTATCTGATGACTTGATACCTGTCAAGAACAATGGCTCCAGGGGTTTCATTGTCACTGACACGTTACCTGATCTTTTCTCGTAGGTTACTCCCGAGATTCTCCCGAGATCGTCCCGAGTAACCGGAAGCATCTCGGGAGAAAAGCGGCTTGAAAATGACTTGATCATTCCGGGGCGGCAGAATGAAGAAGAGGCGTTCGGATGAATGCCTATTCTGTTTTATATGGTTTAATTGATCGTGTTTAGAGTGTAATGGTTATCGGCTCAGAGCGCTTAGTGTCCGCCGTCTTTTTCACGGCAGAGTTCGATGAGGACGCCACCGGTGGACTTGGGATGCAGGAAGGCGATCTGAGCGCCGTGGGCGCCGGGACGCGGCTCCTTGTCGATCAATTGGACGCCCTGGCTTTCCATTTCGCTGAGTGAGGCGGGCAGGTCATCCACGGCAAAAGCGAGGTGTTGGATGCCTTCGCCGCGTTTTTCGATGAATTTGGCGATGGGGCTGTCCTCGGAGGTCGGCGCCAGGAGTTCCAGGCGGGTGTTTCCACAGGGGAAGAAGGCAACCTTTACTTTTTGGGATGGGACTTCCTCGGTCGCTTCGAGGGTAAAGCCCAGTTTCTCATAAAGCGCGATACCGGCTTCGAGGTCGCGGACGGCAACGCCGATGTGGCTGATATGCTTAACCATGATTCCTCCTCATTTCAGATGCATTTCCGCCAATTGGAAGCCGATCTCCATGGCTTTGTAGTTCAGATCGACGAAAGCAGGTTTTACGGAATCGGCGATGGCTTTCTTGAGCGATTCGGGCTTGACCACGCCAGTGATCTTGACAAGGAATGCTAGGGAACAGATATTGGCGGTGATCGGGCTGCCGAGTTCTTTGATCACGACTTCGGTGAAAGGGATCTCATAGATATTTTCGGCGGTCATGGACAAGTTTTTTACAAAGGTGGTGTCGATGATGAGGATACCGTTTTCCTTGAGATCAAAGAGATATACGTCACATGCTTCCTGAGTGAGAGCAAGCAGACAATCGAACTGGGTAGCTTCCGGGAAGAAGATCTCATTATCGCCAATGATGACATCGGCGCGGGAGTATCCACCCCGTGATTCCGGACCATAACTCTGGGTCTGGGTGACGCGGCGGTAGTCATAGACGGCGGCTTTGGCCAGGATGATACCGGCCAGGATCAGTCCTTGTCCTCCACTGCCGGAAAGCCGAATCTCATATTGTTTTGACATCATTCCCCTCCCGTCGCCTGGACACGTTCGCAAAGTTTGGCATATTCGGCGCAGAACTCAGGTTCCACGACGCGCTTGATGATGCCCCGGATGATCTTGCCTTCCACCTTTTCCTTGGGGAGTTTGTCCACCGCTGCCAGGGGCACGGATCCATCCCGCATCTGCTTCATCATTTCCGGTGCCCCGCCTTTTTTGTTGAGGCGTCCATAGATCACGGGACAGGCGCTGATGACCTCGATCAGGGAAAAGCCGGGATGCTCGATGGCGTCGCGGACGTAGGTTTGAACTTCATTGGTGTGGAAGGCGGTGGTACGGGCAACAAAACTGGCACCGGCGCCAATGGCCAAATTGCAGATATTGAATTCGGGCTCTATATTGCCATAAGGAGTGGTGGTGGCGATAGCCATTTGAGGTGTCGTGGGCGATGCCTGTCCGCCTGTCATGCCGTAGATATTGTTATTGATCAGAATCACGGTCAAATCGATGTTGCGGCGGGCGGCATGGATGAAATGATTGCCGCCGATGGCTGTGCAGTCACCGTCACCGGTGACCACGATGACCTTGAGATGTGGTTTGAAGAGTTTGACGCCGGTGGCATAGGCGATCGGACGCCCATGCAAGGTGTGCAGTGTATTGAAGTCCACGTAAACAGGCATGCGCGAGGAACAACCGATGCCGGAGACCATGACGATGTCGTTGCGGTCGATATTCATTTTGGTGATGGCACGGATAATGGCGCCCAACACTATGCCGTTGCTGCATCCGGCACACCAGACGTGAGGGAATTTCTTGTCGTGCCGCAGGTATTCGTGGATGATTTTTTGGGGGATGTTTTCCATCAGAGCACCTCTTTGATCTTGTGCAGGATTTCATTGGGGGTGATCAACGCTCCGTTGCAGCGTTGCATGGAGATCAAGTCGCCATCGCTTTTGTCTTTGGTCAGGAGTCTGATCTCATGGATGAGTTGCCCCTGATTGAGTTCGGGAACGATCACAGTATCCACGTTTCGCAGCATCTTGCGAACTGCGTCATCCGGGAAAGGCCAGATAGTGAGGGGACGAAGGAGACCGACGGGGATGCCTTCGGTTCGGGCTTGGGCAACGGCGGCTTTGGCGGCACGGGACATGATGCCAGCGGCAAAAACGGCGATCTTGGCATCTTCCATATCGCGGCTTTCGATCTGCACCAGGTCGCGGATGTTGTGTGATATTTTCTTGCGCAGGCGTTCCATCATCTCATGTGCTTCGGATGGTTTGTTGGTGGGGAAGCCGTGGGCGTCATGGGTCAGTCCGGTAACGTGGAAGCGGTAGCCCTCGCCATAACTGGCAAGCGGGGAGAGATACTTCTGGTTTTCATCGTAGTGTTTATACCAATGTGGAGGGACAGTGGGTTTGATGCGGGAGATCACCCGGACGTTTGCCAGGTCGGGCAGAGTAACTGCTTCGCGCATGTGTCCGATCACTTCGTCCAGGAGCAGGATCACGCAGGTGCGGTATTTCTCGCTCAAATTGACGGCACGGATGGTGAGTTCATAACTTTCACGCACGGAATCGGGATACAGCACGATTGCCGGAGAATCGCCATGCGAGCCCCATTTGGATTGCATAATGTCTCCTTGGGCGGGGCTGGTCGGCATTCCGGTGCTGGGTCCCATACGTTGGACGTTGACGACGACGCATGGTGTCTCAGTGATCCTGGCATAGCCGATGCCTTCCTGCATCAGGGAAAATCCGGGACCACTGGTGGCGGTGAGCGCTTTGGCTCCAGTCAATGAAGCGCCGGTGATGGCGCAAATGCTGGCGATCTCGTCTTCCATTTGGACATAGACGCCACCACGCTTGGGCATTTCTTCCGAGAGGATCTCGGCGATCTCGGTGGATGGCGTGATCGGGTAGCCAGCAAAGAAATTCACTCCGGCGTCAAGGGCACCGTAAGCAACCGCCTGATTGCCCTGCAGAAGGGTGATGCGGCGTTTCTCTACCTGTGCCGTCTCAGTCTTGACAATCGACTTGAGGTATTCCGTACTTTTCATTTTTTTCGTAGCCACTACGCACTCCTTATCTCTTTTTGGCACCGGTGATAGCAAAATCCGGACACAAACGGTCACAGGTCTCGCAATGGATACATTTTTCGGGTTTCTCGACATAGGGCGAGCCATCGGCTTTCCTGCCCAGACATCCGGTAGGGCAGAATGCGACGCAGATACCGCACTTCTTGCACCAATTATAGTAGATCAGCACGGGAGAAGAATCGTCACCCGGAGCCTTGACTTCGGTTGCTTCAACCTCCATCTTCTCGGGTGTGTCTTCTTCCCTGATGATCATGCCCACTCGGTCTTTCTCGACTTTACTGGACATCATTCCTCCATGTAGTATTTTTTTGAACTCCTTATCCAAAGCGTTGTTTTCTTTCAAGGTTTTTTTGTGTTCTTCTTGGTTTAACTATCTCTACTCTGCATAATAGATTGCCTGGACGGGATCGATCCGGGACGCCTTGAGCGCCGGATACAAGCCGGATACGAAGCCCACGGCACAGGAAAAAAGAATGCCCAAGGTGACGCCTTCGAGAGGTAGATAAAGCGGGACTTTGATCGCATTGGACAGGGCAGATAGTGCCAGCCAAGCAAAGGCAATGCCCAAAAAAGCGCCGATCAGCGCCAATGCCAGCGCCTCAAAGATAAAATAAACGAAGATATCCTTTTCGGTGGCACCGATGCTTTTACGTACACCGATCTCCAACATCCGTTCCTGGATAGATATCAATAGCGTGCTAAAGAGTCCGATCCCGCCCACGATCAGGGAAATGGAGGCAATGGCGGAAAGGGTGAGGTTCCACTTGCGCATGTAATTGTCGATCTCTTCATTGATCCTCAACAGGAAGGATCCGATATCCTGGAAGGAGAAATTGGGATACATATTGTGCCGTGCAAGCATCAATTGACGCACCTCGGTCTTCAGTATTTCATAATCCCTCTCCGTATGCGCCTGCACATAGATGTAGTTCACGACCTTCAAAGGACTGAGATACTGGGTGCCATAACGCAGTGGGATATATACTGCCCGCAGGTCCTCGTCTCTTTCCCAGGCGTTGAAATTCATCCCTGTCGTCTCGTTCAGAGCATCTCCAGCCAGAACGCCAATGATTCGGAAGCGGTGTGCACCGAGATTTATCATCCTGTCCACCGGGTCAGCGTCGCCAAAGTGTTCGCGTGCAAAGTGATGGCCCAAGACGGCGACCGGTATTGAATTCTGCTCTTCATGGTCGCTGAAGTATCTGCCTCTGCCGATGGGGTAGGACTTGGTGATAAAGAATTGGGGATTGGTGGCACGGATGCGCACCTGGATGTCTTTGTTGTTGATCTTTTCCATGCTGGGCAGTTCCAACATACCATAGATACTGCGATATTGGATGTTGTCTCGGATGGCGAGGTAGTCTCCATAGTTCAGGTTGGCAATGCTTTGCGGAGTCCTCCGAAATTGCATGAAACGGTTGGTTTGCCGTTCCTGCCGAACGGTGGTGGGAGTGATGATCAGTGAATAGTTCCAGCCCAGCCCTTCCATATTCTTCTGGATGAGTGCCTGGATGGCATAGACGGAGGAAAACATCGTAACGACTGCCATCACACCGATAATGATGCCTAAAAGCGTGAGGAAAGAGCGGAGTTTGTGGCTCAGGATACTCTGGAAAGAACTGCTCAGGGCATCGCCGTAATGCATTATCTATCTGCCCATTTCCGTCTTGCAGCGGGGACAGAACTTGTATTTGCCCTGCCCACGACGGTATGATTCAAAGATGTATTCATGTCCGCAAGAGGGACACGAAGCTCCGATAGGTGTGTCATTGCTTATCCAGTCGCAGTCCGGATAGCGTGAGCAAGTATGGAAGGATTTCCCTTTCTTGGAGCGGCGGGGGACAATATCACCCTCATGGCACTTGGGACACTTCATGTTCAAGGTCACGTGGCGGGTGTATTTACATTTCGGATAGGCGGAACACGCGATGAACTGTCCAAATCTACCGCTACGCTGGATCAGGTCTGTGCCGCATTGGGGACAGTTCTCGTCCATCTTTTGCGGCTCGACCACTATAAACCCTCCCTGGTCATCGTGCGAGACATTTTTCTTGTTTTTACACTTGGGAAAGCGGTTACAGGCGAGGAATTTCCCGTTCTTGGTGCGCCGCAGGATCATTTTGCCTTCCTGACAAGCGCCGCAATCAATATCCGTTTCCACGATAAAGGAGTGTTTTTCTTTTTTGATATCCACATGAGAGATTAATTTGTCCAATTGAACGTAGTAATCCTTTACCAGATTTTGCCAGATGACCTTACCATCTTCGATCTGATCAAGTTTATCTTCCATCTCAGCGGTGAAGCGAACATTGAAGACCTCATCGAACTTTCCGACCAGAAAGCCGTTTACATCCATGCCCAAAGCGGTAGGCAGGAATGACTTCTTTTCCATCTCCACGTATTTACGTTGTTTCAGCGTAGTGATGATGGAGGCGTAAGTGGAAGGTCTGCCGATGCCTTTTATTTCCAGTTCGTTGATCAAAGACGCCTCGGTAAAGCGGTTCGGCGGTGTCGTAAAGTGCTGACTATGTTGCATATCCTTATACTCCAGGTCATCACCCTTGGTATAGGATGGGTGGATGGATACCCCAGACTGGATATTGACATACGGATATGCTCTGACAAATCCCTGCTCGACCACTTCATTCCCGGAAGCGCTGAAGATCGCTTCTGCGAGTTTGACCTGGACACTGGTCTGCCTCAGCATCGCCGCTGTCATCTGAGTAGCGACAAAGCGTTGCCAGATAAGGGTATATAGTTTGAGTTGTTCCGGTTTCAGGTGCTTTGCCAATGATTCCGGAGTGCGGAAGGGATCGGTGGGACGGATGGCTTCATGGGCGTCCTGCGCTTTATTCTTGTTGGGATAAGCCCGGCTGGCGGGATTGAGATGGTCGTTGCCATAGCGGTCTTTGATCAATTTGCGGCAGGCGGTATTGGCTTCTTCGGAGACCCTTACCGAATCGGTTCTCATGTAGGAGATCAGACCCGCCGTTTCGCCTCCGATATCGACACCTTCATACAATTGCTGAGCGATGGACATGGTGCGGCTGGACGGGAAATTGAGGATATTGGACGCTTCTTGTTGGAGGGTACTGGTGATAAAAGGCGGTGGCGGTTCCAGCTTTCGGCTGCTGCGTTTGATATCGGAGAGAATGGCAGGTTTGCCCTGGATCAGGGATAACACTTCCATTACCTCCGTTTCGGTACGGAGGTCAATCTTCTTGCCGTTCAGCTTATCCAGCGTTGCCTTGAAAGGAGGCAGTTTCCCATGCCAGAATTCCGCTTCCAGTTTCCAATACTCTCGGGGTACAAATTCCCTGATCTCCGCTTCACGTTCACAGATCAGGCGAAGGGCGACGGACTGGACCCTGCCTGCGCTGAGGTCTTTGGCGATAATGCTCCAGAGTAGCGGGCTGATCCGGTAGCCGACGATCCTGTCCAACACGCGTCTGGCTTGCTGGGCATCAACTTTCTTTTGATTGATCGCTTCGGGATGGGCGATAGCATGCTGGATCGCCTTTGCCGTGATCTCGTTAAAGAGAACGCGGTGGACCGGTTTGTCTCCCAATTCCTTTTCCAGCGATTTAACCAGATGCCAGGCGATGGCTTCGCCTTCCCGGTCATGATCGCTGGCCAGATACAAAGCCGGAGCGTTGGCAAGCGCTTCGCGGAGTTCTTTGATGATCTCGGCTTTCTTGGGGTCGGTGACGTATTTGGGCTCGAAGTTTTTGTCAACGTTGATGCCGAATTCTTTCGCTGGCAGGTCACGGATATGTCCCATTGACGCTTTTACCGTGAAGTGATTATACAGGAATTTGCCGATCGTTTTTGCCTTTGCCGGCGATTCTACAATGATCAGACTTTTTGCCATTCATCCTTCCGTAGTCTTATTCGTCAGATTCGTGTTGACCGCAGCACTTCTTATATTTTTTACCGCTGCCGCAGGGACAGGGATCGTTCCTGCCCACTTTGGGAGCAGCGGTGATCGGTCTGATCTTCTGCACGTTGCCTCCTATTTCGGGATTATTAAAAGCCGGTGGGGCGGAGGTGTGCTGTTCCGCGTAGCGTTGCGCGTGGATAAAGGCATTGACCTCTTCGTGGCTCAGATTTGCTCCCTGCAGCATGCTCTGCATCATCTCCTGGGAAAGGACGTAGGTATTGAACACGCGTTTGGTCACATTTTCCTGGATGCGGGTGATCAAGCCTTGAAATAGCTCAAAGCTTTCTTTCTTGTATTCGATCAAGGGGTCTTTATTGGCATAGGCACGGAGGTGGATGCCATCTTTGAGCAGATCCATCTCATGGAGGTGTTCGCGCCATTCGTTGTCCACCACTTCCAATAGGCAGCGCCGTTCAATATCGCGCATCACTTCTGGTGTCACGTGCCGTTCTTTGGCTTCATAGGCATCCAGAATTGTCTCATACAATGACTCCACCAGTTGTTCACGATGCAGAGCGCTCCGCTCAAGATCATTCCGGTCAATGTCCAGATTGATGGTGGATTTGAACCAGTAGTGGATTCGATCCAGGTTCCATTCCTCGACGGACATTTCTTGCAAAGCATTGGTATCCACAAGGTTGCTGATCGTGTCGTGGATCATCTCCAGGATCTCGCTTTTAACGTTATAGCCTTTGAGCACATTGCGCCGGTAGGAATAGATCACCTCGCGCTGGTTGTTCATCACCTCGTCATATTTGATCAGGTTTTTACGGATCTCAAAGTTATGCTCCTCGACCCTTTTTTGTGCCCGTTCCACCGCTTTGGTCATCCAGGGATGGCGGATGGCGTCGCCTGGCTTGAGACCCATACGTACCATCATCGGCGCAATGCGGTCCGACCCGAATAGCCGCATAAGATCATCTTCCAAAGACAGGTAAAAACGCGAGCTGCCGGGGTCACCTTGACGTCCGGCACGACCACGCAACTGCCGGTCGATTCGTCGGCTTTCGTGACGTTCGCTGCCGATCACGTGCAGCCCATCCAGTGGCAGACCATAGGGATATTCTTCCGAGATTCCGCGCGGCAGGCCACGATATTCCTCGATTGCTTGGGTGACCACTCCAGCGCCGAGTTTGATATCGGTTCCGCGACCAGCCATATTTGTGGCGATGGTCACGGCTCCTGGCTGACCGGCGTGCATGATGATTTCCGCCTCACGTTCGTGGTTCTTGGCATTGAGAACGTTATGAGCAATGCCATGCCGGCGCAGCAGACGGCTGATCGTTTCCGATACCTCGACACTGACGGTGCCGACAAGCGTAGGTTTCTTGCGCTCATGCATATAGACGATCTCGTTGATGAGAGCTTGATATTTCTCGTTTTTGGTCAGGTAGATCACGTCATCGTGGTCGATACGGGTGACCGGAACGTTTGTAGGAATGACCATCACCGGTAGTTTGTAGATCTCCATGAATTCGGATTCCTCGGTAACCGCCGTACCGGTCATGCCCGCCAGCTTCTCAAACATCCGGAAATAATTTTGAAGTGTGATCGTTGCCAGGGTCTGGGTTCCCGATTCGATCTTGACGTTTTCCTTGGCTTCCAGCGCTTGGTGCAGCCCGTCGCTGAAACGCCTGCCCGGCATTTGTCGTCCGGTAAACTCATCAACGATAACCACCTTGTTATCGAGCAGGACGTATTCAACATCCTTTTCAAAGAGCGCATAAGCGCGCAGTAACTGATTGATATTGTGCAGTTTCTCACTCTTGTCCATAAAGCGGTTGGTCAGCCGTTCCTTCTGAGCGGCTTTTTCTTCCGCGTTTAGATTTTCGTTACTATCGACGCGGGCGAGGATTTCGTCCAAACTTTCCACGATAAAGAGATCTGCCTCGGAGCGGGAGAGCATATCGCGTCCCTTGTCCCGCATTTCCACCGAGTTTTGACGCTCTTCGACCACGAAAAAGAGGTTTTCGTCTAGTTCATGCATCTTCTTGTCACGCAGGTATATGCCTTCGATGTCATTGACCTGTTTCTTGAGTTCGCCTTCCTGCATCAGTTTCATAAATGCCTTGTTACGCGGGGCGGCACGTTTGACAAGGAGCAGGTTTTTTGCCAGGCGATCATGATCGGCGCGCGGATTATCTTCCCGCAGATCTTCCCGGATCTCACTGATATAGCGTTGAACCAGAGCGTTTTGCGCCTGCACCATCTGCGCCACCGAACTTTTGAGTTCGGAATAAAAATTCTTGTCCTGGGCGACCTGACCGCTGATGATGAGCGGTGTCCGCGCCTCATCAATGAGGATGCTGTCCACCTCGTCCACGATGGCATAGTAGAAATCGCGCTGCACCAGTTGTTCCCGACTGACTGCCATGTTATCTCTCAGATAGTCAAAGCCGAATTCGCTGTTCATGCCGTAAGTGACGTCACAAGAGTATGCATCCTTGCGTTGGTCGTGATTCATGCCAGTGGTTATGCAGCCGATAGAGAGACCGTGAAAGGTAAAGATCGGACTCATCCATTCGGCGTCACGCTGAGCCAGATAGTCATTCACCGTGACAAGATGCACCCCTTTGCCCATTAGCGCATTCAGAAAAAGCGGCAGCGTGGCCACCAAGGTCTTTCCTTCGCCGGTCGCCATTTCGGCAATTTTGCCTTCATGCAGAGCGATGCCGCCGATGAGTTGGACGTCAAAGGGTACCATGTTCCATTCCACTTCATGGCCGCGGACGTAATACTTGTGTCCCAATAGCCGGCGGCACGTGTCCTTGACGATGGCAAAAACCTCGGGAAGATAATCATCCAGCATGGCTTTGTGCTGTTTTTTCAGTTCCTTTTTGGTGCCATCGATCTCTCGCTCGACCCGGTTGCGCTCGCTATCGTTGCTTTCTTCCCGGAAACGGCGTACTAGATTCGCCATCTCGGTTTCAAGGGGATCAAGTTTTGCCGCCAGTTCGCTTCTGATCTGGGCGATGCGCTCGCGCAACTGATCATCCCCATATTGCGCCAGACCTTCATAGATTTCATTTATCTCGCAGACAAGCGGCTGCACCGCTTTCAAATCCTTTTTCGATTTATCGCCGAATACCTTGCGCAGAAGTCGTTCCAACATATCGTCTTCCTTCTTGTGTTCCTCGTCTCTCGTGCTTGACCAGCACACGGTTTTGCAACTGCTGTCACACGGAAAAAATCTGTTCTTTGTGTCAATGCTTTTCTTGTTTCATGGCTGTTCCGCCCATCTGTTCCCCTGGTTAAAGCGTTGATCACATCTTAATCCCCCCCCTTAATCAAGCGTTGATATTAACGCTTGATTAAGGGGGGATTATCGCTTGATTAACGCTTTTAAGCATGAGGAGAAATAAATGGCATGGTTGGGAACCCGTGGACCGGGTTCCGCATCAGCAAGGCATAGATCAGAAGGAATTCGGTTGCTGGCTGGGACACATTTTCAGCAGAAGTGATGTTCCGGATCATCCTGATTCGGTCTTGGTATAAACTCTCCGATTATCAGCCGGAAGAGCATCTATAACTATAAAGGGCATTAGGTGGTGGATAAAGCACATGGATTAGTGCAGGAAGTTGAGGATACGCCGGCAAAAATCTCTGATGGTCATACGGTTGCACCTTCGGCGGAGTCGCCGGAGTTTGATGAAGATTCCGGAGTCCATGCTTACAAGGGATACCGCAGCCAAAGTAATGGGGTGTCCTGCAGGAAAAGAATTTAGTCTCCAAGATCATGCAGAAGAAAAAGAAGATCCGGGGGATGCCAGCGGAAACAAGAGCCCAAAACTACGCGATCTCGTAGCAAAGATATCGGGGTGAGTGCGGTTTTGGCGAACTTAGGAGACACTTTGACCAAAACAGGTCGATCTGTATAGGGTTACAGAAAACGGCAGACCACCTGTTTATGGGAGCGATTGCCTTCAATCCGAAGCACACCTGAAGATTTTGCGAGTGGGAGATAGGAGAGGTCCGTCCAGATTTCAGGAAAAACCCGAAAATATACAAAATCCGAGTGCTCGGGGAAGGTGTTTAGCACTTAGAGACCATAGCACATATTGGGATCAACGGAGGATGAGATCACGAAAAAGCAATATATAATTTTTCAGCGGCTTCAGACGAATGTTGTGAGTTTTCCAGCGGCATCAGATGAATGTGATGATTTTTTCGGTGCCATCAGATGTTAGGCGGTGGTTTTAACCACCGTTTCAGAGTGTGAGAGTACATACAACCCAACTGGTTTTTTTAGACATTGTGAGGACTTCAGTTTAAACGAGAGACGATCTACCAGCGTACTAAAAGAAGGATCACAGTCCAGCGGGTGGGGATTTCTCCCGGACTAAAGTCCTCATAAAGTCCGAATACCCTTGCGGGTTGAATTTTGGTGGCGTTCCGGACGGTGACTGAAGTCACCGCCTGACATCACATGGCGTGGGAATAACACCAGATCTTGTCTGACAATTAGTTAGATTATGGCGGTGCGAACAATGCCCCTAGTTGCAAAAGGGTCTTTTTCTGTGGGAACAATGCCCAAAATTCTTTAATGGTCTTTTGGATTGTTCAATGGTCTTGCACCGCCCTTATCCTGGTAATCTGGCAGTGTCTTTAGAGCATGGGGATCGCTTTTTGCGGTGATCCGGGATTCATTGGGGCGGTGGAGTATCCGTTCCTGCGTTATTCTTTGAGACCGATCAATTCATATATCCCTACGGAGATGTCCTTCCCAATGACCTTAACCGAATCGAGGTAACGGGCTTCGACTTGATCCTTTACTTTCTCGTAAGTAAACTCACTGATGATGATCTTTTTGACGGTGTGATATTCCTTGTTGATGGCTTCGAGTCGGGCACCGAGATTGATCGTATCGCCGATGGCGGTGTAGTCAAAGATCTGTTCCGATCCGAGGTTTCCGACTACTGCCTTACCGGTATTGATGCCGATGCCGATTTCCAACGGCTCCTGTCCGCTATCTTGCCATTTTGCTTGCAGTTCGATCAGTTTATCCCTCATATCCAAAGCTGTCTTACATGCCGAGAGAGCATGATTTTCCAATGGAACGGGTGTGCCATAGAGCGCCATTATCTCATCGCCTACAAATTTATCGAGGATGCCGCCATTGTCGATGATCGTCTTGACCATTTCGGTCAGGTATTCCTTGAGGATCTGAACTGTCTCTTCCGGAGAGTGTTTTTCCGAATAGGTCGTAAAAGATCGTATGTCGGAAAAGAGTACTGTAAGTTCCTGAAGAGAGCCACCGTAGGTCAAGCTGCCGGGATTGTCCAGCAACCGTGCCACCAGTTCCGGTGCCATATACTGCTGGAAAGCATTGCGGATGAAGCGCTTTTCTTTCTGTGAAACAATGTAGTGATAGATTAAACTTCCCACATAGATCAGGAGGATTAAAGCGATTGTTTGGATGGTGGGGATCAGGAGATTGCCGCGGGAAAAGGCGAGATATGTGACCAGAGAGTAGATCAGGATAACGATGAAAGTAACCGGAGCGGCATACTGGGGTCTGATTCGGCTGAATAACGACCAGACCAATAGCGCCAGGATAAGTTCAATCAGCAAATGAAACCCAGAATTGATACTGAAAAGATAATCACTTTGCCTCACCATTTCAATGAAATTGGCATGGATCTCCACTCCGGCTGTGAGTTCGCAACTAAAAGGGGTGCGGAAGTAGTCGTGCAACTCGGCAACCGTGGCACCGATCAGGACTGTTTTGCCTTCCAGCACACCAGAATCCATCAGGCCATAGAATTCATTGAGTTCCAGGCCGAAGTAGCCTGGCATATCCATTCTTTCATCATCCAGAACTTGTGCGTAAGGGATGCGCAGGAAAGTGTTGTTTGGACCATAAAAATTGATGATAGCTTGGTTCCTGTTTACTAGGGGAATGGCTTTATCTGCCACCAGCAATTTACCGTTTTCCACCCTGATATGCCGGTGCCAGTCCGCATGCGGATAACGGTATGTCCCCAGCGATACGATACCCAAAGGATAGATACGGTCTTGGTCAAAGTAATCAAAGCAATTGTATCTTCGGATGATGTTATCGGCGCCGTATGGAATATTGACAATACCCCAGGGAATACCTTTTTCCATGATGGGAGTGATGGGCGTCAGTTTTTGGACATGATCGGGATTGTCCTCGCTACGCAGAATCTTGCCGGCAAAGATGACGTTATTGTATTGCGCTGCCGTTGCTGCCAAAATTGAATCTGAAACGGGATTGGAACGTTCGGTAAATTCGATGTCAAAGATGATCTGGCGGACTCCGGCGCGATTCAGGTTCTCGATCAGGCGGGCATGAAATTCCCTGGGAAATGGCCAGGTGCGGTCAAGCGAACTAAAGGTCTCATCATCAATGGCGATGATGACAATTTCATCTGAAATCGGTCTTGGCTTGGAGAGAAGGCGGATAATGGGATTAACCGTCCAGCCCAGAAGTTTGTCGAAAAACCCGATCTCCGAATGAAAGGGGATACCAGCACGCGTCCGGAAAAAAGAATCGTGAAACTGATTCTCGGCATTGACCATAGAAGGCACCACAAAAGCGATCCTGACTGCGATCAGAATCATCATGGGGATCAGCAAGGGTATAATTTTTTTCATTTCATGTCCGGCTCATCGACAACATAACCACAAATGACAGATATGGGGCGTTGATCTCCCCATACCTGTCGTTTGGGTCATAATCATCGATGGTGTGCGTCAGAATCTCTGATTCAACATAAATCTCCAGGTAAATGATCTGTGGTCAACGCTTTGAACATCATTGTTGGAATAGGTTTTCCAGCCCAGCGAAGTGGATGCCTGCAGATCTTTGAGAGGATATGCATCCAGTCCCAATGTGTAGTGGTTGTAGTTTTGAACGTTCTGATCTCCGCTCAAAGCGGTATTGCGATACTCCATATATGGCTTGATCCGGTTTTGCCAAAGGGCATACTCGCCTCGCAGGAAGATATTGAAGTTATCCTTAGTTTCAGCGGTCAATTTCAGCGTATTGCTATTAGTCGTAAAACCGATCTGGGTTCGCAGCGGAATATGCGTGAAACGACTGATCAGGGATACGTTGATCGTCTCTGTCGTATTGTCATACGTCGGATAGTCATTGACCGTGCCATCGTCTGCACTTGACCGCCAGGAGATATCCACCTGGGTCGGAACGAATGGAATTTGAACTACATTATATCCGATCCCAAAAGAGAGCGCCTCGGAATTTCTCTGGGTTGGATTAAAGATCGTTGTGTCTCCGATGGCTTCGTTGAGTTTGTTGGTTCCGGCATGATTGTTGTAGCCAAATCTCAAATATGGTATCCGGGGTATCCTGAGCATCAGTTGTCCGATATATGAGTAATAATCATTGGTCTCGTTGTAATGACCGGAAATATTATCCTGAGTCCAGTTGAACCCCAGTGTCGCCATTACGTATTGCTTGACAAAGAACTGATCGGAGATGGAAAGATTGCGCGTGTCATTGGGTTGGTAGGAGGTACTCAAAGCACGAAAAGTACGACCGACCTCACTGTAACTGATGTTTATCAGATTGTTAAAGATCATGGCACGGTAGTAAGCGCGCCATGCTGTTTGATCCGGTCCCGGCATCAATGGTTCTATGTTTTTATTTAGCATGAAGAGTTCGGACACGAATGACGGATCGAATGGTATGGATTGTCCGGTGTATTCCTCGATATCTTCAGCCGTCAATGGACCAGGCAGGGTATTACGGTTAAACATGCTTCCCGCACCCTCAACGCCCAGAACCATATGCTGATCCGGCAGAGTGATTTTCATTTCGACACCCAATACCAAATTGTCCTGGGGCAGGATGGTATATAAGGTATCGATGACAGCGTCGTTGTCATCTTTCACAAAATACCTGTATTCATCAGGTTCCAGCGAACTCTTGAGGTCACGGTTGCGCACAGCATTGAAAGCAATCTTATATCCCCGATCGGTTCCCAATTGGATACGGGCGGCGATGGCTTCCTGTTTGAAGGTGCCGGTGTTACGTTCCTCGATCCCGCCCGAGAACGTTGATGTCGTCTTGCGCACCATCTCCCCGTGCGCCCAATACAATGATATGGCTGGAGAATGAAGCCGGGCAAAGAGACCGCGGATATTGCGGTTGCGGATGGTAAAATGACCGAAATCCGGTGAATAGTCGCCGGCTACAACTTCCAGATATGGGATATTCAATCCGATTGTATAGCGGTTTACGGGCTGTTTATTGGACTTTTCCAGAGATGAAACAAAGAGATTGGTCTGCAAGTCCAGGATACCGTAACTGGTGTAAAGATCCAATGTAGAAGACGCATCATCCCTGGGAGCGCCATACATGGCGGCGGCGCTATCAGCACTGCTGCCGTGGTAGTTTGTAGTTACGTTGAAATTTCCGTAATAATCAAAGGGCAATCCGATTCTCTTCCTGCCTGGATTGACGTTGATAGCCCACGTGGGAGAGTGAATACTGGTTCCTCCCCGCAAACGGGCAGTGACAAAAGCTGTTATCATTCCGGGCTGGGGTTTTTCATCGCGGTAAGCAAGCGCTGCTTGTGTGACGGTTGCTCTTCCGGTCACATCTCTGCCATTGACGATCAACCGGATCGAACTCTGATCGATGGCGTTCATGATCTCATACCATGATATCGCTATGATAAGAGCATCGTCAGTAGTAATATCTTCCGTGTCGCTCACCAAAACAAAGGCATTCTCCGATCTCCCCGACTTCGGAGCCGAACCGATCTGATAGGCATAATCCTCGGGCTGAAATTCGGGAACTGTGACCAAAACACCTGTTTTCAGGGTAAATTCAAAATAGTATTCCACGCCATTGAAAGGATTACGCAGCCGCGGTATCGAAGCGATGAACCATTGGCTGCCCTCACTTTCCAGACGGAGACCCAGGCGTTCCCACTTACGTGTTCCTGGTACTCGCCAATATACAAAGCCCCGGCTGATCCGATCGAGGTCTTCGATCACCTGCAGCCGCAGGTCGGTCGCTCCTTCGGCATTCAAAGCTGCCGGAGGATTATGTGATATGCTCACGCTCCACAGAGAAATTCCGGTAAGCAAGAGCAAAGTGATAAGCAGATTATTGCGCATTAGCATTCCTCCTCGGTGGTTAAAACCGGACATCAATATATTTGATGTTCCCCAATTCATCCATGAATTGAATTCTCATTGATCGTGGCCGTGTCCGTGTCTGGGCTTCGATCTCCAGACGTTCCGCTTCCGTAAGGTCTTCATCGGAACTTTCCTCCACGCTCAACAATCCCTGATCGTCAGACTTGGCAGTGTATCCCGCATTGACATCCACTACCCGGTTGGTGATCGTGTTCTTGACGACCACCTCGCCTTCAGTGACAATAATAAGTGTCTGGTAGTCAATAAGTTTGGTCAAGAAGTCAGTCCCTTTTACCGACGCCACGGTGGTTGGGGTCTGCACCGTATAAGTTCCGCCGCCGCGGGTGACTGATGAATTGGCACTACCTTGAGAGACAGTAGTATTCTTATTCATGTTATTCCCGACCACTGCCGCATTGATCCTGACGACGGAATTGGAAAAGATCTTGAGGGTGGAAGACCCGTCGAGGTACTTTACTGCCGCAAATGATTCTCCCGCTGTTTTGATCTGGTCGTTGTTAAAGACCATATCACCGGCTTTGAATCTGATCGGTTTGTTACTTCGTGTAAGTTCCACCCTTCCGCGGGTAGCAGAAATGATGGCGACCGCTTCATTGGCTAGAAGCATTCCTAAAGCATTCA
>JBBISI010000020.1:26236-36247 GCA_037441405.1 Candidatus Cloacimonadota bacterium
GTAGCAGAAATGATGGCGACCGCTTCATTGGCTAGAAGCATTCCTAAAGCATTCAGCAGCAGGATGGCGATTATCAATGTCTTTTTCATCCCTTTCTCCTAATTCACGATCTCGGCTTCAATCGACAAGCCAAGGATGGAATTGAGTAATTCGATAGCGCTCTGTCCGGTCTCCATCCTGCCATCGTGAATGATCGTGCCGGTTGGTCGCCAACCGCTATTTAACATATTGATGATCAGCGGATTATTGAGCAAACTCAGGATGGTGAAGAATTCACTTTGCTGATCCTGGGTATCGGTTGAAGCATTGAATTGGAAGACGTACCAATTGCTTTTCGCCACACCGGATGTGCCACCGGACCTGCCCCTTCCGGGTAAACTGGTCTCGGTAAAAATCGTACTGCTGACCTGCCAGGCGTAGTAATGGTTATCCCGATAGGGCAGAAAATCGGTGAACGAACTGTTAGTCATTTGTGAAGGACTGGCATAGAAAATTGTGCCGGAGGTCTCGATATTGCTGGCAGTAGGCGGATTGTTGGGCGGAAATTCCTTGATAGTGAGATTGAAAGTATTGAAGTTCGTAAACAACGAATTCCATAAATATCCGGTAGGGCTCATGACCGGCGGAACTCCACCCAGTGGGTTGCCCGGATACACGGCATAGATATTGCCGATGTTTTGGACAGTGATGGAAAAAGCCGTCTCTGCTGCCCAGGCAGGAGTTCCGGTCTGCTTTACGGCTATCCCGATTGTTATCGTTCCATCGGGGAAAAATCCTGATAGAACCGCATCCCTGAGCAGATTGCTGGCGTTTATGATATCTTGCAGGTTGATCGCCGCATCCAGTTTTTCAAAGTGGGTGCTGGCTTGATTGGTGATCAGGTCTCTATTCGTCATAAAGAAAGAACCAAAAGCCGGTATTCCCATCCCTGCCTTGGTTCTAAAATCTGCCGTTACCAACAGATTGTTGTTCCACAGCACTCTTACCTGCAGATCCACGGGATAGGATGCATTGAGCAGATTCTTGATCTCCAGCGTAGTCAGCAGCGGCTGATTGTGTGGAGCAAAGGGATCAAAACTTGTTGTGTAGAGCATATTGACATTCAGCGAGGCGGGTGAAAAGGTCGCCGTTAATCCCCTGTTTTGAGCAGATACGTTGACCGCAAGCAAGAGGATCAAAACCGCTATCAGTGTGTTTTTCATGACTTATCTCCTTAATATGTATGTTGATTGGATGATTGAATGATCCTGGTGAGCAACTGTCCAAAATCCATTCCAGCGGCTTTAGCCGCCATGGGTGTCAAACTAAGGGCAGTCATACCAGGCATTGTGTTTACCTCAAGAAAGTAAAAATCGTATCCGCTATAGCGAAAGTCCACGCGAGCATACGCATTGCAGCGCAATGCTTTCCAGATTCGAATAGCATAAACCTGGAGCAGATCGGAAGAAGCCTTGTCCAACCTCGCCGGTGCGATATATTGGGTATTGCCTTTGGTATATTTATTCGCGTAATCATACCAGCCGTTTACGGGTTTGATTTCCACTGCCGGAAGCGCCTCTCCGTCCAAAACCGTTACCGTCAGTTCCCTGCCCGGGATGTATTCTTCCAGCATTACGCAGTCGCTATACTTGAAGGCATCGGCAACCGCAGGCTTAAGTTCATCCATCTTTTTTACGATATGGATCCCGACCGAAGATCCGGCATCGTTGGGTTTGACTACCAGGGGCAATCCCAGCCGCTCGAAGATAAGACCGTAATCCTCGGGATAGGCATAGTCCGCCAGCAGGTTTTCCCGCATTATGATCCCCTTGGGCACTGGCACGCCTTCGCTCTCGACGATCAATTTTGACGCATATTTATCCATGGCAAGAACACAGGCATGGTGCCCAGAGCCAGTGACCTTTAGTCCGCAAGCCGTCAAAACCGCCTGCATTTCTCCATTTTCTCCGCTTCCACCGTGCAAGGCGTTAAAAATGATCTCCGGTTGCCAAATCCGTATCTGCGTGATCATCTCATACAGATCGGGATAGTCGGCCGGATCGATCTCGGTTACCTCACAAGCCATGCTGCGCAATTGATCCGCCACCGCTTTCCCGGAATTAAGAGAAACTTCGCGTTCGGGCGAGATCCCGCCCTTCATCACCATTATCTTCATTTTTCGCTCTTACTATTACTTCGGGACATATACAATCACCGGATCATGCTCTGACGTGAAAGAATAGTTTCAATTGTCCTCCCATCCCCATCTTGAATCTGGCGGTGGAATCACTATTAGCGCCGCACATGTCGATCGATTGATATTGTCTGCCCAGGATCTCGTAGAGATGGACGCTGTGAAATACGCTTACTCCGCTCTTCAATTCGTTTTCATCGGAGGCACGCAACCAGGTATATACGACATCACGGTCGCTGATCACCACGTTGGCACTGACGATCACCCCATCTTTGAGCACATTGAATTGCCTGATCAGCCCATGTTCATGCGTCTGGGAAAGAAATCCAACCAGCGCCTTCGCTTCGATCGGAAAATCCACTTTTTTCCGTTTGTAGAGAGCATACAGCAATTCGTTGAAGCGTTCCGGAATGAATCCCTCGGCAAATTGATAGCCCTGCCGCTGGGCGCGGTGCAACGCATTTTTTTCATCCTTAAACAGAGCTGCCGTTCCGGTCGGATCATAATACATCGTATATCGCGGCGATGCCTTGTAACCCTCCCAGGTAAAACCACGGACGTCATAGTTATCAGGATGCAGACATATATTTACCCGACGGTAGTATCTTTTAAGCCAGATCGCGATCTCCCGCGTAGTTTCTAATTGATTCAGCGCTGCCCGGTTTGGCCTTTCCACAATCTCAAACAAACACAATGGCTGGTAATAATTGAGCATCGGCATCACTGCCCGGCGATGGGTAAAGACTTGTTTTTCATACAGAGGCAATAGCGCTACCAGATGTTCGCCGCGCCAGCAGGCAAGCACAAAAGCCCGAAACCCAAAATATTCCGTCATCGCATTCATCCAGTGCGGATGTATCCAGACCGGAATTGCCGGATCGGGAAAGTGGACATCGGAGGGATTGAGTAGCGAGATCTCGTTTTTCATATATTTTTCTGGAGAACATTAAGGAGTTCGAGAAGCTGGAAGGGCTTGATGATATAGTCCGTTACGCCGTGAACCATTGCTTTGTATGCCAGATCAATGGTGGGATAGCCGGTCATGATCAGACAAAACACCTTGTCATCCCTCACCAGTATCTCATTCATCAGATCCAGTCCATTCATCCCCGGCATCACTATATCGATCAATACTGCCTCAAATCTGCCCGGTTTGAAGAGAGCTAATGCCTGCTCGGCATCCTCTGCCAAGTCGACTTCATATCCGTTTGAAGACAAATAGTCCCCAACCACTTCCCTCACGAGAGGGTCATCGTCGACCAGTAGAATGCGAGGGATCATACTAACCACCTTATCTCATCTAACTGAACATCATTCGCGAGAGGCCCCCCTAATCCAATCACAAAAACAAGTCAATAGAAAAAGTTCCCCTAATTACGCGCTAACATCTTATCTAAATAATATATCATACTCTTACATACATCAATCGATAGGCGCGCAGGTCAGCGATGGTAAGTGATGATGACCGCCAATCATGCGCATCATATTCGATGCTTCGCCAGTGATGGATCAATCTTATTCCGAGCCACCCTGCTCCCGAGGTCCTCCCGAGTACTCGGGAAGATCTCGGGACAAAACTAACTAAAAAGTGAGGCGATCCGTAAGATCCGGTGTCAACCGGATATACGAGACGGGGGAGAATAAAGGAGGAGGGCGGTTCTTCAACATTAAGAGTCATCCGTATCTGATGTTTTTCCTGCTTTCCGGTAAATGAATTGTCCCGACGGCAGGTGACCAGCATCGGAGGACAAGCGGTGTTTTGGAATCTGGGTAGGCAATAACTGCGGAATTGTGTTGACACTTAATAAAACCCCAAAAATAATGCCCTGCAAAATAATCCTACAAGGAGGCACACCATGCCAAAAGTCCTGATAGCAACCGAAAAACCCTTTGCGGTTGAAGCAATTCAGCAGATCAAGGCAGAACTGGACAAGGCAAAGTATCCTTATGAGTTTTTGGAGGACTACACCGATCCGACAGATCTGCACAGAGCAGTGGTTGATGCTGATGCGCTCATCATTCGTAGTGACATTGTGGACGCTGCCGTATTGGATGCGGCAAAACAGCTGCGGATCGTTGTCCGTGCCGGTGCCGGTTATGACAATATCGATCTGACTGCTGCCACCACCCATAACGTGGTCGCGATGAATACTCCCGGACAAAACTCCAATGCCGTCGCTGAACTCGCCATCGGAATGATGATCTATATGGCGCGGGGCAAATTCAATGGCAAGTCGGGAACCGAACTTGCCGGCAAAAAACTGACGTTATATGGCTATGGCTACGTAGCCCGTTACACCGCCAAGATCGCCCTCGGCATCGGGATGGAGGTCTTCGCCTATGATCCATATATCGCCAGCGAAGTGATGACCAACGAAGGCGTTACGTCGCTCTCAACCGTTGCCGACATCTTTAGCGCTGGCGATTATATCTCTTTACATATCCCGGCAAACAAGGAAACAAAGAAATCCATCAATTGGGATCTGCTCGGGTTGGTAAAAAATACCTGCACCATCGTCAATACAGCCCGCAAGGAAGTGATCGACGAAGAAGCGTTGCTCAAGGCATTCGCCGAAAAGAAGAAATTCCGTCTGGTCACTGACGTCGAGCCGGATTGTCATCAGGAACTGATGGAGAAATATGCCGATCGCTATTTTGCCACGCCCAAGAAAATGGGTGCCCAAACCGAAGAAGCCAATACCAATTCCGGAGTTGCCGCCGCCCGTCAGATCATCGCTTTCTTTGAGAAGGGCGATACCAGATTCAAAGTAAACTAAACAATAACGCATCAATGGTCAGGCCTGGGAAATCCTCCCTGCTTAACCCTGACTTTTCCTTAATGTGGTCCAGAACAACTGCAAGGAATGGTTCTTGCGTGATGAAAAAAAAAAACGGAATTATCGATATATGAGAAAGAACTGCCTTATCATCTTGCTGATGCTGGCGATTGGTCTTGCCGACGCCGTGACTTATGAATTCACGGTTGATCCCACCGGCTGGAATCTCCGCACCGATAACAACTATCCCCTGATCATGGAAGCGGGCTATCCCGCCCTGCCCTATGTCCCCGTTCGCCTGCTGGTGCCCTTTGGAATGCGGGTGGACGACGTAGTGGTGACCAAATCAAAGGCGCAGGTCATTGCCACTGGGATCACGCTGGATCACGTGCGCGAGCCACAGCCGATCTCCCTTCCGAGCCCTGATCAAACGCTGAGGAATGCTGCTGTCTGGAACGTTGAGCTGCCTTATCCCGCCAAGGATTATGACTACCTGGGCAGCCAATTTTACCGTGGCTATCAGATCGCACTGATGAACGTCTATCCTTGGCGCTACAATCCGGTGAGCCGTCAGATCCTGGCATCGCAAGAGGTGAGCATTTCTCTAGTCTTGACCCCGGATATCGAACTGGCAAGGGACAAGGCAAAATTCGTCACATATAATGACCGAACGCTTCAGATGCTGACGCTAATGGTCAAAAACCCGGAGCTGGCGTCGACTTACATATCCGCCACGGGTTACATTGATAACAACCCCCGTTCCCGGTTGATAGACCTGAGCAACCCCAAGAAGATGATCATCATCACCGACGCTAATCGTGCTCCCTGGTTCCATGATTACGTTGCCTGGCGTAATGCACAGGGCATTTCGACCGGTGTCTTTCTCGCCAATGACATCTACAGCGAATACACTGGCGTGGACAATGCGGATAAAGTCCGTAATTTTATCATCGATGCCTACACAACTTGGGCGAATAGTCCCACCCCTCTGCAATACGTAATCCTTGGCGGAGATGATGAGGTCGTGCCCGAACGTGGCGTCTTTGGACAGGTGGGTCAATACACGGATCTCCGTATGCCCAGCGATCTGTATTACAGCAACCTGGACGGTAACTGGAATACCAACGGCAATAATATCTATGGCGAAGTGGCGGATCAAGTAGATTATATCCCCGAGGTGCATATTGGGCGTTTTACTGCTGAGACACAAATCGAATTTGACAGTATCTTTCGCAAGACCCGCTATTACGTGAACAACCATACTTACAGCAACAACATTGCCATTATGTTCGGCGAGAATCTGAATTGGAATCCCCTCACCTGGGGCTGTGACTACAAGGATGATGTGGCACAATATATCCCGGATAACTATTATTTGGTCACTCATTACCAGCGAGATGGCACCTACAGCGGCAGTATCGTATTCAATGCCATCCTAAACGGTGCCAACGTCATGAACCACATGGGGCATGCCAATGAGAATTACTTGATGGGACAAGGCAGCAGCACTGTCCAGCAAATGACCAATACCGAGTATGGATTTCTCTATTCCCAGGGCTGTTATCCCGCTGCCTTTGATCAACGTACAAGCGGTGACGGCGAAGCGGTCGGGGAACATCTGGTGATGGCGTCCGGTGGCGTCTTTGCCTTCATCGGCAATACCCGTTACGGATGGTATATGCCTGGAAGTATCAATGGCCCTTCCCAGTATTATGACCGGTCTTACTTTATCGGGATGTTTGATTACGGTCACACCCGCCTGGGTGATGCTTTCACCTTTTCCCGTCTGGATAACCTCAATGCGGCTATGAGCGTTCCGGTCATGCGCTGGTGCTATTTCCAGATGGTGTTGTTTGGCGATCCTTCCATCGAGGTCAAATATCCGGACGCGCAGATGCCGATGCTGGAACTTGCCTCATTCAGTTTCAGCGATGTGGAAGGAGATAACGACGGCATCATCAATCCCGGCGAGACCATTCGTCTGTATCCTCGGATCCGTAATCTGCCCGGCTGGAATACCGCTTACAACCTCAGCATTTCCATAGAGAGTCCCCCTACCGGCGTCCAACCCACCGGCAATCAGATCATCATACCCGAACTTGTCTCCGGGGCTCTCATTCCACAGGATCATTATCTGCGCTTCCAATTGGCGGATGATATCGGCTATGGCATCCAATACCTCACCCTGCTGGTGGATGCCATCCATCCTGTAACGCAGCAATCCATCGGTGCCCGCCGCTTTAAAGTGACATTTGATATCACTTTGCTGGACGACCGTTTCCCCTGGGATTGTTATTATGCCAGCAAATCATCGCCCGTGGTCTATGACTTCGATGGCGGCGGTACGCTGGAGATCCTCTATGTCGATGTCTTTGGCACGGGATATTATATTGACAATCAAGGCGAGGACTATGCCGGATTTGCTACTGCCGAACCGCAAAACCTGAATCGCAGTTTTGCCATGGGTGACATCACTGGTGACGGCCAGCCGGATCTGGTATTCTCCAGCCGGACAGGACTTTTGTATGCCATTCAGACCGATGGCAGCCCTATCTTTAGCACGGACACTGGCACGCTCCTGCTCTATACCCCCATGATCGCCGATACCGATGGTGATGGTAGCCCGGAGATCATCGCCAGCGGTTTTGACAACAACCTCTATGTTGTCTCGGCTGGGGGTATCAGCAAACCCGGATTCCCGTTACAACTGAATTCGCTGGTCAGATGTGAACCGGCAGCGGCTGACCTGGATGTTGATGGGGCAATGGAGATCATCATCGGCGATTCCGACGGGCTATTGCACGTGATCAAAGCAGGCGGAATCCCTCTGCCCGGCTTTCCTGTCCAACTGAATGGAATGATCACTGGTGCCCCCACGATCCTCGACAACAATCGTATCGCCGTTGGCACTAGCTCCCGCCTCTATCTGGTTGATAGTGTGGGTAACATCGTCTTTGAAAAGCCGATCACCGGTTCCGTCGCCGCCGGTATGGCACTTGCCGACATGAGCCGCAACGGCGAATTGGAGATCGTCTTTGTTACCGGAACCGGCAATCTCTATTCCGTGGATCAAAACGGGAACGACCTTTCCGGCTTTCCGATCGCGCTGAATAATATCTTTACTTGTCCACCACTGATTGCGGATATCGACGGCGATTTTTTCCACGAGATCATCCTGCAGGACAATCAGAATGGCATTTACGCCTTTAACGATAATGGCACAGTTGTCCCCGGATTTCCCTTCCTGACCAGTTACAACGGCAGCACGCCGGCTACTCTCGTGGAATATGACAATGACGGCATCTTCAAACTCGTAACCGGCTATTCAACAGGAGTACTGGTCATAAACCTGCGCAAACCCGCCAGCAACCGCACCCCCTGGACGACCTTCCGCGGAAGTTTGCTCCGGCAGGGTTCTTATGCCTCCACCGGTTACATCTCCAATAACGATGCCGTCATTCCTCCCGCCGCCACCAAACTCCATCAGAACTATCCCAATCCCTTCAACCCTTCTACAACAATCTGCTACAACATTGCCGAAGCGAGCCACGTCCGCCTGAACATCTATAATCTCAAGGGACAGATGGTGCGGACTTTGGTCAATGAACAGCGGACTGCCGGACACCATAGCATTCATTGGGATGGTACCGATGAAGGTGGCAGAACCGTTACCGCCGGATTGTATCTCTACCGTCTGGAAGCAGGGAAGGCCAATATCACCCGCAAGATGCTCCTATTGAAATAGATATAGTTTTTTTAAGACCATGAACTTCCATATCCCGACCAGAGTATTTTTCGGCTCGGCAGCCCTGGAACAGGCAGCCGTAAAGGTCACGAACCTGGGTAGGAGGGCGTTGATCGTAACCGGCAGTCACTCTGCCCAACTCAGTGGCGCTCTGGATGGGGTCATTGCCCTACTCAATCGTTCCGGTATATCATGGCACCAATTTGACCAGGTGACAGAGAATCCGGACTTGGACACCGTCATTACCGGCAGAGACGAATTCCAGCGTGAGGGTTGTGACCATGTCATTGCCATCGGCGGGGGCAGTCCGGTTGATGCCGCCAAAGCCATCTCGCTATCCGCCGCCAATGACCTTGACTATGACCATATCTATGACACGGCATCCTTCAACCACGTCTTTCCACTCGTCGCCATTCCCACCACAGCTGGCACCGGAACCGAGGTCACGCCTTATTCAGTGCTTACCGATGCCCGCAAACAAAAGAAAGCGGGATTCGGCAGTGATCTTGCTTTCCCCTCAATTGCTGTGATCGACCCTCAATATACCATTAGCCAACCAGTCCACGTCACGATCAATACCGGCATCGACGCCCTCAGCCACCTCTTGGAAGGGATTTACTCGAACAAGCGCAACTCCCTGCTCTATCCGCTCATCTTTGAAGGAATCCGGCTGATCATGCATTCTCTGGCAAGTGCGATCAGCGTACCTGAGAACCTTCAGGCCCGGGAGGATCTTGCCCGTGCCTCGGTGTACGGCGGGATGGCGATAGCGCACACCAGCACAACGCTCCAACACTCCATTGGCTATCCTCTGACCAGTTTGTTCAATGTCCCGCATGGTCTGGCAAACGGCATTGTCCTCAAACCCGTGATGGAGCTCTACTATCCGGCGGTGGGAGATATCCTCGCCCAATTGTGGGCTTATCTCGGCATTGATAAACAGCGCTTTTTCAACTGGGTGGATGAGTTTGAGCTTATAGCGGATCTTCCGCTGGACGAGCAGTTTTACCGCCAGCGCATCCCGGAAGTCATGAGCAGCCGCAATATGGCAAATAATCCATTCGAGATCACTGCGGAGCAGATCCGCCAAATCTACCGCTCATTGTGATGGTCTCATCATCTCAGACTTCAAACTATCTTCCTTGCTTGATAACCTTAGTATAACCTTACAACCGTAAGGTTATACTAAGGTTATCAAGCAAGGAAGATAAGTCAAACCAACACTCTGACTTATTCAATAAGACCCCTGAACAACTTAGGAACTGTCGTCACGAGATAGCCAACCACATGAATAGGCATCTAATCTTTACAGCAGC
>JBBISI010000021.1:0-35743 GCA_037441405.1 Candidatus Cloacimonadota bacterium
GCGGATGGGTAATCCGAAGCGATGAAACGCGGATCAGCCGTCCTCCTCAATGATATCCGGGGTCAGAGGACGGCTGGTTTTTTGCCGATCGGCCGTGAAAAAAGGGCTTGACACAAGGGGTATGGTCAAAACAGGATGTGAGAAGTAAAATGATATTAACACATGGAGGTTCAAAATGGGCATCAAAAGGATAGCGTTGATTTTTGTCATGGGCGTACTGATCGCCATACTGAGTGCATTCAACATCGATGAAGTGATCGATCAGATCTGGAAGTTGGGAGACATCGAAGAGATAAACCAGTTGCTGGTGGGATACGTCCAGCAGACGGATGATCTGGAACGACTTGAGGAACTGCAAAACGTCTGGAATTACTTTGATTCGGAGGGGTGTCAGCAGCATTTTCGAGATGCCTTTTTCACCGGAACCGGGATCGCTGGCGGGGAAGTAGGCAAGCTTGACCGGGATGCCCTGCTGCCGCTGATAAGAGAGAATCTGACGGGATACTATCTGTATGTGAGGTTTTTGGAAGATCCGATCCGTAAGATTGAAGGTGCCCGTCTATTGATCGAGACTGATCCGGAATTTGACCGCGCCTACCGCATCTTGCTTTTTGCTTACCTGGAAGCATATCCGTTTGAGCCGGAATCTGTGCTTTCTGCCAACGGCATGCACTTGCTGAGGGAGGACATTCCCAGTCTGCGGTCTTACTATGCCAGGTATCCCAAAGATGACAATAGCAATTTTGGGATGCTGTTCATCAGTCTGGTCGAATGGGATATTGCCGCCATCCACAGCGCTCTGGCGGTAGCGATCGAAAACGACGCGGAATGGATCAATATTGCCCATCAATACTTGCTGAATACCTTTGGCGACCGCGAGGGATTGGACGGAGTGATCCTTAATTTTGCCGATCTGCTGTATGCGCGGTTGGAGCAGGAAGGGCGGTATCGGGATGTGTTCTTTGAACTTGCCGAATTGCGTCTGCAATCAGCCGCCAACCGAGGTGATTGGGAACAGATCATCGCTTTTTTCGACCGATTTCCCAAGAGTGGCGAGATCGAGGGAATTGCTTATTATCAAGCGTTGGGATTCCTGATGCTGGAGAGATGGGAAGAACTCAAAGAGATCGCCGTGGAGCCGGACTATCATCATGCGGGGATTAATCTGCAGAAGTCGCTTAGGGAATATGATCAAATGCAGGTCTCGCGCTTTTACAACTGGCTTGCCGAGACCTATCCTGATGAGCCGCAGCATCGCCTCCTGCTGGTGAGGTTGGAAGAAGTTACGGAAGAAGCGGTGATGCGGACGCGAGAATTGATAGCGCTATATCCCGGATATTTTCCGGCAGTTGAGCATCTTGCCGGCTTGTTTGTCGATGCGTTTTTTGCCGCCGCCGGCAACATGAATGAATTGAATTATTTTATCCCAGCCGACTTTGCAACTATGATACCCGACATCCTGAAAGTGCCGGACATTCAGCCGCTGTTGTTGGCAGCCACTATCCTCAGCATTATCCACGGCGATCAGGAAGAGGCATTGGCACTCTATGCCAGAGTGGATGGTCTGGGCTACGGCGCCCAATACAGCGAGCCCATGGAAAGAGCTCTATTAAACAGAATGGAATTTGATCTGTTATGGCAGTTCATTCTGGTACATAACCAGGATGAGTCAATTGGTGGACTGTCTGCCGATCGGATGGGAGAGGCGATCGACAAATTTTGCGACTACATCTATTATGGCGAATTCTGGGATATCCTGATCGGTTATCTGGATCAAAACCCCAGCTGGCTGGAGCGTGAAAGCCAGCAATATTCGCTGGTCAGCGTCTATCTCCACCGTCTGGAATACGACCACGCCATCGAAGTGTTGTTCTATATGCTGGAGACCGGAACCATCGGCCTGCATGATTTGGAGATGCTGGCTGCTTCGGAACCCGAGATCACTATCCATCCCCAATGGAAACTTCTTTATAAACTGGCGGAATCTGCCGGCGATCCCGAAGAGAAATAGATTTACAAAATAACCTATTCAGATATCGGTGTATCCGGTTGGGATAGATATTCCCGATATATATATTGTACCCGAGAGGTCAATAATGGAGCTTTTTGTCGAGCCACTGGTTATCCCCGAGGGCTGCAACGTCATCTTGGGGCAGAGCCATTTTATCAAGACTGTTGAAGATCTCTATGAAACACTGGTCAATAGCGTTCCCGGGATCAAATTTGGACTGGCATTCAATGAAGCATCTGGTCCCTGCCTGGTTCGTCGGGACGGCACTGATTATGACTTGGTGGATATCGCCGCCCAAAATATGTTGAGTATTGGAGCAGGTCACTGTTTTTTGATCATCCTGCGGGATTGCTTCCCGATCAACGTTCTGCCGGCGGTCAAGGACTGTCGAGAAGTGGTCAGGATATTCTGTGCCACCGCCAATCCGGTGCAGGTAATTCTTGCGCAGACGGAGCAGGGCAGGGGGATCATTGGTGTAATTGACGGCAATTCTCCCAGGGGATTGGAACTGGATTCCGATATCGCCCACCGCGTCAAATTTCTCAGGGATATCGGTTATAAACGCTGATGGCAGACCGCATATTCATCGCCCTGGAATTACCCGCTCCCCATCTAGAAGTCGCTCGTTCATTGCTGAAGCGCTGGAGCAGGGCGATACCGCAAGGTATAAATTGGGTGAAACCTGGCAATCTGCATCTTACGGTGCTATTTGTCGGCGACGTAAATCCCGTACTGCAAGCGGAGTTATGCACAGTAGTAAAAAGCGTTGCCAGTCGGTTCAATTCTTTCGATCTGTTGCTCTGGGGTTGCGAATTGTATCCCTCCCGGGCGGCCAGATTGATCTGGGTCAAACTCCAAACCCAGTCCCCAGATATCTTTGAGCTTCCCCAAGCACTGGTTAAGCCACTACGCCAATTGGGTTGTGAACCGGATGTAAAGCCATTGAAACTGCACGTTACCCTGGGCAGGATCAAAAGGAGGCTGGATATCTGCTACGAACGCCAGATAGTCGGCGCACCCATCAAATCCGATCCTTTGCCCTACTCACGATTGAGCGTTTACAAGAGCATCCTGAGACCGGAAGGTCCCACTTACCATCTGATCGAGCAATTCGATCTCAAAATGGGCGAGCCGCAACCCGCCCAAGAGAAAGACAATATCAAATAATGACAGCGGAGGTAATAATGCTGGATAAGAATAAAGATACTGCCCTCAAAACCGCCATCTCCCAACTGGAGAAAAAGTTTGGTGTCGGAACGGTAATGCGTTTGGGTGATAATCCAAACAAAGTGGTGGACGTTATCCCGACGGGAGCGCTGAATCTGGATATCGCTCTGGGCATCGGTGGTATTCCCCGTGGTAGGATCACGGAGATCTATGGTGCGGAAGCATCAGGTAAGACGACCATTGCTCTGCATATTGTGGCAGAGGCTCAGAAAAAGGGAGGTTCGGTCGCTTTCATCGATGCCGAACATGCCTTGGATATCAAGTATGGGCGCAAACTGGGCGTCCAGGTGGATAATTTGCTGCTTTCCCAACCTGATGGCGGGGAGCAAGCGTTGGAGATCACTGAGACGCTTGTTCGGAGTAATGCCGTTGACCTGATCGTTGTGGATTCGGTGGCAGCGCTGGTGCCCAGGCAGGAGATCGAGGGTAATATGGGCGATAGCCACGTCGGATTGCAAGCACGGTTGATGTCACAAGCGTTACGCAAACTTACCGCTATCGTCTCCAAATCCAATACGGCGGTAGTATTCATCAATCAAACCAGAATGAAGATCGGCGCTCCGCCCTATGTCAATCCCGAGACCACCACCGGTGGAGTCGCCTTGAAATTCTATTCCTCGGTACGTATCGAAGTCCGTAATGCTGGAGCGATCAAAGAAGCCGGCGCTGAAAATCAGGTAGTGGGAGCCCGAACTCGCGTCAAAATCCTCAAAAACAAATTTGCCCCACCCTTCAAAACCGTGGAATTTCCCATCATCTTCGGCGAAGGGATTTCCCACCTCGATATCATCCTGGACATGGCCAGCAATCTTGAGATCATCAAGAAGAGCGGTTCGTGGTTCTCCTATGGCGAAACGCGGTTGGGACAGGGCTTGGACAAGACCAAACTCTTTCTGCGGGAAAATGAAACGCTCAGAGCCGAGATCGAGGCACAACTGCGCAGCAAATTGAGCCCAGATACTGTGGATATTACCGTAATCGAAGATGAAACTGAGGATTCAGAAACATTCTGATAAGGACCTTTGCCTCACATTGGACGATAAAGTCTGGGCTATCCTGAGCTGCGGGGTGGTCCGGACCTTATTCCGCCCGGATGACCCTGTCGTGGATGGCCTGGAAAGAGAGATATCCGTTGATGAACTGGATGCTTGTATCGAGTTTCTCTACCAAAAAGCCGAAACTCTCCTGTTGGATTATCTTGCCGTTGCCGAACGCTGTGAATATCAAGCCCGTAACTATCTAAAGCGTCACCGCTTTCATCCCTCACTGATCGATCGCGCTATTGATAAATGCCGCACCCTTGAGTATATTGATGATGCCCGGTTCAGCGCCATCTGCATCGAGTCTCTCATGCAAAAAAATAAAAGCCGAATGCAGATCGTTGCCAAACTGATGCAGCACCATATTGCCCGCGAGATCTGGGAGCCGATCCTGGAGGCTATGTATCTCCAGGAAGAGCTAATCACGATCATCACCGCCGAAATAGAGAAATTGATCTGCAAGTATAAAGATCAATTAAGCCAAAGGACAAGGCAAAAGATTATCAGTTCGCTTTTCCGCAAGGGATTCCCGCTCGAAAGCATCATCCTGGCGCTGGATGCGTATGCTCTGCCAGCGATGGAAAGTGACAATCACGACGATGTCGATTCATATCCGCCAAGTGAAGACGGGTAATCATCAAGAAAATTCATGTGACCGGATAGAGAGTTTTTCATTTGTAGCGGTAAATGGCTTCCAGCACGACCAAGCTTGCGATCCATCAACAGCCCCTCTGTCGGTCATAAATGCACAAGGTGGACTTTGCGACTGCCGCCGGATGATGATAAACAAAGATCCATCAAACTCATCCTGGGAGAGTGGCTAAGATCAAAGTGTTTTCCCGTTCATTCCAAAGATTTACTGATTTGGACAAGATTGACCTGAGCGCGATCGAACTAAAAGATTTTATCCGAAAATTCATTCCCCGGATCAATCTGCTGGACGGGATCAATATTAAGCCTATCGTGCTGGATAATCCGGTTCACGCAAAATGCGAGCTTCTTCGCCTCGGGGAAGGGTTAATAAACTTGATCAACAACTCAGTGGAAGCCATTTCCGGAAGCGGTGAAGTGATGATCAGGCTTAGCGATCATCCTCGTGATCGATCGCTGGTTATGATCGCTGTTGAGGATAAGGGCGATATCAAACCAAAACATTTGCAAGATATATGGAAGCCATTCTTCACCACCTAACAATCCAGCATCGGTATTGGGATGTCGGAGGCGAGAAAACTCATCGGATCGATGGATGGCTTAATCGACCTCACAAGCACTTATGGAGAAGGAACTTGTGTCACGGTATCGCTCAAAAAAGCCACCTGAACTTGATTCCGCACTTAGCCACCAAGAAGTAGCCGTCTCCGCAAGAATATCATTGACACAATTTCATATTAGCATAGGCTGCATCTGCCGTAAACGAATTGTCAACAATGTAGTATGCCGGCTGCAGGGAGGTTAAGGTGAACAGGCGTGAAAAGCCAGGTACGGACCCTCAGGAGACCAATGCTCAGGTGGTTCAAGTAAGTCCCTTGAATTGGGGGGATATCTTCCAGGCGATTGCCAATCCGGCGATAATTCTGGATGCCGAATATCATCTTCTGGCAGCCAATCGTGCCACATTGGAACTGACCGGTAAACCACTTGTCAAACTGATCGGCATGCCCTGCTACGAAGTGTTTCACTCTCCCAGCAGCAAAAAACCTGCCAAGGGTTGCCCGATGCAAAAACTAATAGCCGGCGAAGGATCAGGAACGGTCGAGATGGAAATGGAGGCACTGGGCAAGTTCTTTTTGGTCTCTTGTACCCCGATTTACGACGACCAATGCAAGATCGCTAACATCATCCACATTGCCACGGATATCAGCGAACAGAAAAAAGTGGAACTTGATCTTGCCAGACAGAACCGATACCTGGCAAAATTGAATAGTATCGCCATCGAACTGTCGCATCTTACACCTGAAAGCAGGACGGAAGAGATCATTGCCAAGCAATTACGCCAATTGAGTGGAGCGGTGGCGGTTATGGTCTCGAACTATGATCCGGATAAAAGTGCTCTCTATGTCCGGTTTGTGGATACTGATTCGAGTGTATTCAGGCAAGTTAGCAGGATTCTGGGAGGCCGGATAGATAGCATTCCCATTCCTCTGCGTGACAAAACGTATCAAGAGATCATCCAGCAGGTGATCGGGGTGAAACGAACCTTGCACGAGATAACTTTCGGCGGTATCTCCCCATCAATTGGCAGGGCGATCGACCGGTTGATCAAAGCCGACCGATACATAGGATTGACATTCGTTGTCGACGAACAGCTCTACGGTACTTCCATGCTTGCCATGCCCAAAGGATCGTCCGATCCGCCGCTGGAGATCTTACGCAGTTTCAGCCACATGGCATCCTTGGCGCTGAACCGGAAGAAGACAGCGGAAACGCTGCTGGTCATCCAGGAAAAATATCGCCTTTTATTCGATACTATGAGCGAGGGCGTCGTCGTGGTTGACAACTATGACATCGTGCAATTCATCAATCCCGCTTGTTGTAATATCTACGGTTATCAGCCGGAGCAAGTGATCGGCAAAGTCGGATACGAATTGCTGATCCATCCTGATGATTGGAATACGTTCAAATACAAAAATGCTTCACGTCTTTCTGGACACATGGGCACCTATGAAGTCCGAGGTATCAGGGTCAACGGTGAACAGATCTGGCTGCGCATCAGCGGTTCGCCGATCAGGGACAAGCAGGGAAAAGTCGTCGGTTCGGTGGGAATAATGAGCGATATCACCCAGAGCAGATCATTCGAGGATGAATTGCGGCGGCACAATGCTTTTTTGGATGGATTCATCGAAGGTGCAGCCGAGGCAATCGTGGTCTTGGACAAGAACGAGAACATCCTGAGGATAAATAAGGAATTTACCAGGGTCTTTGAATACACTCCAGAAGAGGCACTGGGCAGAAAGATCGACGATCTGATCGTGCCGGCAGACCTTAAAAACGAGGGTGAAGAAGCGACATCTGCCGTGGCAGGGGGAAAGCGAGTCCAATTTGAGACCCAGCGTCACAGTAAAAGCGGAAGATTGATCGATGTCTCTGTTTTGGGTAATCCCATCAAACTCGAAGGAGATCAAATCGGAATAGTCGGCATCTATCGCGATATCACGGAAAAAGTCCAATTGGAACGTCAGTTGCGGCAATCCCAACGGCTCGAATCCATCGGCCAATTGGCGGGAGGGGTGGCGCATGACTTTAATAATATACTCACGGTGATCCTGGGATATGGAGACGAACTTCTGCATGTCTTCGAGCCGGGGAGTCCCCACTGGCACGAAGTAGCGGAGATCATCAAAGCTGGTCAGCGCGCGCAGAACCTTACCAGCCAGTTACTGGCCTTCAGCCGCAAACAAATGGTCAGTCCCCAAGTATTGAATCTGAATGCCGTCATTGGCGACATGCATCAGATGATCGAACGGCTGATCGGCGAAGACATTGAATTGTCAATGAATCTTGCCGGTGACTTGGGTTGCGTGAAAATGGATGGCGGACAGATCGAGCAAGTCTTGCTAAATTTGGCCGTCAACGCCCGGGATGCCATGCCCGATGGCGGGTCACTAAGGATTGAGACTTCCAATTTTTCGCTTGACCGTGAATATGCCGCCCACCATATCAGCGCCAAACCAGGCGAGTATATCATGATGGGGGTTGCGGACTCGGGTTCAGGGATGGATGAGGAGACCAAGAGTCATATCTTTGAGCCGTTTTTTAGCACCAAGGATAAAAGTAGCAGCAGCGGACTGGGTCTGCCTATGGTTTATGGCATAGTCAAGCAAGCGGGGGGAACGATCTGGGTCTATAGCGAGCCCGGAAAGGGATCACACTTCAAGATATTGATCCCCCGCGTCTTTGAGGCACTCGCAGAAAAGGTAACGCCCCAAAAAACAATCTACAAGAACGGAAAAGGGCAGCACATACTGCTGGTAGAAGACGACTTGTCCCTAAAGAATCTGATCGTCAAGATCGTCCAGAAACTGGGATACCGGGTCACCGCAGTGGCCAATGGCATGGAAGCACTGACGGCAGTAGTGGATAATGGACTCTGTCCCGATCTGGTGATCACCGACGTGGTCATGCCAGAGATGAACGGCAAGGAACTGGCGGATCAATTGAAAAACCGACTGCCTGATCTAAAAGTGTTGTTTATATCTGGTTATACCGATGAGATCATTGCCCGCCGTGGGGTTATAAATCCGGATATCCCCTTTCTCCAGAAACCATTTTCGCGGGATCAGGTAGCCGATAAAATTGAAAAACTCTTGCATAGGGATTAGGTAAATGATAGGAGACGCATTCTATTGATCATTGCCTGTCCTTCTCATCTCTGCTGATGGCAATTACCCTGCCGCTTTAGCATTGCCTGCAGCATGTCTCGTGATGTGGACGAACGATACGGTGTTATTGAAGGTCTTTGCCAACTTAAACAACGATTTTGCCGATGAATTCGTTTATGCCTTCCGTTCGCCTGATTATGCCTGCGTGATGGTCACTGTCTCCGTGCTTGATAACCTTAGTATAACCTTAGAATAAACTTACGACCGTAAGGTTATACTAAGGTTATTGAGCAAGGAGAGCTACAGCGGAAACACAGCCCAAGCGAATCTAAGCCATCTTCAGGCCATTGAATAATTCAGAGCGGCCGACTTTATGGCTATTTCCAAACTAACTCTCAAGGAGCGTTGCACTTATCGGGAATACCAGATATTGTGGTCGAGAGAAAGAGATATTGTGGTCGTGATAAAGCAGTATCATCCGCCTTCTTGCGTCACGGGATGTCAGGTGGTGGTTTTAACCACCGTTTCGGCTCGTGAGTGTACATATCGCCCTTCTGGGTTTTCAGACAATGTGAGGACTTCAGTCCGAACAAGGGACATATTTGCAGAATATTCACAGTAGGAATTCTATCCAACAAGAGGGCATTTCTCTCGGGCTAAAGTCCTTAAAAAAACCGGATGCCCTTGCATGCTGGTCCCCAGTGACGTTCTGAACAGTGGCTGAAGCCACCGCCCGGCATCTGATGGCGCTGTTATGAGAGATGAAATTTCTTTTTCACATTCGGAATATCAGGCGATTCCGATATGTGCAACGCCTTTGTCAGATAAAATCCGTGGTCACTAGAACCTGCTTTGGAATGAGGGGCGATTTTTCATTTTTTTCGTTGCCGGTATGGTGATTCCGGTATGTACAGCGCTCTTGTATGCATCTTCAGGCGCAAGCAAGCGGGGAAGATCACTTCCCCCTAATCAGGTCATAAAGCAAGTAGCCATTGAGCATATAGAGGACATTCTCAAATTCTTTTTCACCGGGGATGATGATATCGGCGTTTTTCTTGGTGGGTTCGATAAATGCGTCATGCGAGGGTTTTACCGTATCCAGATACTGATCGATCACCCGTTCCAAGACAAATCCCCGATCAGCAATATCCCGATAGATGCGACGTGCCAAACGCAAATCGGCATCGGTATCCACAAAGATCTTGAGATCGGCCAAAGCCAGCAACTCCGGGTAATACAACGCAAAAATCCCTTCCAGGATCACCACTTCTGCATCGGCGATACAGGTGGTGCCCTCCATGCGTTTATGGGTAGCAAAGTCATAGTCCGGGATAGTGACCGCATCGCCGGACAGCATTTGGATCATGTCACTGATCAGATACTCATGGTCGATGGCTTTAGGATGGTCAAAATTGACCCTCACTACCTCTTCGTGCGGGACATGCGACAGATCATGGTAATAATTGTCATGCGAGAGGATCACCGTTTTCTGATCGCTGAGCCGTTTGTCGATCGCTTTTGCCATCGTGGTCTTGCCGGAGCAGGTGCCGCCGCCGATGAGGATGAGCCGCGCTTTTTTGCTTATCATCCCTACCATTGGCAAGTCCTTGTCTTGAAGATGAGCGCTTGCTTAGTACTGGGTTCTGGCTCAATATGATACGCTTTGGCAATCAGCCGGCTTACTTTGTTTGCCATTGCCTCGTCATTGGCGTAGACATAACCGATCGAGCCGACCGATGATACCCTGTCACCGATCTTGGCTACAAGCCGCGCTCCGCCACCATAATCGATGACATCGGAGACCTTCATCCTGCCTGCATTTACCTGGATCAAGGCATAACCGATACGCTTGGAATCGATGTGATGGATCCATCCATCCCGCTCGGGTAGGATCGGGATCCGATATCTGGCTTGGGCAAATAGGGAATAATTCTCGATTACCCGCGGGTCACCCCCTTGGGCGACGATCATCTCCTCAAATTTCTGGAGTGCATTGCCGCTATGCAGGGCATTATCGATCATGTCCTGCGCTTGCGTTTGATCGGTTGCCAGTCCGGCATTGAGCAGCATCTGGATCACCAGAGCGTTCGTGATCTCTTCTGTATCAACGTATGTATTGCCCTTGAGATATTCGATAGCCTCGATCACTTCCAGTGCATTGCCGACATACTCGCCCAAAGGCGAATTCATATTGCTGAAGACAACGCTTACCTTCTGTCCAAAGCCCGCGCCGGTATTGATCAAGGATTCTGCCAGGGCATCGGCATGCGCAAGATCAGGCATGAAAGCGCCACTGCCAACCTTGAGGTCGATCACCAAACTTCGCGTTCCCTCGGCGACCTTTTTGCTCATGATACTGGCGGTGATCAGTCCCACGCTTTCCACCGTAGCCGTCACATCCCTGAGGGCATAGATCATTCTGTCCGCCGGAACCAGTGCATCGGATTGTCCTACCATCGCCAGTCCGTGCTTTTCCACCAGGCGCTTAAAGTCATCGGTATCAAACCTCGTCTTCAGTCCAGGGATGGATTCCAGTTTGTCCAAAGTTCCACCGGTATGACCCAAACCACGACCAGAGATCATCGGCACATAAAGTCCACAGGCAGCGGCGATAGGTGCCAGCATCAAACTGATCTTATCGCCCACACCTCCGGTGGAATGCTTATCTGCTGTGGGCAGATGAGTGGAAAAGCTGATCCTTTGACCGGAGTCGATATAACACTGCGTAAGCGCCTGGATCTCTCCGGTGCTCATGCCTTCAAAGTATATTGCCATGAGCAGTGCCGACATCTGATAATCCGGAATGGAGCCACCCAGATAACCTTTGATGAAACTGCTCAAGACGCCGGGCTCGATCTGACCACCGTTCCTTTTTGCCAGGATAGTTTCCACGGGATTGATATTCATCGGCATACCTCTAACTCGGTCGTGCACCTTACATTATGCATCGATCATCACGATCCCTCAGGTCACCAGTTTATTGCGGATATATCCGGAGATCATGTCCATCACCCAGACGACCAGTGCAATGAGCCACATAATCAGCCCCACCGAACGCCAGGCAAGCATCTGCTGCTGTTGATAAAGTGCCAAACCGATCCCTCCCCCGCCTACGAATCCGACGATCGTCGCCATCCTGATATTGATATCCCAGCGGTAGATAGTGAATGCCAAAAAGGGCGCCAGGATCTGTGGAACAACGGCATAGCGCCATACCTGCAGAGTATGGGCGCCAGTCGCTTTGATCGCTTCCACCGCTCCCTGATCGATGTTTTCGATCTGTTCCGAATACAATTTGATCAATGAGGCGATGGAATGGACCCAAAGTGCCAGCATTCCCGCAAAGGGTCCGATACCCACCCACACGCAGAAGATGATCGCCCAGACGATCGCTTCGATCGAACGAAAGACCGTGGCGATCGTCCTGATCAGGATATAGACCATTTTGCTCAGCCATGAGCCGGACATCAAATTCTTGGAGGCAAAGAAACTTATGAAGAAAGCAAAGGGGATCGCCAATGCCGTCGCCATCAACGCCAGATAGATCGTCTCGATCAGCGCATAAAGCATCGGCACTAAGTCTGCCGTATTGGGGCTGAAGATACCGTTAATAATACCCGTTGCATTGGTAAACTGCGTAAAAAACGTCACCGGCTTGATCTCCACGATCATCCAGCCCATCATGAAACTGACGATGATGCCCAGCCACATCTCGGCATGCCAGGTCCTGAATCCCGGGTTCTGAAAGTTCTCGGTTTTGCCAAACACCTTCTTACCAAGGGAGCCTGGGATCACGGCAAGGATCCCGGCGGGCACAAGCGGAAGAAGCAGGATAAAGATCCCGGGAACGATCAGTTCCCAATGCCTTGCCCCCATCCACGCCAGGCAGGCGGTGATGTATAGCCAAAGCAAATATTCCAAAGCACTTATCTTGATCAATCGCATGGGGCGTTATTATATGCCCCTGCCTCTGACGTCAAGCATTTTCCCTTTGCGCTTAAGCAGATTGGCATTCGTGACCACAGTGATCGAACTCGTAGCCATGGCGATCTCGGCGATCACCGGATGCAAAAGTCCCAAAACTGCCAGCGGAATGGCGACCAGGTTGTAAAAGAAAGCCCAGAATAGGTTTTGTTTGATCTTGCCAAAGGTCATGACCGATAGGTTCACCGCCGCCAACAACGCATGCAGATCGCTGCGGACAATGGTGATATCAGCGGTCTCGATGGCTATATCGGTTCCCTGTCCCATGGCGATGCCAATATCCGCCTGTTTGAGTGCCGGAGCGTCATTAATCCCGTCACCGACCATTGCCACGCAACCGAATTTGGACTGCAAGTCCATAACATGCTTTGCTTTATCGGCAGGCATTACTTCTGCAATGACCTCATCGATCCCGCATTGGGCAGCCATCGCTTCCGCAGTCCGACGGTTATCTCCGCTGATCATGACGGTGCGTATTCCTCTGATTTTCAAGCCATTGACCACTTCCATCGCGCCTGGCTTCAAGGTATCGGCGATCAAGAAAAAGCCCAGGACCTTATGTTTATCCGCCAGATAGACCCGGCTGGCGTAAAGATAGCCTTGGCTAAGATTTTCCACCAGCTGTGGCGCAATGGGGATCCTGTGATCCTCCAAAAATGCTGCGCTACCCAAAAAGTATCCCAGTCCCCGGATCTCAGCCCTCACTCCTTTGCCGGAAAAAGACTTGAAGTCATCGACAGCGGTGGGGGAGATGCCCATTTCCCACGCTTTTTGGAGTATTGCCCCCGACAAAGGATGTTCAGATCCTGCCGCCAAAGATGCCGCTATCTCCATTACCCGCGGTTCGCTTTCCCCGAGACTGATCGTTTTCAAGAGTTGAGGTTTCCCGCTGGTGAGCGTTCCCGTCTTGTCAAAGACCATCACCTTGACGGCTTTCATCGTCTGCAAGGTTTCGCCATTGCGGATGAGGATGCCACGTTGGGCACCCATTCCGCTCCCCACCATCAACGCGGTCGGTGTTGCCAGACCCAAAGCGCAGGGACAGGCAATGACCAGGACGGCGATCGATGCCATAAAAGCCGCCGCTATGCCTTCAGTAGGCAGATTTAAGGGCAAAACCCGGATGATCAACGAAGAAACAGCTATCATCTTTTCCGGAACCAAAATCCAAATGGCTAAGGTAAGCCCGGCGAGGACGAGAATAACTGGCACGAAGACGGAGGTGATCCGGTCAGCCAACACCTGGATCGGCACTTTGGAGTGTTGTGCTTGTTTGACCAGTTTGATCACCTGTGCCAGAAAAGTATCGCTGCCCACATTCGTCGCCTTTACCTGCACCGCGCCATCTAGATTGAGCGTTGCGCCCAAGACCTTGTCGTTGACCGTCCGCGTCACCGGTAGCGATTCACCCGTCGCCATTGATTCATCGATACTCGCCGTTCCCGAGACGATAATCCCATCGGTGGCGATCTTCATCCCCGGCTTCACGACAAAGACATCACCCGCTTTTATCTTGTGCACCGGCACTTCCATCTCGATCCCATCCTCAATGATAAGCGCTGTCTTGGCGCCAAGATTGATCAGTTTGCGGATCGCTTCCGATGCTTTGCCCCGTGCCCGGCTTTCCACATACCTTCCCGTCAGGTGAAAGGCAAGGATCATTGCCGCCAGTCCGGCAAACGCATGACCCTGGATCCCGGGATGGACAAAACTGAGCGGGACCGGGATCAGCGAAGCGATCGCACCCAATGATATCAGGACATCCATATTAGCCGAACCGCTGCGCACCGAACGCCAGGCAGATACAAAGACCCGCTGCGCCGGGATCAGTATCGCCGCCAGAGAGAGGAAAAACATTGTCCACATATCCACATGATGACCTGCGATCATCTTGCCGAGAATCATATGCGGCAACATAAAGACCATTATGACCAGAGTGATCGCCCAGGTTAGCCACATCCGCTGACCGGCGGAGCGCATCTGACGAATGTTCTCGTCCCCTTCCTGCATCTCGTCTTCCCGCACGCTGTAACCCAAGCCGCCGATCACCTGCTTTATCTTTTCCAGATCGATCCTGCGGTCGTCATAATCCACGCTTGCTTCTTCCCATGCCAGATTTACGTGTGCTTTGATCATCCCAGGTATCAGGGACAGGGACTTTTCCACCCGCGCGCTGCAAGATGCGCAGTGCATCCCGTTTATGCCGATCGTTTTGGTCTGTTTCATAATTCCTCTCATGATATCAAGCGTCCGAGCCGATCTTTGATTCAAGGATCGCTTCCAAAGTATCCTGAACTTCTACTACTGATATGATAGTAGCTTTGTACACCAGGACAAAGAAATTTGAGGCAAAACTTACCTGGTGGCCAGGTTTCCCCCGGCGGTTCAACTGCCCGATCCGATAAAATCGGTCTTAGTTCATGGTCTGGATCGAAGACGGAAAAGATCTGCCGGTAAATACTTGACGCTTCCCGTCAACAAATCGAACCGCATGAGATCAATTAGGCGATCCCCCGATCGTAACCCTATCACATCTGCTTTGTCACCAATTATATACGCTGCTCTGATTCATCTTTTCCGCGCAATATTTCCACCCGACTGTTTCCCACCTTTGTCCCGAGATGCTCCCGAGTACTCGGCAAGATCTCGAGACCAACCTGATTTGAAAACGGATGGAACTATCAATCCTGCAGTAAGTTAATTATTAAAGTAAAGAAAAGACCTTTGCACTTGCGTCGATAACCAAGTAGAAAGGAGTCGAGATTTATTCATTCAGAACCATATAGAGATATCGTTAATAGTTCATGTCAAGTTAGATAGAACCATATATTGTCATCATGTCAAGAACAGGAGATAAGCCATACACCAAGATAAGTTGACAATGACCTACTACGACATTCAGAATAGGCTGAGCCAGATAGAACACTTTTGGTTAGAGGTCAAAAAATGGTGAACTGGGACAAAGTGAAGAAGTACCTGCGACCGCTTGACCAAGTCTGGCTCGTATAAGAGTGCTTTTGATGGAATCATGGTTGAGTTTCACCAGACGGACTTGGGGGTCAGGATCATGCACAAGCGTAAGCGGAATGGACCTGAAGATGATGCCTTAAAGCAGCGTAATAAGGCTATTTCTCAGCATCGCTACGTGATGGAGTACACTTTGGCCCGCTGAAGCGGAGCTATGGTTGGCCGCGATCAGGATATGTGAGTTTGGAAAAAACTACCTGCCATCTCTAAATGGGGTGCCTGGCTTACAATATCCTACGGGCAGTGAAAATTCTTTCCTTCAACCCTGTATAGGAGAGGTGAGCCCAGATTCTGGGATTTGCCCTCAATATGGCTTCATAAAGCCATGATAATGAGATAATTCGCGATATTCAGGAGGATTTTACCTGTTTTGTGGCGAAATTCACGATTTTTGATCACAATCTCAGACACATTTCTCCTATGGGTAATGCTGCAAAGGTCTTTTTCGCCGCTCCGTCGATTCGGTAGCGGATATCCTGATCATACTGTGGGCTTTTGTGCCCTTGCCCAAAGGTATGCTTTTCCTCCTGCCGGATCGATCGGTCTGCGGTTGAATAAAGGGCGATATAGATCATCCGGAAGACCGGGTGCGGAGATCCACCAATGCTGGATAATGTAGTCACGGAAGAGCAGTTTACGCAGAGTGTGTTCACCCAGTCGATGTGGCTCGGTGGTCGTAGGGGTATGATTGAGATTAAAACTGCCGATCAGCCAACCGCCGGGCTTTAGGATACGACGTATTTCCAGGCACATAGTCATCAAGTGGCGGGCATGATCAAGGGAATTGACGGAATAGACAACATCGCAATAGTTGTCCGGTAATGGGATGGCATTCTCGGTGCAGGTGATGTAAAGCATCGGATGTGATTTAAGAGTGGTGGCGAAGCATCTGAGGTATTGGGGGATAAGGACGTCCAGCCCAATACGGAGTTCTGCCTGGTTTGCCCAGATCAAACTGCCTCGCGGTCCGCAACCGAAATCGGCTACGGCCTTTCCTGTCAGGAATCCGTCATCCGGTTCATCGGCGATTGAGAGCATGAGTTCGGCATAAAAGTCATTACTAAATGTGGCGCCTTCCAGATCATAACGTTCTTTCCAATACTTCAATTCATGGGTGTGTTTGTTCAATACGATGCGGTTATAGAAACGTTTGAGGTGCTCCATCGCTGGCATTATGTCCATCGTTATCTCCCGGTTTTCTAATCGTTGAGCATAATAGATCCAATTCCTGAAAGGCGCATTTGTGGCAAGAACAACTTGCCGGATCAAGGTCAAAGCGGTCTCACGCATCACCTGTTCCGGGAGGATGAGAACAAACCACTTGACATATAAGCGCTTTTAGAGAGTTGGGGAGAAGCCGTCCATATATTGGTTCAGACGCGCGCCTTTGGGAATGATTCGAAAGATAAAGAATAGATGGAGAACCAACCATGAAGTATATCAAGCAAATTGACCCCGAACTCTATGCAGCGATGCATGCGGAACTTGTCCGCCAGCGAGAAAACCTGGAATTGATCGCCTCCGAGAATTTTACATCTCTGGCAGTGCTGGAAGCGCAGGGATCTGTCCTGACCAACAAGTATGCTGAGGGTTATCCCTATCGCTGGAGCAAAAAAACCGGCCAGGTCAATTACAACCTGTATGGCAGATACTATGGTGGCTGCGAGTACATCGACGAGGTGGAAAAACTGGCGATCGAACGCTGTAAGCAGGTCTTTGGGGGTGATCATGCCAATGTTCAGGCCCATTCCGGATCACAAGCCAATATGGCCGCATACTTTGCCATCTGCAAGCCCGGGGATACGGTGCTGTCCCTGGAACTGGCCCATGGTGGTCATCTGACGCATGGACATCCGCTTAGTTTTTCCGGCCAGTTTTATAATGTAATCCACTACAACGTCAGCCGTGACACAGAGCAATTTGATTATGAGAATCTCTATCGGATGGCGATGGAGCACAAGCCGCGAATGATCCTGGCAGGAGCCAGCGCTTATCCGAGAGCTATCGATTTTGCCAAGTTCCGTGAGATCGCCAATGCCTGTGGAGCAAAACTATTGGTCGATATGGCGCATATCGCAGGTCTGGTGGCTGCCGGGTTGCATCAAAATCCCGTTCCTTATGCCGATGTGGTGACGTCCACGACTCATAAGACGCTTCGCGGTCCGCGTGCGGGTATGATCATTTGCCGCGAAGAATATGCCAAAGAAATCGATGCCAAGGTATTTCCCGGTATTCAAGGCGGTCCGCTGATGCATATCATAGCCGCCAAGGCAATGGCGTATCATGAAGCGTTACAACCTGAATTCAAGCGATATCAGAGCAATGTGGTAGCAAATGCCAGGGCATTGGCTCAAGCAATAATGGATCACGGCTTTGATCTGGTCTCCGGTGGGACTGACACCCATTTGATGCTGATCAATCTGGGACCCGAAGAATCTGGCGGACCCTCCGGCAAAAAGATGGAGGAATGTCTCGATCTGGCGGGTATCACGGTCAATAAAAATACCGTTCCATTTGACACCCGCTCGCCGTTTGTAGCCTCCGGCGTCCGCATCGGAACACCTTCTGTGACCACGCGCGGCATGGGATCCAATGAAATGAAAATCATTGCCGGATTTATCAAGCGTGTCCGCGAAAACTATGAGAATGAGGAATACCTGGCCGGATTGAAGAGAGAAGTGAGCGAACTTACTTCCCGCTTCCCACTTTATCCTGAACTGGATTAACCGGAGAATTAGATGGATACATTGAATTTAAGAGACCTTTTGTCAGGGAGTTCGGGATACCTCGAAATCAAGGTTCAACAGAACCGGAACCGTCAACTCGGCTTTTTGAATGGCATATTAAATTACAACAGCAACAGCGCCAGCAGCGGTATCATGGCACGCTCATTCGAGCACGGGGTTTGGGGGCTGGCAAGTTCGCCGGACATTACTGATGACAGTATGAAAAAGACGATCCGCCTGGCGACCGACAATGCCCACAACCTTCATCAGCGCACTCGTAAGCCTGCAATAAACCTGCCTGCCAATCCAGCATCCGGTGATTATCTCTTCTTTTCGAGGAAGAATGCGGCGACTACTCAACAGAGAATCGAATTCCTGCGCGAGATCGACACCCATATCAAGGATAAATACCCCGACCTCAGCACGCGCCTGGTCAATTCAAACGTCTTTGAAATGGAGAAACATATCGCCACTTCCGATGGTGCCGAATTGCGGACGATGACACCACGTACGATTCTCTATGTCATGATGGTATGTCACCATGATGGAATGCCTCTGCAGCACGGGGATATTTTTGGCGGCTTTGGTCAGTGGGAGGATAATTTTGATGACCCGAAAGACCTGTATGAGAAGATCGCTATTGTCTATCAGCAGTTGATGGACAAAAAAGAAGCCATCTTCGCCCGGGCAGGGACATTTGATTGTGTTCTAGATTCGCGGCTGGCGGGCATTCTTTCCCACGAAGCGATCGGTCATACCACGGAGGCGGATTTTGTGATCAATGGTTCCATCGCTGGCGAGTATATGGGAAATGAAGTGGCCAGTCCTTTGGTCACCCTGATCGATGTAGCGCATACTTGGGATGACCAGTTGTGTCCCGTGCCGGTCTTTATCGATGATGAAGGCGTCTTGGCAGAGGACTGTGTGGTGATCGAGGATGGCATGCTGCGCCGCTTTATGCACAACAAGGAAAGCGCTCAGTTATTGGGACAGCCACTGACCGGCAATGCCCGTGCCTATGCTTATTCGGATGAACCATTGATCCGGATGCGCAATACGATGATCGTGCCCGGTACAAGCAAATTGGATGAGATGATCGCTTCCATCGAGGATGGATATTACCTGATCGATCCCTCCAACGGACAGGCGGATGCGACCAGTGAATTTATGTTTGGCGTGACCCTGGGCTATGAGATCAAGAACGGAAAACTCGGCAATGCCATCAAAGAGACCACTATCTCCGGTGTTGCGTTTGATCTGCTCAAGTCGATCAGCATGGTTTCCGATGAGATTTATTGGTCTTGTGCGGGGATGTGTGGCAAAAAGCAGATGATCCCTGTCGGGATGGGTGGTCCAGCGATCAAATGTAAGGTGAATATCGGAGGGAAAGAATGAACTATGATAAACTGGTACAACAAACCCTGCAAAAACTGATGGATCATGGCGCGGATAAAGCAAGCATCCGACTAAGCATGGACGATACGCTAGAATTTAACGTGATCTACAAAGAACTGAACCTCCTGCGCAGCATTGCCTCGCAGAGTTTGGGACTATCCATCATCAAAGATCAGCGCAGTGCTTCTGTCGCGGTAAATCAACTCGACGAAACTGCCATCGGCAACGCGATAGACGAGATGTTTCAATCCATCCAGTCCGCTGACCCCGATCCTGCCTATGATATCTCACCGTATCAGACCCCTGCCGTCTTTGAAAAGGGCACGATGGCGCCAGATGTCGATCTGGTCTGTGACCGTCTGGTGGAATTTGCTGACCGGTGCAAAAGGGATTTTCCGAGCGTACAGTTCGATGCCTCCATTTCTCACCTTAATCAGCGGGTAATGTATGCCAATAGCAATGGTGTTGATCTGAAAGAAAATCTGGGTCATTATGATTTTATGACCATGTTCACCGCCAAGGAGGGCAATAAGATGTCCTCTTTCAATTACACTACTTTCAGCACAGATGACCTTGCCAGACCGATGATGGATATGAACTTCACCGATGAATTGATCCGTCAGATCACGGAGCAGACCAGAACCAGACCGATCGCTGAGAATTTTACCGGTGATGTGATATTCATGCCTTATGGTTTCATTGAATTTCTTTTTGAGATCGTGGGCACCCACATCGGCAATGGCGTGATGCTCAAGACCAGCAGGTTCCCGGATCACCTCGGTCAGAAGATCCTGGACGACAAACTTACCCTGAGGGTGATGCCTCGCTCCTGCGACCTGTGCAGCGCCTCCCAGATCACCAGCGATGGCTATATAGCAGAGGATGCCACCATCATTGACAAAGGGATCCTGCGCCATTATCTGCTCTCGCTTTTTGCCGCCAATAAATCCGGCAAACAAAGAACTGTGGGCCCCGGAAGCGGCTGGGTGGTAGATCCCGGAACTGCTTCCTGGCAGGATATGATCGCATCCGTCAAACGCGGCATCCTCTGCCCCCGGGTCTCACAAGGCAGTCCCAATCCCAATGGCGATTTTTCCGCCGTTCTCAAGAATAGTTACTACATCGAGGATGGACGCATCGCCTATCCTATCAGCGAAACGATGATGAACGGCAACGTGATTGACATGTTCAACAAGGTCATCGATTTGTCTGCCGAGACTATCAATACAGGATGGATGAAGGTGCCCTTTATCAAAATCGGAGACCTCTTCATTAGTAAGAAATGAACGATTCCACCCTGATCCTGATCACCATGCCAATCGGCAACCCTACTGATCTCAATCCCCGCACCTTTCAGGTCTTGCAGGATGCCAAAGGACTGATCTGTGAGGAATATAAGACAGGATCACGGCTCCTAAAAATTGCCGATGTTACCATCCCCCTGTATATTCTCAATGAGCACAGTACGGATGATCAAATCATCGATCTATTCAAGCGCTTGTTTCTTGATGATAGTGGCGTCTATGCCCTGATCCCGGATGCTGGAACCCCTTGCTTTGCCGATCCCGGAGCGGAATTGGTGGCATTATGTTATGCGCATAATGTCACTGTACATGCCATTCCGGGCGCTTCGGCATTGACCACTGCTTTGATGTTGGCGGGTAAGCGTCTGGACAGGTTTCATTATTACGGTTTCCTCAGCGCTAATCGCGACCGGCGTAGTCAGGAATTGCAAATGATCAAGCAGCGGCAGGACTGTGATTATTTCTTTCTTGATGCGCCCTACCGGCTCAAATCACTGCTTCGGGATATGGGCAGTGTCCTTGGGGGAGAGCGTCGAGTCCGCCTCTTTTACAAACTTACTTATCCAGATCAAAGGGTGATCATCTCCACTATCGCCGATCTCCTATGTGAAGCGGAACGCCTGCCCAAGGGCGAATTCCTAATCCTTTTGGAGCAATGAAGAAGCGCCAGGATCAGTTGTCGATGTTTGACACGCCGGAACGGACTGACCTCAAAGTTCCGCTGGCGGAGAAGATCCGTCCTCGTAGCATCAACGAGATCCTTGGGCAGCCCAAGTTACTTTCCGATGGTTCTTTACTCTTGAGGATGCTGCAGGAACGCAGATTCCATTCATTTATCATGTGGGGTCCGCCCGGCACGGGCAAGACCACCATCGCCCGGCTCATCGAAAGCTACACCGATCAGCCCATCATCAATTTCAGCGCCGTTCTCTCCAGCATCAATGACGTCAAAGCCGTGATGCGCGATGCCGACTACATCTTCCGCACCCGCAATCTTGCCACTATCCTCTTCATCGACGAGATTCATCGCTTCAATAAATCCCAACAGGACGCGTTTTTGCCTTTTGTGGAATCTGGTGCCATCATTTTGATCGGTGCCACCACGGAAAATCCATCTTTTGAAGTGATCCCGGCGCTTCTTTCCCGCTGTCACGTCTTCGTGCTGGACATGCTGAGCGAGGATGACCTGATGGCGATCCTCAGCCGCGGTTGTGGGGAATTGGAATTGGAATGCAGCCAAGAGATCATCGGCTGGCTGGCACAACAGTGCGGAGGAGATGCCAGACGGGCACTCAATGACCTGGAGATGATCGCTCCCGACCTGAAGTCATCGCCCGAGATAGCTATATCGCGTCTGGCTGAGATCCTGGCGAAGAAAACGATGTTCTATGACAAAAACCGCGAGGAACACTACAACTTGATCTCCGCCTTGCACAAATCCCTGCGCGGGTCCGATCCACAGGCGGGACTCTATTGGTTGGCACGGATGCTGGAAGCGGGAGAGGATCCGCTCTATCTCGTTCGCCGACTGATGCGGTTTGCCAGTGAGGATATCGGTCTTGCCGATCCCAATGCCTTGTTGCAAGCGGTTGCGACGAAGGAAGCCGTCCACTTTATGGGCATGCCCGAGTGCAGTAATGCGCTGGCGCAACTGGTAGTTTATCTCGCTACCGCACCCAAGAGCAATGCCCTCTATACCGCCTACTCTGCTGCTGCCGATGATGCCCGCCAGACCAGCCATTACGGCGTACCTCTCCATATCCGCAATGCCCCTACCAAATTGATGAAAGACCTGGGTTACGGTAAGGCATATAAATATGATCATGAGTTCGAGCAAAAATACGCCTACCAAAGATGCTTCCCCGACCAGATGAAGGAGAAGCAATACTACTATCCAGGCGCCTTCGGTTTTGAGAAAGAGATCGCCAAACGCATTGAGTGGTGGACAAAACTCAAATTGCGGCAGATCCGCGAACCGGGCGATAAGGATTAGGTTCTGGCTTTACAATTTCACGATTTGGCGTATATTGTTACAGTAAGGAAGATTACAGGTATGAGAAACAAAATACTGCCAGTCATTGTCGGGCTCATCCTATTATGGAGCGGGCTACAGGGCACCAAATATGCCGGCGAGGTTTTCCAATTGACCCCCGGTGTAGCCAATCAGGCGATGGGAAATACCGGGCTCACCTGGAAAGGCTCACTCTCCCCCGCATGGTGGAATCCCGCCTTGCTCTCCAGTGCAGGACAACGCGGGTTGGAACTGATGCATGTGCAACACTTTGAGGGTTTAATGCAACAGAACCAGTTGAGCGCCGTCTTTGGCTCCGGTAACACAACCGGCATCGTCATCACTCACATTGGAATCGACCGGATCAAACTCACGCGCCTGGAAAATCCTGCCGATACCTTGAGCAACGACAACCGACCCATCGTCTGGAAGATGGTCAGCAACAACGATTATATCCTCTATGCCGGTTTCGCGCGTTGCTTAAATGATCGCTTCAGTATTGGCTTGACGCCCAAGTTTGCCTACCGCTCGCTTGCCGGCAATAATGGCTATGGCTTTGGGGCCGATCTGGGACTGCTGGCTGAATGGCAGACGGGGCTGTCCATCGGAACCAACCTGCGTAATTTCTTTTCCACCCAGATCCTCTGGGAAAACGGCACGCATGAGATTGCGGTGCCCAATCTTGATCTGGAGACCGCCTACTGCTTTGCCGTTTTTTCGGGTGAGGTGCCGGTAAAGGTAGCCTTGCGCAGCCAGATCCATGCTGAGGGCAGGGAAGCGGCCGCTACGACGTCTTTTGGTGTTTTCAGCGCTGATTTTCATGGCGGATTAAGCGTGCAGCCGATACCGCAGTTACTGATTATGGGGGGGTATGATATCGACAGCGTCACTGCCGGCATCGGGATCCGCTTCAACCGCCTGCAAATCGATTATGCCTGGCGTGACGGCTCGCCTGATGGGCTGGGCTCCTCCCAGCGCGTATCAATGGGACTGCTGTGGTAAGAAAACGCCTTGCCCTTTTGGGTGCCACCGGCTCCATCGGCGTTTCCACTTTGGATGTCGTCCGCGAGCAGGCAGTTCAATTTGAGATCATCCTTGCCTCTGCTCACGGCGACCATGACAAATTGCTCACCATCTCCCGCCAATTCTGCATCCCCCACCTGGTCCTCACCGGCATCGAGGATCCGGCTTTGAAGCGGGGGATCCGAGATCGCGCTGCCCCCGCCACCGTCTATTTTGGGGAAGACGAATTAGTCAAATTGCTCTCTGATCTGGATTATGACATCGCACTCAATGCCATTAGCGGTTCGGCCGGCTTACGTTCCACCATGGCGATCCTTCGTCGGGGAAAACGGCTGGCGCTGGCAAACAAAGAATCCCTCGTCATGGCTGGACATCTTGTAAAACAAATCAGGGAATCAAACGCATGTGAGATCATTCCTGTCGATAGCGAACATAGCGCCCTTTTCCAAGCGATCGGGAACGCTCCTTTAACCGATGTCCGCACCTTGTATCTTACTGCCTCCGGTGGCGCTTTCCTTGATCTTCCTCTCGACCAGTTTAATGGCATCACTCCCCCGCAGGCGCTTAAGCATCCCAATTGGGATATGGGCGTCAAAGTCACGCTGGATTCCGCCACGATGTTCAATAAAGCCCTCGAAGTGATCGAAGCCCACTGGCTGTTTAACCTGCCCTATGAAAGGATCAATGCCCTTATCCATCCTCAATCGGTGATCCATTCCATGGTCGAATTTGTGGATGGATCGTTCCTGGCGCAACTCAGCGTTCCCGATATGCGCCTCCCCATCCTCTATGCTCTGTCCCATCCCCGGCGGCTTGATTCCGGATTGGTTAGTACCGATCTGTTGCGTCTCAACGCCCTGACCTTTCTGCCTATGGAACCCGAGCGCTATCCCCTGTTCTTTACCGGACTTGAGGTCGCCCGCGCCGGGGGTATCATGCCCACCGTGTTGAATTCTGCCAATGAAGCCGCCCAAAAACTCTTTCTACGGGGTGTGATCTCGTTCACGGACATCCACCGTATTGTCAGGGACGCCATTGACGCCCAACCCAATATCCCTGCTCCCGATCTCGATACCATCCTGAAAATCAATCGCCAAACCTATTCCGCCATCCTCGGCGCTTATCGAATGAAACGCTGTTCCCGCTGACCAATCCGATGGAGTTTCTTGACGGGGTTTCATTTGCTGCTTACCTCTCTCACTCAAGTAATTATCCTCCCTGAATCACGCGTTGTTATTGACGCTTGATCAAGGGGGAGTAACCGCGTGATTAAAGCGACCGGGCAAGGTAAAAAGGAACGATGCCAACTTTTTTAGGCGGTAAAACAAGCCGTGATGTATCCAGTAAGAGACCTTTGCACATAGCAAAAACACACGGTGAGCTAGATCGCCATGTTGCAGTAGGGTAGCAATTAGCTGAAATACTTAAAGACCGTTACACACGGATACGGAAAAAAGTATATGTAGATAATTCTCATCTCATAATCCGATGATCCCAATATGTGCAACACCATTGGGATCTTTTGACATCGAGAACGTGAGAAAGTAGTTTCGTCCCTCACTCCAGCGGAAGCCGTAAATCAACGGATTTTGTCCTCGGATTGCTTGGACATAACCATCAAGTCCACCGCTTAAAATCATTCAATGGTCCAAAGAGGGTTTAGGTTCAAGCGGAATGGTGTTTCAGCCATTATCCTCCCTGTTCAATAACCTTAGTATAACCTTACGGCCGTAAGGTTATACTAAGGTTATACTAAGGTTATCAAGCAAGGAGGACAAGCACAAACAAATCAATTCTCCGAATTATTCGAAGATATGAAGGCAGGTATGAACCTTCCGGAGCAAAAACGCGGATCTCCCGCCACAGATCGTAGCATAGCATATTGATGCCGTTGGTTGCTGAGGATTCCGATCTTTCGGATACCAACGAGAACCGAAAATCGGGTAGCGAGAATGTCGGAGCTTTGGAAAGCTCCTCAACGGCAGCGAAGGACTAAGGTCCTAGGTGCACAAAAAAGCGGAACTATATTAATCTCCGCCAAGAAAAATGTTAAACGCAGAAAACGTGATCTACTTGATCAGGATCATCTTGCGGGTCTGATCAAAACTGGGGCTGTGCAATCGATAGAAATAGATCCCGGTGGAGACGCCTATTCCATTATCATCCTTCCCGTCCCAGACCAGGGACATATTATGCCGCAGGGGATAGCCGGAGAAAAGGTTGCGGATGGTCTGTCCTTTGGTGTTGTAAATGCTTAGTGTGATGGGTTCGCTGAGTTTGGCTACATCAAAGGCGATGGTGGTGGAGGGATTGAAGGGATTGGGATAATTGCCCTTGAGGCGCGTGACCGGGGTAACGGAATCGCTGTTTTCGATGCTTACGGCATTTCCTGTGGTAAAGCGACGGATCACAGAAAAGAAACTGAATCCCGCATAATTGGAGGAGCGGACTCGCCAGTAATATTGGGTGTGGGCTTGGAGCAGATCGGTCACTCGGAACGTGGTCACCGGCACATCCATATATTCTATTACATCGCTGGCGAAGTGGACATTGGAGGAAAGTTGGACGTGATATGTATCGGCATAAGTGCCGGGAAGCCATACCAGGACGGGATTGAGATATTGATTGGAGGCTGCCTGGGTTGGTTGGACGAGGGTTGGAATGCCGGGCAGAGCGGTGATCGGTCCGGTGGTAAAACTGCGGATGGTGCAAAATTCGCCGGGTCCGATCTCGCTATTGGCTTGCACTCGCCAGTAATAGGTGGAGTATGGCTCCAGCCAGGATGCGGTGAATGTAGTGGCGTTGAGATTTAACTGATTGACAATGAAACTGTCAAAAGCCGGCGAAGTAGAAAGTTGGAAGTTATAAGTGGTGGCGCCGAGCACTGCGCTCCACTGGAAGGTGGGATTATTGGGAACGTTCGCCGCACCATCTTCGGGATAAATGGCGACCGGGGAGGAGATCTCACCGATAATGGTGAAGGGATAATTATTGGTGTCGCTTTGGTTGTTTGAAAGTAGCGTGACGCGGACAAAGCACTGACCGGAATTATAATAGGGCACACTCCAGGCATAGGATCCATTATTGGGTGTGCTGTTGGTAATGATCTGCCAAGTTACGCCGTTATCCACCGAGAATTCGATCCTGACGTTACCGGTTGATGACCTGGCTTTCCAGGTGATGTTCTTCATCAATCCGGTAAACCAGACGTTGCCCTGGCGTGGTGCAGTGACCTGGACATCGGAGATGGCTACCTTGAAAGTGATCGTATCTCCGGCAAAACCGATATCGTAGATATCCAGTCCTCCGGGGAGGTTGTTGCCGGTAAAACCATTGGGAGTGGTGGATTCGCTTATTTCTCGCCGGCCGCTTTGCGCCGAGAAAAATGCCTGGGAGATAATGCCGTTGGTAGTGGTATTGACCCCTCCCGGACGAAAGGCATACATCTCGTCAGGAGGTCCCTCAGCGTTACCGTTTTCACGTGTGTCCAGACGATAAACCAGCAAGCCGGAACCAGGCAAAGTGGTGTCATAGATCCCATGCGGTTTACGGTATTCGATCACGTATGATTCAAAACTGCGCCAGGAAGAGATACGATAGGCGTTATTGGTTGCGGATGATGCCAAAGGATGAAGCGTATAGGTTCCGGATTGGGTGATCATTGGTGGTGTGGGCAGCCAATTGCCGTAGCGGAATTTCATCCAGGCGTTGGTCTGTTGAGGCGGATTGGTATTGCTCGCCATCAAATCCCAGACACCGATGGGATTGATCGTATCATCGTAGTAGCGATAAAGATCCGGTGCGCTGAGAGAATGGAACATCTCGTGCGCCAGGACGCTGGCGGCCGAACTGTACAGAAACGATTCCAACTGGAAATTGAAGTCCCAGACGCGGGCATTTCCGATGTATGCGGACACGCTGTACAAGACCCAGCGGTGGGGCCAGAGCAATTCAGCCCAGCCATCCGGCTGTCCTTGAATGATAAAGCAGACGTTGTCCACAAATCCATCGGCATCGCTGTCGATCACAAGATCCGTAGGTATCATCGGAGCAATGTGGGCAATGCAATTGGCCAAAAGCGTGTGTTCCCGATAGAGCCGTTCTTCAAAGTCATTTACGTCATATCCGATGGGATTGGAGGCAGACAGGGGTCGGTAATAATTACGAGGCTGGCTATCGATGTAGGCAACGACAACCGTGCCATTAGGTTGCGGGTAAAAGAAGGAATCGATATTGAGTTGATTGTAGGAGACATTGGTGAAGTAGTTCTTCATGGAATTGGCATTGGGAGCATCGTTGTTGAACATATTGTCATAAAACCCGATTGGATCGGCAAAGGGCGGGTCGTTGGCAAAACGGATGAAAGCGACGATATTGTTAAACTGACCGGTGGAAGGTGCCCGCGCGTTGTCATAAGTGCGGATATTACTATAAAAATCATATTTGGCTTCGATGGCGCGCTGGCTGAGATTGATCCCCGGTTGCAAGCCCCGTGCATGAGGCAGATCGACGCCCACGCGATGAGCGGATGGCGCAATGCCTTCACCGTCCGGCAAGGCATACACATACCAGCCGTCCGGCTCGGATCTGACGATAGTATATCCGTCAGAATCATGCAGCCAGTTGTGAAATTCGTCACCACTGGCATAGATCTCAATGGGGCTGCCATCGGGCTGATGGAATTTTAGCGGTAATGCCGTCACCGGTGCGGCAACCAAACCGGCCAGCATCAACATACTCATTACAAAGACGATCATTCTCTTATACATCTGAAACCTCATGATATAAACAATTTGCGGAAAGGCATCCGCCTGCAAGAAAATCTCTTATTCATGCAAGTGCAGTATTTGTTCCGATTTGATACCGGAATCAAGGATGATGCAGACCGGACCGTCATTGACCAGGGCAACCTGCATGTATGCAGCAAATTTGCCGGTTTGGATTCGGAGTCCGGAGCCCTGCATCACTTGAACGAAAACATTATACAATGCCTCCGCTGCCTGGGGTGACATCGCCTGGATAAAGTCAGGACGGTTTCCGCGTCGGCAATCGGCGTAGAGAGTAAACTGAGAAATGATAAGGAGTTCCCCGGCGATATCGGTTACCGGCCGGTTCATTTTACCGTCCTCATCTTCAAAGATACGCAATTGGAGTATCTTGCGACACATCCTGTGAACGGTATCGGCATCATCGCCATGACCAAAACCAACCAGGACCACCAATCCTTTTCCGATGCAGCCATGGATCTGTCCATCGACCGTAACGGATCCGTTGTTTACCCTTTGCAGCACCACACGCATATTAGTCGAGAATAAAACGATGCACCGAGAAACAACCTACATCATCGATCCAGACAGGATACTCTTCCGTGGGCGGAATAACAACCAGGATGCGGGCAAAAGTGGACTTTTTCCTGATAAATCCAGCGCTGATACTTCCTCGTTTCCAATTGCTATCGCCTTTTATCCTGGTGCGGAAGTTATTTATGATGGTGCCGTCCTCCGCATAGGTCTGGATCCTGAGAATGATCTCCGCCCCTCGTGGATTGGCGGTCTTGACCGACGCCCGGACATAGTAGCCATTCCAGGGATCGATCCGGAAAGGCTCCGAGAGCAGGATCAATCTGCGCTGGGTATTGACCACCTTCAGAGATTGTGTGCCTGATGCATAGACGGTTGGATCACAGACAATGGTCTCCCTGAGTAACAAACCACTGGGATTCAATATCCACCCAGGAGGTAACTGGTTTTTTTGCTTGGTCTTGCTCTCGAAATCAGAGTTGGTGACTAGATTGGGTTTACCTACGGCATCGGACTCAAGAAATAGCAGGGACGAACCCAGAAAGCAGGATGACAGCAGCAACGTAAGAATTGCAGTAAACCATAATAAACATCGTTTCATTTCATGAATCCTCTCTCATTCAAATACTTAAGGACGACGCCGACTGCCAGACCGTTGATCAACAAACTGGAGCCGCCGTAGCTGATAAATGGCAACGGTATGCCGGTTGCGGGCACCAATCCGATATTCATACCCATATTGATAAAGGTCTGAGTCATCAGCCAGGCAAATATGCCGCTGGCAACGATCTTCCTTTCCCGCACCTTGAATTCTCCTATCGCTATGGATATCCGCCAGAAAAACAGGAAAAACAAGAGCAATACCAGCATGCTGCCAAAGAAACCAAATTCTTCGCCGATCACGGAGAAAATAAAATCTGTATGATGCTCAGGCAAAAAATTCATATTCTTTTGCGTTCCTTCCAACCAGCCCTTGCCGGTTATCGCTCCCGACCCGATGGCGATCTTGGACTGGATGATCTGATATCCGGCGCCCAAGGGATCCCGCATCGGATCGATAAAAGTCAATATCCGGTTCTGCTGGTAATGCTTCATGCTGTTCCAGACGACCGGCATGATCAAACTAATGAACACATTGATGATCACTGCCACCGTGATCACCACCCAAGTCAGGCGGGCCCGCATCAGCACATAGATCAGCAAGATGATCCAGATGACCAGAACCAGCCAATACACCGAGGTCAATATGCTGATCACCGGACTGATGATCAAGAGCACATAAAACAACGGCAGACCGGCAGCGACATACATGGCAAGCAAACTGGTAAAAAACACCAGAGTCGTGCCCAAATCCGGTTCCATGATGATCAGCAAGACCGGCACCAGCACGATTCCCAAACCATAAATCAATTGCCTGAAGTCACTCAGGTGCTCTTTGGCAAGCATTCTGGATGCCATCAATATTGTCAAGAGTTTTGCGCTTTCAGATGGTTGATAACTAAAGCCATAAAACACGAACCACCGGTGGGAATTATTGATCGGAGGCGTGAACAGAACCAACACCAAAGCAACCAGATTCAACAGATAAAGCGGCAATACCAGTGCCTCGAAAATCGGCAATGGAACCTTGAGCAAGAGTATGAGCAATCCGATCAAAAGACCCGTAAAGATCAGATGTTTCCACCAATAGTTCATTGTGGTGATTTGATCCCCAAGTTTGCTGGTGGACGCTGTAAAGATAGCAATGGAACCGCACAGGATCAGCAGCAACAACAATGTGGCAAGGACAAAATCAAACTTCTTGCGGTTAACCATTGGTGATGGTCTCGGAGGATGGCATAGGTGTACGGGGCTCGATGATAGCCGGCGAGGGATCATCCTCCATGCCATTCACATCATCCGGCTGGCGAAGGTGTTGCGGGATGATCACAGGTGCCTTAATGACGTCGTAATTGCCCATGTAGTAATTGAATATTTGATTGGCAACGGGAGCAGAGACCGAACCGCCACCACCGGCATTTTCCATAAAAACCGTTACCACGATTTCTGGCTGGTCGGTCACGATATAACCGGCATACCAGGCATGAGTGAGTTTTCCCATTGGATTCTCGGCGGAACCCGTTTTACTAAATACCCTGGCACCTGACACCTGGATGTGGGTGGCGGTTCCTCCTGGAGAATTGCTAACGGCATACATTCCCTCATGGATCAGACGCATCGTTTGCGGGGAGATGGGAAGTTTGTATCTTTTGATGGGGTCAATTTGATCCCTGGTCAAGCGTCCTCTACCGAAAGTACTCTTCAGGAGGTGGGGTTGGAGCCAGGTTCCATTATTGGCAATTGCCGTATAAAAAGCACATATCTGCAACGGTGTGGTCAGGACTTCCGCCTGACCGATGGAGAGATTGACCTTGTGACCGGTGATGGATACGTTTCTGCCAAATGTATTACGATACCACTCCACATTGGGGAAAAAGCCACGCCGTTCATTGGGCAGATCGATCCCTGTCTCCATTGCCAGACGGTTCTTCCGTGTCCAATCATGAAAATCGTCCAGATCAAGTATCATGGACAGGTCGTAGAAATACACGTTACATGAAACCTTGATCGCATCAACAAAGGTGACCGAACCATGCCCGGCAGCATACCAGCAACGGAAGAACCGGTTACCTACCTGCAAGCCACCGATACAGGGGGAAAAACGAGTATTGTGATCGTTGATTCCTTTGTGAAATCCCAGCGAACCGGTAATGGGTTTGAATACCGATCCCGGCTGATAGGCGGCATGGATCACCCGATCCATCATCGGCTTGGCGGGGTCGTCAACAAGCGCGCTCCAGGCCTCAGCACTCAGTCGTTGCATAAAGAGATTGGGGTCATATTTGGGATGGCTGACATACGCCAGAACCCCTCCGCTCCTGGCATCCATGACCACGATCGCTCCCCGGCGGTCAGCGGGAAATATCTCCGAGGCATAGGTCTGCAGGTCGTTATCGATGGTGAGGATCATATTCAAGCCATTGACCGGTGGAATCATGCCTTCCATCCGGAAGAGATTCAAACTTCTGCCCAGCGCATCCACTTGCACGACCTCTCTGCCGTCACTACCCCTCAAAAGAACTTCATAATAGCGTTCCAACCCCGTCTTGCCAATATGGCTATTCAGCGAATAGCCCTCATGTTGGTAGGTCTTAAATTCGGATTCATTGATCCTGCCTACGTAACCGGTGAAGTGATTTGAATAGTGGTAATGCCGCGTGGAACCGATGCGGAAACTGAGCTCGGGATAGTAGTTCAAATCCTCCGAGATAGCCAATACCATCTCATAGGGAATATTCTCGCTAACCAGGATCTCTTCGTAAGTGCGAAAGCGATTGCGATCCACCATGCTGCGGAGATCGCTTTCCGAGATCTCAAAGTAACGGTGTAAAAACGCAGCCAAGGCCGGCAGATTGCTGATCTTTCCCGAGGTAAGGTAGAGGTTGTGGGATGGAATGTTAGTCACGATCGGACGGTATTTATGGTCATAGATCTCGCCGCGGGTGGCGGTCAGCCGTCGTAGGCGGACAAAATTGCTCTCCGCTATCTTTTGGTAATACTTGCCCTGCACAACTTGGAGCCGGAAAAGGGCAACTAACAGGGTGATAAAAAAGACGGCAGTAACGATCCGGAAGAGTTTGACCGGAGTCATGTCAATCATGCGTGATCACTACCCGGAGTTTGGACAAAAACTGCATCGCCCAAAACACGGTAAAACTAAACACCAGATTATAAGCCAAGCCGATCGCACCCACCTCCAATAATGCCCAGTCAAAGCCATTAAGCAAACCCCAAGCGAACATATTCAACGTTGCATAGACCAGATTTGCCGCGATGATGGCGATGACGATGGCGACAAAACTATCCGCTTCAAATGGCTGTCTCAAAAAGTCGATCAGGATACCGGTCAGGACAAATATCAGCGCATGCAGCCCAAAGGTCTCCGGTGCCATCACATCAAACATCAATCCGATCGCAAAAGCGACCGATATCCCATTGATAAATGGTTTCTTCCATATCGTGAAGATCACCCAGGGCAAGAGCAAATTCGGCGTCACATTCCATACCGCTATCCCCGGCAGCAGCAGAATCTGCAGATACAATAAGAGCAAACCCTGCATCGCTATCCAAACAGTCAAGCCAAACATCCGTTCCTCATGGCCGTTACCCCTCCTCCTTGCGGTCGAGGACAAAGACGTGTTCCAGGTTTTCGATCTGGGCAAAGGGTGTGATTTCTGCGCTAATAAAGAGATTGTCCTGTGATTCCTGTATCCTTTCGATCCTGCCGACCGGATAACCCTTGGGAAATAGTCTGGAGAGATTGGAAGTGACGATCGTATCGCCGACGCTGATCTGTGATCCCAGGCGGATCAGATTCATACGGACCTTGCCACTGATATCCGATTGGAGAATGCCCTGCACGCTGGTCGCCTTATCCATCACGGGGAGTTGGAACTGGGGATTATTCAGGGGCAGGACGACGGAGTAAGTATCCGAGACAAGAACGATCTTTCCGATGATCCCATGTGGTGAGATCACGGGATCATTTGCCTTTATCTGGCTGCCTTTGCCCTTGTTGATGATCAGGTTGCGCTCGTGAAAAGCTCCCGCATAACCGATCAATTCTGCCAGGACGATTCTGGATTTTTCGTGAGCAAAACTGATCGATTGCGCTTCGGTATATTCCTTGAGTCGATTGGTTAATTCCAAATTGTGCAATTGATGCCGCGTGATCTCGCTTTGCAGAGTATATACTTCCGCTTTTAGCGAGCGTACTGACTGGATCGATCGCACCGATCCCACGTAGGGGATCAGTACGGTTCTGCCAAACCAAGCCGCTTTACGCTGACGACTCTCACTGGTTCCCAGCAGCATCAATACCGCGAACAGGACAAAGACAACCGGCACCAGGTAACGCTTTAGCACCTCTACCTCCTGTTTTTACGGGTTCCATTGCGGACCGGATCAATCTTCGATACGTTTGATCAATACCTCACGGTAGCGGTCAATGTCATCCAAGACCTTGCCCGCTCCTTTCACCACGCATTCCAGAGGATCAGGCACGACCAGAACCGGCAGATCGACCGTTTTCCGAATTCTATCATCCAGGCCTTTGAGCAGGGCACCACCACCGGTAAGGAAAATCCCGCGTTCGGCGATATCGGCGGCAAGCTCGGGAGCCGTCCGTTCAAAGAGGCGTTTGATGGCATCGATCATGGAGCTTACGGTTTCGCTGATCGCCTCGCGGATCTCTTCGGAGGTGATTTTGATGGTGACGGGATAGCCCGTTACAATATCTCTGCCGCGGACGTCCATCGTAAGTTCCTGCTTGAGTTGATAAGCGCTGCCGATCTCCATTTTGATTTTCTCAGCGGTCTGTAAGCCCACGAAGAGGTTATTTTTCTTGCGCAGGTAATTGATGATATCGGTATCCATTTTGTCACCGCCGATGCGGATGGAATTGTGAACCACGATATGAGAGAGGGAGATAACAGCAATCTCGCTGGTGCCACCGCCGATATCCATTACCATATTTCCGCATGCTTGATCGATCGGTAGATCAGCGCCGATCGCAGCCGCTATCGGTTCGCTGATCAGATATACTTCACGCGCTCCGGCATGCAAGGCACTATCGCGTACGGCCCGTTTTTCTACTTCCGTGATCCCGGAGGGAACGCAAACGATGACCCGCGGTCTCACCAGCAGACGCTTTTTTTGCGCCCGCAGGATCAGGTTGCGCAACATCAGTTCCGTCACTTGGAAATCGGCGATCACTCCATCTTTGAGGGGTTTGATCACGCGCACCTCATCGGGATTCTTCCCCAGCATCATCTTTGCCTGGCTGCCGATGGCGATGATCTTTTTATTGTCGGTCGAGACCGCAACCACTGAGGGTTCGTCGATAACGATCCCGCCATGTTTTTTGTAAACCAAAGTATTAGCCGTTCCCAAGTCGATGGCTATATCATTCGCCATCATTCCGAAAAAATCCAAAAAAGACATCGGTTCTCCTCTATATCATCAACATTTATACGCTGCCGATGGTGAATCCACACCCAATCCACCCGCTGCGCCACACTCATTTCCCCTTACCCTATATGTCAAGGAAAATGCGTTTTTTACCTCGCACATCCCATTTCCGGTGTCTTTATATCTGGGAGTTGTCGGGATGGGTCTTTGGCTGAATCTCGTAGCGGTATCGTTGTGCCGGTCGCCGTATTCCTTATGAAAGGCAAACCAGAAGTGCCAAACAGCTGCTATCCGCCGCCGCCACAGGATCAGACCGAATTGTTATAGCACTCCAGTATTTCACCGACTGTATATAGCGAGCCTCCGC
>JBBISI010000022.1:0-34516 GCA_037441405.1 Candidatus Cloacimonadota bacterium
CCAGGGGATTGACAAACTCCTGATCGGCGATGGTTATTGTCTGCTTTTCCATGGTTAGCTCCTGTGTTGTTATAAAGACAATACAATCAACGCTTCTAATTTGTCAATAATTATTTATCTATACTTTATGTCCACTTGCATGTGCAACAGTCTTTGTAAGGTGATCCGGATCCAATAAAGTAAAATTATGCAACAGATCGAGAGTAACTATATCGTCGTAGTATTGATCAAAATGTTCAAGATGGTGAGAATCAGAGCCGATCGATATGAGTTTTCCACCGCGCTGAGCATAGATCTGCACATAATCGAGTTCCGGTGCTGGCTGGTTGTAGGGTTTGCGCATGGACGAGAGATTTACTTCCAGAGCTATATTACGTTCGATCATCGTATCGAAGATAGCATTGATCACGTTGGTGCAATGAGATTCATCGGGGGGGACAAGATAATACCTTTTGAATACGCCAAGATGAGCCAATATGTGGATGTCGCATTCAGAGACCAGGCACAGATTCTGTTCGTAATAATCCCTGATCTGGCTTGGGGAAAGTGGTGGATCAAGTGGGACCGACACATTGGTGCGGTCGGTGAGAAAATGGACTGAACCAATGATCAGATCGAAGGGTTGGATCTGGAGTATATTGGCAGCGTATTCTTTTATCCTATGGTAATCTCCGACTTCGATACCACAGACAATTCTGATATCGGGATTCATAATTTGCAATTGGGTAATGTGTTGCTTATAACGAGTGAGGTTAGGAATACCGTAAAGACCGGCTTCCCAAGGCAGAAGATCCAAGTGTTCGGTAAATGCCAGCGCTCTATAGTCAAGATCACGGGCTAACCGGATCAAATCTATTGCCTTGATGGAGCTGTCAATGCTATACTCAGCATGAATATGATAGTCAATTTTGCTCATAAGCAGCCATCAGGGCGGCACCCAAAGCACCGGTCATTTCGGGATCAGGGGGACGAATGACAGTGGTATGCAACTCATGGGCAAGACATAGCGCCAGGTCAGTGTTTCTGGCAACGCCACCGGTAAAAATGATCGGAGCCGTGACATCGACCGCAGCCATTTGAGCCGTAATTCTTCTGGCAATCGAGGAATGAACGGCATGGGCGATATTGGTGGCTTTTTCGCCAGCCGCTATCAAACTGATGATCTCGGATTCTGCAAATACGACGCAAGTCGATGACAGAGACAAATCGACGTCTTTGGAAGCCGCCAGACCTGACAGAGCATCGCATGAACAATTAAGCCGGATCGCTGTCATTTCGAGGAATCTTCCTGTGCCGGCGGCACACTTGTCGTTCATAACAAAATCTGTGATCCTGCCGAATTGATCCAGTTCGATTATTTTGGCATCCTGACCACCGATATCGATGATAGTCCTGCAATCCGGATGATAATATCTCACCCCGTGGGCATGGGCAGAGATCTCGGTGACCGACTTGTCCGCATTTATGCAAAGTTGTCTGCCATAGCCGGTAACATACAGAGAACCAATGTCAGAAGAATTAATATTCTCTTGATGCGATAGCAAAGAGAGTAAGGTATTTACCGTATCCAGGGGATCGATACCGGTCGGGAGATATCTACTGGATACTATTTTTTGCTTTTCAGGAGACCAGATCACCAGTTTGGTATTGCGAGAACCTATGTCCAACCCGGCAATGTATATCATATTAGTGCAATACGTGCAAGAATCGGTTATCTTTATTGAGCCATTTTCGGGCAGTTGATCTGATCAGGTCAAGATCAATTTCCCGGATACGTGATTCCAGGTCAAAGTAATAATCCGGTTCATAGCCAAGGGCGTGTAGCATAGCTATAGTGGAGGCTTGCCACCCAACGCTCTCCTCTTCCAAACGCCTCATGCCGATCAGGTAGTTTTGAGCAGTATTGAGTTCATCGGCACTTATACCGTTTTCACATACTTCATCCAGTATTTCGTGCATGATCCGGCAAGTCGCTTTCCAATCATCAGAATCACAATAAGCATAGGCATTCCAAAAACCAGCGTACTGACATGCATGAAACTCCAATCCACATTGGTAAGCATAACCAAATTGCTCCCGTAAAACCATATAAAACCGTGAATTCAATTCACCACCCAAGACCTGTGCGAGCAAATGAAAGGGGGTGTTGTGCTGCCTATCTGATGCAGCACAGCCAAATCCTCCCAAATGGATATAGGACTGAGGAGATTGAATCGACTTTATCCTGCTTTTTTGGTGGCTGATCTGAAAAACAGGTCTGTTTACAATTGGCTTACCCACAGGGTTAGGAACATCAAAATACTTCTGGCAAAGAGCAGAAACTAGCTCGGGGTCGAATGATCCAGCCAGGCATAGACAAAAGTTGCCGGGGGTATAATGATCATAATACCAATTAGTTACATCTTTATGGGTGATCTTGCTGATATCAGATATTGAGCCACTGGCTCGGTGTAGATTAGTTCTACTTCCACAAAGCATTCTGAACCACAGATTATAGGCATGGACTCCAGGATAATCTGATTCCCGCCTTATACTATCCATGACATTTCGTTTTATGAGGGCTGTGTAGTAAGGTTTGAACGCGGGACGATAAAACAGCTCAGCGACGAGGGCAAGAGTATGTTCAATATTGACATTAAGGCATTTTGCTCTGAGTAAGGTGTAGTCCGTTTGATGACTTATACGGATCTTACAACCGATTTCCCGAGAGTAGGATCTGATCTTGTGGTAATCAAGGTGTTTTGATCCATAGAGCAGAGCGGTCGAGGTCAAAAAGTTCAAGCCACGTTTGTCAAGAGGGTCGCTTAACTGTGACAGAGACGAGGCAAGGGCGATACCAATGCTCTCGCCAAGATCCTTTCTGTGCAGGATGACTCTCAAGCCATTGGCCAAAGTGAAATGATACTGATTGTAGTGAAATTCAATCAGTTTATTGCGTTTGCCGATGGGAGGCGGTATTGCCATCAAAGTTTGTTGTATCTCGATCATAGGGTGTTTGTCTTTAGCAGTTGGGGACAGAGTACGGTCAGGAACAATAGAGAAAAAATCGCTACTTTGAAGAATGGGTGATTCAGTATAGGATTGAGTATAGACCTGAATGAAATCCGGATGCCAGTACAGGGAAATGGCTTCTTTGACTCCACTGATTTTTTTGCTGCTGATCCTTTCACCATACTCGTACAAACGGTTAAAACCACCCAGAAATTCCTCTTCAGCCAGAGCACTTGCCAGATGATCGGTAGAATCGAAGGTGTATTGCCAAGAATAGAACAAGTCCTTGATAGCCAGATCAAAATCATTCGGATTGAGAGGCAAATGACGCATTTTGTTTAGTTCATCAAAAAATACTTCGGCAATCGTCTGAGATTTGCTGATATCAATGGGGAAGAGGAGGATGACCATGAATCCGGTCATCAGACCACTGATGGAATGTACTTTGATGTATGAGCATAGTTTTTCTTTTTCCACCATGCGGCGGTACAGAAAACTGCCATTTCCCAAACAGAACATTTGTGTTGCGATCGCCAATTCATCACTCTGGGGATGAATGTCGCTCAAATCCGGTAAAACTGCTGCGATAAAGGGTTTACTTGCATTGGTTTGGCGATGATGTATATTAAAAGCTCTTCTGAATGGTTCCAGAACTATTGGTTGATCTAATAGCCTGTATGTGTCAGGACGCGTCCAAGCTGAAAAATGCCGGTAGGTCTTCTGGTGCAACTCTTCATCGTCGTAATCACCGGTGACTACCAAGAAAGAATTGTTTGGAACGTAATAAGTGCGATAAAAACTAATCAAATCCCGATGAGTGGCAGCCCGAATCGAAGAAATGGTTCCCAGAATCGGTTTGGACAGAGGATGGTCAAGCCAGAAACGACTCTGTATATACTCTATGAAATTGATCTCTGGATCCGATTCATATTGTTTGATCTCCTCGATTATAATATCTTTCTCGATTGTAACGTCCTCTTCCGTCCATGTGGAACTATAGGCGATCTCGGACAGAACACGCAGTCCTGTGTCCAAATATTCAGAAGGCAAAATCACATGATAACAAGTGCAATCAAAATCGGTATATGCATTGATCGAGCCACCCAACCGAGGGATCACATCAGATATGCTGTTCATGGGGTAACTGGCTGTGGACTTGAAAGTAAGATGCTCGATAAAATGGGAAAAACTGCTCTGATCGACAATCGGCACTTGATCAGGATCGGTTCTGCGGCATGACTCACTGACCGACCCGACTTTGACATACAGATGGATACATACAATACTGGAAGTATGTGTCTTGCTGGCAATCACCTTGAAACCATTATCCAGCATGAACGATGATGCTTGGGGCAAATGGGAGCGGGTTTCAGTATTGATCCGAAGTTCGAGCGGATCAATATGATGCACTCTTATCGAGTCCTGAGGTGGCATATAGAAAAAATGTCCGCGCAGATGCATCATCAATGCAATTGCTGGTAATCACCGGGATTAATTTGAGAGCTAATCTTACTTTGTGTCATGGCATAAGCGCTGTGATTATGGATCGACTCAAAATTCTCCGATTCCACATAGAACCAAGTAATGCGCTCGTCTTTATTGATTTTTAACGTCAAATCCCTCACAATGTCCTCGACGAACATTGGGTTGCGATACGCCTTTTCTGTCACATATTTCTCGTCGCTACGCTTGAGGAGCGGGTAGATCTCACAACTGCATGACTCTTCAGCCCAATCGATCAATTCTTCCAACCATACGAAGCCGTCATACCTGACCTTGATACTGATAATGGAACGTTGGTTGTGTGCGCCACATTCGCTAAGCTCTTTGGAGCACGGACACAAAGTTGTGACTGGCACATCCACTCCAATGATCAAATTGTAGATTTCGTTCAGTGAGGCATGAAAATGACAATCGTAACACAAAAGTGACGTGATCTTGGAGACAGGTGCCTGTTTTCGGATAAAAAAAGGAAAACTGATATCCACATATGCTGCAGCGGCTTTGAGTGAGTATTTGATCTCAGTGAGAAATTGGGGTAACTGACTGATCAGATTGTTCTCATGAAAGCGGTTCAGGATCTCGATAAACCTGGACATATGGGTTCCACGCTTGGAATGAGGCAATTGAACGTATATATTGAGAGTGGCAATGGTATGTTGGGTTTTCTGCGCCCGATCTTCGAGAATGATGGGATAACGGATACCTTTTACGCCAACCTTGTCAACTGTAACGCGTCTGGCATCTCTTTGGTTTTGAATGTCTCTCAGTCTCGTAGTCATTGCATTACTCGCGAAGTTTATACTTTGCCATCCCAGTTGACTTTAGCGAAACGATGGTGCTGCCCTGTCCATGATATATGACCGTCTCGCAGTTGGGAATGTGGCGGACAAGTTCGATCGAACGATCAGGATCCAACAGGAAAAAGGCAGTGGATAGTCCATCCGCCCATACGGTCTGAGGATGTATAACAGTTACGGAGAAAATATCTTGCACCGGATAACCGGTATTGGCGTTCAATATATGGTGGTAGCGAATGTCATCGATCTCAAAGTATCGATTGTAATCACCGGAAGTGCCGACCGCCATATCCATGATGGAAAAGGATGCTATGGTCGAATTGGGATCCCTTGGATGTTGGATATGGACAATACGCGGATGCTCTTCACCAAAGAAAGTCATGCTGCTGCGGCAATTGATGAATCCCTTCTCGATACCGATCTCCTTCATATATCTTCGTGCTTGATCCAAGATATACCCCTTGGCTATTGCGCCAAAGGTTATCTGCATACCAGGTGGTTTGATTAAACGATCCTGAGTGTAAATCAGTTTATCAAAACCTACAAGTTTTAACTTGTCTTTGATTTCAAGTGAATCAGGAACAGATGGTTCTTGTGAATCGAATCCCCACAGGTCTAACACCGGTTTTACGGTAATATCAAATACACCATCGGTGAACCGGTATAAACTATCAGAAATGACGAGAAGATCGTAGATGTCACTCGAGATGGAAAATTCGCTCTGATCGTCATTGTTGATCTTCCAAATGACCGAAAGAGAATCATATTCATTAAACGTGGCTTCCATCTTCTGGATAAACACAAAGACAGAATCAATTTTCTGGCCAATATTCTTAAACCTGCTGGTGCCATTTATTTCGATGATCGTGTCCAGAAGATACTTGGATTTTGTAATAGAATATTCCCGCGTCAGATATGAATACGTAGCAAAACTGATCACTGCAATAAGTATCAACAGGGAAATGATCTCTTTCCTACTCATCTCTTCCTCCACGACGGCATTTGAATTCGGACTTGTCATTGAGTACTCGAGAGGAATTCGTCTGAGAGTTTACTTTTTGACCACCTTTCTTGGGAAAAAGGTTGTTTTGATAGGGGATCACGCCATATTCAAAGAGTAAATCCACGTAATCCCGGATAGCAAACCAGGAAACAGGCAGAGTGATCGTCAAGCCGACGACTACTGTTATCGTTCCCAGTAAATTGGATAACAACAGAATCAAACCCAGAAGATACAGGTTCCATCGAACATCGTGGCAATATCTGTATGAGATCCGATATGATCGCCAGGGACCGGTCTGCATCCGTTCCATAATCATCGGAACGGGAAGGGATAGTGCCAGCCAATAGTTCATCAGAACAATCCATACCAGTTTCAACATCGGATCGCTGCCAAAATCTGGCAATCCGAAACAAACAGCGGTTGCAATGATATAAAATATGGCTGATATCAAAGCAACTCCCAGATATCTGGGGTACTTACCCAATGAATTGATCGCCTGTTTGAAACCTAATTCATAATCCCTGGAATTGATTCGTGCCATACTGGAAAAGGGAATCATAAGGAAAGGTAAAAACAGAGATACCGATATAGTCTTGAGTATCAGCCCTGTAAGGTAAGACGCAGTGGTTTCATCCTGAAAACCGAGCAGACCTGAAAAGAGCCAAATCAAAATTCCGATCGGTAATACACCGAGGATGATACTCACTGCCCCTGCTGGCACATAAGCACTGAATCCGGAGGACATGTGACCCCAAGTTCTTAGCAGAGATCGTAGAGCGGATAGTTCCTCTTTGATCAGACGTGTCTGCCTACCGCAATTCTTGCACCAAATATCATTGGGCGCTAGCTTTGTATTGCACTTACTACATCTCATTCTTGCTCCATATAGGTTTGTGTGACCAATCTCTACTGAATAGCGTATTTGTCAACTGTTTAACACTTTGTCCAGCCGCATTGGGGGCACTTGAGGCAACCTTCCAGATGCTCCACGCTTGAACCGCATTCGGGACATTGGGATTGAAAAGGACGTTTATTTTCATTGTTAATCGGTTCTTCAGCGAATTTAAATGAAACCAAAGCACTGGAATTTGGATTTTGATGATTAAGCAGGAAATTTTCCAGAGCTTGAGCCAAGGCATCACCGCAGGATGTGATCATTTTTCCTTTGTTCCACATCGGGGATTGGCATCGAATTCCTTTTAACTGCTTGATAATAGATTCGATGCAGACAAAGGAACGCAGAGATAGGGACGCCAACCTGGCAATGGCTTCCAATTGAGCAGAGGCACATCCGCCAACTTTGCCCATCTGGACAAATATCTCACAAGCGCCAAGATCGTCGCTGTTTACTGTAACATACATGTGACCACAGCCGGTCTCCATCTTCTGAGTGATGCCATGAGTGACGGCCGGACGTTTACGGGGCGTAATCTTTGTATCCGGAGCAGGCTTGCCGGTTGATGAAGTCCCGATATTGAGAACCTGGTTTTCTCTACTACCATCCCGATAGACCGTTATACCCTTGCACCCGAGTTGATAGGCCATTTCAAACGCAGTTCGGACATCCTCAACCGTGGCATTGCGATGGAAATTTATGGTCTTACTCACGGCGTTATCGGTAAATTCCTGGAATGCCGCCTGAATCCTGATATGCCATTCAGGGCTTATGTCGTGAGCGGTCTGGAAGACCCGTTTGAGGTCTTCGGGAATTCTGTCGATATGTTGGATCGACCCATAAGCAGCCACCTCACTCAGTAGTTCATGGTCATAAAGACCGATTTTGTCCAATGCTGCTGCGAAATACTTATTTACGTATAGTAAATTCTTCCCATCCATTACTTTCTTTATGTAAACCAAAGAAAACTGCGGTTCAATCCCGCTGGATGTATCGGCGATCATACTTATGGTTCCAGTGGGGGCAATAGTGGTTACGGTGGCATTTCTGATACCATACTCGGCAAAACCGTCGGTCAGCGATCCCCAGTTCGGATTATTTCCGTGTTTGCCCAGCAAAGCGTCCGAATGATGATATGAGACAAAATTGGGATAAGATCCTCTATCTCTGGCCAGTTCGACAGACCGCAATTTGGCTTCAAAATCGATAAACTCCATGGTCTGCTTGGCTAGAGATACTGCCTCGTCACTGGCATAGGGAATAGATAGATAATATAGCAGATCCGCCCAACCCATAATTCCCAAACCGATTTTCCTATTTCCTTTCGCGGTTTCATCAATGCGAGGCAAAGGAAATTTCGACCGGTCGATGACATCATCAAGAAATTCAACACTATCCCGGACAACCTGCCTTAATAGAGTCCAGTTTATACCATTCTCAAGAGCCAGAACCGATAGGTTGATCGAGCCAAGATTGCATGCTTCATAAGGGAGCAGAGGTTGTTCCCCACAAGGATTGGTGGATTCTATCGCTCCCAGATGAGGTGTCGGGTTGGCATTGTTTATCCGGTCGATGTAAATTACACCCGGTTCACCGTTACGATGAGCCATTTCGATGATCAGGTCAAAGATCACCCTTGCCTTTAATACTTCCTTTACCTGACCGTCATATGGAGATACCAATTCGAAATCTCCATCAGTGTAAACCGCATTCATGAATTCATCATTCAGAGCCACGCTGATATTGAAATTGGTCAGTTCATTGAGGTTCTCTTTACAGGTTACGAATTCCAGTATTTGGGGATGATTGACACGTAAGACCGCCATATTGGCACCTCTGCGGGTTCCACCCTGCTTAACCGCATCTGTGGCAGCGTTGAAAACCTTCAAGAATGATATTGGGCCGCTGGACACTCCGTTAGTCGATCTTACCTGGGCATTTGCTTCTCTGAGATTACTAAACGAAAATCCAGTTCCTCCCCCGCTTTTATGGATCAGGGCAGCATTTTTTATCGTCTCGAAGATGCTGTCCATGCTGTCCTCGATCGGTAGGACAAAGCAGGCGGAGAGTTGCTGGAGATCACTGCCCGCATTCATCAATGTCGGAGAATTGGGCAAAAAAAATCCCGAATCCATCAGTTTGTAGTATCGCTCGCTTTTCTCGGCGTCTCCGTCACTGATATCATAGGCCACTCGCTTTAGCATGGAAGACCAATCTTCGATCACCATACCTGCGTAATCTCTTTTAAAGTAGCGTTTACCGAGTACAATTAGTGCATTATCAGTTAGTTTCATGGATATAACCTATACCACACTTTACAAACCCAATATCTTTCTGGCTTGTTCCAGATCGGCCACTGGACGTCCCATCTCTTCGGCAATCCTGGTAATTCTTGCCACCAATTGAGCATTGGATTCTGCTATGAGGTTCTTATGATAGTATATATTGTCCTCAAATCCTACCCTGACATGACCTCCTGTTATCATTGCCACCATAGATACTGGTATGTGCCACCTGCCGATACCAGCAACCCCCCAACTTGCGTTCGGTAGCTCTTCCTTAAGATGATCTATCAAATACATAACATTGCGTGGCTTACCACTCATCCCGCCGGGAACTCCCAATACGAATTGTACATGCAGGGGTGTGTGTGTGATGTAGCCCTTCTTGACCATTCGGGCTATGGCATCTATCATGCCGGATTCATATACTTCTATCTCGGGAACTACATGATATTGTTTGAATGCTTCGGCAATCCGGATCATATCCTGGGGATGATTGATAAATATGTCGTCCCCAAAATTCAAGGTACCTGCATTTAATGTACCCATATCTGGCTTCAATTGTAGAGGAGCGATGCGTTTATTGAAATCTTCTCCAACTGCACCACCGGTGCTTATCTGAATGATAATGCCCGGGACGGCTTTACGGATCGCTTCGATGGATTCAGCAAACCGCTCAAGACGTTGAGAAGGCGACCCATCATCCTCCCTCACATGTAGGTGGATTACTCGAGCCCCAGCATCATAACATTCCCTGGCTGCGATTGCCTGCTCCTGGGGTGTGACCGGGAGATTGGGCTGATCCATGCGACTTGTTTCAGCCCCTGTGATGGCGGCAGTTATTACTAATGGTTCCATTCATAATTCCTGTTGTTATGTATTTTCAATTCTATCTCACTATGGTTCACAATGGGATAACGCCCATTGAGTGATCAAATCTAATAGTCATTCAATTTTCGACCGACCAGCTTTCGAATAATTTGACCCGTTTGAGGTATTCCAGTTCTATTGACAATATACGACTAGCCATATGTGCAAACTTATCTTCGTTATCGCTGACAAAAAAGAAGTCTTTTCCCAGTGAGTTGCCACCTTCTCTTTGAAGGATATCACCGAAGTATAGAGCGATCGCTTCCGCACTGTCAACCAGTGTCACACGGTCTCCGATTGATTTCTGTATCGTCTTCTTTAGCAGTGGATAATGGGTGCAACCTAAAATCAATGTATCAATGTCCTTATCTTTAAAATATGATAAATAGTGATTAGCAATATCAAGAGCTACTTGGGTATCCTGCCATCCTTCTTCTACGATCGGGACAAACAAGGGGCAGGGGCAAGACCACACCTCAGCATTAGGATTCAATGCCAGAATAGCTTCGGTATAGGCCATGCTCCGGATCGTTCCTTCAGTACCTATAACTCCTATTCTCAGGCTAGAGGACAGTTTGACCGCTTGGCTTACTCCAGGGCCGATGACATCAATGATCGGTATGGAAGTCAGGTTTCGAAGGTGGGGGAGAGCATATGCGGAAGAAGTATTGCAAGCAACCACTATCGCTTTGACGTTATATTGCAATAAAAACCTGGCATTTTGCATCGAATAGTCGATGATAGTTTCGGGAGATTTGGGACCATAAGGAACCCGGGCTGTATCGCCAAAATATACCAGGTCTTCTTGTGGGAAACAACTTCTGATACTGGAATAGACAGTCAAGCCTCCTACTCCGGAATCAAATATACCAATTGGTTTTATCATCTTTTTCTTGCCTTCGTTCTTCTTGATATCTTGGTTAGTCGATGTTGTTTGGGTTTGCGTTGTTTTTGCTGCGCAGCACCCTGAGGTTCCTGAAAAACATGGATATGTGCATCTTCATCGTTACATAGATCAAAGATGACGCTGTCCCGGACCTCCTGTACCTGAACCTTGATTTTGTCAAGCAGTTGGTAGTAATATCCGCTTCTCTTATTGGTCAATCGGAGAGCCACGTCGTCATAGTTCCAGTTATCTCCGGAAAGAACTCCAGGATTTAGAATACCCGAGATTGGAATGTGAAGCAATCTCACACTCAACACACGGTTCGTAATGTTAACTATAAGTCCTTCATATTGGTCACCGATCTTACTTTTCATATACGATAGATTGTAAATCCTCTCCACATTTCTTTCCGCTTCCGTTGCAACCAGTTCTTTTTCTGAGGATACTTGAGCAAAGTAAGCTAATTGTTTTTTTGTAAACGCTTTCTTGGCCGTTTGTAACAGATGAATCTTGCACAGATGATGGATTACCAGATCACAGAGCCGTCTGATCGGTGAAGTGAAGTGGGTATAAGTATCCATCGCCAACCCAAAGTGTCTGATATGTTTGGTGCTATATTCCGCTTTCTTCAGACTCCTGAGGATCATTCTATCGAATACCACATGATGTTCATGAGTGGGCATGGATGTCAGAAGTGCTTGCAAAGAGTGATTAATACTTTGCTTGATGGGCATCTTGAGTCCATAATGGCTGAGTGTATCAGAGAGTTTATCAATACGTTTTGGGTCAGGATCATCGTGGATCCTATAGAGTGTCACGGGTGCTTTCTGCGTTAGTTGCTTGGCGATATACTCATTGGCAACCAACATAAAATTCTCGATCAATTTATGCGATTCCGTCTCGTCTGCCTCCGTCAACAGGTGGACAAAACCATCTTCATTATACTCATAATCTACATCCGGCAGGTCAAAGAAGAGGTATCCATTACTCCGGCGTTGTTCTGATAATATGGTCGAAAGAACCCGGGATTCGTTAAGGGCACTGATAACGTCATTTGGGATGTCGGTCGGTTTGCCTTCAAACAACTCATCGACTTCTTCATAAGTGAGGCGGATATTGGATCGAATCACGCTCTCCATCAGTTTTTGTTTGATGATCCGACCCTGATCGTCGAAGTCACTGACCACTGTCAGAGTAAGTTTGTCCTCTTCGGGGCGCAAACTGCAGACCTTGTTCGACAGGATTTCAGGCAACATGGGTATAACCCGTTTGGGAAAGTAATAACTATTCCCCCGCTTGATTGCCTCTTCGAAGATAGCAGAAGATGGATCCACATAGTGCGCAACATCTGCGATATGCACATATAAGCGCCATCCCCGGTGGGTCTTGACGATGGAGATGGCATCGTCATAGTCCTTGGCGGAGGACGGATCTATCGTAAAAGTAAGGATATTACGAAAATCAATTCTATTCCCTATCTCCTGCTCAGTAACTTCTAAGCTTACTCTCTTTGCCTCTTCGATCTGAGACGGGGAGAACTCCAGTGGAAGTTGGAATTGCCTGATGATTGACAAGACCTCCACATCCAAATTGCCTGAATCCCCCAGGATCTCAGTGATCTTTCCCACTGGAGGTTTACTCAACTGCTGGTTACCCCAGTTTATCACCTCCAAAACAACTTTCTTTCCCAAGTGTTCTTTGGTGGCGTTACTCACTTCAAACCAGTTATGGATCTTGGGATTGGAGCAAATAAATATGAATTTACTACCAGTAGTTTGGATATCTCCCGCTAATTCCTTATTAGCCCTGTCAATTACTTTGGCTATCTTACAATAATCGCTTTTCCCTCTCTTAAAAAAGGGTTCGATCGCCACTTTATCGTTATGATAGGCATTCAAAGTATCCTCGGAAGACACGAAAAAGTCACCTTGATCTGTTCGGACAAAGGCGAATGACAAATCACGCGATAGGGGAGTGGCGTCAAATATGCCTTCGATCAGCCCCTTTTTTCCGGAAACGATGGGGGAGAGAGGGATCTGAGAGATGAGCTTATACTTCTTTTTATGTTTGTTTATCTTATTCTCGAGCAGCAATTCTGAGATGGCTTGACGAAACTCCATCTTCATCTTTTTGGTGATACCCAGATTAAAAGCAAGCTCGGACAAGGTAAACACATCAATCTTGTTTTCCTGAAGGTGGCTTAAGATCTGTTTGGTCATTTTCTTTTCTTTCATTAGTTGTCCATTAGTATTGCTTGGCGATCTTCTCGCTCAAGATATTGGTCAATGCTTCAATCTCTTCGCCGGATTTGCTAAATCGCAGTGACTGTCCTCTAAACACATCCAAACGGCGTGGAACCTTAAAAGTACTGAGCATGATCCCGCGTTTGTCTTTGTAGAAACAGCCAAAGTCGGTGAACTTTCGAGTGATCTTGATTAACAGGTAGGTCACCATTACCTCATCCTCATAAATCTCGTATTTGGTGATGATAAAATACGGCGTCAAGTTTGTTATAACCAGAACCATACCCGCTATGAAGAAAAAAGGCGTATCCCATTGGATCACGGTGATATACCATAAGATCATTCCCAAAAGTGTCAGGAAACAGGTCAGAAACAATGACGTCAGAGGTCTTTCGATAAAAGGAAATGACGTCCAGGTCAACAGTGGTTTACGTGACATTTTGTACTATCTCTCGGCATTTTTCGATTTCTTCCTTGATCATCAGGATACTGGAAAAGGATTCCACGGTCGAATACTTTGAACCCAAAGTATTTACTTCGCGCTGCATCTCCTGCAAGACGAAATTAAGCCCTTTGCCAATATCCGTTTGTTGGCTCATTTTACTTTTAAATACCGACAAATGATTCTCCAACCGTGTGATCTCTTCCTGGATATCGTATTTATCGATGAAAATGGCCAATTCCTGCAATAACCTCTGCTCTATGCTATCGTTTAGGTTATCCCCCAAAAGATCAATCATTCTCTGTTTCATCTCATTGAATAGCTTCGATTTATAGGTTGCTATGCTCTGTTTTATCAAGCCCAGCTCCCGGTGTAACAATCTGAGGGATTCTACCAGTGTCTTTTTGATTTGCTTTCCTTCATGGGATTGGGATTTAATAAGATTGTGCACAGCTTCATGGAGTGTTTCCATGATGATCTGATCCAATTGTATGTCATCAAGATAGGAGTTTTGGGTCTGGATCACCCCCGGTTCATTGATCAGAACGTCCAGTTTGACTTCATCGTTGATGTTCAAGAGTTTCGCTGCCTTTTGGAATAGTTCATGATAGGCCTTCAGTTTACTTTCATTGATGTTGATGGATGTCTCGCGCCGGTCGATAAAACTCACCTTGATCTCTATCATCCCGCGGTTGAGGTGGGAGGTAAGGGTTTTTCTGATCTGTTCCTCAAAGTAATTGAGTTCACGCGGCATATACAGTTTCACCTCATAATATCTTGAATTGACCGATTTGATTTCGATCTCCAATTCAATTTTATCCCGGTTGATCTGTGCTCTGCCGAATCCGGTCATACTTCTCATTTTCTTAATTCCTTCATCTCTAGTAGGGGAGATAGTGTTATGCCCACCAGTGAAATATCACCCGAAGTGCTAAGTTTACATAACATATCTTAATCCAAAATGCTCTCTACGGGATGGGACGACAGATCAAGGTGCCTGACGTGGCATCCGTCACTACTGTTTTTACCAGTTTCCCGATCCGATTCGGATCACCCGGCAGAACTGTGATCTTAAAATCTCTGGTTTTGCCTGAGACATCTGAGTTACTTTTTTTACTTAGTCCTTCGACATACACTTCGACCTCTTTGCCGATCTGAGCGCGGAATCTATTGAGAGTGATATCCCGTTGCAGATCGATCATCTGGTGTAAGCGGTCAAGCCGGACTGCTTCATCGAGTTGGCGATCCATAGTGTATGCCGCTGTCCCTTCTCTTTGGCTGTATTTAAAGCAAAAGGCATAGTCAAATCCGATCTGCCGGAGTGCCTGCATTGAATTGTTAAAAGCATCATCCGTTTCCGATGGAAAACCGCAGATCATATCCGTGGTAATCGCTATCCCGGGAATGGCAGATCTCAGTTTAGTGATCAATCCCAGGTAATGCTCGATCGTGTAAGCACGGTTCATCATGGCAAGGATGCCATTATCCCCGCTTTGCAATGGTAAGTGTATATGTTCGCAAACCTTATCCAATGAGGCTAGGGCATCGATCAACTCATCTGAGAGATCCTTGGGATGTGAGGTTACGAAGCGGATGCGTTCGATCTCTTCTATCCCGTTAATCAGGTGCAGCAATTGGGGGAAGTTCATCTCCTCATATCGATATGAATTTACGTTCTGGCCCAATAATGTGATATCTTTTTGTCCTTTCTTGCCGGCTTTTTTCACATCAGCGATGATATCCTGATAGGGACGGCTGCGTTCGCTTCCTCTCAGGTAAGGGACTATGCAATAGGAGCAAAAGTTATTGCAGCCGCGCATGATGGTCACAAAGCCACAGGTAGGATTGTCCGATTCGGGGAAGTGTTCGGAATAGAGTACTGAGGCATCGATGGTATTATCCACCGATCTACCATACTGATGTTGTATGATCCCGGGAAGTTTCTCATAAGCATCGACACCCACGACAAAATCCACACCTTTTTGCATCTCTTGCAGGCGTTCTCCCAGTCGTTGAGCCATACAGCCGATCACCCCAATCTGGAGATCGGTCTTCTGATTTTTCCGGCTCAATTCATTGGCAATCCTACCGATAACCCGATCTTCTGCGTGTTGCCTCACGGAACAGGTATTGAATATGATCACATCCGCATCATCGATCCGGGAGGCGCGGATAAAGCCGTTATCCAACAAGATTGACGTAACCAGTTCACTATCCGATACATTCATTTGACAGCCGTAGGTCTCAATAAAGAATTTCATCGCCCCCCCTGTCCTTTGTTCGTATTGGTGGCCAATTCCATGATCCGTTTTACCAAAGCATTCGTGCCATTGGGTATCGATTTCTGTGGGGCACTTGCCTTTATCTTATCAATCAAGGAGAAGGTCTGGCGCCATTGCTTTTCACTCCGATTCAATTTATCCAGCCGCAGTTGATGCGGGTAATCACTCAGTCCCTTTTCCAAAAGTGCGTTCTCAGGATAATCCAGCCTTGTATGGTACAATAGGAATTTCCCCAGCGTCAATGTCTCGGCAAAAATACTGTAGCCCGGCTTGGTCAGGACAATGTCGGATATGGCGATATAGTCGATAAAATCTGTCTCCGGTTGCAGGTTATGATAGTTCTCTGTCTCGATCAGGGATCTTGATATCACCGTCCCGTCATAAGCGGCACAGAGTTCATCCATACCCATCCCGATCTCGCCGATCCCACCAAAGGTGCAGAGCAGATATGGTTTCGGCTTATTACTAAGTAGGTGTGTAATGGACTGTGGATTCTTGGGCGAACGAGCCAGCATTCCCGTCTTTTCGCACTTTCCCAGAGCAACCATGCTATACGCGGAACCAAAGGGCAGACGGAAAGCATGATCCATCAATCCATAAAGCGCACCGATGCAATTGATCACTGGCCTGATCATTCGGTCATCGTGAAACAGTTTCTTATAGATGTAAAACCAATCGAAATTGGAGATGGCAATGACCTTGACTCCCGCATATTTACCTGCTTCAGCGATCAGGAACGGGACATCGGCGATCACCAGATCTATCCGGTTCGACCGCAAAAACTCCACTTCCCGCTCCACGATAAACTGCCGCTGGCTCATCAGGTCCAGCAGTTTTTCCCGCGTGGCATCTCGATCCGGTTTCATATCCCGGCCGTTCACGATGCCAAAGTCCATTGATACGCCATACAGGGCAAAGAACTGCTGATCGAGTTCGTTTAAGAGATAAGCCGGTCTTTGACACCTGACATGACAGAATACACCCTGCCGGATAAGTTCCTGCATCAATGCCACCATCCGCGTCGTGTGTCCAAATCCATGATCTGATATGTAAAAAACTATCTGCATAACTATCTCAGTGCAGGATCAATTGGGATTCCTGATCCCCTTTAGCATGGATTTTTACATGTACCCTGTTGGGCAGACAGATGATCGGCATGATGCTGCTTGCGCCCTGTTTCACACAGCGTTTATCGTGGCAATCGGCATAGATCATCGATACTTTATGGTCTTTGATCCTGACAGTATTATGTTCGTCGATCCTGATCTCCCTGTCGGCATCCAAGGCGTACTCCCCCACCAGGAAATTGTCTTTATAGACGTGGACGCTTTTGTTCTCGCCGTTGCGGAGGGTGGCAAAGGATAAAACGGCAATAAACAGGATCAGCAAGATGATCAGTAATTTGTCCATCAAACTCAAACTGCTACAGATCTTCTTGATCAACCGAACCTCCCGTAGATCACAGTGTAACATTGGGGACAAGTGCCGGTGTCGTCCAATTCGCTTTCCACTCGGTATTCTCTTCGCTGGATCAGGGTCTTGCCGCAGGAGGGACAACAGGTGTCATTTATTTCGCCTGGTAAATTGCCGCTATAGACGTATTTCATTGTTCTCTTTGCCGTTACAACCGCCTTGTGGATAATATGCTCCGAAGTAGGCGGCTCAATGCATTGCCAGGCAGGATGATAGCGCGAGAAATGAAGCGGAATGTCCGGGCTGATCAGGGATAAGATCCTGATTATCCCATTGATATCTTCATCGCTGTCATTCAGATTGGGAATGATCAGATTCGTCACCTCTACGTGTATTCCATAGCAATAAGCATCCGTAATGGTCCTGATCACCGGTTCCAACGTTCCCTGGCAGTATTGCCGGTAAAAACCATCCCGACTGGATTTGAGGTCTATATTCATAGCTGCAATGCTAGGAGCCAGCAAGCGGAAGGGCTCGGGATTGATATAGCCGTTGGTGACCAGTACGATCCCGATCTCATACTCCTGCACCAGCACGGCAAAATCATAGATAAATTCATACCAGGTAAATGGTTCGGTATAAGTGAAGGCTACCCTCGTATATGATCTGGACAGCATCAGATCCAGCATGGATTGAGGTGTGATTTCTCTCGTCCTGATTTCCTGTTGGCTGCTACGGTAATTCTGGCAAAAACAACACTTGAGATTGCAGGAATTGGCACCGGTGGAGAGGATGGACGAGCCCGGGTGATAGTGATACAGGGGCTTCTTCTCGATCGGATCAACGCTCAATCCGATATGCTGACCATAGGCAGTCACTGACAGCTCTCCCCCATCGTTTTTCCGGCTGCGGCATTTACCCGCCGCACCTTCCTGAATAAGACATCGATTGGGACAGAGCAGGCAACGGATAATGCCTACCGCAGTTTGGTCATAAAACATTGCCTGGCGTTTCATCTCTGCTCGATAACTCTTTTGATCTCACTAAGGTGGATAGTCAGGGAATGCTGGTATTGCGTCAAGACCCTTTTTGCCCTCTCCCCCATCTCCAGACCTAATTTCCTGTTTTTATACAGTTTATATATCTCATCGGCGAGATCTTCTGCGTCTGTGATGATGATCGCCCGGTTTTCCAGTAGTTTGGTCACCGAATCGGCACAGGACGCATAATGTCTGCCCATCAGGATCGGCTTGCCATAAAATGCCGGTTCCAGCGGATTATGCCCGCCAAAATCAACCAAACTTCCCCCCACCACCGCAATGTCACAAAGCGCATACGCTTCGTTCAGGTGCCCCATCATGTTTATCACATGCACATCCTGGGGCGTATCATAATGGGAGTGTAAGGAATAGGGAATATTGCCCAAAGCTTTTAACGCTTCGTTCAAGCGGTCCGGATGCCTGATGGCAAGTATGATCCGCAGTCGTGGAATTCGATCCCGCAAACAGCGGTAAACATCTGCCATGATGCGTTCTTCTCCGGGACGGGTGCTGCCACAGACAACAATGTAATCATTAGGGGCAAATCCCCAGTTCTCACGGCTTCCTTCTGCATCATAAGAAGGCAGATCAAGGGCAAATTTGAGGTTTCCACAGTGGCTGATCCGCACTTCGAACAGGGATGAAAACCTCAGGGCATCCTCTTCACTCTGGGCGCTAATGGATTTAATGACCGGTTCAAAGGTCTTGAGCAAGGGCTTGATCTTCAGATAGCGGTTTAACGAACGTCCTGACATCCGGGCATTTACCCATACCATGGGTATCTGGCGTAAGCGCGCTACCCACAATAGATTCAGCCACAATTCCGTCTCCATGATGATGATGAGTGCTGGCTTACTGCGCTTCAGTTGCATCCATCTCAAGATCCTTAGATCCAGCGGTGCGATCCTTGCCAGCAAATCAGGATGGATGCGCTGAGCCGTTTTCAAGCCATTCAGTGTATTCGTCGTCAACAGGATCTTCCTACTGGGATATTGCTGTAAGAGATTTAAGATCAGGGGTCTTACGGCATTGATCTCACCCACCGAAGCAGCATGGATCAAGAATCCCTCAGCCGTATCGGGAAAGTCCAGGGCGATGCTCTGCTCGTAACCCTTCAACCGTAAAATCAGATAGATAAATGGATACAGAAGCAGCCAGAGACCCTCAATGATCAGATTGGTACACTGAAACACGATTTTATATATTAGATCCATCTATCCCGGAAAATCTCCTTGGGTTCCCAAATAAAGCTTCTGCCTCGCTTACACGGTAATTGACCCGGCCAGGTTCAACGCGACAGCGACAGTATTATTTCGACCGCTCTTTTGTCAAAAAGAATATCCGTCCCATCAGGCAAAACCAATGTCTTCCGCGTTGCATACCTGTGCCGCATGCATGACCGGATGTTGATGCCAAGCGCTCTTACCATACATGGAACGGACATCAGCCATAGACAAGGACAAAACTGCTCTGATCAATGGATCAGCGTGATCTTGTGGCCGTAGGTTCTGCCACCCTCCAACTGCTTTCTTAGCAAGGCTATGCCCGATGCCGGATTTCAACCCTCAGAGTCGGTGCCATCCCAGGCAAGGGCATGATTCCCTACCGGCTGCCGGGATACCCGTGCAACAGATGATGCCACCAGCAGACATAGCGTCAAAACGGGCAATGTCCCGTTAATCAATCTATCCGTTTAACTCGGTCTTTTGATCTGCATAATCACTAACCATTTTGGTTGCCATACAAGCGATAATTAAAATCAAGTCGAGAGAATTTATGAATAATTATGCATTTATCAATCAATGTTTCTACCGATTTTACCTTCACTATGCCTGCGTAAGGGCGGACTCCAATCCGCCCTATTACGGCTCCGGATTCTGCTTACACCAGCATAGCTGGTCTATTACATAAGCTCTTGCTTGTCTTTTCAACTGGAGTATTCGATTTTTTGCAACTGCTGCAATTATGTTTAACAAGCTGTTGATGTGAAACAGACAAGCAAGAGCTTATGTAACAGACCTGCTTTGCCGGTGATAAGTCGGAGATGTAAAGCGACCCCGCTAGTCCCGATGTTGATCATTTTTTCTATCCTCCTTGCTTGATAACCTGAGTATTACCTTAGTATAACCTTACGGTCGTAAGGTTATACTAAGGTTATCAAGCAAGAAGGACATCGGGAAAAATTGTCTAAGCATATATAAGGGGGTTATTTACATCGGCACAATAAGGCAATTATTATATAAGGCAAAGGATAAAATACAATTACTGTCCTGGAGTTTGATGTCATTGGAAATGCATCCGGGATGGCGGGAGCGACGAGACTCGAACTCGCGGCCTTCTGCGTGACAGGCAGACGTTCTAACCAACTGAACTACGCCCCCGCAACGAGTCGTAATAAGTCGATGTGTGTTGCTTCTCTGGGGATAAGGTATTTTTGTCAAGACAAATCAAGAATTGTATGGGAAATGAATCGATTAAAATCATGCCCAATAACCAGATAGAGAAATGGTAAGCTTATGTTGCGGCAAGATCGTATTGGGAAATACTTGACGAGAAGGTATATTCTCTAATATATGAACACACATTCATAAAGGAGCAGAGTGCGATGCTTGTATGTAACTGCAAACAGATATCATCGGCTGATGTGAAGCAGATGTTGCGGGGGCTACCATCCGAGGCGGACATTGAAGATCTGTCCGCGTTTTTCAAGGTATTTGGCGATCCCACCCGTCTGCGGATCATCTATTATCTTTCCTGTACCGAATTGTGTGTGTATGACCTGTCGGCACTGGTCGGGATGCAGCAATCGGCGATCTCCCACCAGTTAAAGATCCTGCGCCTGCACCGTTTGGTCAAGAGCCGCCGGGAAGGAACCATGGTCTTTTATTCGCTTGACGACCGGCATGTTAATGACCTTTATGCCACAGCGCTGGCACATATCAGGGAGCAATAAAACATGGTCAAAAAAAGGTATCGGGTAAACAATCTGGATTGTGCGCATTGCAGTTCACGGATCGAGGAAATGATCCAAAACCACCCTGCAGTCGATAGTGCGCATCTGGATTTCACCAGAAAAGTCCTGACCATCAGAGTTGCGGCAGAAAACCATGGTTTAATCGATGTTCTCAATTCCCTTGCCGACCAGATCGAACCAGGTGTGAAATTTGAGAATGTTGCTGATCAGGATCTTTCAAGCGATAGCAGTATAAGGCATTGGATACCTATCATTAGCGGTCTGCTTTTATTCACTGTATCTAATATTCTGTTAATAGATGCAATGGCAATTTCCATTTTATCCATCACCTCATACCTGATGATGGGTCACAGCGTGATCCTGACGGCAGGGCGGAAGCTACTGCGAAAGCAATACTTCGATGAGAATTGGCTGATGACGATCGCAACCAGTGGTGCTATCGTTTTGGGTGAATACACGGAAGCCATCGCTGTCATGCTGCTCTATGAGATCGGTATATATCTGGAACATAGGGCTTTACGGAGATCACGTGAATCGATTGAGAAGTCACTGTCGCTGCGTCCTGATGTGGCTCACGTCCTGAAAGATAACCAAATTGTAGATAGACCGGTCGGAGAAGTGGGGGTAGGAGAATTGATTGTGGTCAATCCTGGCGACAGAATACCCCTGGATGGCATTGTACGCAAGGGTGAGTCAGCAGTGGACACAGCGATCATCACGGGTGAATCGGAGCCGCGTTTGGTGGATGTAGGCTCCCTTGTCAATAGCGGTTTCATCAATCTGAACGGGCGACTGGAGATCGAAGTGACTGCCAGAGATACCGATGGCACGGTGGCGAGGATCATGCGTTTGATCGAATCCGCTGCCCATCGGAAAAGCCGGACTGAGCAATTCCTCACCCGCTTCGCTCGCTGGTACACGCCATCTGTCGTTGTGGCAGCGGCATTGATGGCATTTTTGCCCACGCTCTTTTGGGGAGCGGAACTGGGGGTGTGGGTCAAGCGCGCGCTGGTCTTTCTTGTTGTATCCTGTCCCTGCGCTTTAGTGATTTCCATCCCTCTCACCTACTTCGCTGGTATCGGATATGCCGCCAAGCAAGGTATTATCTTCAAGGGCAGCAATGTCCTGGATAACCTCCGGCGGGTGAGAACGCTGGTCTTTGACAAGACCGGCACGCTGACTTCCGGCAAGCTCAGAATTCAGCATCTGCGCTGTTTTGAGCCGGATGCCTTAAATGAAATGCTGGATGCGCTCTACCTCTGTGAATATTCATCCTCTCATCCGGTGGCGATGGCGATCAAGGCATATCATCAGGGCACATTTGACCATCAGAAGATCGAGGCATTCGAAGAAGTGTCCGGACAGGGGATATCCATGATGTATGAAGGCAATTTTCTTGCCGTCGGTTCTCATGAATTCATGCACTCGCTGGACATGCTGATCGATGCGGTGGATACTGAAGAAACCATCATTTATGTGACCAAAAACTTTCAATACCTCGGTTATGTCACGTTCAGCGATGAGATCAAAAGCGGGATGCCGCAGATGCTGTCAAAACTCAGAGATCTCGGAGTGACCACCCAGGTGATGCTGAGCGGAGATCGCCAGTCAAAAGCGGAAAAGGTGGCAAGGGAACTGGCTCTGGACAGCTTTGAGGCGGAACTGCTGCCGGAAGACAAAATCGACCGTTATGAGGAGATAGCGGTTCGGGCACCGCGGATCGTTGCCTTTGCGGGAGACGGACTGAATGACGCACCGGTGATAGCGCGTTCTGATATCAGCTTTGCCATGGGCGAGATCGGCAATCAGGCATCGGTGGAATCGGCTGATATCGTCCTACTCAACGACCATCCGGATCAGTTTCTCAAGGCATTTGAGATATCAAGGATGAGTTATGCGATCCTGGTACAGAATGTGGTGCTTGCCTTGGGGATCAAAGCGCTGGTCATGGCAGGCGGAACGATCGGCATCAGTGGCTTGTGGGAAGCGGTGATCGCCGACGTTGGAGTGACCATCCTTGCCGTTCTCAACGCCATGCGTCTCACGAGGTTGTAAAGGCATTCTTGACAAATCCGCTGAGTTCAGAAATGAGTTCCGCGGATAATTAAATATGATAATGACAAGCCGGACACCTGATCAGTGATGTCTGGCGGGAGATACAAATGTCTGTAATGATCACACTACCGGACGGTTCGCAACGTAACTATCCGGCACCCATCAGAGCCGGACAAGTGGCTCTGGAGATCAGTGCGCACCTGGCTGATGCGGCGATTATCGCTGAGATCGATGGCGTTCTCAGGGATATGGATTTTCTTATTGACCGGGATGCACTTGTCCGTTTTCACACTTTTGAGTCCGAAGCAGGCAAAGACGTCTATTGGCACAGCACCGCCCACCTGATGGCTCAGGCAGTGAAGCAACTCTATCCCCAAACTAAGATCGCCATCGGTCCCGCCATTGAGAATGGCTTCTACTATGACTTTGACCGCGAGGAATCATTTACCGATGAAGAACTGGCCGCCATCGAGAACCGGATGAAGGATCTCATTGCCCTGGCTCTCCCCTATCAGCGGCGGGAATTGAGCAAGAGAGAAGCGACCGAAAGATTTGGCGCGATGAACGAGACCTACAAGATCGAGATTCTCTCCGAGATCCCGGACGGCGATACCATCGCCACCTATCAACAGGGGGACTTTATCGACCTCTGCCGCGGACCCCACATCCTTGACACCGGCAGGATCAAAGCATTCAAATTGCTCAAGACCTCCGGTGCCTACTGGCGTGGCGATGAAAAGAACAAGATGCTCAAACGCATCTATGGCATCAGTTTCCCTTCCTATAAGCAACTCAACGAATACCTGAGGTTCTTTGAAGAAGCCAAACTCCGCGACCACCGCAAGATCGGTAAGGACCTCGACCTCTTTTCGATCAATGACGATGTGGGTCCCGGTCTCGTGCTCTGGCATCCCAATGGCGCCATGATCCGTCACCTGATCGAGCAGTATTGGAAGGATGAACACATCGCCCACGGTTACAAACTCATCTACACTCCGCATATCGGACGGGCACAATTGTGGCAAACCAGCGGTCATCTCGGCTATTACAAGGAAAGCATGTATGCGGCGATGGAAGTGGAAGGACAGGATTATTACATCAAACCGATGAATTGCCCATTCCATCTCAGTATGTATAAATCAAACCTGCACAGTTATCGAGAATTGCCCTTGCGCTTGGGAGAACTGGGCACCGTTTACCGGTATGAAAGATCTGGCGTTTTGCACGGCTTAATGCGGGTAAGAGGATTCACGCAGGACGATGGGCATATCATCTGCACACCAGCGCAACTGGATGATGAGGTCAATGACTTGATCATCTTTGCCTTTGAGATGCTGCGCCACTTTGGCTTTGACAAGTTTTTGGTCTATCTTTCCACCATGCCCGATGCGGCGGTCGGCGATGCCAAGGACTGGGATACTGCCACCGAGAGCTTGCGGCAAGCCCTGGAAAAACTTGGCATTGAGTATCAGGTTGAGCAGGGTGGTGGCGCATTTTATGGTCCGAAGATCGATATCAAGATCAAGGATGCGCTCAACCGGGCTTGGCAATGCACAACCATCCAGTTTGACTTCAACCTGCCGGAGCGTTTTGACATGACCTATATCGGTGCAGATAATGCCCAGCACAGGCCTTTTGTGATCCACCGTGCCATCCTCGGCTCAGTGGAGCGGTTCTTTGGTACCCTGTTGGAGTTTCACGCCGGCAATCTGCCACTCTGGCTCTGCCCCGTCCAGGTGATGATCCTACCGATAACCGATAGCCAGATAGATTATGCCCGCCAGCTCCAGAAGCAGTTTCTGAGCAATGGACTTCGCACCGAATGTGACCTGCGCAGTGAAAAGATCGGTTACAAGATCAGGGAAGCCGAGATGAAGAAGATCCCGTTTATGTGCATCGTGGGCAAAAACGAAACGGAAAGCGGGAATTTGACGCTGCGTCGTCATACCAAAGGCGACCTTGGGGTGATGAACATGGATCAGGCACTGCAAAGCATTAAATCGGAGATATGAAAATGAGCCGGATCACGGATATCATCAGGCAGGAACTTACTCTGGAGGCAAATGCCATCCTCCGCACTGCCCAGAACCTCGATCCCGGGAGCGTGGAACAGGCATTCGGATTGATCATGTCCTGCCAGGGAAAGGTTGTCCTGACCGGTATGGGTAAAACGGGGATCATTGCCCGCAAGATCAGCGCTACACTTGCCAGCACCGGTACCAATTCCATCTTTCTACATGCGGCCGAAGGCATCCATGGTGACCTGGGAATGCTCGCAGCTGAGGATATCGTGATAGCTATCTCTAATAGCGGTTCGACCGCTGAATTGCTCTCCATCTTACCCTACATCAAGTTCATGCAGATCCCTATGATCGCACTGACCGGTAATCCCGATTCGCCCTTGGCAAAGCATGCCGATTGCATTCTGGATTGTTCGGTTCCAGCGGATTATGAACCATTTGGACTGGTTCCCACCGCCACTACAACCGTTGCGCTGGCTTTGGGCGATGCGCTGGCGATAGCACTGCTCAGGGAAAAGGGATTTACTGCCACGGATTTTGCCAAATTCCATCCTGGAGGCACAATCGGCAAGCGGTTATTGCTGAGGGTATCCGATCTCATGCATTGTGGTGACGCTCTGCCGGTGGTTACTGAGGATACTGTCATGAGCGATGTGATCATGGAAATGACCTCCAAGAAACTCGGATGCACAGCAGTGGTCAATGCCCAGGGCATCCTGACCGGCATTATCACCGATGGTGACCTCCGGCGCCATCTCCAGAATAAACGGCAGAGCATAATGGACTGTAACGCCGCCCAATGCCTGACACATGATCCAAAGTACGCTTTGCTTGGTGAACTGGCGGTGAATGCCATCAACCTGATGGAAACTCATAAGATCACGATGTTACCGGTGGTGGATGATCGGCACCGGCCGGTGGGAATGCTGCACATGCACGATATGATTAGGGCTGGAGTTATCTGATACCATAAGAAGCTTGTAGATTCCGCCTCTCCCCTGCGTAAAGTTGTCTGGTTGCGGATGGATAACCCTTTATTGACCGAAAGGGACTCAGTCATCTTTCCACAATTACTGGCGGCAAAGCCGTTGCTATTGATTGATAGTATCGTAAGTGAGCATGAATTGGATTAATCACTCCCTGCTCTATGGTATTGATTCAATATTTCATCTCGTCTTCGCTTCGAATTTGCATCGAATGCTAGAAGCCCCTCGCAGCAACTCTGAGGTTTGCAATTTTCGTTGAGACTTTATAAATCTTTTTCATAATCGTGACAAGTGATTGTGACCCATCTCTGTCAGTACATGACTTTAAAATCTTTGCATTGCGACGTTTTACTACCCGTAACGACAGCGGTAGTTATGATTGAACTGTGTCTGAATTCGGGTTACTTTTTTATGTTTTTCTTGAAGTTAACTGCGGTGCTCAAAACAAGATGCTCCCGAGATCGTCCCGAGTACTCGAGATAATCTCGGGAGCATCCTGTCTGGAAAGTGAATCAAACTATCAGGATTGCTTCAGGAATGTGCCATATCGGTTGGGATGTCAAACCTGCTACTTGAATGCTTCCACACCGGTAAAAGAGCGGTACAGACCATAACTCCTTAGGATTTTCCGATCATGGTCTGAAAGCTCACCGATACATATCCTGGCGATGATCTCCCCAATACCCGGACCGAGCATAAATCCCTGTCCGCACATTCCTATCGCATTCACGAAGTTTTGATATTCTCCCGTCCTGCCGACGATCGGAAACCCATCCGGAGTCATGGGATACTGTCCCCGCCAGGTTCGGCGGACTTTCAGATACCGCAATCGGGGATATATTTCCAGCATTCTCTGTGAGCAAAGGGGTAAAAATTCCGATGTAGATCGGTTATCGATTCCAGGTAGCGGAGGATCAGGCGTGATACAGAATACAACTTGTCCTTCGATATTCTGGTAAAAATAGAAATTTTCCGATCCCGGTCTTTTTCTCATATCCACGACCATCGGCTCAAAAAAGCGTTTAACCGGCTCTGTAATACCTGCTTCATGGTTATCCGGATAAACCGGCAGATCCAAGCCAAGCAGGGAGCCGATCTCCCGGGCATTATTACCGGCGCAGTTTACTACTAGTGCTGAGTTGTATTCACCCTTGTCGGTGATAACACCGGTTATTACTTGATTATTGCGCCTGAATGAGGTTACTTTTTCGTTCCATCTGAACCGAACTCCCAGTTCATTACTCATAAAATAGTAAGCAGATGCCACCAGTAAAGGTGAACAACTGCCATCATCGGGCGAGTATGTGGCTCCCCTCAATCCCTCTTTAGTGATGCCCGGAACGAGTTTCTGATAATCATCGGCATTGACCCATTGGATGTTCAAACCAAACTGTTGCTGTAATACCATCAGTTCCTTCAGTTTGATCTCATCCTGCTCTTCATAAGCGGGGAAACTGTAACCATTGGACATCCAACCAATATCATAGCCATAAAGTTCCGTGAAATGGGATAAGATCTCTATGCTGCGGAGGCAAGTATGGATCTTGCCATAGTCCGAGTGGGTGGCACGTACTCCGCCAATAGCCTTTTTGTTGTTCTGTTGTCCCGGGCTCTGTTCGCTATCGATCGCTAAAACCTTCAGTTTGTTATAAGCGCAATGATACGCAGCGGGTAACCCGATAGACCCCGCACCGATGATTATGACGTCATAATTCTTATCCATCCTGATCCTATCTGTCACCGGCAAATTTGTCCAGCGTAACCTCGACAAAAACGGGACGTTTGGTGTTAGGAACAACGTTTTCAACCGGGATCCCTTCTTCCCGGAGCATACCTTTGATCAATGCTTCGCAGGTCTTAGCGCCACAGGGTCCCATTCCGGCACGGGTAATCGCCTTGATTTGATTCAAGTCTGTGATCCCTGATCTGATCAACTTGCGCACATCTCCTGCCCTCACCCGTTCACAAAGGCAGATCATAACGTCATCGGGAGTAGTTTCCCTTACAATCGGTTCTGCAAGTGCTTTGCTGGTTTCTTCGTTCTGAATGCGGAAGCCAGCGATCCTTCGAGCAATTTTGGCTGGAACCTTGAATCTAACCAATTGGGTCCGATTGAGTTTGTTATCTACTACTGCAGCCACTGGGTAAAATCCCAATGCTTTGCCTTCAATATCGTTTAACTGCATATGATCGCCTTTTCTGACCGGATGATTGCCAATCTCATAAGCAATGGAGATCGTAGGATTGTCCTTATCCCGACGAAAATCTACTAGGGTTACGGCTAATCCCGGACAGATGAAGAGGCATTTGTTACATCCGATACAACCGGAGCTATAGATCGGCATCGCCATGAGCGATCCATCCTCGGTCTGGATGGAATTGGTCGGACATACTGTAGTGCAGGGATTACAGGGGATTTCCTGCAGGCAATGTATCACCGGAAACACCCCTTCGGATGGATGGGTCTGATAATCCTTGGTTATACCGGGATGGGACTTTAGTATCTCTGCCTTGTCATACCAGCTGGAAGGAATGTCCTCTACTTGTACGCCCAGTTCTTTGGCGATCAGAAGTCCAGCGATCCTGCCGTTGAACATTGCCGATGACGCTTCCGCAATTTCCAGAGCATCTCCGACGGCAAACACAGGGATTCCTGCAACTTGCGCTTGCTGGGTAAATTCATTCAACGGATCGAGGCCTATAGCGATCAGGACTGTATCACAGGAAAAACTCTTCTGAGTCCCTGGTATGACTTGGAATCTGTCATCCACCCGCGCAACGGTCACTGCTTCCACGCATTCCTCACCATGCGCGGCGATGATAGTATGTGAAGTATGGATCGGAACGCCCAAACGCACCAATTTGTCGGCATGAACTTTGTACCCGCCGCAACGGGGCATTGCTTCAGCAAGGCCGACCACTTCGATCCCTGCTTGCAGAGCATGATAACCAGCAATCAGTCCGACGTTTCCTCCACCCACAATGAAAAGCCGTTGCGTAGGTCTTACCAGGTCGCGGTTAACGAGTGTCTGGAATGCGCCTGCACCATAGATGCGTGCTAAGTGATTGCCGGGGAAGCACAAGAATTTTTCCCGAGCGCCGGCGGCATTCAAAACAACTTTGGGCACTACCAGATGATAAATACCGTCTTTGATTACTCCCACTTTCCGGTCGCTGAAGACGTAAAGCGCTGTACTGTTTAACCATGTTTTGATGGCACACAAGCGGTGAACTTCTTCGGATAGGATATGAGCGATGTGATGTCCCCGCGTTCCTGCCCTCGAATCCGCTTCCGAGCCAAAGAATTTATGGGTCTGCAAGACCAGTTTGCCACCGAGCTGAAATTTATCATCGATGATAATGGTGTCAATACCTTGTTTCCCGAGTTCGATCGCTGCTGCCAATCCCGACGGACCGCCTCCGATGATTAGGACATCCGTATGGGTCTCATCGATCGGATTCATATCTGGAACACTCACTTCTTCCGGCAGGGAAGGTAAACCATCCGCACTATCCACGACCATATTTGGTAAAACCGGAGTCATACAGGATTTGACCGCGATGCCATTGGCGATCACACTACATTTGGCACATTGTCCATTTGCACAGAAAATGCCCTGAGCACTACCATCCCGGTGATGATGACCAAAGACCGAGATGCCATTTGCGATCAGGGCAGAGGAGATCATTTCGTTTCGCCGTGCCTGGAGTGCAAAATTAGTCCAATAAAAAGTGATCAAATCCAATTCCGGGACTGGCAGGATCGGATGTTCGCTGATGCGGCGCTGTTCCATTTTCAGGTTGTCTCTCCTTCCGGGCTCTTTCACGTGCCTCAAAAATGTGGGGGCAGGGCTAATGTCAAGTCCAAACTCAATCTGATAATAAATGATTGACGGATTTGTGACGTGATTACCCATGACCCTCAACAAACTAGGTGAGGTGAGATTGTGAGATCGATCATCTTATTGGCATCCCTGCTTGCTCTACTATTCATACCTGTGGTAGCAAGCAGCATCAGCGATGAATTTGATTATGAACTCAGGCGAATAGATAATGACAGTGCCGCCCTTGCCTTGATCAAAGCGTATCTGCCCAAAGCGCAGGACGTTGACGATTATCGCAAGATCCAGAACCTCTGGCTGAAGATCGATCGAAGCGCCTGCACCCAGTATTTTAACGACCTGTATCATGGCGATCCCGCATCTGCTGACTATCATTACCTTTGGGCACGGGGTCTGGACGACGGAATGACCCAATTGATCGAAGCCCGTAAATTGATCACTGCTCATCCAAACTACTATTGGGGCTATCGCCTTATCCAGGCGGCATATCAACTATATCTGTTCAATCCACATGATGTTCCGGAAGAGTTGATTGCTCTATTCGGGCAGAATTATCCGCGGGACAAGGAGCTGCTGGTGCGATCCTATACCCTTTATCCGAATGACGATTATACTCTTTATACTATGTATGAGATGAGCATGTGGAGCAAAGATTTTGCAGAGGCAGAGCGGTATTTGATGAAGCCGGATAATCTTGACAGTCCCTGGCTGAAATATGCGGCTTTGGTGCGCTTTGCTGAAAAGACACAGCGGCTTGCACCCCTGAAAAAACACCTGCCGATCCTGATCACCAATGGGATCGCTTCCGGAAATATCCAGCCCTCTGACAGCATCGTCATCTATGTCTCCAATTTGGCACCCATTTTGGTCAGGATTGAAAACTGGCAGGAACTGGAAGTGTTATACAAGGACAATCCTCAGCTCACTACCGATCCCAATACCTATGGCCCTTATATATCGCTACTAATCGCTCGTGATGATCACAGCGGTGCCATTGATCTGGTCACCGAAATGTTCAACCGGGGGGTGATCAATTACCGCACTTTGGTTTCCACTCGCGAATGGCTGCCGCTGGTAAGGGATCATCGCTGGGTGCGCTTGCTTTATGAAGCCAAACTGAAGTGGGATAATGAAGAACCGATCCGTAGATCCGAAGTCCTGTCCGGTGTGATCAGGAAACCAGCCCCAGACTGGGAACTGCCCACCCCGGAGGGTATAATGGTAAAACTCTCTGATCTGAAAGGCCAGATCGTGATCCTTGACTTCTGGGCTACCTGGTGCGACCCCTGCCGCCGCTTGATGCCCATTCTCAGCAATTGGGTGCAGAAGCAAATGCCGGAGGGAGTGGAGGTCTTTTCCATCAATATTTGGGAGACGGACGCCGATAAAGCGCTGGCATATTTCCAAGAAAACAAATTCGCCATGACTCTCCTCTATGGCTTTGATAACCTAGCTGCCGCCTATGGTGTGGAGGGGATCCCGCATCTGGTGGTTATCGATCAGGATGGCTTCATAAGATTTGAAGAAAGCGGATTTAACGCAAACTTAGATGATAATCTAAACTATTGGATGCAGTTCCTGTTGGAATCCGAGAAATGATCTGCAGCATGTTACTAAATCACATCCGTAAAGGGGAACTTTAATCCGATCTGACCTTGGATGCCTAACTGCCCATGGATTTCATACCTGATCGTACTGTGAACCCAGGAACTAGCAAAGCACAATTCTTGAGTGGTGAATCTGTAAAGAAAACGCCGGTTTTCTCCCGGCGTTGTATCTTCGAAAAACCATTTTCGGAGCGCTTGTGTAAGCGCTTCACGGTTTACTTCATGATCAGGATTCGAGTGCTGAAGGTCTTGTCCGGAGTGATCAGTCGGGCGATATAGAAACCGGCACCGACCGGAGTACCGGATCGATCTTTGCCACCCCAGAGTAAATTGTAAGATCCCATGACGGATCTATTTTCAATCAGTGTTCTAACTTTTTGTCCCTTGATGTTGTAGATGACCACTTTCATCGGTGTAGGCACATCCGCGGAAAAACTGATGGTAGTTTTTTCGTTTGTAGGATTGGAACTGGCGGAGAATGTAATATCTGGATTGATGATAGAGAAGTGCCCATCACTCAGATCCCTGATCAGTCGATTGGTAGCGCTAATGACAGCGATCCGATAATTATTCCCTTGGGGGATGCGCATGGGGATCGTCCAATCAAAGGATCCGGTGTTGGGTGCGTTGCGGGCGATGACAAAAACCGGTTATTGCTTCCTGGATTGCGGACGAGGATGATCCTTACTGAACCACCCAGATCGAGCGTCGTCCAGTTAATCGAGTTAGTAGTGCCTTTCGTCCAAACCTCGCCGCCATTGGGACTGGTGAGTGTTAAATAAGCTGGCGGAGGTTGCGGAGGGGGATCATCGTTCACAATGCTGAAAGAGTTATCGCTCAAATCGGCGACATAGACCGTGAGCATGGAAAGCCACACGACGTGCACTCTGTAATCATCAGAGGGATTGATATGTTGTGGAACGACCCAGGTGATCGATCCCGAATCAATAGGAATAGACGGAGCGAGGACGATAACGGCGGACATATTGGGGCGTACGAGCGATATTCTCACATTACCCGTTAGGTTTTGGTGCGTCCATGTGATCGCCGCAGGAGCGCCAGCTATCCAGACTTCTCCGCCATTGGGAGAGAGTACGGTGATGGAATTCGTCAGAGGATCGGGATCCCCCATCCTGCCGATGCCGTGATCCGCTATACCACGGACGGCAGTGATCCCACTTTTGGGTCACCGGTATTTACCACAGCGATCAACGTGCCTCTGGCAACCACCCTGACGATCAAAGTCCGCGCCTTCAAAACCGATTGGGAACCCAGTCCGGTTTACAGCGCATCATACACGGTCACAGGCCAGGTCACCTTGCCCTCGCCGTTGTTCACTCCCGTTCCCGGTATCTATCAAAGCAGCATAAATGTCGTATTTGATACGGCGACGATCCCGGCAGGCGCGGTATTGCGCTATACTCTGAACGGAACCGACCCGACTGAGAGTTCCCCTTCCTATGTCGCTCCAATAACTCTACCGCTGAACAGCACCACTCTGATCAGGGTTCGTGCCTATCTGGCGAACTGGCTGCCGAGCGAGATAGTGGAAGGACTTTACCGGATCACGGGTCAGGTGGCGAATGTCCTGTTCAATCCTGCGGGCGGAACCTATCAGAATGCACAAAGCGTCAATCTCTTTACTACTACCGGTGGTGCGGCGATCCATTATACGCTTGACGGTTCTGAACCGGATCAAACCGCTCCGGTCTATGGTGCTCCGATCGAACTGGCACTAAATTCTGTGACTGCGATCAGAGCCCGGGCGTATAAAACTGATTGGACGCCCAGCGGTATCCGTGAACAGACTTATATCATAACCGGACAAGTAGTTTATAATGAGCCGGTGTTCACTCCATCTTCCGGATTCTATGCCGATCAGCAATCGGTAACGATCAACACCACAATACCTGCGGATGCCATAGTCAAGTTTACCACAGACGGCACCGAGCCGATTCTTGCGTCTGCCACGTACACCGGTCCTATCGTGGTCCCGGGTGGAACCACGATCGTCATCAAGACACGTGCCTTCAAGCCGGATTGGGAACCAAGCGTTATCCATACCGCCGCCTATAATGCCTTCATAGTTCCTCAGCCGCAGTTCTCACCAGCTGCCGGAACTTATACTGAAGCCCAAAATATCATAATCACGGTACCCGATGCGGAAGCCACCATCTATTACAGCCTGGATGGCAGTGAACCGGATCTGGGTTCTACGCCCTATACCGTACCTATCTTTGCTGGCCTGAACACAACCTGGAATATTAAAGCCAAGGCGTTCAGACCTGGATGGGTACCGAGCCAGACCGCCAATGCCACCTATGTGATCACTGGTCAAGTATTGCCTGTCGCCTTCAATCCGGTCGGCGGAACCTATACCACTC
>JBBISI010000023.1:0-31612 GCA_037441405.1 Candidatus Cloacimonadota bacterium
GTTATACTAAGGTTATTAAGCAGGGAAGAATGGGTAGATGACCATAATCAAAGAGCAAGGAATGAAGCAGAAAACTCTGCCGCCACCCATTGCGCATAGTGATCTGAGAATAGGGCTGCAACCGAAAAGAGCGGCAGATTACATGATTCAGCTATCTAAGATACCCGGTGAGATACTCCACCAATAAGTGTACCGTTGTTGTAAGATTATCTCCAGCTGGATTGACGGGATTATTTGAATCCAACAATCGCTGAGCATACCTAATGGCTTCATGCCGTTTGTCATATAATATCCGGCAAATACCAGCATCATCACTCAGGCAAGTATGATTCAGCTTTGCAGGGAGTTTTTCTTTCTACTGGTCACGATTCAAAGGCGTATTTAAATTGTCGCACTGCAAGAGGTACTATAGCTCGCCTCACTGGAATATGCACTTCTAAATCCTTTTGTTCGTGTTTATTGATCACAGCATCAAATTACCGGTTTTGTGATAATTTTACTTATACGTTCAAGGGCCTTTATTGGTTGAAAAAGGGATTGACAATATACTGTGTGCAGAATACGTATGCTGAATGCCAGAATTACTTAAAATCAGTGCTGAGAAAGATGACTAAGATATGGAGATATAAATGAGTTCGATTGCCGTGTTAGGTTGTATGTGGGGCGATGAGGCCAAAGCCAAAATCGTGGATTATTTGAGTCCGTCGGTAGATGTTGTGGTGCGTTTTCAGGGTGGTGCCAATGCCGGGCATACAATCTATAAGGATGGGCGCAGATACGTCCTTCATCTGATTCCCTCAGGAATACTCAGTCCCCAGACGCTCTGTGTGATCGGCGCGGGAGTCGTTATCGACCCTTTCGCACTGGATAAGGAATTGGATAATCTGCGCAAAGAAGGTGTGGAAATCGATGACCGGCTTCTGATCGATGAACGGTGTGGCATTGTGCTGCCCCTGCACCAGGAATTGGATCGGGGAGAAGAATATGCCAAAGGAAACAGCAGGATCGGGACTACTTTGAGAGGGATCGGACCGGCATATTCAGACCTGACAGCGAGGGTGGCTCTCCGGATGATCGACCTGAAACACCCTGACTGGTTACGGCAACGGGTGGCGCAGACCTTTGAATACCACAAACGGGAGATCAAACCAGAAGCGTTAAATACACTACTTGAGTCCCTGCTGGAGATCGGACACCGCCTGGCAGACCTTGTAACCAGTGTGGATGACAAACTTTACGATTGGTATTTGCAGGGTAAACGTATCCTTTTTGAGGGCGCACAAGGTACCTTACTGGATTTGACTTATGGAACCTATCCCTATGTCACATCATCACATACAAGCTCTGGCGGCATCCCAGTCGGTTGTGGGGTGCCCCTGCGTTTCATTAATAAGGTGATTGGCGTTTACAAAGCTTATTGTACCCGGGTCGGTGACGGACCATTCCCCACGGAATTGACTGATAGCATTGGCGAGCAGATCCGGAGACAAGGTAATGAGTTTGGCGCCACCACCGGCAGGCCGAGACGCTGTGGGTGGTTCGATGCCGTCGCTGCACGCTACACAGCCAGGATCAATGGCGTGGATTCTCTTGCCGTGACCCTTCTGGATGTTCTCAGTGGACTGGAGAGCGTCAAAATCTGCACAGGTTACTGGGTGAAAAACCAACGGCTGGAACACTTCCCCTCCGATTTGCACCTGCTCAAAGATCTGACACCGGAATATCTAACGCTGAAGGGTTGGGATCAGGATCTGGGAGAATGTCGCAGTTTACATCAATTGCCCAAAGCAGCGACGGAATATCTGGATACGATCCAGGATTTGCTGGGCTGTGCGGTGGAACTTGTTTCGGTGGGCAAGATGCGGAATCAAACCATCGATGTGAGGAGCAAAAAAAAATGAGACCATACATGATCATTATCCTGATCCTGGTATCCGTAACGTTACTGTACGGACAGGAGGCAAGCGGGTGGGATTTCCCGCTGCCACAATATATGAACCCATTTTATGATGGGTTTTCACGGAATTACCTGAATACCTTGTCCGCCGGTAAAGGATATACCGGAATCGCCCAAATCGGAGGAGTGGAACACGCTTTGATAAATCCGGCGGGTTTTATGCCCGGCGAACCAATGCTCTATCTGGAGATGTGTATAAAACCTCCGATTACTGAAATCGACCGCAGCAACGATCAGACCTATGCCGTGCAAGTTCCTTTCGGGCTGGCGGTTGTAGGCGGAAGAATCTTTGATCGCTTCGCTGCGGGATTCAGTTACAGCATGCCCAAATCGCTCATTTATTACGATTTTAATATCGAAATGAATCAAGGCGCTTACCTCTTGCAACGCAATCCGACCTATATGATGCATCAACTATCCGCCACCATGTCCTATCAAACGAAATATCTGAGACTGGGGCTTAATCTCCACAACCAATTTCACTATCTGGATGATGTGACCTTTTTGCGCACTTTTGACCGGGTACGAGAAACTCAATATCTCCTGCGCCCGGAAACAGGCATCCTATATAAGGGGAAAAACATCGGCATCGGCGCTACTTGGACGCCTCAGAGCAAGGCGGATTATGACCTGCGTTACAGACATTACAAAAACGTGTTTCCAATGAAAGCCGGTGGGGGCATCTCCATTTCCCATGGCAGACGCATCTTCAATGCAGAAGCACTATGGGAACAATGTAGTGCGATTGATGGAAGTTTTAATGACCGGCTCACGCTCAAAAGCGGGTATGAGGTCAGAATAAGAAACTATACCTACCGCTTGGGAGTGCTCGCAACAAATGGCGTTTTTAGCGGTGACTACCGCTTTCCTGTGGATAACAGCACCCCTGCCGATACTTCTCTGGTCTGGAGTCAAGTGCCTTTGGGCGGAACGATCAAGCCGAATGACCAGGTATTTATCGCCGTCGGCTTTACCTATCACCATAAGGATGGCATCATCAGTGCTTCTTTGATGCAAGACCTTATTGGCAGAATGCCGGTAACCCATATCAATCTTTCACTGGGTCTCAATTTTAGCGCCTTCCGCAAGAAGGGGTTCCTCTATTTTGACTGATGGAACACAGAGTAAGCATCAGGAGTATTGACGGGTATGACTTGAAAGCCATCGAGGCGGCAGTGGCAGAATATTTGACTGGATTGCCGCAACTCGCCAAAGCAACGCGTATCCTGATCAAACCCAACCTCTTGGGCGCTTTCCCTCCCGAAAGGGCGGTTACTACCCATCCCATTGTGGTGGAAGCCGTGATCCGCTACTTGAAAAGGCGCAGGAAAACCATTGCCTTGGGCGACAGCCCTGGCGGCTTGGTCAATGCGGCAAAGGTCTATGAGGTGTGTGGCATGACCGAACTGGCCGAGAAATATGACATACCGCTGGTCAATCTCTCCACAGAAGGTTTCCGGGAGTTCACGCATCAGGGGATACAGATAAAAATCTCGGCTCTAATCTGGGACTACGATGCCATCATCAGCATCAGCAAACTCAAGACACATGGACTTATGGTTTTCACCGGAGCAGTCAAGAATCTCTATGGTCTGATACCCGGCATGATCAAATCAGAGTATCACAAAATATATCCACAAACGCAAGATTTTGCGGCACTTCTGGCAGTTCTCTATGCAACGGTTAAAGATCGGGTGGCTTATCACCTGATGGATGGGATCGTCGGAATGGACGGCATCGGACCATCGAGCGGCAGGGCAAGGAAATTTGGTCTTTTGCTGGGCTCCGGATCAGCCCCTTCTCTGGACTATATCGCAAGCCGTCTAATGGGCTTCAAAATCAACGATGTGCCCTATTTATCTGCGGTCTTGCATCAGGATGGTATACTGCCGGGAAGGATTTTGATGCCTCATAGTTTTAGGGATTTTCAATTACCCCGGACTGATATTCGTGCCGTTAAACTGCAAAAACATACCATGCGCTATATACCCGGATTCATACAGTGCATGTTTAGCGGTTTCTTCAATTTCTATCCCGTCATATCCGAGCGTTGCATCAGGTGCCGGATATGCCAGCGAAGTTGTCCGGTTCAGGCGATCAGAGACAGGGCAAACGGCAATTTGGCGCTCGATCCTACTACTTGCATAAAGTGTATGTGCTGCCATGAATTGTGCCCCCATGCCGCAGTGGATATCCACCGCTCCTGGCTGGCACGCTTGTTTTTGGGAGGGTAAATATGAGTAATAGGGGCAAGAAACAGGGACTAAAAATTGCCCGATTGATCTATATTGGCGTGATCGCCATAGTTATGGCTTGGATGCTCTTGTTGGGGCGCAATAGTTTTATGAATGCTTATTTGGTGGGGCGGGATCTAAGACAACTGGAAACGGAGGTGGATAAACTCAGATTGGCGAATGACAGTTTGAGAACGGAAAATGAGCGGCTCAAGACCAGTTTAGACGCTGCGGAAAAAGCGGCACGAGAGCAATTTGGTCTTATCAAACCAGACGAAAAGGTCTTCCGGTTCATCCCTCAGGACTAAGAAAAATGACACCCGGTTCACTGATCCGTCTGATCTCTGAAGAACAGGTTAAACTGATCTCTGCGCTGACATCTGCCATTTTGGGGGCTCAGGATGGTCATGCCAAGATAGAGAAATTGGTGGATGCAGTTAAAACTATTTCGGAGGATTCACACTACAATCCGATCATCATCAGAGATGTGGTCAGCGTTATCATTGAACATTTGTGTTCTTCCATAACCCCATCATTCCATGACGATCTGGATAAGTGTTTCGAATTTCTCTCCCTGCTCAATCATGTTCCCATCAAGAGTCAATCGGTGTGGTACAGGTCTGCGATTGATATGATCAGGGCGCTAGGCGGGCGTAACCATAGTGCCGAAAAAGATTTTGAGACGCTGCAATTGATGATGATCCTGAAAGAGATTGAGGATTATAGCCACGCCGGAGGAATCATCTGGCAGCACCATGGTCCCGATAGTGGGACTGACTTGCTCGATCTCGTTTACAACATCGAACTTGCCCGTATACTATCGAGACAGGACAAGATCTTGGATCAAATAAGGTGTTGGGTAACCCTATGTTATCAGGTGTATCATGCTTTCAATTATGATTGTGCCATCTGGGTCATCTTCTGTTGGCTTTCTTCCTGTGCCCACCTGAAAAACAGCGAACACAAAAAGCAACTGTTACAAAAAGCCTACAACGAATATGAGGGTAAACAATCACTATTGACCGCTCAGATCTTGTATGAGTTGTTCGATATGGAAAACCAGCTGCTCAGCCCGATCGAAAAGATGGGCTATTTTATTAACCTCCAAAGCCACTCTCCTGCCTCTCTCAAAGTCCAGCAACTCCAGCAGATGTATTTCTTTGCAGGGAACTACAGTTCCGGTTTCCAATCCCGCTTCAAGGAGTCCATAAAGTATTATCAGTTATCCAATTACTATTTGCACAAGAGTTGGGAGTCGCTACGCAACATCTCTTCCTTTTTGAGGGATCACCTCTCGGAAGCGCAATACTATCGGGTGATGCATTTCGTTGAGACCAAAATGCAACACTTCAACAATCTGCTTAGTTTGCAGAGCAATGCCTACGTGGAAAACCTCCAGACCAATTTCAGCAGGATCGAAAAATTGTACAAGCAAGTGGAGGAATTGTCAATTACCGATAGTTTGACCGGACTGCGCAACCGCCGCTATCTTGAAAACAACCTTGACCACATGATCCTGTTGGCGGCACGCCAAAAAGTACCCATCGGTTTTGCTATGATCGACATTGACCACTTCAAAGTGGTCAATGATACTTACGGACACCTCGGCGGTGATTTTGTTTTAGAAGAACTGGCAACCATTATCATCAGTTTTTTCCGCAAGAGTGATATCATTGTCCGCTATGGCGGAGAAGAGTTCTTTGTTGTCCTTTTCGACTCATCGCAAAGCCGGATGGTGGAACTGATGTCCCGCCTGCGCGAACATGTCGAGCATCACATCTTTGAATATGAGGATGAGCATATCCACATCACGATCAGCATCGGTATCTCATGTCACACATTCAGAGACCGTCAATGGGATCCGGATATGATCACCATAATCGGTGAAGTGGACAAAGCGGTCTACAAAGCAAAAACAAGCGGCAGAAACCAGATTATCATCTACCAGTGTGAAATTCACACTTGACAATAGACGCATACTCGTGGCAGACAGCCCCAAAGGAGTAAGTATATGGCTCATGTATCAGTTAAAGACCTGAACAAGTACTATGACAACGGATTTCACGCCGTAAAGAACGCCTGCTTTGAAGCCGAGGACAAGGAATTTGTCGTCCTGGTAGGACCATCCGGTTGTGGCAAGACCACCGTGCTACGTCTAATCGCTGGATTGGAGGAGATCAGTTCCGGCGAGATAAAGATCGGTGATACCTTGGTCAACACTATCCCTCCCAAAGACCGTGATATTGCCATGGTATTCCAGAATTACGCTCTCTACCCCCACATGACGGTCTATGACAATATGGCATTTGCACTCAAATTGCGGCGCGAAAGCAAATCCGAGATCGATAAAAAAGTGCAACACGCCGCCAAACTGCTTGGGATCGAATCCATGCTCAAACGCAAACCTGGGCAACTTTCCGGTGGGCAGAGACAACGCGTAGCCCTTGGACGCGCCATTGTCCGAAATCCCAAGGTTTTCCTCTTTGATGAACCGCTATCCAATCTCGATGCCAAACTCCGCGTCCAAATGCGGGCTGAGATTGTGAAACTCCACCGCCAACTGGAGAACACAATGATCTACGTAACCCATGATCAGGTCGAAGCAATGACAATGGCAGACAAGATCGTGGTTATGAAGGATGGCGTCATCCACCAGATCGATACTCCTCTCAATACCTACAACTACCCCCAAAATATGTTCGTAGCCGGCTTTATCGGCAGCCCTTCCATCAATATGATACAAGGCAAGTTATCCGGTTGCTCCGACGGGATGGTCTTAGATGCAGGTGATTTTCAGATAAAACCCTCCGCCGAACAAGGTATAGCGCTCAGCAAGTATCTGAATCGGGAGGTTGCCTTCGGCATCCGTCCGGAGGACATCTACGATGCCAGATTCGACTCCATGGCGGATCAACCCCAACAATTCGAAGTAATTTGTGATCTGGTGGAACCGCTCGGCAATGAATATCACGTCTTTCTCAAAACCAATCAGCACGATATACTGGCTCGCTTTGACGCCAAGGAACTGCCGCAGGCAGAGAGTAAAATGCTGGTGACCCTGGACATGAAAAAAGCCCATTTCTTTGACCTTGAAACCGAAGAATGCATTATTTGAAACAGAGGAGCATGAGCCTGACTCGGTTATGATCCGACCTCCTGTAAGCAGAGCGAGGTTCCGGAAAGTCCACGGGATTAGCCACATCAAAGCGCTATGATCATGGATCTGCTTTCAAGGCGAACGAAAATCGGGCAGCATAAGAGCATCATGTTATGAAGGCGCATTTGTTGTTAATATCGCTTGTTATTCTAGGTACAATGTCCTGTCTCCCAGCCCAGCATCTTATCCTCTCGGAAATGACCCCATCCGCCACTGGCTTGAATGGACTCACGCTCCTTAACGAAAGTGCTTCCGACAATATCGGCAATCCTGTCACTACTGCCAGCGGCACCACTGCAGTATATCTCAATCCCTTTTCTCTGAATAAGCTGAATGTCTATGGCCTGCATACTGTACAATGGATCCGCTTAGCCAAAATGGCAGCGGGAACGACCCATCTCTATGCCAGTGACTACCGGAAAACGGACTATTATGTCAATCTTGCCATTGATGTTGGAGACCTGATCATGGGTTATACGCGCCACTTTCTGTTTTGGAGGATGGGGGAAGAGGATAGCTTTGAAACCGGTGATGATTTTGGTGTCCGGTATGATTATCAAACCGGTCTGGCGGAAGTGATCTACCGTCTCGCTGATAACGAGGACGAGTGGCTGATGAATTCCCTCTGGCGGATCAATCCGGAATTCAACCTTGCCGGTGGTATCCTTCGGGACAGCATCGCCGATTACTGTTTCCGGATCGGGTCTTGCGCCACGATTGGCGGCATTATGTCCTTTTTGGCTTCCTGGCAATCCAAGCCATCACGCTTGGGCTTTGGAGTCAAATTCAATCTGGACGCCGCGGATTTTACCTACGCCGTTCGGCAGCACCACGAACTTAAATTGACCCATGCCGTGGAATTTGGTTACCGGTGGTAATGCGATTGGCGATCATTCTGGGGTTATGCGGCTGGTCGTTTTTGGCGGCAACCATCGCTCCGGCTGAACTGATCGAATTGGAACTGGAGAAACTGCAGGAATCATGGTGGCAGGATTTACTGAACCCACTATTCTCGATCCCCAGCCCCCGCTTTCTATTCAGAAACCGCATCTCTATCCCCGATATGAACGACCCCGACCAATACACCTGGCATAGCGGATTTTCTGCTTCCTATCCACGGCTCTCGCTTTATGCCAATTTCCGCTCGACTAATGCTTCCACAGCCCCGATATATAATCTTGCCGCTCATTACCGCAATCCTTCGGGCAACATCCGGCAAGTCATCTTTGGTGAGTATGGCATTACTTTCGGACACGGGATTTGCAGCCAGGGCTATGGCTTTCAGATCGCCAGATCGCCTGCATATGACTTGACTGCTCCCACCGATCCCAACCGATATCAACCGATGGGATTGGCACTCACGGCGGTTTTGGATAGCATCCACATCATTGCTTATGTTTCAATGCGCCAACGTGCCGTTACCCTGAGCGGTGACAATATATCCTATCTTTACCGGAACAAGACCGGGAATACGCACAACACGACGAACGAGACACTTTCCGGTTTGCTTATGTCCTTTCCGATGGGTCGCGCGAACATTGGTCTCTTGTGCCATTATCAGGATTATGACCGCACCTTTGCGGATACGCTGACGACCACTCCATCGCTTGTCCTTAGCGCCTTTGCTTCATTCCGGGCAGGCAATATCACGTCATCCGGCGAAGTGGCTTTTCTGCCAAAAGTCCTGCCCGCCCTGAAAAGCGTCTGGATTTGGGACACTGAACCCATCCGGCAAAACATCTCGATCGCCTCATATCCGGAATCCATTGCGCCCGCTTATGCCGGACACATCTTCCTTTTACGTCAGGGTGCGGCAAGACAGGAACTGCAGTATATGCTGAATGTAGGGGTAATTCCCCGCACCACCCTGTCCTTTTCGACCGTTCACAACCATAGCAGCCACCCTTCAGATAGACCGCGCTGGCTGGACAGGCAGGTGTTATCAGGCGACTGGAAGGACACAAACACCCGCATTCGCTTGTCGCTTATCCGCTTTGACAAACATCTCATCGCCGTTGCTTCCCAGCCCGCGCTCACCGATGATCTTTTACGTCTCAGATTGAATGCCGAAAGGCGGATCAGCAAATCATGGCAGAGCCAATTGTCCTGCGTCTGGAATCTGGAAACCCGCGGTAATCTCCGGCGCAATGGCATCCTCATCGAAAACCGGCATCAATTCCGCCATTACAAACATCGCTGGATATTGGGATGCAAGACCTGGCACACACATACCGCCATTTATGACTACATCGCTGAGGACAACCCCGCACTCCCCTACGAACAATACTCCCGGGAAAATGTCAATCTCTACATATCCTACGCCTACAATGCCAAATATACTGATCTGTCTCTGCGTGCCGGACACGACTTGTACCAAAACAGGCGCACCGCGCTCTATGCCAGTTTGTCCCTTTCCTTTTGATCTTTTTTGGCCAGTTTATCCGTGAGCCGCCTTATGCTTTTCTCCGTATCGCCGATCTTACGGATATCATGCAAGGGATTTGATCTGATCAAAGTCAGCATCCGCTGAGCCACGTCCAGGGCATCGGCAAAAGCACCCATCCGTCTTTCCAGCAGGATCGCATATTCCAGCATGGAGGGCAGATGATCCAGATCGGCGCCGATGCCAAAGCAGCGGCGGCAGTCCTCATATCTGCCCTGCCGCTTATGCAGCATCCCCAGATCATAGACTAGTTCCGCGCTCAGCATTCCCTCGTCAAACAAGTCACCCAGAATTTGGGTGGCTGTTTCATGATCGCCCTGTGAGGCATAGAGCCGGGACACGGCACAGTAATCAATGCGGTGGTCACGCTGAGGGGATAATGGCATTCTTACTTTATCGGCGATCAGCGCTAAAAGCGCTGCTGTATGCAGCACATCCGACTGATTGTGGACAAAAATGCGGCGGATCAATTCCGGATCGCCGTTCATCAAAAACTGGTAGTAGGTCTGAGGGATGAGCGAGCCCGGGATGTCCAGTTCGCGGTCGCGGATATGTCCGAGAATATAATACTCCAATGTCTCCAAATTACAGCTCGGAGCGCGGTTTTTCCACAGCCGGCGTGCCAGGTGAAGGACGTCCAGATGCGGACGCTGCCTCAACGGCAACCACAGATTATTGACCAGAAAGCGTGATTCCAGGATGGGCAAGTCAAAGGTCTTGCCATTGAAGGTAACGATCAGTGCTTTTTCTTCCAGGCGCTGCCTGAGCCGGTCAAAGGAATTGATCTCCGCCTCCGGTTGCGATAGGAAGATCTGCTCTACTACATATTGTCCCTGATCGTAATAACCCAATCCGATCAAAAAAGCCAGCGTTCCGCCCCGTACCAGCCCCGTCGTTTCCAGATCCAAAACGAGGATATCTTCCTTGCTCCAGCGGTGTGATCCATCCAATCCCGCCCAATCCACCACCACCTTGGGCAGTTCATTGAATTCGAGCGGTAGTGCGTCGATCCGCTCATCGGTCGGATGAAAGGTATTCACATAATACACCGGATAATCCTGATGGCCGGAGAATTCGCCGGACAGAGCCGCTTTCAGCGACACCTTGACCGCTGCCTGGATCTCGGAGGCATATTCCTCTCCCAGGGGATAACGCCGGTTCAATTCCTCATAATTCATCCGCTATCCCGCAGTCGCGATACGCTCCCGGGGCGCTTACCTTCAGCGCCCTGTATGATACTAAGATCAATCCTGTCCCCCGATTACTCCCGCATCGCTTCGATCGTCGCTTTGGCGCTGGGCACGTGCTCATAAAGAAATTCATTGGTCGGACAGGGAAAATCATCACACTCGGCACAACTGGCATAGCCCTTGCCCACCACACAGGCACGGATCGGGCACTAAAAACACCAGCCAAAGTGCTTGCCATCGCTCATACAACCCTCACAATTGATGTCCTCTGCCTTGAGTTGCGCATCATAGTTCTTTGACCAACGGATGGCGATATCCTGCCGCTGTTCGTCATTGTCATCACGCGTCGCCACATAACACTCACACCCCGGACAGTCCAAGCCACAGGCGGATAAGATCCTGCTCATGATGGTCTCCTTATTTACGGTTCATGCGATCATTGTTTCCCGCCGTTGACTTTTGTCAACGATCATCTCTATTCTTGCTTCTTCCTTGCTTGATAACCTTAGTATAACCTTAGTATAACCTTACGACCGTAAGGTTATACTAAGGTTATGAAGCAGGGAAGAAGAAGGATCAAATGTATTTAAGGCTACTAACCTGAAACATTCATGGGTCTTTTTTTAGGTCATTCATTGGCGCAAGCGTTCTCTCAAATCCGCCGGCTGATGCCCTCGCCGCAATTCAGACACACGGGATACACGCTACGGTCGATCAGTAACTGCTGGCGTATAGTATTTATCTTATCGCCAAACCACAATTTCTTGAATCCCTTGTCTTTTACGTTGCCGACCGGAAGAGTGAGGTCTTTGTCATAACAGCAGACCGCCAGTTCACCGTCCCAATTTACCACCGGTTGCATCCAGAGACGATGACAGCGGTTCAGCAGTGTCGCTTTTATCCGGTGTTTGCCCTTATCTTCCGAATAGCGGGCATAGTTCTGATCTTTGGGCAAAAAGCGCTTCATGTCCGATTCCCCATAGATCTGCGCCGTCTTCAGTTCCAGCCGGTCAACACCGATCCGGCGAGCCATCTCCTTCACATACGGCAATTCGTGTTCGTTGTGCTGCATGACGATGAACTGCCAGATGATGTGGGGATGACGTCTGCGTCCACGCAGCCTGATGAGATCTTTGATGTTTTGTATCACCAGTTCATAGTTTCCGTTGATGCGGTATTGGTCATAGGTCCCGGCGGAAATGCCGTCCATAGAAACGATCAGATGATGCAAGCCACTATCAAGGATACGCTGGAGATCGAGCGACATACTGAAATTGGTGGAGATCGGGACATACATATCACGCTGCACGGCAGTATTGATCATCTGCCAGATACCGGGATGCAGGAAGGGCTCTCCCTGATTCCATAAAATAAGGATGCCGATATGACGGTATATCTCGTTGATCAGATTGCGGAAAAGCCCCACATCCATCATCCCCCGGGGACGCTGGAGCATGCCATTGCCACTGGGACACAGCGGGCATTGGAGATTGCACAGATTGGTCGGCTCGACCATCAAGGCAGGAGGATAACAGGGCTGCCATGCCTTGCGGCTTATAAGCGACCAGTGATAGGATGCAAGCGACCCGGCAGCGGAACGCATCCGAGCCGAGGTCAGATACGCTTTACCGACGTCAAGGTATAGCGAGTATATCATTTACCGCCGGTAAAAATGACCAGGAATTGCTGACCCACCGCCAAAACCGTCTGGTTATTGCCATAGAAATGGGGAACATTATTTTCATCAACGACCACGACCCGGTAGGAAAACTGCGTGGTCGGCGTGGCATAGTTAACTCTCATGAATCTTTCTTCGCCCGGATGAATATTCTGCATAATGCCGCTGATCTGGTCATAAGTTCCGAAGTTCTTATAGACCTCTGCACGGATAATATTCAGATCACTGTCATTCACTACCTTTATACTGGCTCGGTTGGCGTCAATGAAGGCATTGAGCGTCTTGCCAGCCTTGACAGTGACTTGCGTGGAATCCACATACACTTCATTTTCATGGTCGTAGATGGCAAAGGTCTCGCCGATGAGCTTGAGCCAGAGTTGCTCCCTGACCTCACCGCTGAAGAAGGTCTGAGTATCAGTATCTATTCCAAAGATATGCTCGCTATTGCCTGGGATGATGATGGGTTGCTGCTTTTCCACGGTGGCATGCACCGGATAGGAAGTGCGGTTGATCACTCTGATCTTGGCTCCGGATTCACAACCAGTTAGAGTGATCAGAACTGCCAGAATGAGCAGCAGATGGATAAACAAGCGCTTTTTCATATCTCGCTCCTTATTTTTGATACGGGTCGCTGCCAGAGCGCGACATTACGGATGCAAGGCCATGATTTGTCATCGGGTAATGGGGTCAAGATCTTTCTGGTAATCCCTGATAATGCCCCATCATTATTATGCCACCGCTTGATCTTCCCATGAATGGTAAAGGCAGCTCGGAGTCGTCCGCCAAGACAGGATTAAATCCCCACACTTCAATTTATGTTTGACAAGCATGACCTGATCCAACTATGGTGACACCCAAGGAGGTATCCCATGGATATCAAAACATTCGGCTATCTGTATTACAAAAACCGCGGTATGAACCGCGAGCAAATTATTAAAGAGGCAGAACTTACAGAGGATGAATATAACTTTTTTGAGACCAATCTCAAAGTCCTTTTGCAGGAGATTGAGGACGAAAGTCCCCGCGCTGAGCATATCGGTTCTGATTTTGTGCGGCTTACCCGGTATATCTATACCGGCATGAGTGACCAGGAGAAGGGAGTTTATCGTCCGGATACGTTAAAAGTCCGCAGGGGAGAAGCGATCCCTTTGCCGGCTGTCGGAGATCCCCTCAAACCACGCATGACGCTCATGGAAGCCATCTCCACCCGTCGTAGTGTGCGCAGATATACTGACCTGCCCTTGACCATGGATGAGTTATCCTGGCTATTATGGGCTACGCAATGGGTTCGCGATCACCGCAGCAATGAAAAGATCGAGATCACTTTGCGCAATGTCCCTTCTGCCGGAGCGCGACATCCCCTTGAGACCTACTTGCTGGCTAACAACATTGAGGATCTGATCCGCGGGCTGTATTACTATCATCCCATCAATCACAAACTCGTGCCCATCGACCTGAGCGCAGAGATCGCCGCTGCCGTTTACGAAGGTTGTTTCCGCCAGGAAATGCTACGTACCGCTGCCGCCGTCTTTATCTGGACAGCAGTTCCGTATCGTTCTGCTTGGCGTTATGGACAGCGCAGTTATCGCTACTTATATCTCGATGCAGGACATGTGGGACAGAACCTGCATCTGGCGGCAGAAGCGATCAAGGGTGGCGCTTGCATGATCGGTGCTTTCTTAGATGAGCAGATAAATTCCGTCATCGGAGTGGATGGTGTAGAGGAATTTGTCATCTATATCGGAACCGTGGGAAAGAAATAACCCTATGGCAAAGACGCTCTACCTGATCGACGGCACGGCTCTCTTATACCGCGCCTATTACGCATTAATCCGTAATCCTCTGATCAATTCCAAAGGACAGAATACCAGCGCTATATTTGGCGTGGCAAATTCTTTCCTCCACTTTTTGGACAAACTCGAGCCCCGTCACATCATCATCTCTTTTGACCGCAAAGAACCCACCTTTCGTCATGAACGCAGTGAACTCTACAAAGCGAATCGTCCGCCCATGCCGGATGACCTGATCTCGCAGGTGGAACCGGTAATGGAATTTTTCCGCCTGATCAAAGTTCCTGAAGTGGCCAAGGAGGGTTATGAAGCCGATGACGTACTGGCCACTCTGGCAGAAAAATTCAAACAGGATCATCGCATCATAATCGTCACCGGAGACAAGGACTACAGCCAGATCGTGGACGACAGAGTGACGCTCTTTGATCCCATGAAAGATATCGGTGTCGACCCGGAAGAAGTCGTCCGTAAGTTTGGCGTCAGACCTGATCAATTCATCGATTATCTGGCTCTAGTCGGAGATGCCTCGGATAATGTTCCGGGCGTCAAAGGCATCGGACCCAAAACAGCGGGAAACTTGCTTACGCAATATCAAACGCTTGATAACATCTACGTCCATCTGGATGATATACCTCAAAAGATCAGGGATAAACTCATCGCCCATCGTGAAGACGCATATCTCTCACAGGAACTGGCAAGGATCTGCCGCAACGTGCCGATCGAGATCCCTCATGATCTGTCATTCGACAAAGGTAATCTTGCCCATGCACTGGACTTTCTTGCCGATCACGAGATAAATTCCATCCGCCAAAGAATAAGCAAAATACTCGCTGCCTCAAAACAACAAACATCTGCTCAAACTCCGGAAAAACCGGCTGAGCGACATTTCTCCGACCTCAATGAAGTTCAGGCGGACATATTCAATCTCCATCCCGCCTTACCTGATGGCGACAGTTCCTTGACCGCTGGTCACACTCCGGCAATGAAACCGCAGTTTGACGCCCGCTTGGTCACTTTGGCCAATCTGATGAATATGTTCCGTGAATTGACAGAGGCAGAGATCGTCAGCATTGATACCGAAACCGACAGCACCGATCCCGATTCCGCGCAACTGGTAGGGATCTCTTTGTGCAACAGTGATGATCATGCCTGGTATATTCCTGTGGCACACCGCATGGCTGACAATATCTCCCTCGAGCGCATGCGTGGACCATTGCTGACAGCCCTTGCCGGCAAGATCCTGCTGGGTCACAACCTCAAATTTGATCTGATCGTCCTCAAACGGCATGGTTTCACCTTGACCAATTCCATCTTTGACACTATGCTTGCCGCCTATATTCTCGATCCTGGCACCAATCAATATTCCCTGGAAACCTGTGCCCAAAATGAATTGAATTATACCATGATCCCTATCACCGATCTGATCGGCAAAGGACGAAACCAGATTACGTTTGATCTGGTGGATGCAAATGACGCATGTCGATACTCAAGCGAAGATGCCTGGACGGTATGGCGGTTGTATCCTATTTATCGGCGTAAACTCGACTTTCTGGGGCTTGCTCCGGTCTATGACGATATTGATCTGCCCCTCATACCAGTTCTCCAACACATGGAAGAAACGGGCGTCCGCATCGATCCCGCCGTGCTAAGCACGATCTCCCACCAGATAAAACTCCGCCTCCGGAAATTGACCGACATGATCCACGATATTGCCGGTTTTGAGATCAATCTCAATTCTCCCCAACAACTGGCCAAACTGCTGTTTGAAGATCTCAAATTACCGACCAATAAGAAGACCAAGACCGGACTCTCAACCGATATTGCCGTACTCGAAGAACTTAGCGGCTTGCATCCGATCGCCGGACTGCTCATTGAATATCGCCAATTGGCCAAACTCGATAACACTTACGTCTCTGCCCTGCCCAAGTTGACCAATCCCAATACCGGCAGGATCCATTCCTCATTCAATCAAACCATTACCTCCACCGGTCGTCTCTCGTCCTCGAATCCCAACCTCCAAAATATCCCTATCCGCACTGATATCGGCAGAGAGATTCGCCGCGCCTTCATAGCTGCCGATCCTGACCACCTGATCCTGGCAGCCGATTATTCTCAGATCGAATTGCGTTTACTGGCTCTGATGTCCCGCGATCAAATCCTGCTGGAAGCATTTGCCCAGGATCTTGATATCCATCGCCAGACCGCTGCCTACATCGCGGGAAAATCGTTGGAAGAAGTTACTGCGGAAGAACGGCGGCAAGCCAAAGTGATCAATTTTGGCATCCTCTATGGCATGGGCGCAACCAAATTGTCCCGTGAATTGGACATCCCCCAGGCAAAAGCGAAGGAAATTATCGCCAATTATTTCCAGAGAATCCCTGGTATCCGCCACTTCATCGACCTAAGCATCGCCCAGGCGCGATCCCGCCGTTTTTGCGAAACCCTCTTCGGAAGAAGATTATACCTGCCCACCATCGCCAGTTCCAATAACCGCCAGCGTAGCGAAGCGGAACGCATAGCAGTCAATATGCCCATCCAAGGCACCGCCGCTGACCTGATCAAGATCGCCATGATCAATATCCATCGCCGGATCGCCAGCACCGAAGGCATCAAAATGATCCTCCAGGTTCATGACGAATTGATCTTTGAAGTTCAACGCGAGCAATTGGATGTAGCTACTTCGCTCATTCGGCAGGAGATGGAAAACGCTTTGCCACCCCAGTATCGCCAGATTATCGCCCTGAAAACTGATATCGGCTCCGGCGCTTCCTGGTTTGAAGCACACTGACGACCAATGACCAACGCTCAAGGATCATCTGCCAACTATCCAGAAATGTCATATATTGCCAGCCATTACGGCACTTCCTGCTGCCTGTTTCCTGCAGCCAGTTTTGTAACGAGATGCTCCCGAGATATCGCTGAGTGCTCGGGATAATCTCGGGAGTAGGGTGGCTCAAAGGCGATTCGATCCAACAAACGGGAAGACGCCTAAACTTTTTTTGTTGACAGAAGCAATCGCATGCCAAGTCTGCACACACTTTGTATGTGTTCTGTTGTTGATGGCTTTGACGACGGAATCAGAGGGAGGATTCGTGGATTTTTTCCTGCGTAAGGAAGATTGGTATCAGAAGATCTTTGAGAGCGCTATCGTCGCTATCGGAGTGACTGATTTGGCGGGGAGATTTGTGATTGTCAATCGGGCTTGGCGTGAATTTATGGGTTATACGGAAGAAGAGGCAAAACTCCTTAATATCAATGACATAACGCCGGAAGACGCCCTTGCCGAAAGCGATGACAACTATCAGAAACTGATCAATCTGGAATTGGATAGTTTTCGCAAGATCCGTCAATACAAAACCAAAGACGGAACTTTGTTTTGGGCTGACCTGAATGTATCTCCCATTACTGATGAGCATGGGGTAGTGGTTGGCGTCTTGGGAGTGTTTATCAATATCGACCGGGAAGTAAAAGCAGAACACGAACAGAAATACCTGAACGATCAATTGCAAAAGGTAAATGATGATCTGGCGCTCGCTTACGAGAACATGAACCGTGCTAACCAAGAATTGACGGAAGCATATAGAAAATTGGAAAAGCTGGTTCGGCTTGATGAATTGACCAATCTTTACAATCGGCGCGTAATGGAAGAACTGATCGCCAACGAAGTAAAAAGAACTCGCCGTACCAAACGCGGCTTCGCTCTGGCAATTGCCGATCTGGACAATTTCAAATCCGTCAACGATACTTATGGCCATCATTGCGGTGATCTGGTTCTGAAAACCATGGCAAGAATCATTCACCGCAGTTTACGTTCAACCGACTGTGTGGGACGCTGGGGCGGTGAAGAATTTTTGCTGCTCTTTCCTGAAACCACTTTCTCCGGTGCACAGATAGTCATGGAACGCATCCGGCGCCTCGTGGAAAAAGAAAGTGTCGTTTTCAAGGACAAAAAGATCAAAGTAACCATCACTATCGGCTTCAGTTATCAGCACGAGGATTTTGCCCGTGACGAAATGCTGCACAAAGCGGATCAGGCACTCTATCAAGGAAAACGCAACGGTAAGAACCAGGTCGTCTGTTGGGAAAACGGATGCTGATGCGGTCAAAACCCGCTGCGTATCCTCCTCAGTTTGTACAATTCGTCAATCTTGCGGTTGAGTTGGCTATCTGCTGGCCGCACTTCCTTGTCCAGACTGGCATGATCTATCGCTACATCTCTTAACTTTATGCCATTGCCTTCTGCCGCAGCTTGCACCAGTTCCTGGCTCTTCTGTGTCCAGTAATTTAGTTCGGCTGTGTTTGGATTTATCCACCCCAGTTCATAATACAATTTCATCAGATGATTGAGCATTGCCGAACGGGAGGGATTGTGATACCGGGTGATGATGCCGTCATTCGCCAGAGCGGTTCCGCCGGTCTCCAAATATGAGGGTGCGGGTAACAGTAGCGAGAACGGAGCGTGCTCATCCATAAACTGAATAACAGCGACGCGGAAGACATTATCTGCGGATCGATCCGCAGGATCGCTTACCTTCAGCGACTTTTTATTGGGATAGGCACCCAGACTAAAAACAAACCGGGCATCGCGTTCCGTTTCCATCTCTGACACCACACTTAACAGTCCGGTCAGATTGGGATAATCGGAAGTAAGCAGGATGTTACGGCATTCGGGATCAATAGCTGCGGCTTTTTGCCAGACCTGCCACTCCTCCACCTCGCTGATGCGGTTCAGATTGTAGATAAAGAGCTGTTTGTCCGATACTTCCACATGCTCCAGCGATCCCAGGATAGTATCAGCAAAACGGTTGAAACCAGATTCGGTAGGGCGGATCAGGATCAGTTTCTTGCCCTGGCACTGCTTGAGTCGGAGGAAGGTTCTCAAGGTGTGATTGATCTCTCCGACCACGACATACTCGTCATAGACGTCCGATTGAGGATAGGCGTATGTTTTGGGTCTTGGTCTCCACAGCGTATCGCTAAAGCGCGGAATGTATCCACATATACCCAAGGAAGCGTTTTGGGATTGGGCGGCACTCTTGATCATCAGCATCTCCTCCAGGGTAATAAAGGGCGAGACCTCGAATTTTTGGGCAACTCCGGATGATTTTTGGCGGATCAGTTCCCCCGCCTCAGACCAGGAGATGGCTTGCCATCCCGTCGCAGTTTTGAGCATTGGCTCACGCAGACGGTCGTGTTGCAACAGCGCCTGCCAGCCAAAGCGACCCTTGAAACAGATGTTCCTGCCGTTGAAGGCGTCTTGCTCATCCTTTTCTGGTGTGCCGATGCGGGTGACTCTGGTGGTCTGCGTCTCTGTCTTGATCACACAACCGGTGCCGCATATTCCGCAATTCTGGATACATTCGTCCTTGACCAGCGGATTCATCTTGTAATACAGATTTCGCTCTACCAAAGCGCCTACCGGGCAGACTGCGATACATTTGCCGCAGCTCTCGCAGCCCGTATCGGTCAAGGACAGACCAAATTCCGGCGCCACCACCGTCGGAAAACCACGATAGATATAACCTAAAACCGCCGCTCCCTGGATCTCGGCACAAGTCCTGATGCATCTGCCGCAATTGATGCACTTATTGGCATCCCGCTGGATAAAGGGATGGCTGTAATCGATGGGATGCTTGGCCATGCTGCCACTAAACCTTTCGGGGACAATGTCATAATCTGTGCAATACTGGCGCAGGGCGCAGGTCTTGTTGACCTGGCAACCGCATTCCAAACAGCGTTCGGCTTCTTTTATTGCATCACGCTCGGGGTATCCGGTCTCCACCTCTTCAAAGGTGCTCTGTGCTTTGGTGAGTGCTATCTCCGGCATTGGTATCCGGTCTATCTGTTCAAAGTCCTTATACTCCTCAATGGAGATGTCTTTCACCTTACTGCCTTTCTTGGCGTCAAAGGATGGCTTATCGGTTGCTAGCGGCAAGCCTTGCACATACTTATCGATGGCAATGGCAGCAAACCTTCCATCAGCGATGGCTTCAATGGCGGTAGCCGCTCCCCGCTGGAAATCGCCTCCGGCAAAGATATTTCCCAGTCCGGTATGCATCGTGTTCTGATCCACAATGGCTGTCTGCCAACGGCTGATCGGCAGGATCGTATCACCCGCATAATTCTCCTCGCGGGAAAACATATCCACATCCGGCACTTGGGAGATCGCAGCAATGATGGAATCAAATGGCTCGGTAAAAAACTCTCCTGTCTGCTCGGGACGACGCCTGCCGCTGGAATCCGGCTCACCCAGTTTCATCCTCTCCAATACCACTTCCCTGAGGATTCCGTTCTCGCCTTTGTATTCCACAGGATTGGTAAGGTAGAGGAAGCGGATACCTTCATGCTCGGAAGCGGTGATCTCAAAAGGTTCGGCAGGCATTTCTTCTTTGGTTCTGCGATAGATGATGGTCACTTCACTCCCGAGCCGCAAGGAGGTGCGGGCACAATCGATGGCGGTATTTCCTCCTCCGACAATGGCGACACGCTTTCCCAAGGTCGGCGTATTACCCATAGCATATGCCTTCAGGAAATCCACTCCAAGATAACAGCCAATGAGGTCACTGCCTTTGACGGGCATTGTTACTGCTTTCTGAGCGCCGATGGCTATATAAACAGCGTCATAATCTATGCCCAATTGCCTGATGGTGACGCCATCGCCCACCGGAGCATTACATTTGATCTGCATGCCGTTGGCACACATCAGTTCGATCTCACGATCCAGGATCGCCTTGGGCAGTCGGTATTCCGGAATGCCATAACGCAGCCAGCCACCCGCCTGAGGAGATGCCTCAAACACAGTGACGTCATAACCGTTATTGGACAGATAATATCCACAGGTCAAGCCGGATGGACCACCCCCGACGATGGCGATCTTCTTGCCATTTTCGGGCATACGTTCAGGAACATAATTCCAAGCATCGTTCAGGTCTTCATCCGCACAAAACCGTTTCAACTGACGGATCGCAATTGGCTCTTCCACGATCTGCCGACGGCATTCTTTTTCACAAAAAGCGGGACAGACGCGTCCGATCGATAAAGGCATCGGCAGGGTCTCTTTGATCACCTTGACCGCCTCATGGTACTGGCCATTGGCGATCAGCGAGACATATGCCTGGACATCCACATGATCAGGACAGGCGATCTTGCAGGGTGCTTCACAATCCGCGTAATGATTGGAGATGAGCAGTTCCAGAGCCATCTTGCGTGCTTTATGGATATCGCCGTTATCGGTGATGATCTCCATACCAGCAGTGAGATAGGTGCCACAGGAAGTGACAAATCCGCGTCTCCCGGTCACTTCCACCGCACATACCCAGCAGGAGCCATAGGGCTTGAGTTCTTCATCATGGCACAGGGTGGGAATCTCTATTCCTTGCCGGCGTGCCAGTTCCAATATCGTTATACCGGCATCGGTGATAATCTTCTTTCCGTTCAGCGTTACTTCTATCTGTTTCATCTCCTCGCTCCTATGCCTTGTTGACAGCATCAAATCTACAAGTGGTTAGACAAGCGCCGCATTTGATGCATTTATCTTGATCGATGATGTGTGGCTGCTTGACTGTTCCACTGATACACTTGACCGGACATTTTCTGGCACACGCGGTGCAGCCGATGCATTTTTCCGCTAAAATCTCAAAATGCAGTAGCGCAGTGCAGACCCCGGTGGGACAGCGTTTCTCATTGATATGGGCGAGGTATTCGTCCCGAAAATAGCGAAGGGTGGTCAGCACCGGATTGGGAGCGGTCTGTCCCAAGCCGCAGAGCGACCCTTTGATGATATTTACCGCCAGTTCTTCCAGTTTGTTTATATCTTCCGGCTTTCCTCTGCCTTCGCTGATATCGGTCAGGATCTCCAGCATCCTTCGGGTGCCGATGCGGCAGAAAGTGCATTTACCACATGACTCGTTCTGCGTGAAATTGAGGAAGAAACGGGCAATATCGACCATACAGGAACCCTGATCCATCACGACCATCCCGCCGGAGCCCATGATCGCACCGGTCTGAGTAATGGAATCATAGTCCACAATCGTATCCAGAAGTGCTTCTGGGATACAACCACCGGAGGGACCGCCCAGTTGAACCGCTTTGAAAGGCAAATCGGTCTTCATTCCTCCCCCGACCTTATAGATCACGTCACGGATGGTGATCCCCATCGGAACTTCGATCAATCCACTATTGGCAATTTTTCCCGCCAGGGCAAAGACTTTCGTACCCGGCGATTTTTCCGTGCCATAGCGGGTAAATGCCTCGGCGCCATGGGTAAGTATCCAGGGGATATTTGCCCAAGTCTCCACGTTATTGATATTGGTCGGCTTACCCCAAAGTCCCTTTTCCGCGGGGAAAGGCGGACGTATGGTCGGCATCCCGCGCTTGCCTTCGATGGATTGCATCAAAGCGGTCTCCTCTCCACAGACGAATGCGCCGGCGCCTTCCTTAATATGCAATCCCAAACTGTATCCGGTCTCCAGGATATTCTTGCCGAGATAACCCTTGGCTTCAGCGTCGGCGATGGCTTTGACCAGATGTTTGATCGCGAGTGGATATTCGGCACGGCAGTAGATATAGCCCTCATCCGCACCCATAGCAAAGGCGCCGATGATCATTCCCTCGATGATGGCATGCGGATCGCCCTCCAGGATACTGCGATCCATAAAAGCGCCGGGATCGCCCTCATCGGCATTACATACCACATACTTCTTGTCCGATTGAGCGTTATGAGCAAATTGCCATTTCAAGCCGGTACTGAATCCTGCTCCGCCGCGTCCCCGCAGACCGGAGCGTTTGATGGTGTCGATTATGACCCTGCGATCCATCGCAAGCGCTTGTCTCAACGCCTGATAGCCTCCTGTGGCTTCATAGTCCTCCAGTGATTCAGGATCAATCACTCCACAGTTTCGCAAGACGATCCGCTGTTGATTTGCCAGCAATGCGTTATGGCGGGCATCTCCCCTTTCGCTGAGGATAATGTATGCCTCCGGCATTTTGCCGTTGATATAATCCTCAATAATGCGCGCAATGTCATTTGGTTCCACCCTGCCCAGGGTTATGGAGCCCAAAGACGAGCCGGAAAGTTCCATTAACGGTTCTTCAAAGCACATTCCGATACAGGCGGTTTTTTTTAAGGTCAGCGGGTGAGGGCTGCCTGAAATGTAGCGCTGGGTCTCAAGCCAGACATCATTTGCGCCGGCGGCCAATCCACAACTTGCCATTCCTATCTTGATCTCTATCCTATCCATCTTCGCCTCCTCAAAATGCAAACTTCTCCAGCACTGCCGGAATTGCCTCGGGGGTGAGTTTGCCAAAGGTCTGATCATTGATCATGATCACCGGAGCTAAACTACAACATCCGAGACAGGCGACTTCCATTATGGTGAAACGGAAGTCCTCCGTCGTGTCTTCGCCTTCCTGGAGTTGCAGATTTTCCCTGAGGGCAAAGAGAATGCCATTGGCGCCTGAAACGTGACAGGCGGTGCCTTTACAAACGCGGATCACGTGTTTGCCCTGCGGTTTGAGTCGAAACATCGAATAAAAAGTTGCCACGCCAAAAATCTCCGCTGCCGGAATGGACATCTGCTCCGCTATGTATCTCATGGTATCTTGGGAGAGGTATCCTTCGAGTTGTTGAATTTCCTGCAATAGAGGTATAAGGGCGCCACTTTTCTGCCGATACCGCTCTATCACGGCATCGAGCATGCTACTATCCTTGTGCATAGCGGCTCCTTGAACTATTTTTTGTATCTAATGTAAAGTATTACACACATTATCGTTGGGCTGATCGCCAGAATTTTCGCACCGAATCTAAGGCACTGCCGATTGTCAAATAAAATCTCCGAACCCTTGCCTACCCCCTGATAAAGAGCGTTGCACATTCTGGAATCACCAAATTTCGAGAACGTGAAAAAACGATATCGTCTCTCCCTCCAACGCAGTCAGTAATAGTTAAGGATTATGCCTGTCAGATAGTTCGGATACTCGTTGAGTCAACCGCTCTGAGTTATCTAACGGTCTCAAGAAGGTTTAGATTCAAGCGGAATGGTGCTTTCTCCCGTGTTCTCCCTGCTTCATAACCTTAGTATAACCTTACGGTTGTAAGGTTATACTAAGGTTATACTAAGGTTATCAAGCAAGGAGGAAGGGAGGTATGATTTTGGAGCGACAACCAGAATCAGGAAACTCCAGCTAAATCAGCGGTCATGAGGGCATCCATTGCCATTAAGACACTCTATATCAGACTGATGCAATAATGGTGACCGTTGCCCCTATTGGTATGACCAGACATTGTGGCCTTGAGAGAGCGGTATCGGAGACCGTTGCACTTCTCGAGATCACCTGGTATTGAGAACGTAAAAAAGAAATTCATCTCTCTTACAGCGTCATCAGTTACTGGAGTGAGGACATGTTCTATGTGGTAAATAGTTTGTTTGTAGTCATAGGGTCAACATTCCTAAATATTCAACGGTCTTTCTCAATTTTTGGTGAGCCAATTATGTTCATGGTCTCTTCTAAAATTTCATAACCTTCCAAACCTTCCGAACCCTCAAAACCTTCCAAACCTTCCGAACCTTTGAGACATTCTAAAATTTCTCTACCCCCTCAACCCTCTCACCATAAAGAACACATCCATCCTATCGGCTTTAACCGGACAATCCGCGTTCCTTTATCCAAATCGGATGGGCTGATTGCCCACGTGTGCGAGGCAGACCTCAAGAGAGCGACCCTGCAAAAAAACCCCCGCCTGTTTGGGGCGGGGGTCAGTATTATTACCGCTGGGGCAATCACCTGAGGTATCATCCTTCGGCTATCACCTAAGGGATTTACCCGTGGGGCTCAGCCGTGAGAGCTTTCCCAGGAGCCACCATTTTGATCAGCGGCGGTTTCTTGCTGGGGTGGCAGTTCCGACCCGGGGAGGCAGAGCGCCGGTGTATGCTTTGACATAGTAGAATTTGGCACTGGCAGCCGGAATACCAAGATTAAAAATGGTATTGGCAGTCCAGTTCAGATAAGTCCAGGTTGGGGCATAGGGTTCATCGGCGGCATAGATCAGATAAGCCGTGGCGCCGGGAACGGCAGTCCAGGAGAGGACGGTGTTACCGGCAACGATTTCGATATTGAGGTCACTGACTGGATCAACGGTATCGAGCAGGCGTTCCAGTTCGTTGGAAATGACGGGTGCGGATCCATGACCACCGCTGTATTTGGCAACGACAGCCCATTTGTAGTCACCGGGGCTGGCGGCTTGCCAAGTGTTATCCCGGTATGTCACGGTAGCGATATTTTCAGCGAGCCGAGTCCAGGCCACAGGATTGCCTTCATTCGCAGTGGTGAAGCGATAGACGTCATAACCGACATGGACACGGCTGGGGCTGTTGACGTCAAGGCGGGCGGCGGGTCCTATATACACATTGTCAATATACCAGCCGGCATAGGATACGACGGTTGTGGCATACCACTCGAAACTGATCTGGACGCTGGGATTGCCGGAATAGGCGGCAAGATTAACAATAATCTGTTGCCATGGCATGAACGTTGCATTGGCGCTTGTGCCCCAAACCGTGACGCCATTGACCTTGATCAAGCCGTAATCCCATGTATTGTTGCCGTTCATGTGGTGCCATACACTCAAGACCGGAGCGCCGAAGCCGGTCAGATCGAAGGTTCTTCTTAGATAAGACCAGCCACCAGAATTGGAATAGTTAGTGTGAGGTCTGGTCGCCCAGAGTCCTGTACCGGAATAAGCACTGGCGGGCGGAACCGTAGATGCGCCACCTTCGAGCACTACGAAGTTGTTCACATTATACGTACCTGTCCATGCCCAATCACCGACCGGTGGTGTCCCCCAAGTCGCTGAAGCCACCCATCCGCCGCTATCGGCTTCGAAATCGAAGAAGTGGAAAGGCGGCGGACCGGCTGGTTCCCAGGTGAGATCGACTGCCCGGTTGGGGACGACTGTCTCCACAGCCACGAGGTTATAGGCGGGCCAGAGGATTTCGATCAGGTTGATGGTGCCGACATTGACGTTGGTTTCATAGACGGTTACGGGAGTGACCACTGTCTGGTAACCTGCCATAGTGACAGCGAGGGTGAAATTCACGCCATTGACATGTCCAACGACATTGGGGATGCTGAATACGCCGCCGGGTCCGCTGACGGTATTATAGTTCTGCGGTCCGGTCAGGGCGACAGAAGCGCCCTCGAGTCCCAGCGGGGCATCGTTGGCGGTGATGATACCGCTGACGGTTACTTGGGGCAGTGCCACCAGGTTAAAGTTCTGGATCACGGTGGTTCCCGTAGTAAGTACCAGTCCGGTCGCTGAGGCGGGATAGTATCCGGGCCTGGTAACAGTGGCACCGTAGGTGCCGCTTGACCAGAGCGTGAATTGATAGAATCCCTGGTCATTGGTCGTAGTGCTGAAGCGTTCCTGGGTGAGGGTGACGGTGGCGCCGGCGACGGGAACAGGGGGTGAAGAACCGGCGATATACACGTGACCTTGGAGGATGGCCGGCTGGGCAAACACGGCATTTTCCACGACCAGCCAGGTATTGGCATGCTGGTTCAAGGTTTCTGTGGTAGCGCCGGAAGGAGTCAGGGGATCTAAGGTCACGGTATCGGAGTAGGTATGACGTGCTCTGCCCGGATAGGCGGGAGTGGCGGTAAAGAAGAAGTTACAGCCGCTGTAATAGTTAGGATCCCATGGACGGTGAGCGCGCACGGCAAGGTTCGGTCCGGTGAATACGAAGGGCTGATTCAGCGGGATGAGGATCTCATTCACTCCTGCCGGGAAATCGACGGGACCGCTGAAGACGAGCTGGTAATTGGCACTCGGCAGCCAGGCGGTGGCCACGCTGGTGGCGCTGGTATTCTGCATATAGATGTTTATGGGCATACCGGGCCTATTCGGGGTGAAGTTATTCCTGTACATGATGTGCGTGATCGTTCCGGAGAGGAGGCGCATCTCGTCATAGTAGTGGATGGTCTCGGAGACGCTGTTCCTGTACCAGAAATTCACCGGCAGAGTGATCGCCGAGGTTGTGGTGGCAGGATTACCCAATGTTAGGACGCTGTAGGTAGGACCTAAGATCATCACGCTCCTGGCAGCGGTCCGGTCGTTAGCCGGGGTCTGATCGCCGGCAAGGACGACTCTGCCATATATATCGGCGGGACCGGAGAATCCGGGGGTCCAAGGAATGAGGTGTTGAACGGTCTGAGTGGGAGCGATGGATGCGGTAATATTGACGCTGGCAAGCACGGCGTGGGTAGTTTCCCGCACCAATTGAACGGTATAAGCGCTCTGAGCCACCAGTCCTTCATTTCTTACCGTCACGGTATATTCGGATGCTGTCCCTTGAGTGATCAGACCAGGTCCGGTAAGTGCAGTCGCGGCGAGGTCGTTATCCACCAGTTCGATGAATTCGATGTTGTCCATATGAATGGTGCGTGACGTCGAGCCCAAGCCGTGACGGAAGCCGATCCGGATATCTGAGCCGGGATAAGCGGTCAGATTAATCACATACAGCGCATTGGTAGTGGTCAATGCCTGGGTGGTTATCTGGGTGAATACGCCACCGGCGTTCACCGTGCCGATCTGGAGGATCTGGCCACTGGTGCCGCTACGAGCCCAGAAACGGGTTCTTATAGTATTCACCGGAATACTCTGCGGCGGTGAAACGAGGATCAGATTGGCGTTGGCATCCGCAGCGTTGGTGAAAAAGACGTTATTGGGCGGTGATACCGGGGTTGTAGTCGAGGTTGTGATGTTCTGGGTGCTGGTACCACTGACGATCCTGCTCCAACCGTAAGGCAGGCTGGGCACGGTCACGCCGTCAAAGTTCTCCAGGTGCGGGTAGACAACGATGGTGGGATCGGGCGCGGTAACGAAACTCCAGAGCATAAACCCCGGATCGGCTGGATCGGGTTCGCCGTGTTCATTATGTGGCAGGACGCACCAGTACCAGCGGGTGAGGTAACCCAGATTCACGCCCGGTTGTGCGGACAGGTTTATGGAATTGGCATGGACCGGATCGTAGTAGTAGGAATAGTTGTCAAATATGTTATCTGGATCGAGTCCGACATAGACCATATAATACTCTTGTATCCCGCCGCCCGTAGGAGGTGTCCATTGCAGCGTCACGGCGGTGGGATCGATGCCTTGAGCATTATCTGCCGGCAGCAGAAGTTGGACGTGAGCCGGCGGCTCTGCCAAGACCTCACGGATGTAGAAGTCGTCCATGCTCAGATACCAGGGTACACTTGTGGCGACGCAATTGACACCGAAGTAATAGTAGCCGGTGGTGGCAGGAGTGAAGTAACCGACCATCTGCTGATATGTGGTGTTAATGGCATTGGATACGCTCATCCCGGGGATTGTGCTATGGGTGGCTGCTGTCTGTGTCGTGCCGACGGTGCCGCGCAGCGTTGTCCAGCCAGACATGCCATCGGTAATATACCAAAAGGAATACTCATATTCCTGCCCGGCTTCCAGATACTGACCCTGCGTGAAGAACCAGTCGGATGCTCCCCAGCGGAAGGCAGCGAATTTGGTTCCGGTACGCGGAATTCGGTTGTAGGTTGCTTGTGCTGCCAGATAGGTCAGCGTCATGGTACCCAAGCGGGTGGCAGCCCAGTGTGGAGGCAGGGTATTGGCAACGGTGATGCCTTCGAAACCCTCGCTCCAGGGGAAAGTGTAGTTCATCGGGTCCGCCATGACGGTAAATGACCAGACGGCAGTGGGATCGGAGATTCCGGCATCGTTGCGCGCTTCGATCTGCCAGTAGTAGGTCTGGGAGAAATTCAGGATGGGTGAATAGGTAGTTCCAACCCACCCGGACGCTACCTGCGGCGGAGGATTTGTCGTGCCGAAATAGATGTTATAACTGGTCGGTGTTCCGCCTACTGCGCTGGCAGACCAAGTCAATTGAGCGTCATGTAAGACGCCGGTGGCATTATTGGCAGGAGATATCAGAATTGGTATTCCGGGAGGTCCGACGACCGGCGTGAAGTTACCCTCATCGGCTCCGATATCGGGCATCGTCGCGTGACGGGGTTGATTGTTGATATCGAAGTTGATACTGATCGGTGTGGTGATCGGGATGGCATTGCCTTCAACGCGGGTAGGGGTGCCGGTAGCAATGTGGACATTAAAAGGCGCCGTGGGACTGACGAAAGGTACGACCTCGGTATAAGACCCCTGGTCGATCGTTGCCACCGCCGCTTTGTAGCTATCAAGCGTCTCATAGCCGGTGGAAACGATAAAGCCGATCAGATTTATGGCACTGGGTGTACCGGCATAATAGATATTCTTGTCCGATCCAGCCAGGTTGGTTACGCCAGCAGTCGTCTTCCAGAAGGCGACGGTTCTGCCAGTGGCACCGGGAGTGCTGTGATTGGCAAAGATGTTGTTCTTGATGTCATAGGCATTGGCCGTGGGCGTGATATACAGGGCGGCAGTGGCAAAACTGGCATTGCTGCTGGTAGCGTTAATATACACGGTGTTGTTGTAGATCCTGCCGGTGGTGCCGCTGGTGATATTCATCGCACGGATCTGGGGCACCGCAGCGCCGGATGTTCCAGCAGGGGCTCTCAGATCATAGACCATGTTGTTGTAGATATTGCTTTCCGTGCTACCGCTGAGCGAGATACCATGGAGAAGGTGAGTAGTGGAACCGGTATAAGCGATATTATGGATGTAGTTGTTATACAAATTGACCAGGGTGCCGCCAATGATTGAAACACCGTGGATCGAACCGGCGCCGTTGAGATTACGGAACTCATTATCCCTCACGGTATGAGTGCCGGTGGAGATATACGCACCGTACAGGATGCCGGTGCTGGTATTGGTGAGAGAGTGAACGGAGTTATTATAAAACTCGTTTGTCCCACCGCTAACCCAGATTCCGGCGTTGGAGCTGGTGCCGGACGTACTCACGTTGCGCACCTGGTTGTTATGGAAGACATTTGTCCCACCGGTGGAATACAATCCGTAATGGAGGCCGGAGGTGGATCCGCCGTCGATGATATTGCCAAAGACCTGAACGGAACCGGTGGTTCCCGCTGTCCAAATACCATAAAGGCCTACCGTTCCACCGGTATTATAAGTGATGACGTTGTTGGAGACGGTGGTATTGGTGCTCAGGTTGACGTAAACACCGTACTGGCGGACGGTATTCATCGAGTTGTTGTGGATGAGGTTGTTGTTGTTTTCCGCACCCGATACGCTGGAGACGAATATACCGTAGGATGGATTTCCGCTGATAATATTACCCTGGAAGGTGTTGTTGCTGTTGGGGAGGCCGGCTGCACCCAGGGAGTAAATACCATAGTTCGTTGTCGCAACATAGGTAGGCGTGATCGCGCAATTCATTATGGTGTTATTGGTGGAGCCCGCCGTCAGCCAGTAGCCATAGATCAGATTGCTGGCGCTCACATTAATGCGATCGAACGTGACATAACTGACACCCTCCAGTTTGAAGCCGAAGGTTCCAGTTCCGCCGGTCGGAGTGACCAGAGGATTGGTCGGGGAGCCGGGAGCGCGTTGGAAGACGATGGGATTGGCAGCCGTGCCAGTGATGGTAATCGGCGGAGGGTTCTCCGCGAAGGTCTCGGCTGCGACGTGGAAATTAACTCCACCGGTACCGACACCGTTGATATTGAGGTGGTTGATCGCGGCAGTGAAGGTGGGGAAATTTCCAGCGGAGCCGATCGTCCAAGTGCCGGTCATTGGCGTAGGCGTACTAAACGACCAGATCGGACAGCCCACGGCACTACCGATGCCATTGTAAGGCACTATCTGCCAATAATACTGTGTCATATTGGCAAGCAAGGTAGGATGCTGGTAGAAGGCAACGTTCAGATCCAATCCATTCACCAGATTGGTCGGAGTAACTGTACCGCCGCCATCGGTTCCCAAATACAGCCGATAACCAGAGGGATAACCGCCACCCGATGTCCATTGCAGAGTTACATTGTTTGATGCAGTGCTGCCATTTGCAGGGAATGTGAGGGCGGCAGGATTGGGTGCCGTGGAAAGATTGCCGATGGCAAACCTGGTATTGGCGCGGTTGACGGATGTCGTTCCTGTGGCGGAAGTGCTGGCATCGACGCTATCACTATGAAAACGTAGAGAGGTATTTACACCCGTGGTCGCCGTAAAAAAGACCGAGGCGT
>JBBISI010000024.1:0-29918 GCA_037441405.1 Candidatus Cloacimonadota bacterium
AAATCCGGCACACCGACCGGATAAATCCGGTGTTACCGATTATTCAACGGTCTTTATATACGTGACCTTTGCCCATATATTGGACATAATATACACAAGACCGTTGAATAATTTGTGTGTAATCGTAGATTCAACCGCGCTGAGTTATTCGACGGTATTAGGAAGGTTAAGATTCAGCCGGGCAGTGGAGTTGGCTTGACTACTGTCCTCCCTGCTTGATAACCTTAGAATAACCTTAGTATAACCTTACGACCGTAAGGTTATACTAAGGTTATGAAGCAGGGAGGAGAGTAGTTAAGTCAACTATTCTGTCTTAGTTAACGGTCTTACTGTTGTTGAGAATTGCGCACGGCAAACCTTCTTTCCCTCATCAACCTGCTTGGATACGTAGATCGCCGTTAAGAGCATTACCACTAAACTTTTTTATAATCGGGAGTTTATCGTTTAATACAATAAGTTATGCGTAATAATCCGATCGATAAAGCAAGAAAAAACTTGACAGATATAGCCATACTTACAGTGATTGACCCGTTACGCTAGTATCACCATAAGCGTTGCTAACAAGGAGACCGTTATGACAGGCGAAAGAATAAGACAGATTCGCAAGTATCTTGGGCTGTCCCAGCAGGATTTTGCCGCTTCATTGAGGGTGAACCCATCAGCGGTATCGCAGATGGAATCGAACCGGATACGTCCATCGCTGGATACTATGATCAATTTATCCAAACACTACGGCATTAATCTTCACTGGTTTCTAACTGGCAAGGGCGGGATGTTTGAGCATTCGCGAGGCACCAGTAAGGATTTGCCCGGCAAGCAACTCGACCGTTTACAAAACTTTCTCGATGCTCAAATGAAGGAGATCATCAATACCAAGGAAGAGATTTTTCATTTTGATGTGCTGGACATTCCCGTAACAGGCGAAATAGCAGCGGGTCAGGCAGTGGAAAGCATTAGTGGAGTATTGGATTACGTGACGGTTCGCAAGAGTGTGATCAATGGCATCATGGAGGATTATCTGTGCTTGCGGGTCAATGGGCACAGCATGGAGCCCGATATCAAGCACAACGATGTGGTGTTGATCCGGCAGTCACAGGACTGGCAAAAATTGATGGGCAGGATCTGTGCGGTGCGGATCGATGGTTCGGTTACGCTCAAGAAACTGACTATTGATGATCGCCGGAGATACATCGTATTGGTATCGATCAACGAGGATTTTTCGCCGATGGTGATCAATCCTGAGGAACACCAGGATATCAATCTGCTTGGATATTTGTATTTCCTATACCGGAAGTTGAGTTAGATAGAAAACCGGAGTGCAGGTCGTTTCCCCCACTCCGGTTCAAGGCATTATGCCGCTTACAATTGACGGATGACCGCCCTGCCGGGATAGATGGCAGTTTCGCCAAGTGCTTCTTCGATAAAAAGCAAGCGGTTATATTTTGCAATGCGTTCCGAGCGGGACAGCGAGCCGGTCTTGATCTGCCCGGTGTTTAGCGCTACCGCCAGATCAGCCATGAAGGTATCGCAGGTTTCGCCGCTACGGTGAGAGACCACAGTCGTCCAGCCATTGCGGTGAGCCATGTTTATCGCTTCGATGGTCTCGGACACGCTTCCGATCTGATTGAGTTTGATCAGGACAGAATTGGCGCAGTCAAGTTCGATCCCGCGTTTGATCCTGTCCGGATTGGTGACAAAGAGATCATCACCCACGATCTGAATAAGGTTGCCGAGACGTTCATTCAATGCAGCCCAGCCATCCCAATCATCCTCAGCCAATCCATCTTCCAATGAAACAATGGGGTATTTGCCGCACAAGTGGACATAATAATCGATCATTTCACTGCTGGAGAGTTTTTTGCCTTCGGCGTCGAGACAGTAACTGCCATCTTTGTAAAAACTGCTGGCCGCGGCGTCAAGGGCGATCGATATATCTTTTCCCGCTTTATATCCCGCTTTTTCGATGGCTTGCATGATCACGATCAGCGCATCTTCATTGGAGGCAAGATTGGGAGCAAAACCACCCTCATCTCCGACGGAGGTCGCCAGTCCTTTGCCATGCAGGATGGACTTTAGCGCATGAAACACCTCGGCATTCATCCGGAGACCTTCCCGGAATGATGGGGCGCCCAGCGGCATGATCATAAATTCCTGAATATCGACGTTGTTGTCGGCATGCGCTCCACCATTGACAATATTGGACATGGGAACGGGCAGAACTTTGGCGCTGGAGCCGCCGAGATAACGATAAAGCTGAATTCCCAATTCCATTGCCGAAGCCCTGGCTACAGCCATGGATACGGCGAGAATGGCATTCGCACCAAGCCGTCCTTTATTCGGCGTCCCATCCAGATCGAGCATGACGCGGTCGATCTTTTCCTGTTCGGTGGATTCCAGGCCAGCCAAGGCGGGAAAGATGATCTCATTGATGTTTTCGACGGCCTTGAGAACTCCCTTGCCCAGGTAGCGTCTTTTATCTCCATCACGCAATTCCAGCGCCTCATGTTCACCGGTGGAAGCGCCACTGGGAACCGAGGCATTAGCTACGATACCGGATTCCAGATGAACGTCCGTCTGCACGGTCGGGTTTCCTCTTGAATCAAGGATCTCTCTGGCTTTGATATACATTATTTCGGACATTTATTTCCTCCTAAAGAAATTATCCATCCCTGGAGCCTGATAGTTTCTCACACTGGCACCCGGGCTTAACCGGAGGGCTAAGCCACACGAAGGAACCATTGGTAAGGTCGGACTATTTTTTGAATATACCTTCCATTGTTTTGAGGGAACCGAGCAGAGCGGTGGACTCATAAGGAACAACCACGGTCTTATCGCCTTGTTTGACAATATCATGGAAAGCGGCGACGTATTTGAGTGCGATCTGATATTGAGCGGGGTCGGTGGCAGTTTCCCGGACGGCTTCCGCGATCAATTGGATGGCTTTGCGTTCCGCATCGGCGACAAGTAATTTGGATTGGGCTTCACCTTCGGCGCGGGCGATCTTGGCTTGTTTTTCACCATCAGCCACGCGGATCTGGTAGTCGCGTTCACCTTCTGCTTGGAGAATTTTAGCGCGTTTGTCACGTTCGGCGCGCATCTGTTTTTCCATGGCGGTTTTGATCTCATCGGGAGGCAGAATATCCTGCAATTCGACGCGATTGATCTTAACGCCCCACTTATCGGTAGCATCGTCGAGGATGTCGCGCAGTTTCGTGTTGATCGTGTCTCTGGAGATCAAGGTCTTATCCAGTTCGAGTTCACCGATGACGTTGCGGAGGGTAGTTTGGGTCAGTTTTTCGATTGCTTCGGGCAGGTTGCCAATTTCATAGACCGCTTTGTAAGGATCGGTGATCTGGAAGTACAAGAGGGCATTGATATTGATGGAAACGTTATCGCTGGTGATGACGTTTTGGCGGGGGAAGTCATAGACCGTTTCGCGCAAATCGATCCGCTTTTCAATTCTTTGCGCCACAATGATGTTTCCACGGTAGTCGGCACGATTATAGCGCCAGTGGATTGGTCTGGGACGGTCAAATATCGGCACGACCAAATGCAATCCGGAGTGTAGTGTGTTGTAGTATTTACCCAATCTTTCGATAAGCACAACTTCGGCTTGACGGACTACAATCAGTCCTTTGGAGATAATGCTGATGACGAGTATTGCAAACGCTATCAGGACATATAGTAACATTTCATCCTCCTCTAATGACGATTTGGGGGCAGAGTTCTGCATCGGGCTGAACTTGGCAAGGAAAAAAACTCCCTTTATGCATTATGTCCGCCAAACCTGTTCTACCCATACTTCCAGCCGTCAGCACCGAGCCCATTCGACAACTTCGGATTATCCCGTTTCATATCGGTGAGCTGCACTTTTCTTGATCATCCATCCTGATTTCATATCAGGATTTTCCCGAGATCCTCCCGCGCGTTCGGGAGTATTTCGGCTGAAGGGTGGCTTGTTCCTGAAACAAATGATCAGGCAGGTATCCGGAGATAAGCACAACCGACCTTTCAAACCAGCACTCCGTTGCCCCGTTAAGGGAGGCCAAAAGACCGGGATCAATAATTCCTTTGACAAAAAAACGTCAAACCGGATTTTGGCAAAAGAGTAACGCTATGGAGCAAAATGGATGGAGAATAGAGTTTATGAATACTTCACGGTATTCATAATGTCATGGTTATTCGTCTATGGGCTTACCCCTTTGATCATCAAATTAGCCCGGGCGATAGACTTCGTGGACAAACCGGAGGCGCGCAAGATCCATCATAAGGCAGTGCCTTTGATGGGTGGATTGAGCATTTTTGGGGGCTTTCTCCTGCTTTGTATCTATGATGTGATCATGTCCCCCGGTAGATCCTTTGATCTCAAATTCACCGGCTATCTGGCGGGAGCGGTAATGATTGTCCTGATCGGGCTGGTCGATGACCGGCGGGGGATGAAGCCGATGATAAAACTGGGCGGACAGATCTCTGTCAGCATGGTATTTATCCTCTCCAATATCAGTATCCGCGAACTGGAGATGATGTTTGGCTCAGTCTATCTTGCCGTACCGCTTTTGACCGTGTGGATGGTTGGATTGATGAATGCCATGAACTTTTTGGACAATATGGATGGCGTGATCAGCGGTATGGCGGGAATCCTGGGCTTGGGCTTTTTTGCCTTCAGTTTGATAAAAGGCCAGCAAGCAAATTCCGAGGCGATGGCTTTGATTGGATTGATCTCGTTGAGTTTTTCCGGCGCCACTTTTGGCTTCCTGCCTTATAACTTCAATCCTGCCAAGATCTTCCTTGGTGACGCAGGCAGCATGTTCATCGGCTATTTTCTGTCCTCGATGGGGATACTGATGGCGGTTTATGCCCGCAATTTCAACAATGACAAGATGTTTTACCTATTACCCGTGTTGCTTTTGAGTTATGCCATATTTGATATCGCTTTGGTTAGTTATACCCGCAAACGTGACGGCAGGCATATTATGCAAGGTGGCAAAGACCACTCTACCCACCGGATCCATACCGCACTTGGCTCCACCAAGGTCACAGCGGTTATGGTCTATGTGATCAATGTATTGATCGTCCTGACCACCATTGTGGTCTATATGGTGGGTGAGCGGGTTCTGCTCCTGAGCACGACGGTTATCTTTGCTCTGTTCTTCATCATTTTCGGCAGGAAACTGGACAAGATATCCATAGTCGTTCCTGCCAATCAACTGAAACGAAATAAGGCCAACCAGTGAAATTCATAGTTTTGGGAACCGGACCGGGGCTGCCGCAACCGGATCGTAATCCCTCCAGCATCTACGTTCAAATGAACTACATGCCACAAGGCGGAGAAGGATCTGCCACCACGTTACATATCCTGGCGGATTGCGGAGAAGGCACCGCTCAAAAGTTGCTCCGGCATCATCTCAATCAGGATGTGATCGATGCCATCCTGATCACACATTTCCATCCGGATCACATCGCCGGGATCTATATGGTCATGCAAATGATGTGTTTACAGAAAAGGACCAAGAAGTTGAAACTGTTTCTGCCGGAACGGGCGGAGGATTTTTTACAGACCCTGACTTTGTTTTATACTTTTCCGGACAGATTCGGTTTTGCCCTTGAGGTCTGCGCGATGGAAGAGGTCGGTCAATCTTTCCCTGGCGTCGTTGCTATGGCGAATGATCATTTGCATGGCTATCGGGAATATACTCGAGATAATGACCAACCAAATACGATGAACGCATATTCGCTGCGCTTTGAAGGGTACAGCGGATCTCTGGTTTATACCTCGGATATCGAGACCACTGAATGCATCCACGATTTACTGGTCTCAGCTCATACGGTGATCATCGATGCCATGCATCCCGATCCGCAGCAGATTACCCGCCTCCGGGACTTTGATATCCAACGCATCCTTCTGACTCACGGTATGGATGATCAATTAGCTCGATTGCTGCGACAAGCGGGAGATCAGCGTTTTGAGAATGCCGTTGAAGACCATATCTACCATATTTGAACGGACTTGACAACGGTATAATGAGCAACAGGCAATCAGCAATAAGATCGCATCAAGGACGTGACAGCCGCCCAGCCCTACGCTGGATCGGCTTTCCACGGCACGTTTTGAAACACAATGGTATCGCCTTGATGGCGCTGGCATCGCTGATCATGGTGTTTAACACCGCCTGCGAAATCAACAAATTCAGGCACGGAGAGGAAATGTATCGGGCGCGGAGTTTTGCCGCCGCCATCGAAGAGTTCGATGCTTACATCAAAAAAAGCGAGAATGGGGCGTTACGAACCCGGGCGGAATTGTTACGCTCATCCAGTTATCATGAATTGACCATGATGGCGATGGAGCGGCAAAACTGGCAACTTGCCATCCGATTTGCCAAACTCTCCAATTCCGAATCCGCCGATACACTGCTTGCCAATGTGTATAAACATCTTGCCGATGCCGCCCTCAAAGAAAACCGGATGACCGACGGACAGTACTTTATGAATCTTATCCTGACGGAGATCCCCACCTCCATCCATGTTCCAGCCATCCTTTACAAACGGATCGATATTGCCATGAACACCATCGGTGATTGGAATGCGGCATGGCGTGACTATATGCGTTTGTTTGACAACTTTGCCGGGCATCCTTTTGAACTGCATGCAAGACCTGCCTTGATAGGTTTTAACGCAAATCGGATAGAATATGCCAGCACGCTGGCAGAAACCGGATTCTTTCGCGAAGCCCTGGCGGTCCTGTTTGAGTTGGCGAGGTATCCGGTAGCGGATCAGGACAAGGTAAACCACTTGATCTCGAAGATCTATCAGACGCAGGCGGAGATAGCGATAACACAGCAGAGTTATATGGAGTCGGATCGGCTGTTTCGCATGGCGGCTGATTATTATCCGGCACACACTTCATCGATCCAGAACAGATTAGTGCAAATTGCCGGATCGTTTGTCCAGAAAGGTGATGAATTCCTGGCAGCGGATGACTTCGCCAATGCCATGCTGCATTATCACCGGGCATTTGAGATCATCCCCAATTACAAAGCGGCTGCTGATGCCATCGACCGGCTGAATACAATCCGCGTAAATATCCAAAGAGCCGCCCAACTTGCTGGTGAAGCAGATACATTTGACACCCAAAAGAAATTCGCCGATGCCCTGCGTTTGTATCAAGAAGCCGCTGCCTTGCACAATAAACCGGAGTATCGCCAAAACGTCGCTGAAATGCAAAACATGATCGAAGCGGAACGTAATCCGGCGGCTTTTGCCCAAAGAATCGTCAACGAATACCGCAACGGCTTGCTTAATATGCGGATCAACAACGTCAAACGGGAACTGCTGGTTCTCTACAAACCAAACGAAATCAGAGATTCCGGATGGAAGATAATGCTCTCCATCGGGCAATACAGATATGAAGCGCGCTATGATATCTTGACCCCCAGGGAGACCTATTTCTACATCTGGCAGATCAACCTGAGGGATAGAACCATCGTTCCGCTCAATAAAATCTCGGAAGCTTTGATGCAATAGGTGATTATGTGCAGATTTCTTATTATCCTGTTCATTCTGACTATGTCACGTACCCTGACTGCGCAACAGAGTTTTGATATCAACCGTTTCTCCGATCCAACCAAGTATGGATGGGAGGATTGGTTTGACCGGATAAATTACCGGCTCGATCTGGCGGAACGCCAGAAACTTCTCCAGTTGTACGAGAACGAATCACAGCGGATAAGTGTTAACGTAATAAAGTCAGCCATGATCCCGGGCTGGGGTCATTATTCTACCCGTAGCTACGTCAAGGGTCACATTTTTCTGGGTACGGAAATCGTCCTGGTGGGATTATCCACTTTTTACTATATCCGTGCCATGGACTACTACCGCAAGTATAATGAGGCCACCCAGGTCATCGAGATCGAGAATTTGTACAAAAAAGCCCAAGCAGAGTATCAATATACCTTCGTTTTAACCGGACTTGCCGCCGTGGTCTGGCTGTTTAACGTTTATGATGTTGTCCGTTCCACGGAAGCATACAATGCCAAGGTGTGGCAGAAGATCTATAGTGATCATTACAAAGTACCGCTTAAACTGACGCCAAACGGGATAGAAGTGTGGTTTTAGGAGGATTATAATGAGGATGTTTACTATATTGCTCATCTTGGTGCTTTTCATCACCGCCTGTGGGCTCAGGCGTTCCAATCCGCTTGACCCCCTGGGTAACAATGTGATCGTTCCCTATGAGGTTTCGGAGATTATTACCAGAGCATCTACTTCCGGGCAACTTATCAAGTTTTATGAACTCAAGTGGATTGCCAATCCTACCGGAAATGCTGATGGTTATTATGTTTACCGGGGACTCGGCTACAATGCCAATTTTACCCGTTGGGCTGAAGTGCTGACCAATGAGTTTTACGAATCTGGCGTCAATCCCGGAGACTACTACTTCCGGGTTTCTGCTTACAAGTATCAGGATAACGGAGGAAAACTCGAAGGCCCCCTGTCCCAGATAGTTTGGGTTCGTGTCCCCATTTGATCTCTTATCTGGACTAAATGAGCAACAACGGCAGGTGGTCACCACTGCCCAAGGACCGGTTCTGGCTCTTGCCGGAGCAGGTAGCGGCAAGACCAAAGCGATTATCCATCGCTCTGCCTGGCTGATCCGGGAACTGGGTGTCCCGCCCTGGAATCTGCTGATCGTCACCTTCACCAACCGTGCTGCGCAGGAACTGGTCACCCGCTTGCAGCATGTCCTCGGTTTCAATGTAAGAATTCTGTGGGTGGGCACCTTCCATTCCATCTGTGTTCGCATCCTTCGAAATGAAGCAGCGCACCTTCCCTTCAAATCAAACTTCAGCATCTATGACGATGACGACCAGAAGTCGCTGCTCAAGAAGATCTACAAGCAACACGGATATGACAAGACCAAACTCCCCATCCCTAAGATCCTTAATACCATCAGCCGCTTCAAGAATAAACTGATGTTGCCGGAGGATATTGCTCAAAGTGATGATGTCTGGCTCAAGTATGGCGAATGTAACCCCTCTATCATCAAGATCTATGGCCTGTACCAACAGAATCTGCTGCTTAATCAAGCGCTGGATTTTGACGACATTCTCCTTTATACGGCACGCTTGTTAAGCAGTAATGACAACGTCCGCCTCAAGTATCAGCAGCAATTTCCCTATGTCATGATCGACGAGTATCAGGATACCAATTATGCCCAGTTTCAGATCGTCTATCAGATCGCACGCGAGCACCGCAACGTCTGCGTTATGGGCGATGACGACCAGGCGATCTACAGTTGGCGCGGCGCCACTATCAGAAACATCCTGGAATTTGAACGGGATTACGGACAGATCAATGCCATCAAGCTGGAGCAGAATTACCGCTCCACCACTCGTATCCTGGATCTGGCAAATGCCATCATCAAGCACAACCGCAGGCGCCACAGCAAGAACCTTTGGTCCGAACTGGGAGAGGGCGAATTGCCGGAACTGCATACTTATGAAGACGAGACCGACGAAGCCGACCAGACCGTCCTCCAGGTCGCCCGTCTCCACAAAGACGGCATCCCCCTCAGCGACATTGCCATCCTCTATCGCACCAATGCCCAGTCCCGCGTCTTTGAATATGCCCTCACCCAGCACAAGATACCATATTCCATCGTAGGCAGTTTATACTTCTACCAGCGCATGGAGATCAAAGACCTGCTCGCCTATCTCCGTGTGCTGGACAATCCCCAAGACAACGAAAATCTCCTACGTATCATCAATGAACCACCTCGCGGCATCGGACAGACAACCGTCAACCGCCTGGTCTCCCATGCCACCAAACTTAACATCCCCCTGTTTACGGCACTCGCTGACAGCGCCACGATCCCTGATCTGCAATCGCGAACCATGCAGAAACTGGTGGACTTTTATCAACGCCTTACCCATTGGCGCAGGATGGCGGAAGAACAGCCTGTTCTCACCGTCGTAAAGACGATCCTTGAGCAATTGGAATGGCTGGAGTACTACCAGCGGAGTCAGGATCCCAAAGACCTATCCAGAGCGGAGAACCTGTCTGAATTTGTTGCCTCCGTTTCGGAATTCACTGATCATTTTATGTTGAAAGAAGACAGGTCGCCACTGCTAACGGATTATCTGCCTTACATTTCGCTCCAGACCGATCTTGACCGCCTTTCCGACAGCCGTGACACCCTACGCCTGATGACGATGCACAATGCCAAGGGACTGGAATTTGATACCGTCTTTATCACCGGCATGGAAGACGAATTGCTCCCTCACCGGATGTCGATGGACGGTGTGGAGGAATTGGAAGAGGAGCGCCGTCTCCTTTATGTCGCCGTTACCCGTGCCAAGCGTCGCCTTTATCTCAGTCATGTCCGTTTCCGCAGGAGCTATGACTCCTATTATTACCCCACACTGAGCTGTTTCATCACCAAGCTGGACGCCTCACTTTTCATGATGCCGGGGCAGGAAAGTAACTGGGGTTATACGCCGCGACCCAAAAAGACCCGTTCCGCCAAAGTGATCACCGAATCCATGAAACACTATCGCGTCGGGCAAAAGGTATATCATGATGAGCATGGCGAAGGCACGATATTGAGCGTGGATGGCTCCGGCGCTTCCGCTCGTCTGACCATTTCATTCGCCGGTGGTAAACTTGCCAGAATAATCGGTTCATTCATCAAAACCAAGGATGATATCTGATGTCATCGTTTATTGATCACATCAGCCACTTCTGTGAGCAATCCCCTTTCCTGATCTCGCTGCCAACCCAAATTGCGATGCGGATTCCTCTCCAGATCAGTCATCTCAATCCTTCCGCCATGGCATTGATCGCTGCGCATCTCGCCAAGACCACGGACAAGAATGTGGTCATCGTTTCGCAGGACGACATCATCGCCGAGGATATTTATGATGATATCTGCGTCTTTGCCGGAAGGGAGAGCGTTCATTACTTGCCCGACTATGAGATCTTGCCCTATGAGGAGCGCTCTCCCCACTATTCCATCCGTGCTTCACGGGCGGAAACGCTTTACCACGCCCTGCATGACAGCAACCGCATCTACAGTGTCTCGGTAAGATCACTCTTACGCCGGATGAGTCCGCCTGACATCATCCGCGGCAACATCATCACCCTGCGCAAAGGTGAGTGTCACGATCCTCAGAAACTGATGGGATCGCTGGCGGATATCGGATACGACGTCGAATACCAGGTCGGCAGGGTTTTCCAAGCAGCCAAGCGGGGAGGGATCATCGATCTATTCAGTCCCTTGTCCGACAAACCCTGCCGCCTCGAATTCTTTGGCGACGAGATCATATCCATCCGCCATTTCTCGCTCCAGACCCAGCGTTCCGAAGGCAATGAACTCAGCGAAATCACCATCCTGCCCGCCCGTGAGATCGCTCTGCATAGTGTGGACAGAGGTTCTCCGATCATTGCCCGTATCCGCCATACCGGTTTTTTTGACGGGATAGAGAATTACCTGTCGCTGCTCCTTCCCGAACTATCCACTTTTGCCGATTACTTTGTCCCGGAGGACGTGATCTTCCTTTGGAACAATTACTACTACATCAATGATGATCTCCAAGACCTCCTTGAGCAGATGACCGATCAATATGCCAGGATGCTTCATCAGCACACCAACGTCAAATTACCACATCCCAATGACCTGATCGCCGACGGGGAATACCTCTGCCGCCTGCGTCACCGGTCACCCCATCTATATCTCTCCGCTGGTGAATATGTCCTGGATCACCAGACCCGCAACCTTAGTGCACCGGTCACCGTGCAAAGCAGTTACAATGGAGAACTTTCCCTTTTGGCGGATGATATCAGGCGGCTGCAACAGCAAGGATACCAGATCCTGATCCAATTTGACAACCAGAGCCAGAGCAACCGGATGTCGCAACTATTACAGGACTACGACGTCTCTTTTGAACCGCACATCGGAGTCCTGCACGGCGGCTTCCGATTGGATGATGTCCGGCTCTGTATCCTGACCGATCATGAGATCTTCAACCGCTACAAACGCAAGCGATACCTATTCCGTTTCACTCCTTCCGAGGTATTGACCGATTATCAAGATCTCAAGCCCGGCGATTACGTGGTGCATGTTGACCACGGCATCGGCGCTTTTGAAGGGATGAAGATCATCCGCCTCGACGGACAGGACATCGAATGTCTCAGCATCCGCTATGCCAATGACGACCGTATCTACGTCCCCACCTTCCAACTTCAACTCGTCTCCAAGTATGTTGCTGAGGAAGGAGCATCGCCCAATCTCCACCGGCTGGGATCATCCAAATGGAACAACACCAAACGCAAGGCTAAGCAGCAGATCGAACTCGTAGCCGCTGATATCCTTCGCCTTTACTCCGAACGCGCCAAACGCCAAGGTATCGCACACCAGCCCGATACGCCATGGCAAGAAGAACTTGAGGCATCTTTTATCTATGAGGACACCATCGATCAGGCTAATGCCAGCGCTGAAATCAAACAGGATATGCAATTGCCCTCACCGATGGAACGTCTCCTCTGCGGAGACGTGGGGTTTGGCAAGACTGAGGTCGCCATCCGCGCCGCATTCAAAGCCATTTGTTCCGGATTCCAGGTCGCCATTCTCGTCCCTACGACTCTGCTGGCAGAACAGCATTTCCGCGTCTTTTCTGAGCGTCTTGCCCAATATCCCGTCCAGCTTGCTATGTTCAGCCGTTTTCGCAGTTCTGCTCAAATTCGCCGTGATTTGGAAAAAGTGGCGCTCGGACAGGTCGATATTGCCATCGGTACTCACCGCCTCCTATCCCGCGATGTCGAGTTCAAAGCACTCGGATTGCTCATAGTGGACGAGGAGCACCGCTTTGGAGTGCGCCACAAGGAGCGTCTCCGCCGCCTCCAAACCAACGTGGACACTCTTTATATGTCCGCCACACCAATCCCACGCACCCTCAATATGGCACTGACGCGGCTCAAGGATATTTCCCTGATCCAGACCTCCCCAAAGGAACGCCTGCCCATTCGCACCATCATCACCGCTCATGATATCGAAGTCATCCGCGATGCCATTCGCCGCGAGATCGACCGCGGCGGACAGGCATTCTTTATCCACAACCGCGTCCAAACCATTGAAAATGTGGCGCTTGAGCTTAGAAATGCTATGCCGGATATCCGCTTTGCCGTTGGTCATGCCCAGATGACCGAACACCACCTGGAAAACGTCATGGTGTCATTTGTCGGGCATCAGTATGACGTTCTCATCGCCACCACCATCATTGAAAACGGCATTGACATCCCCAATGCCAATACCATCCTGATCGACCGTGCCGATACATTCGGACTGGCACAACTATATCAGATGAGAGGTCGCGTCGGACGCAGCAATCGCCGCGCCTATGCCTATCTCTTGATCCCCCGGCACACGAGTTCCGAAGCGAAAAAACGGCTCGAAGCGCTAACGCAGTATGACTACCTCGGCGCCGGATTCCAGGTGGCTTTGCGTGATCTGGAGATCAGAGGCGCTGGAACTCTACTCGGAACCCGGCAAAGCGGCGTTATTCAAGCCGTCGGATTCAACTATTACAATCACCTCTTGGAAAAAGCGGTGGAGTCCGTCCGGAATGAAGATCCCGATTTGCTCTGGAAGGACGATTTCCCCGATGCGCGCCAGATACTCAAAACCGAGATCGATCTATATTTTCCGCCCGATTATATCAACGACGATCAACAGCGCTTGCGGATCTATCAACGCCTCAGTGAAATGGACGATATTGACCAAATCGACGACTTTGCCGTCGAGATCCGTGACCGGTTCGGCGAAATGCCACCCAAGGCACAATGGCTGCTCAGATACTTTGCCCTCAAGATCCTCACCAAAAAAGCAAAACTCCAAAATTGCCACATCCGAAATGGGAAACTGCTCATCGACTTCAAATCCGATCAATTACCTCCCAAAGATCGTGTCCTTTACTTCACATCAAAACTGATCATACCCTTCCGCATCCTCCTTACCAAAGGCCTCGCCATCGAAATCGAACTCGATAAAAATGACAGCCGCAATTACCATGATCAGTTCAATACCGCCGTCGAATTGCTCCGGGTATTGGCTGAGATCATGGAATGACGCCGCCTTTTCAAGAGATGCCTCCCGACACTCTTTACCGGCAGCCGCCGGGAGACCCTCAACTCACGAACGACGGTGTTCTCCGGCTCGAAGTGAGTTCTTCATAGTAAGCGCATGCGTTGACCGCGATTATTAAGAGACTATCGCACATAATAGGCTCACCAGAGGTTGAGATTGTGAGAAAACTATATCATTCGCCTTCCCCCGTCATCACGCGCCATCAGATGTTAAGCGGTAGTTTCAACCTCGGATGTTAGGCGGTGGTTTCAACCACCACCTAACATCTAATGACACAGGAAGGCAGATGACATTGCTTTCTCACGATTTCAAAGTCCGTTGTACACGGATATGGAGAAAAGTATATATAAAAAGACCGTTGAATAATCAGCAATACTGGATTTATCCGGTGTTACCGATTATTCAACGGCCGTTTGGAATTATTCGTGGTCTAAAGAGGGTTTAGATTCAAACGGATTGGTGTTTCCGCCTTAGTCCTCCCTGCTTCATAACCTTAGTATAACCTTACGGTCGTAAGGTTATACTAAGGTTATACTAAGGTCATCAAGCAAGGAGGACAGTTCTCTGAATCATTCGACGATCTAAAGACGGGCATGAACCTTCCGGAGCAAAGACGCGGATCTCCCGCCACCGATCGTAACATCGAGACCATTGAACATCCTGGGATCACCAGATATTGAGGTCGTGAGAAAGCAGTATCATTGGTTTTTCCAGCGCGGTCAGATGTTAGGCAGTGGTTTCAACCACCGTTTCGGGTCGGGAGGCTACATACGACCCTTCCGGGTTTTTAGACAGTGTGAGGACTTCAGTCCGTACGCGAGACATACTTCCGGCCCATAGACAGAAAGATTTCTGTCCGGCGGGAGGGGATTTCTCCCGGACTAAAGTCCCCAAAAAGTCCGGATGCCCTTACGAATTGATCCTTGGTGGAGTTTGGAACGGTGACTGACGTTACCCCCTAACATCTGATGTTGCTGGAATGACGACAGGCCCTGTCTGACAAATGGTTGGTTTACAGCCGTAAGAACGACACCCCAATTTATTCATCGGTCTTTTCAAGGTATTTTCAGGTGGTTTGTGGTGAGATGTAGCGAAAATTCTTTACTAAATTGGTGATGTCAAAATCTTGGTGTGTATTGTACAAAGCAGGAATGTAATGTCTTGGCCAATACTGGAGGATAGAATATAATTGTTTGCCGGACAGATGAATAGCGGCAGGCACAGGATAGATGTTATGCGAAGAAGCAGCCGCTGAAGACCGATCAGATATCAAACAAGAAACATAAGGTGATAGAGAATATGGAGATACCAAAAACGATCATCAAGCTGCGGAAACGTCGTGATGCGGCGATGTTGGGTGGTGGCGAAAAACGCATCGAAGAACAGCATGCCAAGGGCAAGATGACAGCGCGGGAGCGTATCAACCTCCTGGTGGATCCGGATAGTTTTGAGGAGTTTGACCTATTTGTGACGCATAACTGCACAAATTTTGGGATGGAAACGCAAAAGTATGCGGGGGATGGTGTAGTAACCGGTTGTGCCTCGATCAATGAGCGGGTGGTCTATGTCTTTGCCCAGGATTTTACGGTATTTGGCGGTTCGCTGTCCAAGACCTATTCCGAGAAAATCTGCAAGATCATGGATATGGCTCTAAAAAACGGCTGTCCGTTGATCGGGCTCAATGATTCCGGGGGAGCGCGTATCCAGGAAGGGATCGACGCTTTAGCGGGTTATGCGGAGATTTTTTGGCGCAATGTGATGGCATCGGGTGTGGTCCCACAGATCTCCGCCATCCTTGGTCCCTGTGCCGGCGGAGCGGTTTATTCGCCGGCGATCACGGATTTTGTGATCATGGACAAACAGAACAGTTATATGTTCGTAACCGGCCCCAAGGTGGTCAAGACTGTATTGAACGAAACGGTGAGTACCGAAGATCTGGGCGGCGCCGCTGTTCATGCCAGTAAAAGTGGCGTGGCACAATTTATCAGTAATGACGAGCGTGAAGCACTGATGTTGATCCGCAAATTGCTGAGTTTTCTGCCTTCAAACAATATGGAAGATCCTCCCTATCTGCCGCCGACAGATCCGATCGACCGGGCCTGTCCTGAACTTAACTACCTGATACCGGAAAATCCAAACAAGCCCTACGACATACTGGATGTGATCCATTCCATAGTCGATGACGGTGAATTTTTGGAAGTGGCTCGGAGTTTTGCCCAGAATGTGGTGGTCGGTTTTGCACGGATGAATGGATACACCGTTGGGGTTTTTGCCAATCAGCCGAAGGTTCTGGCAGGGGTTTTGGATATTGATGCTTCGATCAAGGGAGCACGCTTTGTCCGCTTCTGCGATGCCTTTAATATTCCTCTGATCGTATTGGAGGACGTACCGGGCTTCCTGCCGGGGACGAATCAGGAGCACAACGGCATCATCCGCAACGGCGCCAAACTGCTTTATGCCTTTGCCGAAGCGACAGTACCAAAGATAACCGTCATCCTGCGCAAAGCATACGGTGGAGCATATTGTGTAATGAATAGCCGTCACATGCGGGCTGATCTGGTCTATGCCTGGCCTACCGCTGAGATTGCAGTGATGGGCCCTAAAGGAGCCGTGGAGGTCATTTTCCGCAAAGAAGCGATGGAATCCGAAGATCCCAAAGCTGTTTTGGCTCAGCGGGAAGAAGAATACCGCGAATGCTTTGCCAACCCCATAAGTGCGGCAGAAAAGGGCTACATCGATGATATCATCGAACCGGAACGGACACGCTTTCGACTGATCAGAGCGCTGGAAATGCTTGCCAACAAAAAGGATAGCATCCCTCCCCGCAAACATGGCAACATCCCATTGTAAGAATGCAAACGATGAGATTTACATGGTTCATCCTGCTGTTGATAGTTCTAACAAGCTATGACCTAACCGCCGCCAACGAGATCGATTTTGAAATGCAGCAACAGATGTTGCTCAAGGCGGTGCAGACGATAACTGACAGTTTGGCACAGCTCAAAGAACTTGAGATCCATGAACGGTATGGATTTTTGGAATCCAACACCCTCCGGGAGGTCGCGGAAAAACTGCAGATCGCAAATCTTGCCCAGTGGAAACGTTTTCTGGATCTCGATCCCGATAACGAAGCGTTGAATGCGAAGTCACTGCGGAAATTGGGGATATCGCCCTATCGGGCACAACTGGCTTATGAATCCGCAGTGCTTGGGTTTAATGAACTGAACACGGTTTCGGAGGTATCCTCCCTGCTCCAGGTACCGATCAAGAAATTCAAGCAACTGACGATCATGACCAGAAGTCCGCTGGATCGGAGCATAGATAGTATGACGCTACAGGCACTGCAACTCAATCCCAAGGAAGTCAAACGCATCTGTGATATCTATCAGGAAAACCGGATGGCACACGGATTGAGCATCACACTGGTCGGGATGCTGATCGTATTTTCCGCACTGGTGCTCACCAGTATTATTATATCGCAATTGCATCGGGTCAATCTTGCTCCCGCGACTCCGGTGGCCAAGATTATCAAGGTCAATCCCCAGGGACAGGTGACAGATCAACCGCAAAACTTGAGCAGCAACGTCATCATCGCTGCCATCACCGCGCTGCACTTGCATATCAATTCCATTGCGGAGCGCCGCAGATTGATCCTTACTTTCAGGCGCGCATCGGTAAATCTGTGGCATGCCAGCCGGGTGACCGAACTACCCAATTTCAGATTTGTGAAGAGAGGAAAATGAAGACTTACAAACTCATCATCAACGGAGAGAAGTACGAAGCCAAAGTGCTGGAATATAGCGGATCGCACGCCAAGATAAGCGTCAACGGCAGTGAATACCTGATCGAGATCGAGGATGACAGTTCGGCTATCATCCCAAAACTGGCACTGCAAGAAAAGGCGGTACCGATCGCCCCGGCCCTATCCAGTGGTATCGATATGAAATCCGGCGCGGTCAAAGCGCCGCTTCCTGGAGTGATCGTTGCCATCAAGGTTAAAGAGGGCGATGAAGTGAAACAGGGACAGACGATCCTGATCCTGGAAGCGATGAAGATGGAATCGGAGATAGCGGCGCCGGTGAGTGGAAAAATTGCCGCGATCAACGTCAAGGAGCGCAGTTTGGTGCAGGAAGGCGATCTACTCTTTACCATGGATATCACTGCCAGCGATGCCACTCCCCCGCAACGTCCCAAGCCTGAGAGGGTTACGCCTACCGAGGTCAAAGCACCTGTAACCAAGATCGAACCGATCATACGCGCTCCCTTGCCGGGCATGATCATGGAAGTTCTGGTCAAGCCTGGTGACAAGGTATCGGAAGACACGGTGGTGTTAGTTCTTGAGGCGATGAAAATGGAATCCGACATTCGCGCCAATATGAAGGGCAAGGTCAAGCGTATCAACGTGCAAAAAGGCACTACGGTCAATGACGGAGATGCACTGATCGAATTGGAGAGCAGGCAATGAGCGAATTACTGCAGTTTTTCCATACCACCGGATTTTGGAACGTCACATGGGGCAATGGATTGATGATGGTGGCGGGTTTGTTTTTCGTCTGGCTCGGGATCTACCGTCAGTATGAGCCGCTGCTTTTGGTACCAATCGGTTTTGGAATCGTGGTGGGCAATATCCCAGGCGTGGAATTGATGGGTTCGGGAGTAAGTGACGCGGGCTCGGTGCTCAACCTTTTGTATTATGGGGTAAGGGCAGGGATCTATCCACCGCTGATCTTTTTGGGAATTGGGGCGATGACGGATTTTTCGACTCTGATCGCCAATCCCAGACTAATACTATTGGGAGCAGCGGCACAATTGGGGATCTTTGCCACGTTATTGGGTTCGCTGCTTCTGGGGTTCAAGGTTATGGAGGCAGCGTCCATCGGTATCATCGGCGGAGCAGATGGTCCCACGTCGATCTTTTTGTCATCCAAACTCGCACCGGAACTGGTGGGTCCGATAGCGATCGCCGCCTATTCCTATATGGCATTGGTGCCGATCATCCAGCCCCCGATCATGCGCCTCCTTACCACCAGAAGGGAACGGCTGATCAAGATGAAGTCACCGCGTCTGGTGAGTAAACGGGAAAAAATATTCTTCCCCTTGGTCGGTTTTATCGTGACCGCTTTTATCGCTCCTGGCGGGATAGCGCTTCTGGCAATGCTCTTTTTGGGCAACCTGCTCAAGGAAAGCGGGGTTACAGACCGCCTGGCGATCTCGGCCCGGACTACTTTGGTGGATATCGTCACTATCCTGATCGGGCTTACGATTGGAGCACGGACTTCGGCGAGCGTGTTTTTGACTCCCAGTTCGCTAAAAATCTTTCTTTTGGGTGCGCTGGCTTTCAGTATTGCCACTGCTGCCGGAGTTTTGTTTGCCAAATTGATGAATCTGGTATCCAAGCAAAAGATCAATCCGCTGATCGGCAATGCGGGAGTTTCGGCAGTCCCCAATTCGGCGCGTGTCTCCCAAATGGTTGGACAGCAGTATGATAAATCCAACTTTCTGCTGATGCATGCGATGGCGCCAAATGTTGCAGGCGTTATCGGATCAGCAGTTGCAGCGGGAGTGCTTTTAGGCATACTGGGCAATTGAAGAAGGCGGTTTTGTCCGCACTTTGGATTTTTGTCCATGCTTTATAAGATAGAGGATCAAAGATGAAAGAAGGATATATTCCCAATAACAGTAACCGTTCGATTTTCTTTACCGACCAGGCAGAGCAATGTCCCAGCGAGATGGTGTCGCAGTTTCTCAATCATCTGGAGTATTCGCTGGGTAAGGATACCACCACGGTCAAGGATTGGGACGTATTTTATGCGCTGGCCTTGAGTTTACGCGACCGCCTGACTGAACGTTGGTTGCGAACCCAGTATGAGTATCGCAAACAGGATGTCAAGCGCGTCTTCTATCTCTCCATGGAGTTTTTGGTCGGACGGATGTTGACCAATGCGCTGATCAATCTCGATGCCTTCAACGAGACCTATGACCTGCTCAAGCAAATGGGCTATAAACTGGAAGAGATCGCAGAACTGGAACCGGACATGGGCTTGGGTAACGGCGGATTGGGACGGCTGGCGGCATGCTTTATGGACTCACTGGCTACACATCAGTATCCTGCCTACGGCTATGGGATCCGCTATGAATTTGGGATTTTCAAGCAATTGATCCGTCAGGGATATCAGGTGGAAGAACCCGATTATTGGCTTAAAAAGGGCTGTCCCTGGGAGATCCAGCGTCCGGACGTCGCCTATCGCATACGCTTTGGAGGAAGAGTTATTACTGAGGAACAAACGGATGGCCGCCATATGCATAAATGGGTGGATACGGAAGATATCATGGCGGTTGCCTGGGATGTTCCCGTGCCCGGCTATCGCGTCAATAACGTCAATAACCTGCGCCTCTGGCAAGCGACTGCCACCGATGAGTTTGACTTTGATTATTTCAATAGTGGCGATTATGTCCGAGCGGTCGAAAATAAGAACATCTCGGAAAACATCTCCAAGGTCTTGTATCCCAATGACAACGTCCACCTCGGCAAGATCCTGCGGCTCAAGCAGGAGTATTTCTTTGTCTCGGCGACGATGCAGGATATCTTTGCACAGTGGAAACAGGATCATGAGAGATTCCAGAACATGCCCGATAAGATCGCTATCCAACTTAATGACACGCATCCAGCAATAGCCATACCGGAGATGATGCGCATCCTGATCGATGTCCATCACATGAGTTTTGAACATGCCTGGGACATCGTAAGGCAGATCTTTTCCTATACGAATCACACCATCCTGCCTGAAGCGCTGGAAAAGTGGTCGGTGGATCTGTTTGAAGAACTTCTACCCCGGCACTTGATGCTGATCTATCAGATAAACAATCACGTTTTAGCAGAAGTAAACCGGCTCTATCCGGGAAATTTTGCCAAACTGCGCAGTATCTCGATCATCGAAGAAGAACTGGAAAAATCGGTCCGGATGGCGCAACTTGCCATTATCAGCAGTCATACTGTGAACGGAGTGGCGGAACTGCATACACGCATCATCAAAGAACGTATCTTTGCCGATCTATATGAGATGATGCCGCAGAAATTTCAGAACAAGACCAATGGGATCACGCCCCGGCTCTGGCTACTTCAGTGCAATCCCCATCTGGCATCATTGATCTCGGAACACATCGGCGAGGCCTGGATCACCGATCTGGGAAGGCTCCGAGAGCTGGAAGATCATCTGGACGATGGGGAGTTCCGCTTGAGTTTTAACGAGATAAAGGGTATAAATAAAAGAGCGCTGAGCAAATACATCTACAAAAATGTAGGTATTCGCACCCAGCCCGATTCGCTCTTTGACGTGCAAGTGAAACGAATGCACGAGTATAAAAGGCAATTGCTCAATGTCTTGGGGACGATTGCCCGATACCTGAGAATAAAAAACGATCCCAACGGCGTTCATATCCCGCGCACTGTCATTTTCTCCGGTAAAGCCGCTCCCGGCTACTTCCTCGCCAAGCGCATCATCAAACTGATCAACAACCTAGCCGATACGGTGAACAAAGATCCGGACGTAGCCGATCGGCTGAAGATCGTCTTCCTGCCGAATTACACCGTATCACTGGCAGAGAAGATCATACCTGCCGCTGATCTGTCCGAACAGATCTCTACCGCAGGATTTGAAGCGTCCGGGACGGGGAACATGAAATTTGCCCTGAATGGCGCTTTGACCATTGGAACTATGGACGGCGCCAATGTGGAAATGGCAGAGGAGATCGGCGAGCAAAATATGTTTATCTTTGGATTGAGGGTGGAAGAAGTAAATGCACTCAAATTGCAGGGATATGACCCCGGTCGGTATTATGAGGAAGATCCGGAACTAAAAAGGGTACTCGATGCCATCGCCAGTGACCGGTTCAGTCCTAATGAGCCGGGGATATTCAAGCCCATTGTAGAGTCCTTACTGGCGCAGGGAGATGTATATTGTCTGCTGGCGGACTTCCGGTCTTATCTCGTAGCACAATGCAAAGTGGATGATCTTTATACTGATCGTGATGCCTGGACACGTAAAGCCATTCTCAATGTCGCTCGCATGGGAAAATTCTCATCCGACCGCACCATCAGAGAGTATGCGGATCAAATATGGAAAATCCGACCGGTGCAGATAGATTATTAAAAACCCCGGCATATGTTCTTTGCGCGTGGCTGATTCTCCTTTTGTGGGGATTTGGCATCTATGTGGAAGCGAGGGTCGTCATCAATGAAGTGATGTATGATCCGATCGGCGTTGATACGGGATGGGAATGGATAGAACTCTACAACTCCGGCATCGAATCGGTCAATCTCGAAAGTAGCTATATCCAACGCGGCGGCAGCACGTATGCTACGGTCTTTACTTTTCCCCATTTCATCCTGCGCCCGGGGCGATTTGTGCTCGTTGGGGAAAGCCAGATCACAGATGCCCATTTCACCGCATCCCTGGCATTTCAAAATGGCGGCGGGGCAACAGATGGGATCCGCTTCGTAAGTGCCGGTGGACTATATACCGATACGGTGCTTCATGATGCACCCAATAACAATCAACTGACGGATGACAGCGGTTTCCCGGGGACATCCTTTGCTCCGGATGTTCCGACGGGGTATTCTCTTGCCCGGATTGCCGACGGTTATGACACCGATGATAGTGCTCTTGATTTTATTGCGGAAGTAAACCCCACGCGTGGATTGAGCAACCGCGCCTATTGTGATTACTCGCTCTCCCATCCCTTGCTGGAGCAGGTCTTTGCCGTCTGGCAGTTCCGGGCTTACATCGTAAACCGCAGCATCATTGCTGCCCGACAGCCGGCTCAACTCACTTTTATGGTCAATAATGTGATTTACGACGTTATGGATATCGCTCCCCTGGCTGGAGGTGATTCGATCCAGGTAGTCCAATACCTGCCGCATGACCTCGATCTCCCGCTCAATCTGTTTGTCGAACTATATCTGCCCCATGACCCGAATTATGCAAACAACTCCTGGTCATACACATATCAGCCGCCCCATACCATCGGCGCCCGAATCAATGAATTTCTCTATCTGCCCGAGACCGGCAGGCAGGAATGGATCGAATTGCAGTTGAGCGATATTCCCGTTTCTGACCACGGTTTTATCTTAAAGGACTTGGCCCAGTATCAGATCAACGTCACCATCCCTGCGAACTCTCCACGTTATGTGGTCTTGTGTAACAATCCATCTGCCCTGTTCAATGATTATCCCTCCTGTCCCGCCAACGCGGTGGTGCAGGTTAGTGGATGGATCCCTTTGAATAATGATGGAGACAACATCTTTCTGATCGATACCGAAGGCGTTATCATAGACTCGGTTTCCTATACCGGCAATTCCTCATATCGGGGCGTATCGCTCGAGCGTGATGAAATCGCTGGACAGATCTGGCGCTATTGCGTTGCTCCCGAAAAAGGGACGCCGGGCAGGATAAACAGCACGCCCCAGACCCCGCCCGAGATGAGCGGAAAACTCGAACTGGAAAAGATCACCATTTCCCCCAAACAGGGAGAAAAACTGCGCATATTCTACAATCTACCGGATAATGCCAGCCGGATCAATTGCTATATATACGATCTTCGTGGCAGAAAGATCAGGATCCTGGCTGATAATCTCCCAGTTTTCGCTCAGGGTACATTGGAATGGGACGGCAGAAAGAGCGATCACAAGTATGCCGGCCGCGGTCTCTATATCATCCTCTGGGAATCGATGCCTGCACCAAGAGGCAAGGTCTTTCGCCGGCAACTTACTTTCAACATCAAGGATTGAAGGAAAGAATTATGATTGGTTGTGTTTTGTCCTATGCCACTCTCGGGATAGACGCCTATGCCATTACCGTGGAAAGTGACGGCACCCCTGGCCTTTATGGCGTAAACATAGTCGGGATGGCGTCCAATTCGGTCAAGGAAAGCAAAGATCGTGTCTTTGCGGCGATCAAGAATTCCGGTATTTATATCCCCGGTAAGCGCTTTACCATCAATCTCGCGCCTGCTGATCTCAAGAAGGACAGTTCTTCGTTGGATCTGCCAATTGCCATTTCCGTACTCCAGCACTTGAATCAGATCCCAACCGAGTATCTCAAAAAAACCGCCCTGGTCGGAGAACTTTCTTTGGATGGAAATATCCGTCCGATCAAAGGGGTTCTGCCCATTGCTCTGGCAGCGAAACGCGAAGGAGTGGACGCCTTGGTCGTGCCCTTCGAAAACGCCGAGGAAGCCGCTATCATCGAGGACTTGACAGTGATCCCTGTGACCTCGCTGACTGAAACAGTGAACTATCTTCTGGGAAAAAGCGTCATCCCGCCCGCCACTGTTGACCGTAGCAATATCTTCAAGGTCCTGAATGAATTTGCCATAGATATGTATGACGTCAAAGGACAGTATCAGGTCAAGCGTGCTCTGGAAGTAGCTGCTGCCGGCGGTCACAACCTCCTGATGATCGGACCGCCCGGCTCAGGCAAGACGATGCTGGCAAAACGCGTCCCCACCATCCTTCCCGAACTTACCCTTGACGAAGCACTCGAAGCCACTAAGATCCATTCCGTAGCCGGTAATTACAAATACTTCGTCAACGGACTTCTCACCACTCGCCCCTTCCGCAGTCCCCATCACACAATCAGCGATATTGCCCTCATCGGAGGTGGCACTTTTCCACGTCCGGGAGAGGTCTCGCTGGCGCATCGGGGGGTGCTTTTCCTTGATGAATTACCTGAATTCAAGCGGCAGGTGCTGGAGGTCTTGCGCCAGCCGATGGAGGACGGGATCGTCTGTATTTCTCGCGCCGTCAGCAGTTTGGCCTTCCCCGCGGAATTCATGCTTATCGCTTCCATGAATCCCTGTCCTTGCGGCTTTTTTGGGGCAAACATCCCCAACCACCGCTGCACATGTATGGATGCCACCATCCTGCGGTACCGTAGCAGGGTTTCAGGTCCGCTGCTTGATCGTATTGACATCCACATCGAAGTTCCCACCGTGACCTATGCCGATCTGGCATCCCTGCCCGCAGGAGACAAATCAGCGGATATCCGCCTCCGCGTGAACCATGCTCGAGAGATCCAGCGCCAACGTTTTCATAGTGATGGCATTTTCTGTAATGCGCAGATGAGTTCCAAAATGCTTCGCAAACACTGCAAAACGGATGAAGCGAGTCATGCCCTGCTCCAGAATGCCATCGACCGGCTGGGTTATTCGGCACGTGTCTTTGACCGCATCCTCAAGGTCTCGCGCACCATTGCCGATCTGGACGGACGGAGCGAGATCCGGAGCGAAGATATCAGCGAAGCGATCCAATACCGCACCCTTGACCGCAAATACTGGGAGTAGATAGTTACCGGCATAATGCCTGATGAAACGCCATCATTGTTCCGCCGTTGTCCAGGTGGGATATAATGACGTTACAGTAGAGATAGAGAATTCCCCGTTCCTTTTGATCCCCGGCACTGGACGACCCAAATCCGGGTAAGGCGGATCGCTATCTAGTCCCAAGGCAAGAATATGAAACAATCACTTAGAGCCCTACACATACTGGAATCACCGTATTTCGATAACCTGAAAAAGAATTATCATCTCTCATCCAAACGCAGAACGTAATGACAACGGGTTATGTCCGACAGATGGTTTGGATATGGCCATAAAGCCCCCACTCTGAATTATGCAACTGTCTTAAGACGGTACAGATTCGAGCAGAATGGTGTTGCCGCCTTTATCCTCCCTGCTCAATAACCTTAGTATAACCTTACGGACGTAAGGTTATACTAAGGTTATACTAAGGTTATCAAGTAAGGAGGACAGTATCCAGACAGTTTTTGGCCAACCCTCTGAATTGCTCGAAGGACCATTGTATATGATTGGCTCCAAATGCATATTCCCGTATCCTGGACTCGCTACGAGGGCTATAATCCTGGCTTGAACAATCACTCCATTCTACTTTTCCGCTTGACAGAATGCCTGTGACCTGCACAAAATGGCGCCAAAAAAAGAAATGGGGGATGCAATGCCTGCGTATTCCGTCAATGAGATCATCGAAATGGCCGTCCAAATCGAGCGTAATGGCTATTCTTTCTATCATGAGGCAAGCAAACGGAAGGATCTGGACACCGTTTCCCGGGAGTTTCTTGAGCGTCTGCGCGATGCAGAATTGGATCATGAAAAGACCTTTCTGCGTCTGCGTGACGATCGGGATATGAACGTCCTGGAACTTACTTCGGATTGGGAACTGGTTGCCAGTTATCTCAAATCCATCGTGGACAGCCGTATCTTCAACACTCCGGATGCTGCCATCAAACTTGCTACGGAAGCAAAAGACATCCGTGGCATTGTGGGTTATGCCATTATGTTCGAAAAAGACACCCTGCTCTATTTCCACGCGGTCAATGATAGCATCAATAACGACAAAGCCAAGTCAGTCCTTCGCCGCATCATCAATGAAGAAGTTTCCCATGTCCTTTGGCTGAGCGACTATAAGAAGAAACTGGGATAAGAAAAACTCAATGATCAAACGTCTCTATGTGCGTTTGCTTATGCAGCGCGGTCAGCGTCATCTGGCCTTCGGTAGCCAGCGGCGGGCGTTTCGTCTTTTTCAAAAAGCCGCTGCTCTACAGCCCTCGCAGCCTAATCTCTATAACCTGGCGTTGGCTCACCTGAACCTTCTGGAGTATGATAACGCGCGGCAGATCCTGGAAAGCATCTACAATCCCGAAACGCCTGAATACCTGACTGCCCTCGGCTTGGGGCAGGCTTATCTGTTGCTTGACCGCTGGCAGGAAGCGGTAAATGTCTTTCAAAAACTTTCAGCACGTTATCCGCAACTCAAATCCATTGCTGAGTACGCAGTTATGGCAGAAGAGTCAGAGAGACGTAAGCGTTATTGCCTCAGCACTGATTTGCAGTTTAGGGCAATGTTGGCCCGCGAGGATGGTGACCGTCGGCAAGCATTGAAACTCTTGCGGGAAGCCGAGACGCACGCTCCGGAGAATGCCTTGTTAAAGCACAATATCGGTGTTTTGATGATGGAACTCAAGGATGACAAGGATGCCATCCTGTCCTACTTTCGCCAGGCAATGGCTCTGGCGCCTGAAAACATCCACTTTAAAAAACACTTCCGCAAAGCATGGGCAAAACTAAGCCGTTAGATCGTCAAACCGGCCGAAGGCGGAGAGCAACCCCCAAAATGAAGCGACCCAAACGCTGGATCCTGTCCGCAGTCATTCTCTTGGCGATCATCCTGGCCGTCACCTTCAATCCCATCTCAATACGGCTGATGACCCTGGGAGTGGCGGTTTGCTATAATATCGAGCCAGCGGTCTTTTATCGCCTGATCCGCACCGAGAGCGGATTCCGTTCCTTTGCCGTTTCGCCCAAGCAAGCGGTTGGCTTGGGGCAGATCAGAGAAGATACCGCCCGATATATCCATCCCGAATACCGTAGCGGAATGCTATTCGTTCCGGTTTATAACCTCAAACTCAGCGCCAAATACATCAAGTATCTCCAAAACAAATACAAGAGCAATTGGACGCTGGTGCTGGCTGCCTACAATTGGGGCGAAACCAATGTTGACCGGCGTATCCGGGGATTGCTGATCGAGACGGAAGCCGATTATCGGCATCTCTTTCGTGATATCCGCGAGACCCGTGCCTACATCGATAAAATCCTCAGTCCGGTCAAGCGTACCAAAGAAAAACCTTGACGAGATTGACGTCGTCAAAACGGTTTATTCAAATGATAGAATTGTCGTATAAGACAAAGACGAAACAGGAGTTGATTATGGCAAGCAATCAACGCGGATTCTCGGTCTATACCGTGATCAGCGTCATCCTCTTTCTGGCGCTTGTAACCGTTTTGGCACTGCCACATTTCTTCAATCTGGACAAAGAAAAGAACGAAGAAGATTGCCTGAACAATATGAAAGCCCTCTGGGTGGCGACAACAGATTATCTGATGGACTTCAATCAGGATTTCGACGGTGATCTCAAGATCTTGCTCAACACACCCAAACGCAATGACCCCAAGACCACCTATCTGGATACCATTTCCAAATGCCCCGAATCCCGTGGCAAAGACAAAGCCGACTACATCGTCTTTGGTAAATATGTTGCCGACCGGATCGGCGATGAAGTGAAGCACAATTTCGCTGCCATTGTCATCTGCCCCAATCTCCCCACTTATCCCAAGCACATCATCTCCAAAGCGTTCTATGAGAATATGGAACCCACCCAATTGCAAAATTACTTCCTGGATGACTTGGATTATATTGACCAGCAGACAGGATCAAACGGACGCCTGAAAATGGAAAAGATCCAAGAATACATCAATATCTGGCGAACCGATCCCGATGCCTTTGCCAAACGTAAAAGCAATTCAGCGGTATTCAAAGACCTGCTTATCCCTCAGAATTAGGGCACTACCCCCCAGAACTTGATGTTCGCACTAATCATAACCCATGGTGACGCTCCAGCGTCACTTGTTTCCGCTCTGTAGCGAGGAACCGCATGCAATATCAGGAATTCCTCCGGCACATCTACCAGAAATACTCCGGCAGTGTAAAACTCGGATTGGACAGGATGCAGAATGTCCTGGCGGAGATGGGCGATCCCCAAGACCGGTTACACGGTTTTCACGTGGCAGGAACCAACGGCAAGGGCTCTGTCTGCGCCGCTCTGGAGTCCATCGCCTTGCATCATGGCTTAAGCGTCGGACTCAATACCTCGCCCCATCTCATTGACTATTGTGAACGCTTCCGCATCAATGGCAAGGATACCGCTTTCCAGAGTATCCTCGACCTCTATCACCGCTTTGAACAGATTTTTGACCGCTGGGATGCCACCTTCTTTGAGATCACGACCGCCATAGCCTTTGGGATGTTCCTCGAGGCAAGTGTTCAAACCGCTATCATTGAAGTAGGAGTCGGCGGACGGCTGGATGCCACCAATCTCTTTGTGCCAGATATCACTGCCATCACATCCATCGGGCTGGACCACGTCAAGACCCTGGGTGGAACGGTGGAGCTGATCGCCGCCGAGAAAGCAGGTATCATCAAACCATTCATCCCGCTCATCCTCGGTAGCATTGACGAATCCCCCCGCCAGGTTATACTGGATATTGCCCAAGCGCGTAATGCGCCGGTGAGCATGATCGGCAGGGACTTTATGGTGGAAAATGTCACACCCGGCAGACACGGGATCAGATTTGACTACCGATATGGCGACATGCAGATCAGGCATCTCCAATCCAACCTGCATGGCCTGCATCAAGTGAATAACCTTGCCATCGCCATCACCGCTTTCATTCTCTACGCCCGCCGGTATGCGATACCACTTTCTATAACCAAGCTGAGATCAGCGCTGAAAAGCATCAATTGGAAAGGCAGGATGCAGGTCCTGCAGCGTCGTCCGACCCTGATCATCGATGGAGCGCACAATGTACAGGGCGTGACCAGTTTGATGCAGAGTTTGATCCAGCTTTATCCCCGCCGCAAGTTTGTCATGATCATCTCCATCCTGGCAGATAAGGACTATAAAACGATGATCCGACTCCTCTGCCAGTACGCCAAAGCGGTTTATATTGCCCAGAACGGCTCTGACCGTGCCGTTTCCATAGCCGTACAGGTCAAGCAGGCACACCGTTACCTATCCAATGTCCATTCCGCACCAACCGTAGCCGAGGCATTAGCTCTCGCCCTCAGAGAGTCATGCCCCCGCGATATCATTATCGGCGGAGGCTCGCTATATACAGTCGGTGAAATACTGGAGTGCTATAACAATTCGGT
>JBBISI010000025.1:0-29723 GCA_037441405.1 Candidatus Cloacimonadota bacterium
AAATGATCGAAACGAAGGAATCAATCCGTAAGTTGGCGGAAAAAGAGGCTCAGACACTCAAGATGGGGGGAGAAAAGGCAATCGAGAAACAGCATGCCAGCGGTAAACTGACTGCTCGGGAGCGTTTGGATCTGCTCTTTGATCCAGGTTCCTTCCGGGAGATAGATATGTTTGTGCATCACCGCTGTGACAATTTTGGCATGGAGAAGCTGGATATCCCCTCGGATGGCGTGGTGACCGGGCATGGCATGGTCGAGGGACGCCCGGTCTTTGCCTTTTCCCAAGATTTTACCTCGCGGGGCGGCAGTTTGGGAGAAATGCATGCTGCCAAGATTAGTAAAGTAATGGATATGGCGCTCAAGTCAGGCGTTCCGCTGGTGGGAATCAATGATTCCGGTGGAGCGAGGATTCAGGAAGGCGTGGATGCGCTACGCGGGTATGGCGATATCTTTTTCCGTAATTCCCGTGCCAGCGGAGTGATCCCCCAAGTCACTGCCATCATGGGTCCCTGTGCCGGCGGAGCGGTCTATTCTCCGGCGATGACGGACTTCGTATTTATGGTCAAAAACACCAGTTTTATGTTTATTACCGGACCTGATGTGATCCGCGCTGTGACGGGTGAGGAGACCACTCAGGAGGAACTCGGCGGGGCAATGTCGCACAATAGCAAAAGCGGAAATGCCCATTTTGCCTGTGAGAGCGATGCCGATGCGATCGAACAGATCAAACGGCTCCTGAGCTATCTGCCCTCGAATAACATGGAAGATCCACCGCGCTCAATGACGGGTGATGATCCTCACCGTCTCTGTCCCGATCTGGACGAGATCATTCCTGACGATCCCAAGATGAGTTATGATATGCGGGACGTGATCCATTCCATCGTGGATGATGGCGAGTTTTTTGAGCCACATCAGTACTATGCGCAGAATATCATCATCGGCTTTGCTAGGATGAATGGACGGGTGATCGGCATCATCGCCAGCCAGCCTCTGATCCTTGCCGGCTGCCTCGATATTGATGCCTCCGATAAGGCGACCCGCTTTATCCGTTTCTGTGATTCTTTCAATATCCCGCTGGTGACACTGGTGGACGTTCCGGGCTATTTGCCCGGCACGCAACAGGAATGGCACGGCATCATCCGTCACGGCGCCAAACTCCTGTGGTGCTACTCGGAAGCGACGGTGCCCAAATTGACGGTGGTCACTCGTAAGGACTACGGGGGCAGTTACATCGCCATGAGTTCCCGCCATCTGGGAGCGGATATGGTCTTTGCCTGGCCCATGGCTGAAATTGCTGTCATGGGTGCGCAGGGTGCCGCCAATATCATCTTCCGCAAAGAGATCAATGAAGCGGAGGACAAGATCGCCAAACGCCAGGAAATGATCCGCATCTATGAAGAACAATTCAATAATCCCTATGTGGCCGCCAGCCGCGGTTATGTTGACGCCATCATCCTTCCCAGCGAAACCCGCGCCCGATTGGTCGATGCGCTGGAGATCCTCTGCACCAAGAGCGAGAGTTTACCACCCAAAAAACACGGGAACATCCCGGTATAGAGGTATTTGGCATGGATAGAGACAGTAAAAAGCTCGCTGCCATTGCCGGGGTCATGGCAATGATCAATGCCGATACACCAGTTACGATCCCACGACGTGAACCCGATCTGCCGACGCCCTGGGCTGCCTATAGCCGTCAGCAGACGATGCAGTATCGTGATATCACCCAACGCAGAATCATCAAAAGAACGAGATAAAGGAACACAAATATGAACCAACACGGTGTTTTGGAAATGCGCCCGATGCGCTATGAGACCGACCGTCCCGCCGCTGATAACCCAATCAAGATCCAAGATCTGTCCTTCCGGGACGGGCATCAATCGATCTTTGCCACCCGCGGTAGAACCGAGGATATGGTGGCAGTGGCGGAATTGATGGATCAGGTGGGGTTCTATTCCATGGAGGTGTGGGGTGGAGCGACCTTTGACACGATGCACCGCTATTTGGGCGAAGACCCCTGGCAACGCATCCGCACCCTCAAGCAGTATATCAAAAAGACGCCCTTTTCCATGTTGCTCCGGGGACAAAACCTCGTCGGCTATCAGAACTATGCCGATGATGTCGTTCAAGCATTCGTCCAGCGTGCCTGCGATAATGGCATCGATATCTTCCGCGTCTTTGATGCACTCAATGATTTCCGAAACTTCCAAACCGCCGTGCCCATCATCGAGAAGAACGGCAGGCATTTCCAGGGAACGATCTGCTATTCGTTGACCGAACAGCGCTTGGGCGGAGATATCTATAACACGGAGTACTTTGTCTCCAAAGCCAAAGAACTTGAGGCAATGGGTGCGGACACGATCTGCATCAAGGACATGGCTGGACTGGTAGCGCCCTATGATGCTTATAATCTGGTGTGTGCGCTCAAATCAGCCGTCAAGGTGCCGATCCATTTGCATACTCATTTCACCTCCGGTATGGGTGATCTGGCGCTGCTCAAAGCGATCGAAGCGGGAGTGGATATCATTGATACCTGTATCGGTCCCTATGCCTATCGCTCTTCACATGCCGCCATCGAGCCGTTGGTTATTACACTTCTGGGGACCAACCGTGATACTGGATTCGATATCCGGCTGATCAATCGCATCTCCAAAGAAATGGAGAAAGCGATCCCCAAATATCTGGAATTTGCCGATAATACCAAGTTCTCCATCATCGATACCGATGTCATAATCCATCAGACGCCGGGTGGGATGATTTCCAACCTCGTCAACCAATTGCGGCAGATGGATGCCCTGGATAAACTGGATGACGTCTTTGCCGAGATACCCAAGGTGCGTAAGGAATTGGGACAGATACCATTGGTGACGCCTACCAGTCAGATCGTTGGCATCCAGGCGGTGAATAATGCACTCTTTGATACCAAAGACGGCGAATATGCCCGCATTACCGAACAGGTCAAGGACTTGTGCTATGGCCTCTATGGCAAGACGACCCTGCCCATCGATCCAGAAGTCCAAAAGAAAGCACTGGTTGGCTATCCCCGTGGCGAAACGCCGATCACCTGCCGTCCCGGTGACGTGATCGAGTCCGCCATGCAGAAGATCCATGATGAACTGCAGGATCTGGCAAAAGACCTCGATGATGAATTGATCGTTGCCATCTATCCCATCACCGGCAAGAAATTCCTCAGAATCAAATATGGCTTGGAACCGATGCCGGACGAGATGAAGCCCAAGACCCTCGAAGAAGTAAAAAATGCTCTGAAAAAGGATAAAGCGATGTCAGAAAAGAACAAGGAAATCCCTCCAAAACCTGATGGTATCAGGCAGTTTGACGTCTATGTGGACGGCGAATACTTCCTGGTGGAAGTCAGTGAAAAAGGTGCTACTCCCCGTGTAGTCGCACCCAATGTTTCAAAGCTGGCGATTCAACCCGCTGTCCCGCCTACCAATCCCGCTCCCAAACCGGCAACCGAACCCATTGTCAAAACCGCTGTCTCCGCTGAAGGCGGCACACCCATCACTGCTCCGATGCCTGGTATGTTCGTTCGCTATGAGAAGCATCCCGGTGACAAGATAGAGATCGGAGAGACCGTTCTCGTCCTGGAAGCAATGAAGATGTATAATAATATCCCCAGCCCGGTCAAAGGCGTTGTCGCCATGACCCCCCTCAAAGCCGGTGAGCCAGTGGGCAAGGGAGAAATTCTGGCGATCATCCAACCCAGATAAGGAGGATAGATGAAGATCAAAAGTCAGATTATGGACAAAGCGCAGATGGAACGTACCATCCATCGTATGGCCCATGAGATATTGGAACAGAACCGAGGATTGGAAAAGATCCGCCTGGTAGGCATCCGCTCACGGGGCGTGCCCCTGGCAGAGCGGCTCTCGGCATACCTGAAACTGATCGAGAATCAGGAGATCCCGGTCGGTGTTCTGGATATTACCCTCTACCGAGACGACCTGTCCACCATCTCACATCAGCCGGTGATTAAGGGCAGTTCGGTAGATTTTGACATCGAGGATGCCGTGATCGTTCTCGTAGATGACGTGCTCTTCACCGGCAGGACTGTCCGGGCTGCGATCGATGCGCTGCTGGACTTTGGCAGACCACGCCAGATCCAACTGGCAGTTCTTATCGACCGCGGACACCGTGAGCTGCCGATCAAGGCAGATTATGCGGGCAAAAACGTCCCAACTTCCAAGGAAGAAATCATCAAGGTCGCATTTGAGGAAACCGATGGCGAGGAATCGGTCAAGATCGTTCTGGTCTAAGTATCAGCAACGCTGCCAAGATAACCGTTCGCTGCTGTGCGTGGGTCTGGATTCTGCGTTGGAGATGCTGCCCACTTCGGTGCGCTGTGCACCCAATCCTATCTGGGAATTTAACCGCCGGATCATCGATGCCACCTGCGATGAGGTCTGTGCCTACAAACCCAATCTCGCCTTCTATCTGTCGGATGGCAATCGCGGTTACGAAGCACTGCTCAAGACCATTGAATACATTCCCGAGGATATCCCGGTGATCCTGGATTGCAAGGCCGGCGACATCGGTAACACCATGGATAGTTATGCCAATGCCTACTTTGAAGGTTTTGGCGCCGATGCGATCACGGTCAATCCCCTGATGGGCGCCAATGTGGTCGAGCCGGTTCTGACTGATGATGTCCGCTATGCCTTTGCCCTTGTCCTAACATCCAATCCCTCGGCAGCGGACTTTCTTCTGCGGGACGCATTGGACGAACACATTGCCGAATGGTTATGTCAATTCCCTCGGGAACAGATGGGAGCGGTGGTCGGAGCCACTCATCCCAATGACCTTAAACGGATGCGGCAGTCGATGCCGGGACGCATTTTCCTGATCCCTGGCATCGGCGCACAGGGCGGTGACCTGGCATCGGTGATGAAGCATGCCATTGACAGCCATGAACAACCCAATATCCTGATCAATTCCTCACGCGGGATCATCTTCGCCGACCGCAGCCAGGACTTTGCCATCGAGGCAAAAAGACAGGCGCAGATGCTACGGGAAGAGATACTAACCCTGCTTTTCCCCGATGTATGAACAGATTTGAATTGACAATCAAACCTCGTTCAACACGCGTGGAAGAACTACATTAAAGGAGCGATATCATGAAAAAGACGCTATTTATGGAACTTTTGGTTTTAACCCTGTTCACCTTCCTGCTCAGTGCTTGCGGAGGCAACCAAGACAACGGCAATCCCACCATGCCGGATATCTGTAATCCAGCCATTGCGGATTGGGTCATCTCGTTTACGAGCTTACACGAAGCTAAAGAGGATCACGTCATTTTCATCTATTGGAACGGCGTCCATTCGCAACTACCGCAAAATACACAGGTTCAACTAAAGATCAACGGAGAGGAGATACCACTGGATTCTTGTCAGTTTGAGCCAGGAAATTACTTGGGATTGTATAATCTCAATTCTGGGACAACCTACAGAATCGAGTTCTCTGTCAATAACATACTAAAAGCCCAGACCGACCTGCGCATGGTCTATCAAGCCAGCGCCAATTTCCCCAATACTTTCAACCCGGCCAGTAGTTTTGCCATCGATTGGTCACTCTCTGCCAACAACCAGTATCAGATCGCTGTCTTGTCATCATGGCACGACGAGGATCAGGAAGACGAATACCACAAGGATCTGAGTCCTTCCGCCCGTTCATACACTTTCCCCGCCAACGCCGTCCAGAACTTCGGCTCAGGAACTGAATACGGGGTCTATTTAACCCAGGCGAATCTGAAACTCGTAAACAAGATCGCTTGTCTTTCTACCCACACGCTTGGAGCCGATTATTACATGAAAAACGGCGAGTTGGATTTCGACCGCACTATGCTTCGCGCCAGGAATCTTTCCAAACAGTTATTGGACAGATAACCTAACCCCTCCGTTGGCGGCAGTAGATGCCCCACATTTGACGATACCTGATCAAATACCCAATCCGGAGTAAAGGCATTTGAACTCGTTCTGCACAAGAAATGGGGACAAATGGTCGCCTACCGCCATCCCAATATCATCGGTGTTCCCATCCGCGAAGCGATCAAGTCATACAACCTGATCGATCTCGATTCCGATCTCATCAAGACCGCTCGCGGCCTGGGTATTTGCATGGGGACTGAAACGTAGGTCAAAGCGTCCTATTCATTGGACCCGCGTTTCATTGTCCCCCCCCGAAAATCCAGACCCACGATTTCCCCTTGACAAAAACTTAGCAGTCACAAAAAAGGGTTGCTAAGTCCACTGAATTGATTATCATAAATTTGAAAAGAAACTACATCCAATGGAGGAAACATGAAACTGAGACCCATTGAAGACCGCGTGGTCATCAAGATCAAAACCGCATCCGAGGAAAAAAAGATCGGCGGGATCATCATTCCCGATACTGCCAAAGAAAAGCCCCAGATGGGCGAAGTGACGGCAGTCGGCACAAGTGAAGAGATACAGAAGCTTGTCAAAGTCGGAGATGTCGTTCTTTATGGCAAGTATGCCGGCACCGAGATCGAACTCGAAGGCGAGAAAATGCTGATCCTGAGCAAGAACGATATATTGGCGATCGTCGAGTAAATCGTGGCTACCCTGGAGTTTAGTCATAGTAACTTCGAGAGCGAAGTTTTATCCTCCCCGATCCCGGTATTGGTCGATTTTTGGGCGCCTTGGTGCGGCCCATGCAAAGCATTGGGACCAAGTATCGATCAACTGGCGGAGGAAATGCAGGGAAAAGCCAAGATCGGCAAACTCAATATCGACGATAACCCCGATCTTGCCGCTCGTTTTTCAGTGATGTCCATTCCCACGCTGCTCCTCTTCGTCAATGGCGAAATCGCTGAGCAGTTGGTGGGACTGGTCAACAAGGCAAAGATAGCACAGGTGATCACCAACTATCTATAATCCCAACTAATTAACCTACCACATCAGCGCTGCCTCATCAGGTGGCGCTGTCTTTTTTTGCCTCCATTTATGAATGCCTTAATAAAGTCATTATCCCCTCTTAATCAAGTGTTAATGCATTTACGCTTGATTAAGGCAAGGAAGAGGAGAGGGGTCAGCACTGACCGCAAGGGGGTCAGGTGCAACGTGACAACAAAAACTGCAAATTGTGCAGCGAAATCTGGAAACTGTCGCATCGTATGACATCCTTACTAATAGGCAAGTTGAAGCTATTTTCATCATCGGTAGTCTCTTATTCTACAGCCATCAGGAGTATTGCCATTAATATCACCATTCCCACTAAGCTTACTGATACCAACCTTCACCTGCGGAAGCACAATGCAACTGCCCCCATTTTTGTTCTGCATCCTCAGTCCCTGGCTTTCCATCAGCTCTTGCTGTTCATTCAGCTTGCTGCGATATTCTCTCAGGAACTCCTCAGTCGGTCTGCCACCATAGGGATACATCTGAACCTCCTACTACCTAATTGACCTTTTTCGCCAGATCTTTAGAATTCTCATTATAGACCAGGAAGACACAGGGATAGCAGAAGACTCCCAGGTCGATCATTTCCTCAAAGTAAAGCTCCGGTTTGCGCAGGCTGTCTCTGAACCGATCATACTCAGCCCGGATGATCTCCTCGGTTGCCAGCACAAAGGTCTTGATCGTGGCACCGTTCTCAGTAGGTATCTGATGCTTGAGAGCGGTTAGATTCCCGGCATCGCACATTCTTCTGATCGATTAAGGTTCTTATTCAGCAGTAAGGGCAGCCTGTCGGTGAGTAGCCAGATCAAATCCATTTGAATGACCATGTCCAAATCCTCTAAAACTGTGACCCACTTGGACATCCTACCCTTTCACTATAGTTATCAATGAGTTAAGCCCCATTTCCACTCCCTCGTGGACATTGCTTTGATTCGCCCGTTTCTACAATTCCGATTGGCTGCGTTTCTTGGTAGTCATGCTACACCTCTCATCTGTATTAGTAGGGTGCTAAGAACCACAAGCGCAGAACCTTGGGAAGTCCTTTCTGTGAGTTTGCCAGTTTTCTTACGCATTCTCCGGCAATACTTTATCATCAACCTGGGTCACAATATGTACTTTAGTATTGACTCCAAACAAATCATCGGTATTTCAATCGTTGTTGTAGTGAATCAAGTATGCACTTAGTTAACAGCAATATAGAAAAGGAAATTAACATGAAGTATGCGGATTATTATCGGATGGTCTTCAGGAATGATCTACAATTGTACATTAATGACGCACCAACAATATACTGTCTTTCAGGTAAATGGACAGAGTATGAAGCCTGTTATCCAGCATCAAGACATCGTGGTTATCAAGAGCGATCTGAGCTGGAAAAATGCGGATGGAAAAATTGCAGTTGTAAGGACTGACGATGGTCTTACCATCAAGAAGGTGCAAATCGACCACCACAGGCAACAGATTATCCTCCAACCATTTAATATAGACTACCCGGTTCTGGTTTTAGACTCAGATTGGAATTACGGAGCTTTTCTGATCGGCACAATCGCACTCCAATTGCGCTTTTTCTAATTTCAAAGTTCCGTTTTTCCAACTGCTCTTTCCAAAGCCTGTCCAAACGCCTCGCTAATTTGCAGTAATAGTGTCAGCAAACAGTCCAAAAACGTCCAAATAGGCGCTTGGACATTTCCAAAGCCAGTCCATCGTATCTCGCCACCAATCAAAGCCTTATCCCCACTTTCCCCTTGTGTCACAACTTGCAGCTTTGGGTGTCAGTTTATATCTGGGTAGTGAGGGGACATTCCCGATAACGGATGAATGCACCTTGACAAATGTATCATGCGGAATAGATTTGCTCAAGGGATAACAAGCAGCAACGAGGCAAGGCTCAAGGACTGCCTTGGGGGAGGAAAGATGCTGAGTGACTTGGAAATAGCGCGGCAGACGGAATTGAAGCATATCCTTGCGATTGCGGCCAAACTGGGATTGACGGCGGATGATGTCGATCTGTATGGCTCATACAAGGCAAAGGTTCGCTACACGGCATTGAGCCGGATCGAGAATAATCCCTATGGCAAGTTGATTCTGGTCTCTGCCATCACGCCCACCCCGGCCGGGGAGGGAAAGACAACCACCTCCATTGGTCTGGCGCAGGCATTGAACCGGATCGGTAAAAAGGCGGCGGTGGCGATCCGTGAACCGTCCTTGGGTCCGGTCTTTGGGGTCAAAGGCGGTGCCGCTGGCGGGGGATGGTCTCAAGTTCTGCCGATGGAAGATATCAATCTGCATTTCACCGGTGACTTTCATGCCGTGACCGCTGCCAATAATACCATCGCGGCTCTATTGGACAATCACATCTACTTTGACAATGAGCTGCATATCGATCCGCGGCGCGTGACCTGGAAAAGAGTCCTGGACGTCAATGACCGGATGCTGCGAAAGATCGTGATCGGTCTGGGCGGAAGCAAACAGGGCTTTCCGCGGGAAGACGGATTTGACATCACCCCGGCTTCCGAGATCATGGCTATCTTGTGTCTTTCAAACAATATGGACGAACTCAAAGAACGGATCGGGAAGATCACGGTCGGATTCACTTACGAAGGTGTGCCGGTGACGGTTCAGCAATTGGGGATCGCCGGTGCGATCGCCGCTCTGCTCAAAGATGCGCTGAAACCGAATTTGGTGCAGACGCTGGAGAATACTCCTGCTTTCGTGCATGGCGGTCCCTTTGCCAATATCGCCCAGGGGGCAAATAGCATCCTTGCCACCAAGACGGCGCTGCGCTTGAGCGATTACGTGGTAACGGAAGCTGGCTTTGGTTTTGATCTGGGAGCGGAAAAATTCTTTGATCTGGTCTGCAAGTATGGCGAATTCTGCACCAATGCGGTCGTTCTGGTCGCCACAGTGCGCGCTCTCAAGATGCATGGCAACGCCAAACTGAAGGATATTGCGCTACCCAATCCCGCCGCGGTCGAAGCCGGACTGCCCAATCTTGCCAAACACATGGAAAATATCACCAAATTCGGGATGAAATCCATCGTCGCTGTCAACCGCTTTGGTTCGGACACCGAAGAAGAACTGAAGATGGTGACGGACTTTGTCCATGCCAGTGGTTTTGAAGCAAGCATCGTGGATTTTTACGGCCAGGGCAGCACCGGCGGCATTGAACTGGCTGAAAAGGTAGTGAATATGGTCGATGCTGATGTGTGCCAATACCGCACATTATACGAATGGGATAGCCCGGTGGAGGACAAGATCGAGACCATCGCCTCACAGATCTATGGAGCGCAGAAGGTGGACTATACGGCAACCGCCAAAACAGACCTGAAAAGGATCAATAAATACGGCTTTGACAAACTGCCGATCTGTATCGCCAAAACGCAGAAATCACTTTCCGATAACCCGGAACTATTGGGCAGACCCAAGGACTTCCTGGTCACGGTGCGCGAGATCCTGATCTCCTCCGGAGCGGGATTCCTGGTGCCGATCACCGGTGAGATCATGCGGATGCCCGGACTTCCCAAACATCCCTCCGCAGAGATCATCGACGTCGAACACGACGGTAACATCAGTGGGCTGTTTTAACAGCATAGCGGAACCAGCAGCGACACAGTTTTGTGGAACGCCGCTTTTCCTTGCAGGATGGAGTCATGCTGCTCTCTCTGCGCCCGCGTCGTTCTGGTCAATCTATGGTGGAGTATTCCTTTACGATCCTGGTGAACATGGTGCCGCCGCTGACGGAGCCAAAATAGCCGAGAGCGTTTTTGATCCCGCCATGGAAATAACCCTCGGGCGAGTATTTGTAACGGTAGAAATTATCATCACAGGAATACAGCGTGACGCGGTATCGGCCAAAGAAGATGAATGCCTGGCGGTAATCCTTGATCATCATATAGTTCCCTGCCGGTTGTTGATGCGGAACAGAGGTATATTTACCCAAAAACTGGATGCAGCGAATGCCCTCTCCGGAAGAATAATAGGTTGTGACCATCGTCGTATCCGGATTGGTCTGGCCAAAGACCGGAGTGGTAAATTCCAGTGAAGTGGAAAACTCCTCCAGGCAATACAACTCGGCAAAGATGTTTAATGTGCCGGTGAAAGTTCCGGTCTCCAATGCCAGCGGGTAGTGCGATTCCACCGTGTCAAAAGTGATCTCGGAATAGGGCTCGAAGTTTTGCAGCAAAAATCCCTGACCGGATACGTTCCAACCATAAAAATCAGGGGTCAGTGTAACCTGACTGGGCACGGTCGTCTCCGCCCAGATCAATTTTTCGTAGCCGGGGATGATGACTTCCAGGCGGTAAGTGTGATCCGGATGGATGATGTTATCATTGGGATCGATATATTTGATCCTGAATTCGTGAAGAGCGGGAAGCAACTGGAATTCAGCCCGGGTATTCAGATCAATGACCTTAACCTCAGCATCGGCAACGAATAGTTCCAGATACTGAAAGTCCTGGATGGTTGTGCTGCGGGTTACGTAGATGGGTCTTTCCAAGCCGATCGACTGTCCGGCGATTAATAATCCGGTCACGGCATAGGTCTCGCCATCAAAGCGTTCCGGAGCAGTAAAATCGCTGCATCCGCTCAGAATGATCAGGACTAACGGCAGGGTGATGAGATATCTTAAGTGTTTCATGATTTGCCCCTTACCATTTTACATTGATGCCGATGAAAGGCATGAAGGGAAATTGCGGGCTATCTCTGGAGATTAGGGTCAATTGCCCGGTTTCCAAATCCGGCGAGATGTTATAATTGCGGAAACTTACGTTCTTACGGTCAAAGACGTTGACTATCTCGAAACATGGCTCGATGGAGCCCCAACTCCTGAAAAACTCCAGTTTGGTGCTGATATCCAGCCGCATATAATCCGGCAGGCGTTCACGGTCACTGTAACTATAAATAATCTGGAAGTCATCGCCGTCAAAGTAGATGCGTTCTGGTTTCTGGTTGGGTTGTCCGGTGGTGTAGGTGAAACTGAGACCAAATTTGAGGTCACCACCGAGAAACTGCCTGCCGGTGTTTTCGGTGATATTGAAGTTTTCGATGATATTGATCTGGTGGCTGCGGTCGTATTTGGGGTAGAAATAGCGTGGTTCCAGGGTTTCTGGATCAAGATTGGTGTTTTCCATCCGGCGCTGGGTCTTGCTAATGGTATAGCCGATGAAGCCCTCAAAGCCATACCAGTCGTTGCGCAGCATAAAATCAGCGCCATAAGTGTAACCCTTGCCGGAATGGAAAGTATCCTTGAGTTGGCCATTGGCATTATCCCAGGTAAAGCCGGTGGCGACATTATATTCCAGGAGGTTGCGGTAGGTTTTATAGTATAGTTCTATGTCAAAACCAAAATTTCGGGATAGTTCGTTCTTGTATCCCAAGGTATAGTGGTCAGAGATGCCGGGTTTCAAACTACCATCTAGAGGGAACCAAATGTCAAAAGGAGTGCTGATCCCCATGGACATCAAGGTCAGATATTGGCAATAACGGCCGTAGTTTACGTAGATATTTTCCGCCACATCGAGTTTGCGTCGCAGTGAAATACGGGGCTCCAGATTAAGATACGAGGCATCAGGTGGACTGGGCAGATTCATCGTCAGAGTCTTATACCACGAAAGACGCAAGCCGGGCTGGAGTGTCCAGAGATCATTGACATCCCATACGTCCTGGACATAAGCGGCGGATAGAAGCGAAGTGACGTCCACATCCGGCAGGGCATTGGGATCATACTGGGAATCGGTATCCATCTTGAGGATGGTTCTGTTCCATTTGATATCATAACCGAAGTCAAGTTGATGTTGATTGTTCGGTTTCCAACTCAGCATCCCCTTGGTGGACAAGTCGTCAATGCCGTTGCGGTGGGTAAAGGAATTGCTTACTTCCTCACCACGGACGGTAAAATTGCTCTCAAACCGACTGCCGGCGATAATGAAGTGAGAGAAGAGCGTGGGATTGAACAGATGCACCCACTGTTTGGTGAAGGTCCTGTTCCCCCAATCCAGAGCAAGTTCCGAACCGAAGTCAAAGACTAGAGCATCCTTGCCAAAATAGGCGCTGGCGCTGAATTTATTGCGGCTGTCCAGATCCCAGTTCAGTTTCACGTGCCCGTCATAAAAATAGTAGTCAGGTAGATCGACAAATTGCTGCATCAGTTCAAGATAAGTGCGACGGAAGGATGCCATATAAGAGCCACGCTGATTACCGATCCGCCAGGGTCCTTCCAGTGTGGCGCTGGAGGAGATGGCACTCAATCGTGCCACACCCTGATGATAGTTGCGGTTCCCTTGACGATTGGTGACATCCAGGACGGAGGATAATCTGCCACCAAACTTGGCAGGATAACCGCCTTTGATCAATTCGACGCTTTCTACGGCATCGGTGTTAAAAGTGCTGAATATCCCGCCGAAGTGATTGGGATTATATACATCTATGTCGTCCAACAGAATTAGATTCTGGTCAGGACTGCCACCCCGCACGTAAAGACTGGCGCTAAAATCGGAGATGGGCGTCACCCCCGGTAGAGCCAGAACCGAGCGAAACACATCTGCCTCCACCACTGCCACGATCTTCTGGATATCCTCTGTCTTCTGGCGAATTGTACCGATTCGGATCTGAGGCGAGCTGTAGATATTATCCTCCTCGGATTCTCCGGTGACTACGATACGCTGGAGTTCGACGCCCGTCTTTTCCAGTTCGATGTCAAGTGTGAGATTCTCGTCTTCGGAATTGATCCGAAAAGGGATTCTATTGGTGGTGAAACCGATTATTGACGCCTCCAGGGTATAGGAACCAGGACGGCTGATATTGAGAACATAGTATCCCTTTTTATTGGTTTGCATCCCGACACGCGTCTCAACGATGCGGACATTGACATATTGCAGCGGTTCAGCGTTTTCAACTCTGGTAACGAAGCCGCTTACCGTTGCAGCGGTCAACACCTGAATACACAGCGCCAGCCATGTAGCGACTATAAGAATAGACAATTTGTTCATCTTCCCCATCCTCTGAGTCTGTTTCGATTTGAATTAATTAAGGCATTTCCCAGTTTGACGACCGTTCCACGATAATCAAGCCGGGCAATACGTCCATAAAAGGCATCCTTGTATTGATCCGGCAGTCTCGAATTGTGGTGCTGGGACTGGCTGATGTGTCCACGTTCTTGAAATATAGATACAAGACCGCCTTGCTGTATTCCGCTTTCTCCGCGATCTCTTCCATCGTGGTATTTGCCAGACCCTTCTTCAGAAAGATCTTCATCGCGGTATTGATGATTGCTGACCGACGTGCTTCACGTTCTCGCTGCTTACGTTCCTGTGGTCCCACGACATCCTCGGCATAACTTATTTATTAATATATGACTTATGGTCAAACAACACAATAGCGATCAGGTTATTGTCAAGAGGTTTTGAGGCGGAGATGTCTAATCTAAAGTTGTTGATATAGTTATGGATATTGGGGAATGTGTCATATTTCGATTTCAAGATAGACCGGACAGTGATCGCTACCCATGATATCCTGCCTGATTCCTGCGGCAGTAACTTGGGCGAGGTGTTCCCGATCCACAAAGAAGTAATCAATACGCCAGCCAATGTTGCGGGGACGGGCCCCGGAGCGGTAGCTCCACCATGAATATTCGTTCGGAGATTGGTCGAACTGGCGGAATGTATCGACCCAACCAAATTCCACGATCTTGTCCAGCCATGCCCTTTCAATCGGCAGGAAACCGGAGTATTTCTCATTTTCTTTCGGATTGGCGAGGTCGATCGGCTTATGGGCAGTATTGTAGTCACCGGTAACAATGACCATCTTTCCGCTTTTTCTGCTTTGCTCCATATCGGTCAGGCATTGCTCACAGAAGCGGAGTTTATAGTCCAGCCGTTCATCGTTCATCTGCCCATTTGGAAAATAGATATTGTAGAGAACGAAGGTGGGATATTCAGCGATGATGATCCGTCCTTCGCGGTCAAACTCCTGAATCCCCAGACCGTAGCTCAGGGAAATTGGTTTGATCCGGCTTAGGAGCGCGGTGCCGGAATATCCCCTCCTCTCCGCATGCGACCAATAAATTGCATATTCCTGCAGTAAAACCAGTTCATCCGGGATCTGGTGTTCGTGCAATTTGGTCTCTTGCAAGCCCAGGATATCCGGCTGTTCCCTCACAATCACGCGGATAAAATCCTTGTTCATCACAGCTCTGAGTCCGTTGACGTTCCACGACCATAACAGCAATCTCACGCACCACTCCTATTGATTAAGATACAGTATTTTACGCGTCAAGGAGCAAGCTTTGCCGGAAAGCCGCACCAGATAGATCCCCTGGGCGATCCGCTTTGCTTTGTGTCCAGCGCCATCGGTTCTCATCCCTGAGTTCATGCTGTGTATAATTGCCCTTACGGATCTTGATCATAGCGTTGGGATCGCCCATTGCCGCCAAACCAAGCGCCGTATTCAAGACCAAAAACAGGATCACCAGTCTCTTTGAGTCAGCCATGATTCTCTCCTTGTTTCCAAAATTTCGTCTTCCTTCACGCGCCAAACCAAGACCATGCCCCACTTTATGCCGGACGAAATCTTGTCAATCCTGAACTTATCATTCGGGAAGCCATTATCTGGGATGGGTCGTGAAGTTGATAAGGTTGAGAGGGTTTAGAAGGGTAATGGCGGATACCGCTCCACCATAGGGTCGTGCAGGATGCCAATCCTGCCGGATATTGGGACCCGGAGTAAACTGATAAGATCATAAGATAAGACAAGTTACAGGGATCAAATGGATGGGACGAAGAGACTCGGATTTGATTATTTCGGGATAACATATCTCCTGCCCATCACCAATATTTCACTTCGACTTTGCACCACCTTTGCTTCGAGATCGCTACAAGTACTCGGGATAATCTCGAAGCGAAAGCAAGGTAAACGCAAGGCGATGGATCAATCGATCACTGCACAAATGATTTGACAAAATAGCAGTAATGAATTGCCATGAAAAAAGCATCCTTTCCTGAGGAGGATATATGCTCAAGAAAGAAGAAAAAAACCGGTTACATTTGAGCCGGATCAATTACATCCTGTTAGCCATCGCTACGTTGATGGTCACCGCCGGATATATCATTATGTCGCTTAACGACATCACGATCTCGCTGATCCTTTTGATCATTGCTTATGTCGTAGTCATCCCGCTGGCTCTGCTGATCCGAAAAAAGTAGATTGATGCCTGTTCTTTCCGAAGAGACCATCGCCAAACTCAAGAAACTGCAGTTCACAGCTCATCAGATCGTGGAGGGTTTCCTGATCGGGCTGCATCAATCGCCCTATCACGGTTTCAGCGTGGAATTCAGTGATCATCGGCAATATAATCCCGGTGAGTCACTCAAGGACATCGATTGGAAGATCGTTGCCAAGACCGAGCGTTATTACATCAAACGCTACGAAGAAGAGACGAACCTCCGCTGTTACATCATCCTTGACCATTCGGCCTCGATGTTTTACCGATCCGGAGAGCGCGCCAAGATCGATTATGCCGTGGAACTATCAGCCGCACTTGCCTGGCTGATGATGAGCCAGAAGGATGCGGTCGGGCTGATCACTTTTAATGACACCATTACCAATATGCTCTTGCCCAAGGCGTTCCGATCCTACCTGCCCCAGATCTTTCGAGTGCTATTAGAAGTGAAACCCAAGGAGCAAACCGCCATCCAACCGGTCTTACATAAGATTGCCGAATCCCTGCGCAAGCGGAGTTTGGTGATCCTGATCTCGGATCTCCTGGATGAGCCGGACAAGATCCTCAGCGGACTCAAACACTTCCGCAACCGTCATCACGAAGTCCTCGTTTTTCATGTCCAGGACTTGCAGGAAGAGGAATTTAAGTTCAAGCATGAGAGCATCTTCGTGGATTCCGAGACTGGAGCTGGCATCCGCGTCAATCCCTGGCAGATCCGCAAAGAATACAAACAGCACTATGAGACCTTCGTGCGAACGATCAAGGACGGCTGTCATCAAGCGCAGATCGAGTATAATCCCATTTCCACCCACACTCCGTTCAACGACCTGCTGATCAAGTACCTCATCAAACGCCGCAAAGGATAAGAGGAGAAAAATGTCCTGCCCCAATCAGAAACAAAACGCCGCCAAGTGTAACTGCTCCTACCCCTGTACCCGTAAGGGAAACTGCTGTGAATGCCTTCGCTATCACCGCTCGTTGGGTCAATTACCCGCCTGTTATTTCAATGCTGAATACGAAAAGACCGGTGATCGCTCAATAGAATATTACCTTCGCCATAGAAGTTAAGATGCGCATTGTCGCTGCGTCAAAAATTCATAATTCGGTCGTTACCGCCATAGATAAGATCGTTTTCGGACTTGATCCGCTGGTGCGTTCCGCTTTGGAGAAGGCGTGTCAAGCGGAGACCGATGAGGTCGCCCGGGATGTGCTTAACGCTTTATTGGAGAATGCGTCGATTTCTGAGAGTGAGCGTATCCCTTATTGTCAGGACACCGGAACGGTGGTGATCTTTGCCGGGATCGGAGCGGAAGTTTCGATCTCCGGAGGGCCTTTGGATGACATTATAAATGACGCTGTCCGCGAGGCGTGGAAAATGAATTATTTGAGGCCGTCCATCGTGAATTGTCCTCTGTCCCGCTCCGGCAATTGTGGGGACAATACTCCCGCCATCATCCATCACCGGATAGTCGCCGGGGAGCGCCTGCGTCTGTCCATCGCCCTCAAAGGTGGCGGAGCGGAAAACATGAGCGCGATCAAGATGTTGCCACCCACCGCTGCGGAAGAGGAGATTATCGATTTCATCACAGAAACAGTCGTCAAAGCCGGAGGAAAGGCATGTCCGCCACTCGTCCTGGGCATCGGTATCGGTGGCAATTTTGAGACCGCTGCGCTAAATGCCAAACGCGCACTTTTTGTGCCTCTGAACGACAGCCATCCTGATGAAAAAGTCGCCGCATTGGAACGGCAAATACTGGACAGCGTCAACGCCACCGGCATCGGCGCTCAAGGCATGGGTGGCAGGACAACCGCTTTGTCAGTCCATATTATTACTTCGCCTTGCCATATTGCCTCTTTACCTGTCGCCGTTAACCTGCAATGTCATGCCCACCGGCATTGCGAGATAATACTTTAACTCGATCAATGCGGGGTTCCGGATCATGCAGATAACAAAACTCACCCTACCCTTGACGGCCATGGACATAGCCCATTTGAGGATCGGGGATAAAGTCCTGCTCGAAGGTACGCTTTTTACCGCCAGGGATCAGGCGCATCAACGGCTCTGCCGTCTATTGGAAAGAGGTGATAAACTGCCTTTTCCACTTGATGCGTCCGCTCTTTTTTATTGTGGACCTTCACCTGTCCCACCCGGTAGGATCTGCGGCGCCATCGGTCCCACGACCGCTTCACGAATGGATAAATACACGCCCCAACTGATCCATAATGGCTTAAAGATCATGATCGGCAAAGGCGAACGCTCCTCTCAGGTGAAGGAAGCCATCCGTCAAAATCATGCTCTTTACCTGACTGCCATCGGCGGCGCTTCAGCGCTTTTAGCTCGATCAGTCACATCATTTGAACTATACTGCTGGGAAGACCTCGGTCCCGAAGCGGTCTACCGCATGGTGGTAAATGACTTTCCCTGCTACGTTGCCTGCCGCTGATCTCCCGCGTTAACTGATTCGGTGACGGCGACCCGGTCAATTACGGCACGATGACGGCATCAACCTATAGATTGCACTTTCGCATTGAATAAAAGGAACCGAATAATCCAGAAGGAAAACAGGGAGTAATGATCATGGAAAATATCCGCATTGGAATAGTAGGCAATATAGGAGTGGGAAAATCCACCTTCATTGAAGCGGCAAGTTCCGCACCCCTCAATAAAATACTGAAATCCGTTTATCCAAAGCCGAACGGCACCGAGGGGGTATTTGCCTTTCCGGAAAAATTCAATCCCATTGTGCTTGATTCATTTTACAGAGATCCCGTTGCCAATGCTTTCATGGCTCAGATCGAGTTTTTCAATGGCAGATTGGATCGCCAGAAGCAGATTCAGACGTGCAGGGGGATCGTGTTGGAAGACAGGACTCTGGCTGAAGACTATCATATTTTCGGCAAAGCCCAGCGCATACTTCAGAATATGTCCGAGCCGGAATTCATTGCCTACCAGCGCACCTACAGATTGATGACGGAACAGATCAAGGAACCTGACCTCCTGGTGTATTTCAAAGCGGAAGTTCCCACCCTCCGGGCAAGAATACGGGAGCGCGGCCGGGAAAGTGAACTGGCCATCTCTGCGGACTATCTCGAACTACTGAACAATCTGTATGAGGATTTTATCGCTCACCATGTGCATTGCCCCGTCCTGGTGATCGATGCGGACAAGGCGGTGGAAAAAGCGGAATGGCTGCGCCGTACCGTCAATTTGATTGCGGAACAGGTAAAAGCTCTGGAACTGCGCGTATCCAGCCCGGGCATCAGTGAATGGGTTACGCTGCCTCAGACCGAAGCCACTCTCAAGGCCATCGATGTGGAGCGACAACTGGAAGAATATCTGGCAACACACCCGAAACTGATCACCATTGCCGGCAACGTTGGACTGGGGAAATCGACATTGACCGCCATCATGGGACGCAGCCTCAAGATAAACACCCTGTATGAAAAACCCGAAGAGAATCCACTTTTGGAGAAGTTTCTGGCAGACAAGAAAACCTATTGCTATGATCTTCAGTTGCATTTCCTTCAGATGCGGGCCCAACAGCGTAAGCTCGGCAAAAGCGGGACGGGAAGTTATGTAAAAGACCGCTCTCTGCCCGAAGATCTGTTGGTTTTCTGTAATCAGTTCCATGCGGATGGTTTGCTTACCGACGACGAGCTGGACAACCTGGTGACCCAATTTCAGACGGTAAACAGGCAACTGCCTTCCGCAGACCTGATCATTCTATTGCAGGGGAGTCCTTCCCTGGCCTGGGAAAGAATCCAGCTGCGCGGCAGAGAAATGGAAATCGAGGGCGGGTGGCAGTTCTCCGAGATAAAAAACCTCAGTCACTGGTATAAAACGTACGGATCAAACGTTGTAAAACTTGGCTTTCACGACGGGGCTGTCCTCGAAATCGATGTCGAAAAAATCGATCTGACCAATCGCATCCACGTGGGATATATCTTCGATAGAGTACTGGAAATCCTCAAATCCCAGGATAACGATAATATGGCCTAAAAATCCGAGGCAATACACCCGACCATTGATCCAAGGACGCTACCCCAGGTCAGTGGCAAACGCGGTCAAATCCCTTCTGCTCAATATTGTAAGAAGGATCAATGCGCCGCATACAATCGAATCCAAGGTGACTGTTGTACATGCTGGGATCACCTGAGATTGAGATCGTGAGAAGGCAATTTAATCAGTTTTCCATCGCTATCAGATATAAGGCGGTGGTTTCAACCACCGTTTTGGATCGTGAGAGTACACACAGCACTACTGTGTTTTTAGACATTGTGAGGACTTTAGTCCGAACGAGAGACATATACCAGCGCATTAAAAAAAGGATCCCTGTCCAGAAGAGGGGATTTCTCTCTGACCAAAAGTCCTCACAAAGTCCGGATACTCTCGCGGGTTGATCCTTGGTGGCGTTCCGGATGGTGACTGAAGTCACCGCCTGACATCGGATGGCTCTGTAAGAACAACGGTTTTTGTCTGGCAGGTTGTCGGATATGGCCATAGAGCCACCCGTTCTGATTTATCCAATTGTCTTAAGAAGATTTAGATTCAAGCGGTAGGTGTTTCCGCTATTGTTCTCCTTGCTCCATAACCTTAGTATAACCTTACGGTCGTAAGGTTATACTAAGGTTATACTAAGGTTATCAAGCAAGGAGGACAGTAGGGAGACAGAGGTAAACTCTCGGACTTATGGTACTGTCTTGATCACCGATCATAACAAACTACCGCTTTGAGATCATGGAGAATAGACATGAAAAACATAAAGAACCGATAGTTTCCATCAGTTGATAGTTTAATATGTCAGTAGAAAAACCTTGACAGCTTGCACAAGGTCAAATCGACTCACGTTGAGATGTAACTGTATGAAGGAGTTTAAGATGTGTCACGCAAGAGTAATGGCTCTTTGTATGGTGGGATTGTTTGGAATTCTGTTTGCGTCGGCCATTTCGGGCTACGAGAAAGAACGTGAATTGTATGCTTCGCACCGGATATTGGTAAAACTCCATCCGCAAATTATTAGCCGCACCGATCTGCCTCAGGATCTTGTTACCTCTGTCCCGTTATTTGGGATCGATGATCTTGACGGGATTCTCGCGCGTAGCGGCGGATTGCGGATTTTACGTGCTCATCGGCGGGTAAAGGACGGCGAGTGGGAACGGCGCACAGGATTTGGTCGCTGGTTTATAGTCGAGTTTTCGGGACGAGTGGACGTACCTCGGGTCATAAGTGAGTTTAAGAGTCTCCCTTCGGTTGAAGATGCCTGTCCGGTCTATATCGCTTACCCTCAATATGTTCCCAATGACCCGCTTTATCCCCATCACTGGGGACATAATAACACCGCACAGTTGCCCAGATATCAAAGCGGCAGCCACAGCGGTCCGGGCGTCGGTACTCCCGGTTTTGACGCCCGGATGCAAAATGCCTGGGATTTTCCCCAGGGAATGGGCAGCGCCGCCATAATCATTGCCATCATTGATTCTGGCGTGGATACCGGACATCCTGATCTGCGCCTGGTAGCAGGATGGGATTATGGCGACAATGACAGTAATCCGATGGATAATAGCGCACAACGGGGACATGGAACGGCTTGTGCCGGAGTGGCGGCGGCGATCGGGGGCAACAATCTCGGAATCGTGGGCAGCGCCGGAGGATCATCTGTGATGCCGCTCAAGGTGGCTAATTCGGCGGGGGATATGTATTTTACGGCGATAGCAAACGCTATTACTCACGCTGCCGATTATGGCGCTCACATTGCCAGTTTGAGTTTGGGTGCGTCAGTTCCATACGGATACGATCCGCCCACTGATGCGGCCTTTACTTATGCTTACAACGATGGCCTTACTATTTTTGCTGCCACGGCCAACGGCAATACGTCTTCCATCGCTTACCCTTCCAATCATCCACACGTCATCAGCGTAGGTGCCGCCAGCCCTTCCGGAGAACGTAAAAGCCCCTCGTCATCCGATGGCCAGACCTGGTGGGGATCCAATTATGGAGTAAATACCCAGGATGCTGCCAATGCCGTGGACATCATGGGCCCGACCATTCTCCCCACAACCGATATCACCGGCGCAGCCGGATATTCTGCCAACGATTATTATATGTGGTTTAATGGCACTTCCTGCGCCACGCCCTATGTGGCGGGAGTGGCAGCCCTCGTTCTGTCACATGGTCCAACGCTTACCAATGTCCAATTAAGATCGGTCCTGGTAAATAACGCTACAGATATGACCATAGACGGAGGCGTTGGTTGGGATCGCTTTACTGGCTATGGCATGGTCAATGCAGAGGCAGCTTTGGCATCGTTTCAAGATCCGCCAGAGATCGCCTGGAGCCCTGCATCGATCAGCGTAGTATTACCCCCGGAGGATACCACCATCCGTCAACTTTATATCGGCAATGCAGGCGTCCGAACCCTTAATTATACCGCTTCCCTGCCCACAGGTTCAACCCTTGTGCTTCAGGAGAGTTTTGAATCCGGTGCTCTCCCCACCGGCTGGACACAGGAGTTTGTAACCGGCACCATTTCTTGGGCTTACGTGACCGGCGGACATAACGGCAACCCCAGCACTGCATACAATGGAACTCGCAATGCACGTCTTTACATCAACAGCACCTCACCTCGAGTGACTCGCTTGATCACTCCCTCCCTCAACCTTTCCAGCGCTTTATCTGCTGAACTCCGGTTCTGGCATGCTCAGGCTTTTTGGTCACCGGATCAGGATGAATTGCGCATCTTTTACAAGACCTCCGCCGTTGGGTCATGGATATTATTGCAGGCTTATACTTCCAATGTTCCCTCCTGGACAGAGAGGATCATTCAGTTACCCAATCTCACCTCGACCTACTATATTGCCTTCCAGGGCACAGCCAAATATGGCTATGGCGTCTGTGTCGATCTGGTGACTGTGACCTCTACCAATCCCCCTCCTGCGCCTTGGCTCGATCTCAACGGAGATAATACCGTGAGTGGAAGTATCGCCGAATTTGATCTTGATCATGTGATCACACTCAATTTTGACAGCACCGGACTGGAGGATGGAGAGTATAATGTGGATATCACACTGATCAGTAATTGCCCGATCAATCCATTGGTCATCATTCCAGTATCTTTGACCGTGGAAAGCGTTCCTCCGGTCCCGGCTGTTCCGTTTGTGCAGGGATTTGAGAATGGATTGGAGGATTGGTCGATCGACAATGGCACTCAGACCAATAAATGGCATCGGGGAACAGCGGCATCTCAAACTGGTGGGTTCGGCGTATATGTTTCAAATGATGGCGGAAACATCAACGCATATACTATCAATTCCGCTTCCACCGTCCATCTCTATCGTGATCTCGATTTCCCCGCAGGACTGGAAGATATGTGGCTTAGGTTCGACTGGCGCGCCAATGGCCAGTCCGACCAGGATTATCTGCGGGTCTATCTTATTGAGACCACTTCCACACCTGTCGCCGGCGCCCAATTGGGTGATAATTTCCAGATCGGCGAAACCTATTGGAACGCTACCGAATGGCAAAGAACCAGTATCGCGCTGGACAATGCTCTGGCAGGACAAAGTAAGCGTCTGGTTTTTTCCTGGCGCAACAATGCTTCCCAGGGATCCCAGCCCCCCGCAGCACTTGATAACATCCGCATCGTGATCGGCGACAATACCGATGCCGCCATTGTTATTGACGGCACTACCGATATCATTCCTCCGCCGGTTAACGTGCCTGGCGGTCTGGCGCTCAATGTCGCTGTCCAGATCAATAACCTACCTCCCGGTACCGGGGTCGTCACGCTTAGAACCTCCTATGCACCTGAATTTGCGCCATGGGAAAATAGTGGGGTTGCCATATCTCTGAGCGGTGCCAATTTCAGCGGAACAAATCTGCTGATCCAGCACGGTCTTGGATTCACCCCGCATAGGATCGCCTACCGGGTAATACCCAATCCTTGGCAATATTTGGATAATCCTTTAGATTACAGTTGGACGGATAACAGCATCACGATTTTCCTCCCAAGCGATAAAACAGATGGAGATCTGGATATCGTCTTTCCGGACTCCGATGAAAGCATCCTTCCTGTCACCCTGTCGTCCTTCTCGGCAGGTATGGGTACTCACAACAATGTGCGATTGCTTTGGATCACCCAGTCCGAATCAAATTTGGTCGGATTTTACGTGCTAAAGAACAGTAGCGACGAGATCGCTCAAGCCCAGATAACCGGAGAAATGATCCAAGCCACCAATACATCACAACAGCAGAGTTATATCTTTACTGACCAAGAAACCACGCCGGGAACGATTTACTACTGGCTGCAAGCATTGGAACTTTACGGCGGCCACAAATACTTTGGTCCAGTATCGATCGACGTAACCTACGGAACGGATCCCAATGCTCCTCCGATTCCCCAGGTCACCACTTTGCTGGATGCCTACCCCAATCCCTTCAATCCGTCCACTACAATCCCCTATAGTATTAAGGAAACCGGCACCATAATACTCGAGATATACAATCCCAAGGGACAGCTGGTGCGTTCGATCACCCGCCGACACGATACTGCCGGGTACTACAAATATCTTTGGGATGGCAGGGACACCAACGGAGAACATTGCGCCAGCGGCATTTACCTTTACCGCATAAAAGCCGGAAAATACAACGCCGTCAAACGCATGGCGCTGATCAAGTAACTACTCTCACAAAGAAACATACAACCGGCAGCACTTGTCACGCTTGAAGAAGCCGTAATCCCGAACTTCGGGACATTACTCGTTCTCGCCATGCTGTAGCACAGCCAGGTCATAACACTGGAGCTGTTGGAACAAACTGAGAATGACTGAAGTGATCCTATGAAAACATGCCACAATAGCCAAGCACGGAGAGATTGTCCACAAACAACCCCGAGGTGTCGTCAAAACTGATGCCACACACAGGGATGGGGTCACCGGGGTCGAACACCAAGCGTTAGCGCGTAATCAGCTATCATTTGCCAATGCGGCAGTCAAGCCCAGCAGCAGCAACGCGCCGATTCGGATCAACAGAAGACGGAAAAACACCGGTTTCACATCCCGTACTGTAAGCAAGTGCAGCCATCCCCTCTGACGGCGGTTGTGTATGTACATCTTCAATCTACGGTGATCAGCGCCGAAATGCCATACTCACTAAGTCAAGCCATCAGCTCTTGGTTGCCTGTCTCCATTTATGTTCAGCTTTTCTTATGCGGTCCATAATCGCAGCGCCGATACCTGTTTCCACCACCGCTTCAGCCATGATAAGGTCTATATCGCTATCATCTTCCAGAGCGTGCATTGCCGCAAAGATGTTGGCTGCGTATTCCTTCAGATCACCCGATTCCGATACTCTGATGACCCTTCGAAACCCCTGTTCCAGGGTACCGGAGAAGGAGATTAGCCCCGCGTGTGATCTATCCATGGCCAGTGCCTTGCCGGACGCGACCAGAAACGGCTTTCCTGGGCTATAATGTGATTTGAGCATTCCCGGAGCGGATAGTCGGGTGAGGGGTGTTTGGTTGTCCATAGGCAATACTATCCCGATTTCTTCAGCGGTTATCACGCCTTGCCGCAGGATTTGAAAGCCCCTTGCAGTTAATCTGATGATCGTGGATTCAATCCCCACGCTGGTTTTACCGCCCTCGAGGATAAAATCCACTCCCGGTAGCTGTTTTCTGACGTGCTCCGAGGTTGTGGGGCTTATCCTGCCAAACCGGTTTGCACTTGGAGCTGCTATCGGAAGCCCGGCCTCTCTGATAAGCTGCAGGGCATATTCATTGTTCGGAATCCTGATGCCAACGGTCGGCAACCCGGCAGTAACTATGTCCGGGATAATATCGCTCTTTGGTAACACAAGGGTCAAAGGCCCCGGCCAGAAGCGCTCTGCCAGCTTATTAACTCTGTCGTCATGCACTGTGATGAGGTTTTCCACCGCCCTCACTTCCGCTATATGAACAATCAAAGGATCAAAGGAGGGGCGTTGTTTGAGCTCGAAAATCCTTGCCACAGCCATTGGATCCAGGGCATTTGCCCCCAATCCATAAACGGTTTCGGTGGGGAAAGCAACCAGCTTGCCCCCCCTGATGAAACTTGCGGCTGCCAGCACGCTATCCTTCACTACCCCTCCGCCTTTCGAGCAAATACTGCCGTAAGAACAACATACTGCCTGCCAAACTCATGGTACCGGCGATTACGATCGAATACAGGAATGTCCCCGTGAAATCAAATATCAAGCCGCCGATCATGGGGCTGGATATTCCCGCAATGGCATAGCCCAGAAACACAAATGGATATACACTGCCGATGTTTTCCATACCAAAGGTCTGGGAGGTTTCTCTGGCAAAAAGTACAAAGTTTCCTCCGAATGCCATGCCTATCAGGGCAGAATTGATCAGAAAAGTGACGTTGTTCATATCCATTATTGTCAGCGCATAAATAGCAATTGCTTGTGTGAGCAGCGACAGGAAAATACTCAGAATTGCTCCGGTGTAATCGCTGATACAGCCCCAAAACAACCGTCCCAGAAAGTTGGACATCGCAAAAACCGCCACCGCGAGATTAAGGTAATGATTGTCGATCCCGATTTGCGCACCTATCATCTTTAAGCTGCCAATCACAAACAACCCCGCGAAGGTACCCATGAATATGCCCAAAATCAGTTTTATGAATAGTGCCGATCGGATAAACACACGTGTCTTCACGGTGTTTTGCACATCCGGATTCGTTTGCTTTCGATAGAATATCAAACTGGAAAAGATAATGATGCCCAAACCGTAAGATATGCCGATGAGTTCGAATATCCTCAGAATACTTATGCCGTTTTTGAGCATGATTTCAAACACGTCCGACATCAGCACTGCTCCCAGGCCAAACCCGGCGGTCACGATCCCTGTGACAAGCCCTTTCCTGCTCGGAAAAGACACAACTGCCAGGGTTAACGACAGCCAATAGCCAGTTCCGGTAGCAATGCCTGCCAAAACGCCAATACCCAGCAATATGATGATGAAGTTCCCCTGGGATTTCCCCGCCAGATAGTAGCCCATAAAAAACAAAATACCGGCAATATAGCCCAAGTCACGAAACCGCATCCGCCCGATGAACCTGCCAATTATAATCATGGTCATAGGAAACACAGCGATCAGGGTTCCGAAGATCAGCTGGGATTCGGATACGGTGAACTTAAACTTATCGATCAATTCCGCGGCAACGATGCTCCACGCATAAACTCCGCCGATACAGAGCATTATGACAAACGAAGCCAGTGTGTCCAGGACTCTCTTCAGCAATGACACCCTAATTTCGTATCTGCGCAGATTTGGCAAGGACCTGTTCTTTCAGCTCATTTTTATAGCAGATGATCTGAGCTTGGATGGATTCATCGGCAATGGACAAAATCTGCGCGGCGAGGATGCCAGCGTTTTTTGCTCCGTTTAGGGCGACTGTTGCCACGGGAATACCCCCTGGCATTTGCAGAATGGATAAAACGGAGTCCCAACCGTCGATGGAGATGCCGGTTTTCACCGGAACTCCGATCACCGGCAACGGCGAGATGGCGGCAATCATCCCCGGAAGGTGAGCTGCTCCACCGGCACCAGCGATTATCACCTTGATGCCTCTTTTATGAGCGTTGCCGGCAAACTCGAAGAGTTTGTCCGGGGTTCTGTGTGCGGAAACGATATCGATCTCATAACCGATGCCCAGCAAGTCCAGAAATTCCGCGGCTTGCCGCATGATCGGCAGATCCGAATCCGATCCCATCACGATGCTGACTAATCTCCCTTCCATGATTTCACCTTCAATATTGTTTTCACCTGTCCTGCTTTTTCCAAAGCACTTTCCAGATCTGATGCCAGTATTGTCACATGACCCATCTTACGGTATGGATGGGTCTTCTTTTTACCATAGAGATGAATCTTTACTCCCTCGATAGCCATGGTCTGCTCCAGACCTTCATACATAACCGGCCCCTCATGCCCTTCTGAGCCCAGAATGTTGATCATCACCGAGGGGTACAAAAGTTTCGTGCTTCCCAGAGGCAAGTTCAACAGTGCTCTCAGGTGCTGTTCAAACTGCGAAGTCAGGATGCTTTCGATGGTGTGATGTCCGCTGTTATGAGGCCTCGGCGCCATCTCGTTCACCAACGTGTTGCCTTCAGAATCGATAAAGAACTCGATTGCAAGCAGTCCCTGAAGTTTCAGCAATTCGATGATTCTGACTGCGTAAGCCGTCATCCCTTCTGATTGCTCCGCCGTGATGGAGGATGGGCAAAGCAGCATATCTACCAGGTTTGCCTGGGAGTCAAACACCATTTCTACTGCAGGATAGGCTTTGATCTCACCGGATAGATTCCTTGCCACTATGATGGACACTTCTTTTTCCACCCTTACCTTCCGCTCCACCAGAGAAGCTCCCGGTAATAAACCGTTCAGCCCACAGGTATCACCGACCACAACCACACCCCTACCGTCATAACCGCCCTTCCTCAGTTTCTGCACAAAGGGAAAGCTGAGTTCTCCAGACGCTGCGTGGTGCCGGATAGCGTCTGCGGAGTCATATAGCGCATAATCCGCTGTGGGGATGTTGTTGGCGGCAAAAAAATCTTTTTGCAGACCCTTGTCCTGGATGACTTCCAGGATGGCTGGATCGGGTATCACGCTGCATCCCTCAGCTTGCAGGCATTTGAGAGCGTCCACATTGATGCTCTCTATCTCGTAGGTGAGGATATCCACCAGCTTGCCAAACTCATATACCGATTCATAATCAAGGTGGCTGCCCCGAACAAAATGGGAAGCGATGCCGCAGGCGGGACTGTGACTGTCGACGTCCATCACATATGTCTCGATATCCCATTTACTGGCTTCCTGAATGAGCATTTTGCCCAACTGCCCACCTGCTGCGATGCCCAGTTTCAGGGATGATGTTGACAATTTGTTCATAACCTTATATATTTCCCGATCATAGGTTGTTGGTTTTTTCGCTATCGCCGGAAACACTGCCGCAGATGATCGAATGCCTCTCGGCATCCTGAAGTGATTTTCACCACCATGCAAACAAACCATCTATGTCCGCCTGACAGGATGCGGACGGCATTGGCGTATAGCGAAACGCCGGACACACTTTTTTGGTTGAGACGATGTTGTCAAGCCGTAATTCAGTCAAAAAACACGCACCTGCTGAGACTGTTCAAAAAGCACATCCATATTCAGCAGCTTTCTTAGCATTCCGCGAGAAAAGCAGGTCGAGATGTCTCCATGCGGGCTTTTCTTGACAAATGTGCGAGACATTTAAACCCGCAATCAGCGAATCATCATGAAAGACATGCTGTCCGTAATCGATTAATCTTTCAGACAGGGAAATTGACAAGTTTGTCGGTTTCCTATGATTTGGGGCCATCCTTTCCAGACATGACCTGAGACCGTTGTATATTGGGATCAGCCGAGATGGAGATATCGAGAAAGCGATATAATAAAAAGACTGTTGAATAATTCAGAGAGTTGATTTAAAATTATCTTCCTTGCTTGATAACCTTAGTATAACCTTACGACCGTAAGGTTATACTAAGGTTATGAAGCAGGG
>JBBISI010000026.1:0-29523 GCA_037441405.1 Candidatus Cloacimonadota bacterium
CGAAATTATTGTCCCACATGAAGCCAAGGTCAACAGCGCCCAGAAACGCTTGAGCAGCTTGATCCCAGTAAAACACCTGGTCAACATTGCCGCCGAAGGAGGCGCCCAGGTCTTCACCTGCCCAGGTCCAGGGGCAAGTCATGGGTATGGCGACCATATTATTGCCCACCACCATATCATATCTAACGTATCCAACGACGTTGGATGGGACTGATTCGACCGCTGCCAGCATGCCGATGGCCAGGATAAGCAGCAGCGGTAGTAGTAGTTTCTTCATAACATTCCTCCTAAAGAGAATGATATTTTCTTCTAATGTTTGTTCGAACCGTGCCGGGATAAAGCGTCCGGCATCTTAAAGACGTTAACTGAGCGGTCTCCGGGAACTGGCGTTCCGCGAGGGCTTGGTCTTGAAAATCCTTGGTTGTTTTCATCGCACATTACTCATTTATGTCTGTTTTACATTCACGGTCCCCATGATCCGCACGTCAACGTACCTGTCAAGAAAAATCATGCCTTTTGGGCATAAATTTTTGCCGACCGTATTCCACAGTTTCATAACCGCTGGTCGAATCATCGTTTTCATCCTTTTGTGGCGGAGCTTTCCGAAGCTCCGGTTCATAATCATGCGGCGGACCGGAATCGTCCTTTACCGGTTCACAGCCTGCGCGGGAGTCCGGCGCGGCGTTCGCAGGCGCCGGTGGAATAAGCCGTTCCGGTGAACCAGATTACCCGGAGCAATTCGCCGGAGGCAAGATATCTGGCTCAAGGCAGACGTCAAGAACTTTTTTCCCTTTTTTCTGATGCCTGCCCCTTGTCAACATCAACAAGTGCGTGGCGTTTATCTATTGACTATGAGTAGTTTAAGAGCATCTTGAGGCGGGGGATGTACCTGTAACACGCTTTTTGATTGTCTGAAGGGCGGGCAAAGCGTATACAGCAAATCAAGAGGCGGCAACCGAACATCCTTTCTGAGTTGGGAGGAAGAGGAGGAACTTCTTCAAGACATCAGTAAACGGGCTGATAAGGGACTCCCAGTCGTTGTCAAGACCATCAAGGTTGAGATCGAGGCAAGAATCAAGCGCACAGTATCCAAGGACTATCCATATGACCTGCTGCACCGGCACGGCTGGAGAAGAGCGGTTCCCAGACCTAAACACCCCGAGCAAGATCCTGAACAGCAGGCCGAGTTTAAAAAACTCCGGGAATACATGGCAGCCACCGCGCTAAGCTTTGCTGCTGGAGATCAGAGGACGCTACAAGCCTTTTTTCAGGATGAGGGCGTTGCACATACTGGAATCACCAAATTTCGGGACCGTGAAAAAACAATATCGTCTCTCCTCCCAGCGCAGTCAGTAATAACTAAGGATAACGCTTGTCCGACAGTTTGGATACTCGTGTGTCAACCGCTCTGAGTTATCTGACGGTCTTAATAAGGTTTAGATTCAAGCGGAATGGTGCTTTCTCCTGATTTCTCCCTGCTTGATAACCTTAGTATAACCTTACGGTCGTAAGGTTATACTAAGGTTATACTAAGGTTATCAAGCAAGGAGGATAGTTTTATGTCAACTCTCTGAATTATTCAACGGCCTCAGTATTTTGATTTTTGCCATAATACATAAGACTACTGCTCATGCCATTGTTATAGGGGAGTGCTCTCAGAGCAAGCTGGGTGCGCTTCTGCTTCCTGATCTATACCTACCCACCACCCTATTGATGAAGCTCCGCCTATACCCATACTCATGCAAAGGAAATAAGGATCCTGCAGGTTTGAGGAAATCAGTTTACAAAAAAAGGGCATTGGAGATTCTTGCTTCATTGGTCTTGGCTATGATGAATGTATGGATGGACATTCGATCATAAATCTCACCGGATCAATGGAGTAGAGATGAAAAACGAGATAATGAGTTACTTCCAAGCCACCCAGATGGTCGATCTTGCCACCTGCGAACAGGGGCAGCCCCGACTGCGTCCGATGACGCTGATCTGGTATGAAGGACGATTTTTCTTTGCCACCGGCTCTGCCGACAACAAATGTGCCCAGATCGAGGCCAATCCCCGGGTGGAATTTTGCTACCTTCTCAATACCGAGACCAATAAGGGTTACATCCGAGCGACCGGAACGCTGGACAAGGTCTCCGATATCGGGATGAAAAAGACGATCGCCGATCATGCCACCTACATTTACGATTACTGGTCAGATCCGGCGGATGAGGGCTATCGGCTCTATGAGATGACCTTCACCCAAGTGCAGTATATCAAACCCGGTGAGATGATCGCGCAGGTGATCGATTGGTAATATCCGGACTCCGGCTTATCTTGTCAATGAGGACAAAGACCGCTTAACAAGAACTATGATAAACCCGGGAGAAGAACATGAAACTTGAGTTTTTCGGACATTCCGCCTTTGGTATTACCGATAATGACGGCAGGACGATCCTGATCGATCCCTTTTTGGACGGCAATCCGATGTCACCCGTCAAGGCATCCGAAGTAAAAGCGGATTTTATCATTCTGACGCATGCGCATAGCGATCACATCGGCGATGCCATGCAGATCGCCAAACACGGCAATCCTCTCTTCATCTGCGTCAATGAACTTGCCAACTACCTGCATGACAAGGGCTTCAATGCCCACAACATGCATATCGGCGGCAAGCGGCAATTTGATTTTGGGCAGGTCAAGTTTACCATCGCTCACCACGGCAGTGTTACACCTGACAAGGTCTATGCCGGACCAGCCGCCGGCGTCATCGTCACCATCGACGGCATTTCAATCTATCATACCGGCGATACCGGACTCTTTTACGATATGAAACTGATCGGAGAGATCACTCCCATTGACTATTTCCTCGTTCCGATCGGCGACAACTTCACCATGGGCATCGATGATGCCGTCAAAGCCGTCGAACTGGTCAATCCCCGGATCACCATCCCGATGCATTACAATACCTTCCCGGTAATCGCGGCTGATCCTGAGGACTATAAAGCCCGCCTTGCCGCATTGGGCAAGACCTGCCTCATCATGCAGCCCGGCGCAAGCATTGATTTGTTGTAACTCAACAAAATTGTAAGGAGAATACCATGATATTCCTGAAGATATTGGAACAGATTAAAACCTTGATCAAATCGCATACCGGCGTCGAAATGGCATTCGGTCAACCCACCCAGGTTGGCGATATGACCGTCATCCCCGTTGCCCGGATATCCTTTGGCTTGGGCGGCGGGGGCGGAAAGAACGGCAGTAAACCTGCAAAGAAAGAAGATGCTGCCTCGGAAGGCAAAGCAGAGGAGACACCCAGCCTGGCCGTAAATAGCGAAAACGAAGGCGGTGGCGGCGGAGGAGGACTAAGGACCGAACCCATCGGCATCTATGCAATCAAAGGCGACAAGGTCAGATTCCATCCGGTGATCTCCTTCTCCGATCTGATGAAAGTCCTCGCCATCGCAAGCATACTGATCTGGCGCCTGACCAAAAGAAAGAAAGCCCAAAAGGACAAGATTAAATGAAATTTACCGCTACAACTCTGACTCCCGTCTCTTATCGCTATTTGCCGGAGAACTTTGCCATTACCGATCCGGAGGCGGTAAAAGAACGCTATCAGACCCTGGTCACCAGAAAACCCGCAGATACCAAAGAACTGATGACGATCATGGAGGAGGCGGCGGAACTGCATAAAGCGCTGGAAGATGAAATGTCCTGGCGCTATGTCCGTATGACCATCCATGCCGATGACGAGTCCCACGCCGATGCCTACAATCAGTTCTACAGCGAGGTCTATGCCGCAACGGAAACCGCCCGCTTCGATCTGGAAAGATTATTCTATGATTCTGCCTTCCGCTCGTCTCTCGACCCTGCCAAGTATGCCCATTTGGAAAAGATTATCGCCAACAACATCGAACTCTACCGTGAAGATAACATCCCGCTGAAAGTGCAAGAATCCGAACTCGCCAATAAATACGGCGCCATCATGGGTGGCTTGAGTGCTGAATTTGACGGCAAGGAATGCACGATGGCAAAACTCAATGCCATCCTCAAGGACCCCGATCGTCCGAAGCGGGAAGCTGCCTGGCGTCTGCGCTTTGATCTCCTGTCCTCTGTCCAGGATAAACTGGAGACGCTCTTTGATGAACTCAAAGCGCTGCGCATCCAGATCGCCCAAAACGCCGGAATGGACAATTACCGCGACTATATGCACCGCCAGAAAGGCAGATTCTCTTACACGCCCGAAGACCTCTACCGTTTCCATGACGCCGTGGAAAAGGTCGTGGTGCCATTCGTTTCCGGCCTCCACGCCAGACGCAAGCGGGTATTGGGATTGGACGTCCTCCGTCCCTGGGATACTGCGGTGGATCTGGATGGCAGAGTGTTGCACCCCTTCCAGACCACGGAAGAATTCATCGACAAGACCCTGCAGGTACTGGATAAGGTCGATCCCGCATATGCTGAACAACTGGCGATGATGAACAATACAGGCTTGCTCGATCTCGAAAACCGCAAAGGCAAAGCCCCCGGCGGGTACAATACCGGCATCCGCAAACTTGCTTCCTCCTTTATCTTTATGAACCACGTCAATTTGCACAACGACGTCGTCACCCTGCTCCACGAAGCAGGCCATGCCATGCACAGCGCAGCCCTTCGTGATATTGCGCTGGACTATTATTGCGACACGCCCAGCGAGGTGGCGGAACTGGCTTCCATGTCGATGGAACTGCTGTCCATTGACTATTGGGACACCTTCTATCCAGATGCTGCCGACCTCAAGAAAGCCAAGCGTGATCAATTGGAAGGAACCCTCTCGTTCTTGCCCTGGTGCATGATCGTGGATGCCTTCCAACACTGGCTTTACCTCCATCCCGACCACACTCCCGGCGAACGGGGAACCGCTTATGCCGAGATCTACCGCCGCTTCTACCCTTCCATTGACTGGAGCGGATCGGAAGATAAACTCCACAGCGGCTGGATGATGCAACTGCATATCTTCGAAGTCCCCTTCTACTACATCGAATACGGGATGGCTCAACTCGGCGCTCTCAGCGTCTATTACAACTATCGCCAGAACAGGGATCAAGCGCTGCGACGGTATCAGGACTTCCTGAACCTGGGCTACACCAAGCCCGTAGATGAGTTATACCGCACTGCCGGCATCAATTTTGACTTCTCCGAGGATCGTATCCGCGAACTGGTCGATTTTGTCCGCAGCGAACTGGAAGCCCTGGATAGTATGTGAGGTAGCCCTTGCTTTGCATCATCAGTGACAGCCACTTCGCTCCCTATAACATCGCCACCGAGGAATTCCTGCTGAAGTCCAAGCAGGAAGATTTCTTCCTTCTTTACCGCAATACGCCATCCATCATCGTTGGCAGGCATCAAAACACGCTTGCCGAGATCAATTGCGAATATGTCCGCGAGCACGGTATCCCCGTCGTCCGGCGTATGACAGGAGGCGGAACGGTGTTCCACGACCTCGGCAACCTCAATTTCTGCTTTATCATGCTCGCCGGCGGCGAGGGCTGGACATTTGAAAAATACACCGCTCCGATCATTGAACTCCTATCCGAGTATGGCATCAAGGCGGAACTGCAAGGCAGAAACGACCTGACCATCGCTGGCTTGAAATTCAGCGGTAATGCCAAATTGGTCTGGCACAATAAGATGTTGCAGCATGGCACCATCCTCTTTGCTTCAAAGATGACCGATCTCTCGCAAGCATTGACCGTCAATCCCCTCAAATTCGCTGATAAAGCGGTCAAATCCGTCCGTGCCCGCGTCACCAATGTCTCCGATCACCTGACTGCAACTCTCGGAATCGAAGAATTTATCGACAAACTCCACGCCCACGTCCGGAGCATGTATCCCCAAGCCCGGGATTATACCTTTACGCCGGAGGAAAGGGCGGCGATCCAAACCCTGGTCGATACCAAGTATGGCACGTGGGACTGGAATTACGGATCCTCGCCCAAGTATAACTTCAGCAAGGCGATACGTACTAAATGCGGCACCATCGAGGTTTACCTAAATGTCCAAAAAGGCAGGATCACCGCGGTGCGCATCTTCGGCGATTTCTTTGCTCGGCGTGACCTGAACGAACTGGAAAGCGCCCTGACCAATATCGACCATCAGGAGAATATCGTCCACCGGAGATTGGAAGAATTGGATCTGAGCAGTTTTTTCGGCGACCTTAGCGCTGCAGAATTACTGCCCGTCTTTTTCTGATCGATCCCTTGATCCTTTTAGCCAAAACGCCGGGATCGATCTTGATGACCCCCTGCTTTCCGGTTGGTCGGTCATGTTGGTTTGGAGTTACTCCCCTCCCGAGTACTCTGGAAGATCTCGGGAGCAAGGTGGCTTTAAACGGTTCGGTCGATACAGCGGAATTTTGTCCTGGACACCCAGTGTAAGGGCAATATATCATTAAAACTATTGAATGACACGGGGTATTGTTTTTACCGCCATGGATTAACTATCTGTCAGACAAGATCCGGTGTCATTACGGCGTCATCAGATGTTAGGCGATGACTTCAATCACCGTTTCGGAACGCCACTAAGGGCCAACCCGCAAGGGAATCCGGACTTTTTAAGGACTATAGTCCGAGACGAATCCTCTCTCGCTGGACAGGAATCCTTCTATTGATACGCTGACATATGTCTTTCGTTCGGATTGTAGTCTTCGCTATGGCTAAAACCCAGTAGGGTTGTATGCACTCTCGGGTCTGATACGGTCATTGAAACCACCGTATAATATTAGTGGCGCTGGAAAACTTATTTTATGGCTTTCTCTAGATCTCAATCTCAGATGAGCCCATTATGTGCAATGTTCTCCGTTAATGTATTGGAGTTTAGCACGATCAAAATAACAAATCGGACCGGCCGAATTCACACATTCACACAGCCCAAAGTAATATGTAATGAACGGAAAGACAAAGCATTTTACGACTCTGATCATCATCATTTCCCTGGCCCTATTCTGCAATGGTACCCCATTCCTGAGACCAAGGAATCAAACGCTTGGAAGGATGCAACGATGAGGCGGTGATTTTTCTGGTTGGGGCTGACCCGAGCGCCCGAAACCGGTCACAGCATTAAGAGGTCTCGGCCTGTCGAATTTCCTTGACAAAAATGGCACTTACAAATCATCGGTGCGCGAAGAGGAAATATAATGTGTATATGCGTGTATAAAAAGCCAAACACGAGTGATAATAGATTATTAGGAGAGCATTTGCGATTTGCAGATGCTCTTTTTTGTCTTTGAGGGGGATATGACAATTGAGCAATTGATCCATCAAACTCTTGAAGAGGATATCGGTTACGGTGATATCACAACGCAGTTTCTGGAATTGGAGATCCAGACGCAAAGCGCTTTTATCATCGCCAAAGCCGATGGCGTCCTGGCTGGAGTGGAAGTGGCCTCCCTGGTTTTCCGCATGATCGATCCCTCCAATCGCATCACGATCTACAAAAAAGACGGGGACTTGGTCAGATATGGCAACGAAATCATGCGCATTGAGGGCAATGCCACAGCAATCCTGACAGCGGAACGCACTGCTCTGAACTTTTTACAACGACTGAGCGGGATCGCAACCCAGACCCGCCGGATGGTAAATCTGATCTCCAACACCGGAACAAAATTATTGGATACCCGTAAAACTACCCCCTTAATGCGTCGTTTGGAAAAACAGGCGGTGCGTATCGGTGGCGCCTACAATCATCGCATGGGGCTCTATGATATGGTAATGCTTAAGGAAAATCACATCCATGCCGTGGGCTCCATCTCTGAAGCGGTGCAGCGGATCAAAGCCAAAAACACCACTTATAAGATCGAGGTGGAAGTGACCAACCTGGATGAATTGGAAGAAGCCGTGAGCGCTGGAGTCGATCGGGTGATGCTGGATAATATGGATATCGCTCAGATCAAGACCGCCGTCAAAAAGTTTGGGAAAAGGGTGGAACTGGAGGTCTCCGGGGGCGTTAATGAGGAAAATATCCTCCGCTATGCCAAAACCGGTGTGCACTTCATATCTTGCGGCGCTTTGACCCACAGCGTCAAAGCCCTGGATATCAGTTTGTTGTTTAAGGAGTAATAATGATAGAACAACTCAAGACTCTTGCCCGGATGCAATTGCTGGATGATCAGATCGGAAAATTGAAGCACTTGCAGCAGGAACTGCCCAAGCAATTGAACGACCTTATCGACGCGGTCGATCAAGCACAAGTGCAACTGCTGAAAACCGAGACCCTGCGTTCCGAGGTAGAAAAAAAGATCAAATCATATGACCTGGATATCAAACAGCACAATGATCAGATCAAGAAATATGCCGGACAACTCTCTGAGATCAAGACCAATAAGGAATACAAGGCACTAAATAGCGAGATCGCCTACCTCAAGACCAAGATCTCCGATATTGAAAGCGTAATGCTTGACATGATGGATCAGGAGGCAGCGATCAAAGAGCAATCGGACAAAGACAAAGCCGTGTTGGAAGAGGCGGAGAAACGTAAGCGGGAAATAGAGGGCGAACTCAGAAAGCAGATCGATGCCCTGGAATCGCAGATCGAGGAAACACGCACTACCCGTAATGAAATGGCGATGACGCTGCCCGTTCCCGTGATCAAACATTACGGCTCACTCATCAAGCATAAAAACAACCAAGCGATCGCTTACAACAACGGCGGGGCCTGCAGTGGATGTGGGATGGTCTTGCGCCAGCAGATCAGGATCGAACTCCAGCTCCGCAAAAAGATCGTCACCTGCGAGAGTTGCAGCCGTATCATTCTGGATCGCTTTGAATCACTGGATTAATTAATATCCGGGGAAGACCATAAGCCGGATTCTGTATCCCGATCACTCAGGATGATGTCTATTCCTCTGGAACCTGCCTCACGGCAGGGTTCTTGCTGCCTACCCGAAAGCATACTGGCGCGGGCTACGCTAAGCTTTCCTATTTGGCATTGCACCGGATAAGGCTTTCCTGGCTATCTCCGTCACCGGAGACACCGGTGGTCTCTTACACCGCCATTTCACCCTTACCCCTGAAAATCCCGCACTCATGTGCGGTCTGATCAGAGGCGGTTTGTTTCTGTGGAGCTGGCTCTGCATCGCTGCAGCTTCCCGTTAGGAAGTATCCCGCCCTGTGGTGTCCGGACTTTCCTCACCGCTTACGCGGCGCAGACATCTGTTCTTCCCCGGATTGGGCACCAATTCACACGATCCACTTCATTGTCAAGCGGAAAAGGGATATAGCATTCCCCCGTTTTTTATACCAGCTGTATTTTCATCCGCCAAGGCTCGACCAGATCTGCTCTATCAGACTAAGGGGATGGTGGATCCGCCTCTTGCGTAAGGAACGCCCGACTCCCTGTGACTACCAATGGGGATCAAATCATTGAGCAAGATTGCGGGGACAGGGAGAGTGATCAGAGGTAGCGGAGCATCTCTCTATCGATCACTCCGGCATATAGTTCGATGTATGGTTTTACCGGGCTGATCTGGATCTTGGGGAAGAAAACTTCTTCCACCTGGAAGAATCCGACGGAGGCGTTCATCTCAACGGTGATATTGATGGGTTTTTCCAGTCCTTTGCTGATCTTGACGCGTTGTATGGCGCTGGCGGAGGTACGGTGGATGTCTCCGACCCTCGTCTCGGAGGAAAGGATCGTGGGGATGCGGGCGCGTCCCTTTTCCATGTCACTGCCATCACCGATCAAGACCAGTCCTGCTTCGAGGGAGTGAATGCGGCGGGTTGCCATGTGTCCGAAGATACCTTCCATGGCGATGGCGCTCACGGCACATTTGATCATCGTGTCCTGTTCACCATAGACGCTGGACAACACTTTATCGATAAAAGGCATTGCCATTTGGATGCTGAGGTTTTCATGTTTTTCACGAGTCACTGCCATGCCCACGTCGTGCAAGAGCGATGCCAGGATCACCGCGATCAAGGAGTCCTCGGCGTTGCCGACCTTTTCTTTCTCCAGGTTCAGGGCAATCCCGGCATCGGTTAAAAGTTTAAGCATCTTGATCGTATTCAGCGTCGCTTTGCGCATATGAACCGGACCGTGGTCGTTATAACCGAGCCGCTTGATCGAGACGACATTGGCATATTCCTGCATTGCTTGCAGTTGTATATCATCAAAGAGCATTAGGGCGGCATTTAGTGCTTTGCCGTCAAGCAGCTTGAGGATACGTTCCTCAAGGCGGATCTGTTTGGCTGATTTATTCATGGGTTAGTTCTCCAATTTGTTAATGATCTTTTGGGGCATGCCCAGGATCCGGGCAATACGGATGGCACAGCGGGGTGGCAATTGCCCTTGAGGTAATCTGACGATCTCATAATCCATCGCCTGATTGAGCATTTTAAGCCGGGCATCAAGATCCGCCTGGCCGATGGTTGCAGAATTGTCAAACCAAGCATCGTCGATGCCTTTGACGGCGAAGCAGGCAGCATTTTCCAGCATGGCAGGAGCATTGAAATGTGTAGCGCTAAATACGAGTCGATCATCATCTTCCAGATACTCCAGTACTGCTGCCGCAATCTGTTCCCCTTCGGTGGGATTGGTGCCTTTGGCAAATTCATCCAGCAGGATCAATCCCTTCCCCTTTTGAGTAAGCGCACGGCTAAAGGATACGATCTCCCGGGCAAATGTGCTGAGGTTCTCATCTCCGGTATCGTCCTGATTATACCAGATCCAGTCAAAGACCGGCAGATGCGCTTCCCGGCAGGGCAGAGGAATGGCAAGCGACGCCAGCCGGCAGATCTGTCCGATCGTCTTGAGCGTTGTCGTCTTGCCGCCCATATTGGGTCCGGTCAGGACGTTTATTCTGTCCTTTAATGCGATGCCCAGTTTCTGATAGCTTTTCCCCCTGGCCCTAGTAAAGTCAAGAACAGGCAGATTTACCGCATCGATCAGCATAATTTCCATCTTTTCATTCAGTTGCGGAATGGAACACTGATGCGTGACGCCAAATCCAGCACAGGCATATTCCCAATCAAGTGTCGCGATAGTGGTTTGGGCCATGGCCAGATCATAAGCGTATTGACTTATCTTGTCGCTTAAGTCGCGCAGCACTTCTGCTTCAGTGGTTGAGAGTTCTTCTTTGAGAAGAGCGGTCTGTTTCATGTACTCCATCATCTGGGGTGTGGAACTAAGCGTAAACGTAAGATTGGCATAGTTTTCGGCGCTGATGCCGAAGAAGGGGGATGCGGATAGCTCTTTGACCAGTTCATCCTGCATCCTGGACACGACGATTTCTGCCTTTAATCCAGGCAGACCGAGGGCCTCCCTCGCTTGTTGCAGACGCTGTTCCCTCGAATGAGCGATCTTACTGTGGGTTTCAGCCAGCAGATCCATCGTGCGCTTGAGTTTGGCGGAGTACTTTCCGCTCAGATGGAAATGCGGAACACGCCGGTCTTCCGGATCCAGCAACTTAAAGAGATCAGTCAATACAGGCAGGTCATCTTTTAAAGGCAGAGCATTTATCTGACACAAAATACGGATCTTCTCGCAATTATAAACAAATTCTTTGATCTCTTGACACTCATGCAGAGCCAGCGGTATCTCCGGATTGGACAGGAGGTTGCGCAGTTCTTTGCAGTGCGCCAGATGCTCCCTTAGGGCGGATGAATCGCCCTTTTGCCGTTGAATGAACACCATGAGAAGCGCTATTCTATCATAAGCGGCGCGGACGATTGGGGTATCCTTCATCCGATAAGGCACCAGTTTCCGCTTGTAAGTATTGCCCAATTCACCACTTGGCTCAATCCTGGCAAGTATTGTGTCCATGCTCAGTGTTTTATCCGTTTGTGTCATCCTCTTTGCTCCCTCAGGGATAATTTTCGTACTGTAATTCAGATGCTCCCTGTGTCAATGATTTTATTGGGTTTATAGAGTTATATGCCTGTGAGACAACTATCTACTACCCATGCCAAGACAGGTGGCAAAAAAGATATTGACCACTTCGGACAATTGACAACAGTGAATTACCAGGAGATATTATGGATATCAGAGAATTGATCATATCACGTCACAGCGTGAGAAGTTACCGCGATGATCCGATCCCGGAAGAGGTAATGAACGATATTTTGGAAGCCGGACGAATGGCACCTTCGGCACAGAACCGCCAGCCCTGGCGCTTTATCATAGTCCAGGGAACGGACAAGGTAAAGTCCCTCTCGGTCAATTGCGGACTGATCGGGCTCTCCAATTTCTTTATCCGGCAAGCGCCCTGCGTGATCATAGCCTGTGCCGATACCTGCCGTTCCATCCGCATCAACCATCAGGACTATTATCTGGTCGATACCGCCATTGCCTTCCAGCAGATGATGCTGATGGCACTCTCGCACGGCATTGGGTCGTGCTGGATCGCCGCCTTCAGCGAGAATAAACTGCGTAAATGGCTGAAGATAGAGGCCAAATGGAAGATCGTGGCGCTTTCTCCTTTTGGCTATCCGGCAGAAAAGGATACCCTGCATGCCCGCCTCATAAGTGGTATTGCCGGCTCCAAAAATCGTCTTTCGCTGGATAAGATAGTCACTTATTTCTGAACTATTTATTGACACTAACCACACCTCGTTTAGATTATCTCCAAATCAAGTAGGAAACTAATTATGGATACCAAATTGACCAGGGAGTTGATCCACAAACTCCCAAAGACCGACCTGCACGTCCACCTCGATGGATCGGTGCGGATCGAGACGATCATCGATCTGGCACAGAAACATAACATCGCTTTGCCAGAGACTGATCCCGCCAAACTGCGCAAGATCACTTGCTGTGATGCGGACTGCCAGAGTTTGGATGAGTATCTGCGTGGGTTTCATATCGTCAATCTCGTGCTGCAAAACCGGGAAGGACTCAAGCGGGCCGCTTATGAACTGGCAGCGGATGCCGCTGCTGAAAACGTCCGTTATATGGAAGTGCGCTACTCCCCTATCCTGCATACGCAGGGCGGAATGAAACTCACAGAGATATCGGAAGCCGTGATCAACGGATTGATAAAAGCGGAGCGGGACTTCAACATCAGGACCGGCGTCATCATCTGCGGCATCCGCAATATGGATCCGACTACCTCACTCAAACTTGCCGAACTCGCTATCGCCTTCAAGAATAAGGGCGTTATCGGCTTTGACCTTGCCGGCGGGGAATACAAACATCCCGCCAAAGACCACAAGGAAGCATTTGATCTGGCGCTGCGCAACAACCTCAATATCACCATCCACGCTGGAGAAGCATACGGACCGGAAAGCATCCATCAGGCAATCCATTACTGCGGAACGCACCGGATCGGTCACGGCACCCGCCTCGTCGAGGACGGCGATCTGCTGAACTATGTAAACGACCACCGCATCCCCCTGGAGATCTGTCTAACCAGCAATTTCCACACCAAAGCCGTGCCCAACATCAAATCGCATCCGATCGATTTCTACATTGATTACGGCTTACGTGTGACCCTGAATACGGACAACCGCGTCATCTCCAATACCACGCTTACCGATGAATATATGCTTGCCGTAGAGAAACTGGGACTCGACTATCCCACGATCAAATACATCATCCTCAATGGCTTCAAGAGTGCGTTTCTGCCTTACAAAGAAAAGGTGCGCATGGTCAATGACGCCCTGAAGGAGATCGATGAGATTGAACTGACAGAACTCAAGACCAAGGTTAAAGTAAAAGAAAAACTCTGATCTAACCGGAGAAATGGCAATGATCGAACAGATAAAGCAGTCCCTTACTACCTCCGCTATTACCCTGAAGAAATTCATGGATGACGACCAGAACCTGCAAACTATCCGGGAAATTGTCAAATTGATCGCCAAAGCATACAGCAATGGCAGCAAGGTCATCATCTTTGGCAATGGCGGCAGTATGTGCGATGCCATGCATTTTGCCGAAGAACTGACCGGCAGGTTCCGCAAAGACCGCCTTCCCTTGCCGGCTCTTGCCATCTCCGATCCTTCTCATATTACTTGCGTTGCCAATGATTATGGCTTCGACCAGATCTTCTCGCGCGCCATAAATGCTTATGCCAGACCGGACGATGTCGTCATCGGCATTTCCACCAGCGGTAATTCGCCCAATGTGATCAAAGCCATCCACGCGGCGCAACAGATGAATTGCTTTACCGTAGCTTTTTTGGGCAAGGGAGGCGGAATCCTACGTCAGGTCTGTGACTATGAGATCGTTGTGGAGGCTGAGACATCCGACCGCATTCAGGAAGTGCATATGACAATCCTGCATATCATTGTGGAAATGCTGGAAAGGGAGATGTCACTTTGTGGCTATTGAATCCACCATTTTTTGCTCTCAAAAAGAAAATGGCTCCGGAAGAGGGATTCGAACCCCCGACCTAGTGGTTAACAGCCACCCGCTCTACCGCTGAGCTATTCCGGAAACCCAAGCGGGCGCAATCTCTGGTTGCCTGTCTTTTTTGTCAATTGAAATCTTAACAGGGTTTTAATCGACAGATCAGCCCCGGTCCTGAGGACGACACTGCCTGACCACTGTCTCCTTGCTTCTTAACCTTAGTATAACCTTACAACCGTAAGGTTATACTAAGGTTATCAAGCAAGATGGAAAGGGATAAGATGAGACGGGGGTGGATCCGGATAGGCAAAAAACTTATTGACAGTTATATTGCATTGGATTCACTGAGATAAAGGAATTTTGAGGAGAAAGTGATAGACGTAAACTCAGTATATCTGAAACGCCTGCAAGCAGAATTGTACAAGGCGTTTGAGGGTCCCGACCAGACCCTGCACACGATCAGAGACAAGATCTTCGGTGGCGTTCTTCACCTTTATGAGGAGCAGAGTTTGGTTTCTGCCGTACTTTCCGAGTTGTATCGTAATGAGGATTGGGACGGCAGGATCAGGAACGTTTTGGCGCAGGTGGGCGAGTATCTACAAGTGTCGAGAGTATTTATCCTGGAGAAGATGAGTGGTGATGAGGATCTGGCACTTTCTTATGTCTGGCATCGCAAGAATTATCCTTCGCGCAAAGGTGTCATCCTGCCCAAGAGCGTAACTCAACATCTCTTTGAGTATTTCAGCAGCAACGAAAGTTACCGCATCACCGATCTGGACAAAATCGGCCCCGAGTATGCCCAATACCTCGGTTCGCTGAATATCCAAAGTTGCCTGATATTCCCGATCAGCATGCAAGGAAACGTCTTTGGTTTCATTGGTTTGGATGAATGTGAGCGCAAGCGGGAATGGACTGAGTCCGAGATGAATCTGATCGAGATCCTGTCCGAACTGGTCTCTTCCGCCATAATTCAGAGGCGCTCGCAAAGGGAACTGGTGCATTCACATGAGATCCTGACCAGCATTTTGGATAGCATTCAAGCGATAGTGGTGATCGTGGAACTTGAGACCAACCGGATTTTATATCTCAATCAATTCTCCCGCAATATCTTTGGTGATGTTGTAGGTGAGATTTGCTGGAAAGTGATGCACGGCGATCTGAGTTCCCGATGCAAGAATTGTCCCCGTCCCGGATATGGCGAATTTAAAGACGAGATTGTGGTCACCAAGGAAATTGAGAATAGCGTTTGGAAGCGGTGGTATCACACAACCAATAGCATTATTGACTGGATCGACGGCCAAAAGGGGCATTTGCAGATCGCCATCGATATCACTGACCGGGTTGAGGCGGAACAGCAAATCCGAATTAGCGCGGACAAACTATCCGAATTGAATATCATGAAAGATAAATTCATCTCGATCCTGGCTCACGACCTGAAAAACCCCCTTAACAACCTTATGGGTTTTGCGGAGATAATGCGTAACCGGACATATCAGCTCACCTATGACGAGATCAACGAGTATTCGGATCTGATTTACCAGTCCACCCGCAATACCCATCAACTCCTGCAGAATCTATTGACCTGGGCGCAAAGCCAATCCGGTAAGATCAGATACACCCCCATCGAAGTGGACATCCAGCAGTTGTTGGACAATACGATAGAATTTATCAAGCCGATCGCCCAACAGAAAGCGATCAGGATCCATAAGTGCTACAATAAGTCGCGACCGGTGCATATAGATCCAGATATGATCACGACCGTAATCCGGAACTTGATAAGCAATGCCATAAAATATACCGGTCAGGGCGGAGAGATCACGATCAAACTATATCATCACGATTCATACATTTGTATCGATGTGGTCGATACCGGAGTGGGTATGAGCGAAGAAGATATCGCCAAACTATTCCGGATCGACGTGGATCATCATAGTATCGGTAAAAGCCGGATGGAAAAAGGAACCGGACTGGGCTTGATCCTCACCAAGGAATTCGTGACTTTGCACAATGGGATGATCGAAGTAAAAAGCGCCGAAGGGGAGGGCACGACCTTTACAATCTGCCTTCCGGCGTAACAAGACGGCATCCTGCGAACATCAACACTTATCTTATCTGGAATCTCACTCAATTTTTTTATGCAACGCTTCCTGGACAGACATCCGTGAGATCCGTGAGAAACTCATTAATGTCCGGAGGCAAACCTGAGCCGCCGGGATCAGATCACCACCGGATTGGTAGGAAACGACAAATAGCCGGGGATATTCATGCTGTGGTGGATCAAAGATCGGGGATGCTCTTTTTCCCAAGGGTTGAATGTATCTGAAAAAGACGGCAAGTAAAGCCCGATTGTCCGGGCATCATCTGTGTTCGCAGGGCAGATGTCATCATCGTCCGTAATTTGGCGGAACATGATAAAACGGGCACAATCGGCTGGTTTCAATTGATGGTAATCATCACCCATATTCATCAATCGGGCAGGATTGTCACAAATGCGGGTAATGATATGCTCCGGGTTGACGCCAAGTTTGTCCAGCAACAATGGCATGAGTGCTCCTGAACCGGCAATCCCGCACGGGACACGGTCAAGATCATTGCGATAGCGGTCTTTGTCCGCCCGGCTAAAAGGACAATGATCAGTGGCATAGATGTCAAAGATGCCGTCCTGGGCAAGATCGCGCAATTCACCTCGCATATTCTCGGAACGAAGAGGTGGGGTAAACAGCCAGCGATGCCCATCAGGTTGGTCATAGATATCCTCATTTAAAAAGAGGTAATTGGGCGATGTCTCACAACTGATGGGAGCACTGGATTTGGCGGATTGGATGATCCTGGCTGCCTGAGGAGTTGAGACGTGAACGATATGTAGGGGGTAATTGTAACGAACGCTTAAATCACACAATCGATCCACCGCTTTGATCTCCGCTTCCGGCGGACGGCGAAGGGAATGCTTGCGGGGATGTGTAAAAGGATGCCGTTCACTGGCTTCCGTCACGACATTGTCATCTTCACAATGCACCAACATACGTGGCTTGAGATCGGATAGTTCTTCCATCCATCTGCCGATCTCATCATAACTACTATACAAGCCGGCGGATCGATAGGTGGTATAAAACTTCAAGTCGCAGCCCATGCGGAGCAAGGGCTCGATCTCCTTGCGCGAGGAATGGATGGGAGTGAGGTGCCAGCGGACAAATCCGCTAAAGTGTTTTTTTGCTGCTGACTCATACCGCCGGTATTGACTGATCAGGTCGCTGTCCGAAGATTCGGTGATAAAAGCGGCAATTGCCTGGATACCTGATCTTTGAGCCAGCCGGGCATAAGCGGAAAAATCATCCGCCAGATCATATCCGGACATTTTTTCATTGATGTGGACGTGAAAATCAACGCTGCCGGGAATGGCATAAATCGATCGATCAAAATCGATCTGATGTAGCGGAAGGGGACAACAAGGATCCGATGGAAGGTAAAACCTTCCTTCGGACAAGACGAGTTCAAGAGGCGAAAAGCCCTCGCCGTTCCAAGCATTGCACCAGCGCAGGAGTATGGCGAAATCAGGAGAACTAGACACTGCTCCTACCATGTACCGATGTTCTCCGGAATCAATAGATCAGCATCTGTCGCTTTGATGACCTCATCCAGAGTATGATCCTGCGCGATCTCGCGAAGCACCAAGCCCTGCGGAGTAACATCCAGAACCGCCATATCGGTCACGATCAGCGATACCTTGCCTTGGGCGGTCAGCGGTAAGGTGCATTTTTTCAAGACCTTGGAATTACCGAACTTATCACAATGTTCCATGGCAACAATCACTTTTTTGGCACCGGTGACCAGATCCATGGCGCCTCCAATGCCGGGAGCGAGTTTGCCTGGTATCATCCAATTGGCAAGATTGCCGCATTGGTCCACCTGAAGAGCGCCAAGAACCGTCACATCCAGATGGCCTCCACGGATAATGGCAAAACTGAGCCCCGAATCAAAATAGGCAGCGGAAGGTAGAGCGGTGATAAATCCGCCGCCGGCATTGATCAAATCAGGATCTTCCTTGCCTGATTCAGGGGTGGGTCCCACACCCAACATGCCATTCTCGGACTGGAAGATGACGTGAACATCGGGCGGAATGTGATTTGCCACCTCGGTGGGCAACCCAATCCCCAGATTTACATAATCCCCGTCATGCAGTTCCTGAGCGATGCGCTTTCCGATCAGGGAGCGTTTATCGATAGTCATGTCAATCCTCCTTGTCGCTTTTATGCTTGTGCGGAACAAGATAATTCACGAAAATCCCTGGTGTAATGATCTGCTCGGGATCAAGCATACCAATTTCAAGTATCTCATCCACTTCCGCAATTACGCAAGATGCACTCATAGCCATGATGGGATTGGAATTACGGGCGGTCTTGCGGTAGATCAGGTTACCTGCCCTATCTGCCTTCCAGGCACGGATGAGAGCAAAGTCACCGGCAATTGGGGTTTCGAGAATGTAGCATTTACCCTCAATCTCAATGATTTGCTTGCCTTCCTCAATCACGGTTCCAATGCCCGTGGGAGTGAGGATGCCACCTAATCCGGCGCCGGCAGAACGGACTCGTTCCAAAAGAGTTCCCTGTGGAACCAGTTCTATTTTTATCTCGCCATTATTCATCTGGTTTTGGATCTCTTTATTGGTTCCCAGATGTGAGACCTGGGCTGATGAGACCTGATGGCTGACGACTAATTTGCCTATGCCCCTAGTCTCATAATCAGAGGCGATCACCACGATATGCAGGTTTTTTGTTCCGACCCTAACCAGTTCATCAATAAGATCTTCTGCAGCACCCACGGCAAGAAAACCGCCGATGAGAAGACGGCTATATGGTCTTATCAACAGGGCCGCTTCCAGCGCGCTAACAATCTGAGGCATAGCTACTCCTAACTATTCCATCAGTTTGAAAAGCGAAGTCAGGAGCCGGACGCCGACTCCAGTCCCGCCGATCGAATAAAGCCCGCTTTCTTTGTCACACATGGCAGTTCCTGCTATATCAATATGAATCCAGGGTTTGCCATCCACAAACTCACGGATGAACAAGCCCGCTGTAATCGCTCCCGCCAGGGGTCCACCGACATTTTTAAGATCAGCCACATCTGAGCGAAGCATTTCCTTGTAGTCCTCGTGAGCAGGCAATTGCCAGATTCTTTCGCCGCTGATATCGGATGCCTCCCTCAGTTTTTTCATCCATTCATCGTTGTTGGACAGGACAGCCGAAACGCCCGGTCCCAGAGCGGCCATTGCCGCTCCCGTGAGCGTGGCGATATCGATCACCCTAGTGGCGTGTTCCCGGTCAATGATATAATGAATGGCATCGATCAGGGTAAGTCGGCCTTCGGCATCAGTATTTATGACCTCGATGGTCTTGCCTGCCATTGAACGAATGATATCGCCCGGACGATATGCGCTTCCGGATATCATGTTTTCGCAAGCGGCAATGATGGCGACAACATTGACCTTCATTCTGAGTCGGGCTATAGCGGACATGGTTCCTATCACAGCGGCGGCGCCACCCATGTCATTCTTCATGTTCAGCATTCCCTGTGGCTGTTTGATGCAGTATCCACCGGTGTCAAAGGTAAGTCCCTTGCCCACCAGTCCGATAGTTCCCTTCTTCTCGGGATTGCCTTTGTAGCGCATGATGATCAATCGCGGTTCGTTGGCTGATCCCCGTCCCACAGCAAGAAAAGCGTCCATCTTCAGTCGTCGGATACGATCAGGCATAATTATATCAATGCCAAAGCCATAGTCCAGCGCCGCCTTTTTGGCGGTCTCTGCCAGGGTCTCCGGATTCATGACATTGGCAGGTTCATTGACCATGTTACGCGCCAATATCGTCATTTCAGCATAAATCCTGCCTTCCAGGATCCCATTATTGAGATGACGGGCATTTTTGTTGTCCAAAACCAGATGCACCGATTCGAGGGAGCAGGGCTGGGTTTCCGATTGGTATTTCTTGAAACTGTAAGATGCCAGCAGACACGCTTCGGTGACAAAATGCCCCAAAACCATATCGGTGAAAGGCATGGCAAAGGGAAAAAACACGTAGATATCCTTGGATTTGATCTGGACTGCATTGCGAATACAATGGGCGATCAGGTTTCGAAAGCGGTCAGCGGTAAGTTCCTGCCGATCCCCTAATCCGCAGAGAATGATTTTGGACTTGCCCTTCGCGCATACATGATACATCGTCTTGATGGTGTTGTATTTGCAGTCGAAATTGCCTTCCTTGACAAATTCCTCGACGATTTCTGCATACTGGGATGGAAGATGGTCAAACACCCGCATCTTGGGCTGGTCACCTATCAGAAGGATAAGGGTATCCATCTTCTCCGGGAGTTTCTTCATGACATCGATCTTCATATTCATACTCCTGACGTTTATCATTATGTTTCTAAAAATCCTCGGTCAAACTGAGATAAAAGGTAGGCTTTGAAATCCTGGAAAGATCAGTCAACCAGGCAACGTCAAGTTTTAGGATGACATATCCGAGATTGATCCTCGGTCCAAAGCCATAGCCGAGATACAGATCCTCCAGTTTTCCGTCCCGGACGCCCCGGAAATGGACGTTCTCGTTCCAAACTGTTCCCAAATCGGCAAAAAGGCTGCCTCGGATGGAAGTAAGGGTGATGGGCAATGGGAATGCCATGGAAAGATAATCCAGCATTGGGTAGCGTAGTTCGATGCTGGTCATTATCTTTCTCCTGCCGCTTAAGTCACCGCCATATGCACGAACTCCGTAGTAACCTCCCAGATTGAACATCTGAGGACGATTCCCCATGCTGATGCCGGCAATCGTCTTGGTGGCAATAGCATATCTCCGGCTAAATAGAGTATAGGTGCGAAAATCGGTAAAGTTGGTTAGATAATCCATCTTCTGTGTGGCAAAACTCTTCCGGATGGTGTAGATTCCCCGCCAGCCGAGTAGCGGACCTGTCGGTCCATAAAGAGCGTTGTCATAAATAAAAGACAAGCCAGGGGCATAGACAAAACCATCTAGTTCTTCGATACTTTCGTCCCAAAAACCGTTTGTATAGTCACTATTCCACCGCCAGTCGTCGCGATAATACTTCCAGTTATACAGGCGGTGATCGAGATCTACTCGGAAGAAACGACTGAATGGATACCGGGTGAGAACATATACCCCGGTCTCTCTTTCGCGAACGCGGAAGTAGTCGTCTTCCGGTGCTGGGCTGTAGTTTCGGTAGATCGACTGGTTGAAAATGTTATACACTCCAAAGACATAATCGATCCGGTGCTTGAGATACAGGTAGGTGATCAGAATATTGGAATCCTTGATCTTTCCCGATATGCCCAGATCCATGCCAATGCCGTGATTGCCCATCCGGTCGCTCATACCCAATTCAAGATGTCCGTATGTCCCTACCGATGGTGAATATGCCACTCCACCCCACAAGCGATCCAGCGAAAACCGCGTCCGGTAAGACCTGATAGCAGGGACCACCGTTATGCTGTCCGGTCTCTCGTCCCAACTGTAATTACGAATTATCCGCAGTGAATCTTCAGAAGTAAAATCGAATGACTGGAAGAATGGGCTTTCCGGATCACGCAACCTGGCTGGGTGGTGCCGGGTAGGTTTTTGTCGCGGAACTCTGCCAAAATAGTTCAATTTATCCAGGTCTAAGCGGTCCAGAAGATCTTCTTTAAGTTCCAAAGGGACAGGTTTCGGGTAATCCTCGAAGTACAGGGAATCCAACGGATTACTGGCAAAGTATATGTTCCACCCACCTTGAAAATAGCCGGAAAACACCAGATTTTTATCATCGGGAGACAGGTCGCCGGAGAATACTCCAGACAGGGTTTGAGATACGGATGCCCGTTGGTTGAGGGCCAGATCAAGCAAGTCAAAATTAGCTGTGCCAAACCGTTCGGAAATGAAGAGGATCCGCTCGCCACTTGAGGTCCATTCGGGAGTGGTGCAATTATAGTCCTCAAAAGTGATTTGGGCTAATGATGCATCCTCGATCCGGTAGAGATAGAGATTTGAGACATACGCGGAAAAGAACCCTTTACGGAAGTCCGTATCCCTGCGTGACCGCTCTGAAGTAAAGGCAATGCTAAGCCCATCCGGTGAGAAGCGAGGTTGATAGTCATGAAAAGCGTCATCGGTTAATTGGGTCAATTCCCGCGTTACCAAATCAAGCAAATAGATATCCGATTGCATTGACCTTTGTGCAGACATGGCAATATACTTGCCGCAAGGGGAAACGTCAATTTCATAGATCCCATCCAGATGATCGTAGCCAATGCTCTCTTTCAAGCTCCTGTTATCCACGTCAAAGATATTTATCCGGTCTCCATCAGATGTCTTGGATACAAAGGTTATACGCTGATTGTCTGGAAACCAACTAAGGGTTGAACGGAAATAATTGAACTCCTCATACTTGGATGATGCCTCTCCCAATAGAACACGTGTGGGTGGGGTCAATCCATAGGCCGAGGACAGCCAGATGCTGAATCTCCCCCCACGATTGGAAAAATAGACGAAACGCTGTCCATCTCGCGAAAATCGCGGAGCGTAATTGAGTGATGATCCGTCCTCCTGATGATTGGTGCGCCTATCGAACTTTTCATTGGGAACAGTATGGCTTCCGATCCATGGAAAAAACTGTCGTTTCAGATGAAATCGCCAGCGAGATTCCAATTCTCGGAATTTCGTGCCAAATATCTTGCGGGTGGCATCATCAAGATTGCTGATAACCCTTAGCGCATAGAAATAATCCATTACCTTTTCACGGCCATATACTTCATCGAGATATGCGAGAAACGATTCTCCCAGGCGGTATGCCAGATAACCTTCCAAGAATTCCAAGGGACGGATATTGTCGTTTACCACCATATCTAGGACAAACATATTGTTGTAGACACTCTCCCCGCCCACAGACAGCAGTTCGGGTAGTCCTTCCGCAAACCAAAAAGGGAAATAACTGCTCCGCAAACTGATGAATGACCCTCCCATGCCTTTGTCCATGGCATTGATATAGGCATGCGTAAGTTCATGGGTCAAGGCGTCTTCCAGTTGTTTGTAACTCCCAGTAAAAGGCACAACCACACGGTTCTTGAGACTCTCGGTAAAGCCACCCACTCCTTCAGAAAGCAGCGGATAGATGATATTAGTGGTCTGAAACTCGGTCTTGGAACCATACACGATAATGGGAATCCGTGACAGGATGGGAAATTGAAAACTATCCTTGAGGTAATAATAGGTTTCTTCTGCCATCAGAGCAACCAAGCGGCCAAATTCATCATTACCGGAGGGAAAGTGAACGTCAAAATGTAAGGTCTCAATCATCGACCAAGTCACCGGGCGGGTATTTACCTTGTTTTGACCAAAATAGTAAGCCGGAAGATAAGAAAGGGCGGCAATCAGGATAAGGCAGAGCAAGATGTATCTTTTCATTTGAGTCCCGGATGTGTCAGAACAAACTGAAGCGGACATATTTCTTGGGATTGGTTCTGATGTCGGTAATGAGAGTGTTCAGGTTGTCCAATGTCAGGTTCAGTTCATTGTACAATTTATCATCGGTCAGGAGCTTACCTGCCGTGTTTCGTTCGTCTTGCAGGTTCTGCGCTGTGATATTCAATCTGCCAGCCAGAGTTTGCAAACTGTCGAGCGTAGCATTAATATTGCCGATTAGTTCAGGAGCGGATGAGAATGTCCTGGTCACATCCTCGTAGTTTGACATAATCACAGTATTCACCGTCGATGTCAATTGATCGATCTGGCGGATCATTGCCTTTATATCAGTTTCAAGCTCTTTTCTGGTGAGATCGATGTTGGATAGCACACCATCAGCGGTGGCAATAACACTTTTCGTTCCATCCAGGATTCCTCCTGGTCTCCGCAATTGTTTTAAGATGGCATGCACTTCGTCAATTGAGCCCACCGTTTTTGCCATGACTGCCATAATTCCCGGAGTCACGTATCCCTCATGAATGATGCTAAAATCAATCGGTGTGTGCGAAACGCCGGCATCGATAGCAAGGTATTTGCCACCCATCAAACTGCCTTCACGAACGCTAAAATGGGAGTCCCGGGGAATCATTAATCCGGCATCGACACGACTGCCGATGATCACGCGCTGATCCACTACCTTTACCTTTTTGATGCGACCTATTTCCATCCCGCGAAAGACGACCTTGTCGCCGATCTCAAGTCCGTTGACATCAGTAAAATGCACCTTGAGTTCTTTCTGTGTCCTAAGATTGATGCTGTCTCTCAGCCAGGCATAACCACCCACAAGGGCTACAAGAATCACCATGGTGAAGATACCCACCATGGTCTGAGTTCGGCGTATTTTATGATAGAATTTACTCATATTACTCATCGGAGGATCAAATTACTCCGCTACCTCCATCAGGTCTTTAGATCCTTCTTCTCCGCAGCAGGAAACAGGACATTATTAAGAATCAACCGGTAGCCGGGTGAACTCTTGAAAAGATCAAGAATTGTATCGGGATCCCCAACGCGGTGTTGGTAGTCCTCAGGGTCATGACCGCCATAAAAGGTAAAAGTCCCCTTGCCCAAATTACCGTGCAAGTATTTGACTTCATTATGCCCGGGAACTTCGCCCAGGATAATAACGCTCTTTTTGACCTTATCCTTGAAGAATGAGGTGGTCTGCCCCAAAAAACCATTGACCACATTGACGTGGTTCTGAGTAAGCATGGTGGGCACGGGATCATATTTGGCGGAAAAGTCAAACAGTTGGAAGTAGTCCGCTTCCGCACCTCTGAGTCGCGAATAGTCGCTGGCGTCGCAATCCGAGAACTCATAGATAAATGGATTTGTGATCAATTCACAATTCTCAACGGCGAATGTCCGATCAAAGTTCAACTTACTCTTATAGTGCGGATCGATCCCATCGCCATCAATCGGGGCGTCCACAATATCCACTCCGCTGGCGGCAAGCGCAATATCGATCGTGTCGGTGGCAGCGCACATAGCAAAAAGGAAGCCACCATTGACTACATACTCACGGATCTTTTCCGCTACCGCATGCTTGAGTTGCCAGACCTTGACAAAACCGAGCCGTGTCGCCATTTCCTCGTTCACTCTTACTTCATTCTGATACCAGGCAGTGTGCCGATAGGCACCATAAAACTTGCCATACTGGCCGGTAAAATCCTCGTGATGCAGATGCAGCCAGTCATAATCAGCCAGTTTACCTGCCAGGACTTCTTCGTCCCACACGCGATCATATTGGATCTCTGCGTATTCCAGAGCCAATGAGACTGCATCATCCCAGGGCAAGGTGTTAGGTGGGATATAAACGGCGATCTTGGGTTCTTTTTCCAAAACGACTGATTCCATGTTGTTTTCCTGGATATCAAGCATAATGGCAGCTACTGCTGAGGATGAGATTCTTTCAAAGCGTACGCCCCGGATATTACATAGTGCCGTCAGATGATCGGAATCCGGAAAAAGAAATGATCCGCCCCGGTAATTTAGCAGCCACTGTCCGACATACTGATCTTTAAGCGCCTGAAAGGCGATACCGTAAGCCTTGAGATGGTTAGTCTGCGTAATATCCATAGGAATAAGGATCTCTGCGCTCAAAGCGGTAACCCCGATGATCAATACCGCCATGATCGATACTATCCGTTTCATTTCTTATTCTCCCTGATTCTCTCGATTAGTTCCTCGCTGGTCAGGTCTGGGTTTTCGAGCCATGCCTCTTCTGCTATTTTAAGCAATCTCCCGACCAAAGGGGACGAATCTATGTTAAAAGCGTGAATTATGTCCATACCTGTCAAGGTAAATCTTTTTTCTGCCATTTGCTCGGTCAATTTTGCCATCCTCCCTGTCACTGCTTTCCCCTGTTCCGGCATCCGGAAATCAGGGTGATGAGCCATGTTGTCCGCATGGATCAGTTCCAGCAGCAAGTCGATATCATTGCCGTAGGAATGGATCAATTGCCGCAGGGTTTTGTCTTTTATATTCTGTCCCCGATCCCCACCTTGTTTTAAGCGCATGTGATCTGCGATCATCCGGCAAATCTTATCAATTATGGACTTGGGCAGGAAATAACGCTGTAAAATAGACCTCGCCATATCCGAACCGGTTCTTTCGTGTCCGATAAACTGTTGCGTTCCTTTTGCCGAGATGCTTTGGCTTTGCGCTTTGCCCACATCATGTAACAAGGCAGCCCATCTGAGTCGAAGATCGCCACGGCAATGACGGAAAACCTCGACACTGTGATCATAAGCATCGAGATGATGATATTTATTTTGCTCGAGACCCACCAATCGCTGAACCTCCGGCAAAACATGCTTCATTAATCCGCTGTCCCTCAGCATTGTTAATGCTCTGTCTGCGTGTGGTAGTACAATTATCCGGTTCATCTCTTCCGCTATTCTTTCCAATGATATATCTAGGATCGAGTAAGCAGATTTAATAATCTGAGTCCAAGTATCATCCTCAATGATAAATTCCAGATCGGTGGCATATCGCAACGCCCTTAGCAGACGCAGAGGATCCTGCATAAAAATAACGGCGGGGTCAGCGACCGTCCTGACGATTCCTTGGGACAGATCATCTCTGCCTTTTCCACTCAAATCCAGGATAGAGCCGTCGTTTATTTTCATGAGCAAAGAATTGATGGTAAAATCCCGGCGCAGGACATCCTCTTCCAATGTGCCATACTCCACGCTCGGTTTGCGATTACGGTGACGGTAGGATTCACGGCGCGTCATGACCAATTCCAGTTTATAGCGTTCATCATCCGCTTCGAGATAAGTCATCGCCGTGCCAAAGCCCTCATAAACCTCCGGTTCGCTTGCCAGTCCTTTTTTATGCAGATGGTTCGCCAGAGCGATGCCTCCATCTCGCAAAGCGACCGTCAGGTCAAAGTCATTGGTGGGACGGTTCAACAGATAATCCCGAACACAACCGCCGGCAAAAAAAACCTGTCCTTCAAACTCGCTGCCTCTTATCGCTTCACCAAGTCGGGTGCGCAGATCTTCCAGTTGACCCCGGCTCATACGAACTCCACTAACACTGAATTGGAAACAAATAGTGCCTGGTCGCTCAGACGAATCGACAGATCATCGATCTCAAACATCTCTTTGAGTTCATCTTTTCTGAATACGTGCAGATAATCGTCATGGACATCAGTGCCAAACCGGCGGCGATATTCCTGCCGGTCGATACCCTTACGTAGGCGAAAGGCCATAATAATATGGTCAATCCGCTCTCGATTGCCTTCCGGATACTCGGCAGTAGGCATTATCACCCCCCCTTTTATCTGAGTTTCATACTGTCCAAGATCACTCGGATTGACATAGCGGATGCCTTGAATACAGCCGCTGGCTGAAGCACCCATCCCCAAATAGTCGTCACTTTCCCAATAATGGAGATTGTGTCTTGATTCGTGACCTTCACGAGCAAAATTGGAGATCTCATATTGGACATAACCTGCCTCCCTCAATTTACTGCGGATCAGATGATACTGTGCAGCCGTTTCTTCATCCGAAGGCAATTGCAGATTGAATGAAGCCATGGCAGTCCCGGGTTCCAAACTCAATAGATATGCCGACAGATGCTGCGGTTCGAGTTCGAGCAAGCGCTCAATATCGCTTTCCAGCGACAGGCAGTTTTCTCCCGGCAGACCATACATCAAATCCACAGAGATATTATCATAGCCAGATTCACGGCACAAGCACATCACTTGCTTAACATCCACTGTACGGTGTTTCCTGCCCAAAAACCTCAGTTTGGCTTCCTGCGTGGATTGGATCCCGATACTCAATCGGTTCACCGGTGTTCTTTTTAATTCCGACAAAAACTTGTGATTGATCTGCGCCGGATTGATCTCCAGGGTGATCTCGCATGTTCCGCACCGAGCAAAACTTCCCAGGATCTCCATGATCTGATCGGCAGAAAGCAGCGATGGAGTCCCTCCACCAAAATACACCGTATCCGCTTTGATCTCGTGTAGCATCGTGAACAGATCCAATTCCTGCAGCAGCATCTGGCAATAACGCTTCACCTCTCGTGGCCTGTAAACAACCGAATAAAAGGCACAATACCCGCACTTGTTCAGGCAGAAAGGGATGTGGATATATACCGCCGGGATCACCTGATCAACCGGAATATCCTCTGAGGACGGACATGGGGAACATCATAGAGTTTGTTATACTCGATACCTTTTGACCAAAAGATCAGTGATGGTGTTCCAGTAATATCCCTCCGCTCCAAAAAGCCCCAGTAACGGCTATCCTCACTCACGTCACGATTGTCGCCCAATACGAAATATCTACCTTCCGGGATCACTATCGGTCCGAACCAATCACGGTTGTAGATCTCTCCAGGATTAAGCGCAAACACATGATACCATGGATTTAGCGATACCTGATCAATTGATTGTGGCGCCAGACGACTGGATCTGATCTCCCGGGGGGACATTGGGGGCGGGGGAATTGGCACATCATATCGCTCATAACCTCGAACAAAGGGCTCGCCATTGATTCGGACAATCTTGTCCCTGATCTCCAATGTATCGCCGGGCATTCCGATTACCCTCTTGACCACATTCTTCCGGGCATAATAGGTGATATGAAAAAAGGTCAGTGGAAAGCGGCTGAATGAAGTCGATTTGTTGATATAGATCGGATCGAAGACGCGGACAAAATTATGTCGGTACTGAGGGTGTTCCGGCGTGTTTTCTTCGATCTTGGGATAACGGAAAGTGACGATATCCTCCCTCTGTGGGCTGGATAAATAATACTTCAACTTGTTAGCCACCAGATAATCGCCCACCAGCAACGTCTCCTCCATCGAAGAACTGGGAATCATGAAGTTTTGGAAAGTGTAGTTGCGGATGATCATCGCTACCACAAAGGCAAAGAGGATCGCTTCCCCCCAGTCCTGGACAAAGGGCTTTTTCTTGCGGAATTTCTTGTTGCGGAGCGGTTTATCCCGCTGTTCATCCTTATGCCGGTCTTCCCGGTGCTTTCGCTGTATCTCTTTGTTTTTCAATTTTTTCACCTCATACCCGATAATTCCTCTCCACGCTACAAATTCGTCCTATATGTCAAGCATTTTCGCTTTACCGGACAACCGGGACATATTTCATCTTCCCATCGCAGATTGGGCTACCCATATGCGTTCTCACTTATTTTTTTTCAAATCGTATCAGCATTTTTTCAATTCGGCGTTTTTACTGGTCTTCGAT
>JBBISI010000027.1:0-28419 GCA_037441405.1 Candidatus Cloacimonadota bacterium
GTTGCCATAATATTCAGGGTAGCTTTTTTGTCAATCTCGTGACGACACTCTCTAGGGTATTGTTTTTCCGCTTTTAAACTAACTAATTGTCAAAACAAGATCCTGTATTATTGCCGTACCATCAGAAGTTGGGTAGTACCACAGTCATCGTTCGGAGCACCGCTATCGATCAATCAGCTAGGGTATCCGGACTTTTGGAGGACTTTAGTCCGAGACAAATCCCCTCTCGCCGGACAGGGCTTCTTCTTTTAATACGCTGGCATATGGCTCTCGTTCGGACTGAAGTCATCACAATGTCTAAAAAACCCAGTAGGGTTGTATGTACTCTCACGATACGAAACGGTGGTTGAAACCAACGCCTAATATCTCATGGGTATGGAAAACTAATTGTATTGCCTTCTCAAGATCTCAAACTCTATTGATCCCCGTCTATGCAATGGACTCCTTCATTGATAGTGGTCTTCAGATTTTACGGTGCATCAGGAGAGAATATTTGCTTGACAGGGAATTGCGGGACAGATGGCTTGGCCGGCATATATGAACCAGATGCAAATACAACGAGATAGACAGCCCGGATTCTTTACCGTCGATGTAGAGGATTATTATCACATCATAGGTGTGACGGGAGCACCTCAGGCAGATACCTGGGACTGTATCCCAGCGCGGGTTGAGGTGGGTTTGGACCGTCTTTTTGAAATGATGGAACGCCATCGAGTGCGGGGGACGCTGTTCTTCTTGGGTTATATTGCGCGGCGCTTTCCGAAATTGGTGAGACGGGCATTGGATTTGGGTCATGAAGTTGCGTCGCATGGATTGTATCATCAGAAAGTGCGGGGGATGAGTGCGGCGAGTTTTTTTTCTGAGGCGCAGGATTCACGGTTTCTCCTGGAAGATATTGGAGGCAAGGAAGTAATTGGCTGGCGAAGTGCCGGATTTTTGATGGATCACACTATGCCCTGGTATTTTGATATATTGGTGGAAGCGGGTTACCGTTATGATTCATCGATGATCCCGAATCGATTGGGACATCAGCGGATGATGCCCGGCGACATCAGTATGGGCACTATCTCGAAGTTGACGGGCGATATCTACGAATTTCCGCTATCGGTAGTAAAAATCGCGGGGATCAGGGCAGGATTGTTTGGCGGCGTGTATCTCAGGTTTTGTCCCGGGAATCTTCTGGGCAGGATGGCGGACAGGGTTTTGCAAAAACAACCGTTGATGATCTACATCCATCCGCGGGAAGTGGATCCTGGTCATCCGAAACTGGAGATGAATCTGTTGCGCCGGTTTAAGACCTATGGTTTTGTGGCTGGGGTAGCAGAAAAACTGGAGATACTTTTGGGTAAGACGGAATACATCACATTGTCGGGATACTTGAGTAGGGTCAATTAGATCCGAAAGACCGTTGAATTGTTTAGGGTGTCGTTCTTACGGTTATAAACTGACTAGTTGTCAGACAGAACCTGTCGTCATTCCAGCAGCACCAGATGTTAGGAGGTGACTTCAGTTACCGTTCGGAACACAACCAAGGATCAGCCCACAGGGCATCAGGACTTTTTGAGGACTTTAGTCCGAGGGTAATCCCCCTCCCGCTGGACAGAAATCCTTCTGTTAATGTGCTGGAAGTATGTCTCGCGTTCGAACTGAAGTCCTCACAATGTCAAAAAACGCAGAAGACCTATATGTGCCTTCATGATCAGAAACGGTGGTTGAAACCACCGCCTAACATCTGATGACGCTGGAAAACTCGTCATACTCATCTGATGGCACTGGAAAACTCATCATAATCATCTGATGGTGCTGGAAAACTAATGATAATGTTTTCTTACGACCTCAATATCTGGTGATCCCAAGATGTTCAATGGTCTCTCCGATCAAAGCGTGTAGTATTCTTCCAGTGCAGCCACGATCTCAGCCAAGGTCCTGGCTGCGTCTGCCACATCAAGGGTGCGGCGGTCACCATTGTCAAAGGTGATGACGACATTGCCCAGAGCAGTATGTGCTTCACGGATCTTGGGGATGACGATGTAATTATTGCCGAGGTGTTCGTCCATATAGGTAAAAATCGCTTTCATCTTTCCACCCCAGGTAGAAATCAGCGTCAATATCGCCGCAAAGTGCAGGATTGACCGTGGGTCTCGGCGGGACGGAGAAATTCCGCTTCGATCAGGTCGAGTTCAAGCAGTGAAAAATCAGGATCATCAACGCCATCAAAGTATTCATCAAAGAAATAACAAAATTCCGTGGCCTTGCGCTTTTGCACATTGTCACTCACTATGCGAGCATAGCCGCTGAATCTGATATATCCGGTATGCCCCCCTTCGATCAGGGGTAGGCATACTTCGATGGCGCCATTACTCGAGATTTGCTGGACTTTGGATTCGCCGCTGAAGGTGACGACCCAGAAACGGTCATCCACGTAAAACAGGACTACCGGTCTGACGCGGGGCTGCTTTTTGTCGCAGGTCGCCAGATAGGCATATTGATTTGCCTTGAGCCAAGCCATGATCTCCTGTTGTAGCGAGGATTTGCCCGTCCGTGCCATAGGTTATTTCTTTACTGTGATGCGGGTGATCACTGCCTGATTATCAGCCAGTGGATTGTCGTTTTTATCCCGGGCTAAGTTTTCGATCTTGTGGGCAATTTCCATGCCTTTGGCGACTTTACCGAAGGCGGTATGCTTGCCGTTGAGATGTGGAGTGCCGGCTTTGTTGGTGACGATAAAGAACTGTGAGCCATTGGTATTGGGACCGGAATTTGCCATGGCGACATATCCGTAATCCACCGATGCTTTGAGTATCCGGTGATGGATTTTTTCCTGGCTACCGGTCTTTTCCCGGTAATACTCCACCGTGCGTTCCATAAAAGGTGCCCAACTTTGGGTTTCCTGACACGCCTGAAGAATGCTCTGGATCTCGGGATCGGAATTTTGCTGATGGATCTGGAGGTAGGGAATGAGGATCTTCTCATAAACGAGAGCGGCGACCTCTTCATCGGGGATCATGCCGGTGATCTCCCCGCCGGCAAGATAACACTCATCCTCAAAGCGGTACCCCGGGCTGCCCCGTCCGTCGTCGCTGCGATCTCCATTCTTGGTATTGGGACAGCCACTCTGGATCATAAAATTGGGGATCACGCGGTGGAAGTAGATACCTTCATAGAAGCCAGATTCGCTGAGTTTCACAAAATTATCAACTGTTTTGGGGGCAAGATCAGGCCATAATTCGAGTTCGATCGTGCCTTGCGTGGTTTCCATTATCAAGTTTACCTTGTTATTGGTCAGTTCCTTCCGAAGCACGCCTTGGCGGGAAGAATAGAGCAGCATGGAAATGCTTAACAAGAGCAAGACCAGCAGTATTGCCTGTGGGTTGAATTTACTGTGATGAGTCATTGATAGCTCCTTTGTTTATCATTGTTTCTTTCTTGTGATGATCAAGTCTAAGGCGCATATTTGACAAGTTCCAGTTTGCCGTCAACAATTTTGATGTATGTGCTGTGCTTGATCCAGTCGCCACAATTGGCATAACTGCCTTTGGGGTAAGTGATTAGGCATGGTTCATGGCTGTGTCCCATGATCACGTAATCAAAGTGTGGCATCATCTTCTGTGCATATTGCTGTAATCCTGAGATTTTCTGCTGCCGGACGGGATCGGTTTTGGAGCGGGTACGGCTGCTGCGGGAGATATATGCGCCAAGTTCCAATGCCCAATCGGGATGGATCATGGCAAAGATACGTTTCATCAAAGGAAGACGGATGATGCTGCGAAACAAGCGGTAGCGGGTATCATGGCAGGTATGCAAATCACCATGGGTGACGAGAATCTTTTTCCCGTCCGCTTCCAGTTCGAATCGTTGCTGATGGATATCCACACTGAGATAGGCAGAGAAAAAGTCATTGAACCAAAAATCATGATTACCGCTGACATAAACTATCCGGCAACCTTGTTCGCCGATATCCGCAAGACGTTTGAGCATTGGAAAATACTGTTTGATAATGGTATGTTTCCAGTCGAACCAGAGGTCAAAGATGTCGCCATTGAGGATGAGCAGGTCGTAGTGTTCTTCCCGAACCGTAACCAGGAAATTAAGAATGATCTCCTGATTGCAGCGGTCGTCATGGTCACGGGGAGCAAATTTATAATGGATATCGGAGAGGATAAGGACCTTCATGATGGTCGGGCAAGAATATAATAGATGATGTTTACACCGAAGCGGAGAGCGGTTTCGCGCACCTGGGGGGGATTTTTGTGTGTCTCATAATCCGCCCAACCGTCGCTGATATTTGTTTCGTAGGTATATAGCACCATCAGTCGTCCGTTTGGATCAAAGATGCCGAATGCTTGAGGCGGCTTTTCGTTATGTTTGTGTATCTTGGGTAATCCGCCGCCAAAATCGTAGAAAGAGGTAAAAAGAGGAAATGTGGAATCGAGTTCGATCAGGTCATATTCAGGAAAGACGCGTTTGATCTCGCGCCGGAAAGCGGCATCCATGCCATAATCATCATCAGCATACAAAAAACCGCCACGCAATAACCAGTCCCTCAGATTTTCCAATTCCCGTTCGCTGAACCGGATGTTGCCATGTCCGGTCATAAAGGCAAAGGGATAATCAAAAAGGCGGGGATCGGTGGCTCTGACCACTGTCTGATCGATGGGAAAATTTGTATTGAGCACACTGTTTGCATAACGAGACAGATTGGGTAAGACCTCCGGGTCGTTATACCAATCTCCTCCGCCGTCATACTGTAGCCTGGCAAAGCCACGGCTTGCCGTTCCCCCAGTCACCGAATTCGCTGCGGTCAAAGTGAGAAGAAGTACGATCAGAACAGCATGGCGAAGGTTCATCCATTAGTTCCTTATATTGAGTTCCACGCAAAAAAGCGCTTCACCTACCACGGCATAAAAACTCTGGCGCAGACGGTCATAATCCGAAAGAAACAGCAATTTGTCATTGAAAGATATACTGGAGATCAGTTCGCCGCGTTGGCTGTCATAGACACTGATTCCCTTTTCTTGAGGGATGACGGTGATCTTGCCATCGAGACGGGCATCATCGCTATTTGCCAGAATCACCGGTGAATTACGGGAGTATGAGATATGCCGTTCCGTGTGTTGAACTTGCCAGAGGACTTGTCCGTTGTCGCCATGCAGCATGCTATGCCGGTCTTCCTCGATAATCAGCAGATTTCCGGTATTGCCATCAGTCAGAAGCAATCCGTGAATGGTCGCATCCATTAGCTTTTTCCAGACCAATTGCTTACCGCGTAGATTATAGGCAGCCACGATGTTATGGGATGCGAGATAAATATTATCGGTGGAAAATACCGGTGATGCAGTTATCTCATATTGGAGATCGGTCTGCCAGCCGATATTGAAAGTTATATTACGCGCCGGCTGCGCAAAGATCTGTCTGAGTATATTGGGCGAAGAACTCTTCAGGAATTCCGGCACTTGCTCCAATGTAGCGATGCGCTGAGAACGCAATTGGATACCGAGCTTGTTGCAAGAGGTTTCTATGAAACGATTTCCCCACACCATATAAGCAATGGCCGATATAGCCAGAACGACCAAAAAGATCCCGCTAATCTGGAAGCGCTTGAGTTTTAGTTTTTTAGGGACTATGAGCTTTTCGCGGGCAGCGATGATCAAAAACATGTTATCCGCTTCCGAAGCGTAGGATTCTGCCAAGGTCTTGAGCATTTCTGGATCATGGACTTGGGGCAGGAGTTTTTCTGCCAGTTTGACGGTCAGCACGATCAAACGTTCATTCTCTTTAAGCATGATTCGCACGGGTTTTATCTTTATATCGTCTTCTTTGCCGCCCAAGAGGGACATGGCATCCATGGATTTGACATGAAAGTTTTTCCAACCGGTGCCGATGCCTCTAATCCCCTTTTGTCCGGCTATGGCTGCGACGAGCCGGCCAAACTGGACAAGGAAGATCTCATGGTCATACATAATCCCCAATAACAGGGAGATCCCCTTTTCGGTAAGAGTGGATTTCTTTAGTAGGGCGTGCAATTTCCAGTGAAAGTCTTCACAAAAACGCTGAAGCCATACCTCCGCCTCAAATCGTGTCACCTGATCGATCCCGGAATTGATAAGTTGGAGTTTGATCTCTGCTTGAATCTCTTCAAGTATGACGTCCTTCTCGGGATGCCAAGTGCAGACAAACCAGCCGAATCTTCCGCTCATGTCGCTCCTGTGTTCGATCATGCTGTTGGGAAACGTAAAATGCGTACTTTCCAATGATATCATATCAACTCCACCACTTTATGTAACTACGGTAAAAAACACGCAGAACCGTCGGCAAATGAAAGAGCATATTGGTGTAGGATGCGTTGGCAAGAGGACACCAGCAATCTTTACGGCGGATGCTGCGGCGTTCCAATTCTGCCTCTGCAGAATACCATATCTTGCGGAAGTTGTATTTGGTCTTGCGCAATCTGCCGATAACCTTTGCCTTCATACAGCAAGACCAGACATCGCCATCGGGCGAAATCTGCACCGAGGCGATCCCGGCATAACAAGGAACAACCTGCGTTTCATCGCGCAGGATACGTTTGACCAGATCATAATACTCGACCCTAAAAGCCATAATAACCTTGTTCATACCCATGAACCTGTCATTTTTGATCCGGTGGATCAAATAGTCGATGGCGGATTTATAGGCGATCTGTCCGGGAGCGATGTCTGCATCCATCGTATCCAATTCCACGCGCTGCTCGGCTATTTCCGTGATATAGGAATCAGGATCCAACCGGAGCAACTGGCTGGCGATAAAAGGGAAATCCTCTACGTTCAATTTGGAGATCACAGTATGGATGCCTATGGAGAGATTCTTAAATTTAAGCGCTTTGAGTTTGTGAAAGGTGGATATAGCTTTTTTATAGGAGCCGGGCACGTTGCGTATCTGGTCGTGCTTTTCTTCGATCCCGTCCAGGGAGATGTTGACGATGATCTGTGAGCGGGGGCAGGCATTGGTTATGGCGGCGGTCTTTTCCACGATGGTCTTGACCATCAAACCGTTGGTAGGGATATTGATGATCCGCGGCCGACAATATGAATAGGAGAGTTTTACGATCTCCACGATATCATTGCGCAAAAACGGTTCACCACCGCTGAAAGTGATCCAATATGGAGAATGGCCGATGGATCGGAATATATTGCGGTATTCATCCAGAGTCAGGTTCTTACTCTGCTTCTTCCAGATGTTGCAGGTGCTGCACCGGGAATTGCAGGTATTGAGCAAACTTATAGTATAGTTCATCGGCATCATTCTGGGAAAACCGATCAGACGTTTGAAACAATAGCCGACTATCCTGAACAATAAGAAGATCACACTATAACCTTGTTTGACTTGCCTGCATCCTGCCATCAAGCCAATTTCTTGGTGGATTGAGAGATGTCCCAGGTAAAAGGGTTCTTTTTCTTGATGTAAAAGTCATAGTATCCAAGAAGACGACAGATGATCTCCAGTTTGATCACGAGGATCAGTTTTGCAAGTTGCAGCGGATTATCCCTGATCTCGTTTAGCAGTATCCTAAAAAGCACTCCGGAGTCCTGGGATACAACGCTGTATTGATGCTTGTGCTTGAGCCACAGATGTCCGTTTTGGACGCGGCGGCGCTGTTTGATGAAGTCCCTCAAGTTTTCCGGTCCTTTGTTTTGAATAATGGCAGCCGGGACATACTTGAGGCGTAATCCGGAGTAGCGGATGATCGCTTCGATGCTGGCTTCGTCCACTGCCGTATCAGGTGGAATGCTTTCCATTACTTTGCGAAAGGCAATCAGTTCCCCCAATTTGGGACTGATCATCGCCATCCGGTGATGTAGACGCCAAAGCAATTGCACGGCATACCCCATCAAAGTATCTGCCTTGTTGACCGGTATGGGTCTGCCACCGGTAGCACCGGTCTTGGAATCAACAAATGGCAAAACCAGTTTTTCGATGGCATCGGGCGCAGGAATTGTATCCCCGCTTTCCACGATCAGGATATCACAGACGGCATGTTTCATAAAGAGGTTGATGGCGGATGCCTTGCCTTCCCGTTTTGCCTGGGTGAGCAGGATCACCTTGGGTGAGAAATTCTCGCTACGCTCCGCAATGAACTGGCGGACGATCTCATCCGTCCGATCCCGGCAGGCGCTGGAAACAACAATGATCTCAACGATCTCTGCCTTCTGCAGTTGCTGCATACAAAGTGCTTGCAAGAGCCGGAGGATATTGTGTTCCTCATTGTAGGCGATCACGCCGATACTGCAGCGTAGAGGGTTACCCATATACCTTACTTGTTGCCGGAGATATCCTGATAGATGGCATCCAGGATACCATTGATGAATTTCCCGCTACCTTCGGAACAGAACTTCTTAGCGATCTCGATAGCTTCATTGATCACCACGGCGGGGGGAGTATCAGTGTAAAGTAATTCATACACGGCAATATGCAGGATGTTACGGTCAAGGTGGGCGATACGCTCCAGCGACCAGTTATCTGAGTGTTTATCGATCTCGTTTTCAATGTCTTCGATGTTGATGATCGAATTTTTGATCAACTCATCGGCAAAGGCATAGACCGGTGATGAAGTATCGATCTTTTCAGCACCGACCAATTGCTGCAGCACTTCGGGATATTCGGTCAGTAAAGAATACTCACGAAACGCGCTTTCGATATCAGCAAAGTCCAGCGCGTACAAGGTTTGGACTGCTATCTCTCTCGCTTTGCGCCGTTGGCCCATCAGTTTATCTCCTTCAGGAGATTGATCATTTCCAAGGCAGCGAGCGCAGCATTCCAGCCTTTGTTGCCGGCTTTGGATCCGGCACGTTCGATCGCTTGTTCGATGTTGTCCGTGGTCAGGATACCGTGGATTACGGGAAGATTGAGTTCCAGCCCCACCAGAGCGATCCCTTTTGTAACTTCACTGCTGATGTATTCAAAGTGAGGTGTAGCACCCCGGATCAGCACACCCAGACAGATCACGGCATCATATTTACCGGATAAACCTGCTTGCTTTGCCACCAGCGGTATCTCAAATGCTCCCGGCACCCAGATCACCGTAACGTCTTCTTCCTTTACCTCATGCCGCAGGAGGCAGTCCATCGCCCCATCCAGCAATTTTTTGCCGATCATATCGTTGAACCGGCTGACTACCAGTGCAACCCTAAATCCTTTGGAGATCAGGTTTCCTTCAATAGCTTTCATCTTTGTTACCCCTTTTTCAAGGACATTCTTTCACCTATAGGCCAAATTCTGAGCCAGCGGGATTAAATCAAGGAAAATCTTCTCAGCGAGGCGAAATTGCCACGCCGGCTTCAAGGTATCAAACTCTTAACGAACAGCGGGATCATCAGTTCATGATGACCAATGAAGTAATAGCCTTTGCCTCCGGTCTGGACCGGGCGGCGAACGATGTTCTCCCACGGCCGGTAATGCGAATTCATGTCAAATACCGCTGTCGTAAAATCACGCACGTCATGCCCGGTATTTCGTGCCAGGTTGAGCGCTTTGACAAATACTTCTGGTATAATCACCGCCGAGCCGAAGTTGATAAAAACGCCACCGTCATTGAGACCGGCCACCTGATCCGCCAGGACATGAAAATCATGCAGCGAGGTCTTGCCGATCGCAGCGCCATCGGCAGAGGGATGTTGGTGAATAATATCGGTGCCGAGGCCGACGTGGATGGTTACGGAGACACTCAAACGCCAGGCATTGGCAAGCAGAGAGAGTTCCCGATAGGATGCCTTTTCCCATAGTTCACGACCCAGCGCTTCACCGGCTCCGAGACCTTCTGCCGCGGCTTTGACCAGATAGGTATTGATTCCGTCCGCGGTTTCCTCCGCCATGCCGAAAGAGCCTTCTGCCAGCGCTTCGCTTACATCCTCCGAGGTGGATCCACTCATGGCGATCTCATAGTCATGGATCGCTACCGAACCATTGGCGCAGATGCAGGTAATAAAGCCCGCTTCCATCATTTCGACCAGTAACGGCGACAAGCCGCATTTGATGACATGGCCGCCCAATCCGGCGATGATGGCTTTACACCGTTCTTTCGCTCGGCGGCAGGCAGAGATAAGTTCTTTCATCGCCCGGGCTTGCAGTATGTCGGGACAGCAATCCCAAAAAGCATCCAAGGCCACTTTGCCCGTCTTGGCTAAATGTTTGGCATCTACCTTACTAGTTCGCTGTGCCAACGAGTAGCTTTTAACCAGGCTGAGGTCTATCTTTCTGTATCTGCTCATTTCTTTACCAGATAGCGATCTTTTTCGCTGTAGATACAGCCGCAATATTGCTGGCGGTACATACCAGCCGCTTTGGATAAGTCAATTCCCCGCTGCCATAACCGCCGCCAGTCGTCATTATAAAAAGCAATGCCATATCGTTCCGATAATTCGCAGCTAATGGCTACGATCCGGTCATGATTTTGATTTTTGCTATAGAGCAGGGTCGTGGAAAAATAGTCAAAGCCCTGTTCCCGAGCCGTTCTGACCAGTTCTTCTAGCCGCAAGCGGTAGCAATATTCACAGCGTGACCCGGGATCGGGGGCTATATGACGCAGAAATGTTTCCAATTCGTATTCGTTACTCAGGATCAGGGGCAGATGCTTTTCTGCGGCAAAGTCCAGGAGCGATTGCAGCCGTTTCTGGTATTCGGTATAGGGATGGATATTTGGGTTGAACCACCAGGCGGTCACATCCATCCCCTTGTCTCTCAGGTCTTGGTAGGGCGCCGCAAAACAGGGCGCACAGCATACATGGACTAATGTCTTAGCTGCGTTCATGGTGAGGCATATCAAACGGCAATTCGATAGACATCTCGACGATCCCTTCGACCGCGCCGTCAATGCAATAAGGTTGTTGGACGATGAGTTTGCGTTTGCCTGCCTTGCCGATGGTATAGATATTGGAGTCTCCGGTGGCGAGCATGCGTCTGATCGTCTCACAGGCGTGGGGTGGATGGCAGTCAAAGAGGTTCTTGCCGATCAATGCCAGACCTCCGTCTTGGGCGAAGGTTTCGCCAGCTTTGTCGTTCATTTCGGTGATGAAACCGTTTTTATCGCATACCGTGATGGCAAAGGGTGCGCTCTTTATCCATTCTTGCATCGATCGTCCTTAATAGTATTCTTTGAGCAGAGCGCCGGCAACGATGCCGCGCTGGATCTGATTGGTGCCTTCATAGATCTGGAGGATCTTGGCGTCGCGCATCATCTTTTCCACAGGATATTCCTTCATATACCCATAGCCGCCAAGGATCTGGACGGCATCGGTGGTCACTTTCATCGCCACATCCGAGGCATAGTATTTGCACATAGCGGATTCCTTAGCATAACCTTTGATGCCGGCATCCACCATCCGGGCAGTCTGCATCACCAATGCGCGGGCTGCTTCGATCTGGGTGGCCATATCGGCGAGCATGAACTGCACCGCTTGAAAGGACGAGATTGGCTTGCCAAATTGCTGACGTTGTTGCGAATAACGGATGGCTGCCTCAAAAGCGCCGCGGGCAATGCCCACTGCCTGGGCACCGACCATGGGACGGCTTTTGTCAAATACCTTCATGGCTATGATAAATCCGGTGCCTTCGCGTCCGATGATATTCTCTGCCGGGATCTTGCAGTCCTCAAAGATCAATTCCCGGGTGGAATTGGCACGGATTCCCATCTTATTTTCCTTTTTACCGAAGGTAAATCCGGGCGTTCCCTTTTCCACGATAAAACATGACGCCCCGCGAGCGCCTTTGGTCTTGTCGGTCATGGCAAATACGGTGTAGATCTCCGCTTCTCCGCCATTACTGATCCACTGCTTGGTGCCGTTGAGGATATAGTGATCACCTTCACGGCGTGCAGTGGTCTCGATTGCACCGGCATCGCTGCCGGCATTGGCTTCCGTAAGTGCAAAAGCAGCCAGACGTTCTCCGCTGGCAATCTGGGGCAGGTATTTTTTCTTCTGTTCTTCGCTACCGCCGAGCAGGATCGGATACATTCCCAGTCCCGTAACCCCAAAAGCCAGAGCGATTCCCGCATCCACCGCACATAGTTCTTCCGTCACAATCGCCAGATCCATAACCTTGCCGCTGATCCCCTCATAATCCTCGGGAACCAATATGGCAAAAAGATCCGCTTGACGCATCACGTCCACGATATCCCAGGGGAAGGTGCCTTCCTCGTCATACTTCTCGCTAACTGGACGCATCTTTTCTTCCGCGATCCGGCGCGCGATCTCTTTCATCTCCAATTGTTCTTCAGTCAAAAAGTATTCCATTTTGTCTCCTTCTGCTATCTAATCATTGTCATACATATAAATACGCATCACATCACTGGCACTGGACAAGGCATATATGTCAAGCGGAAAAAAATCGGGCAGACCTTAGCTGCCGAAGAAAAGTACCAACGAGTAAGTAGTGACGCCAGAAATGTCAAATCGTGGCACCTGCCAGACAAAACTGCAGAGATGCGCTCAGTTTGTGGCACTAATCCATCGATTTATCGGAATCCAAGACCAGTAAAGTGTTACAGTAATTTGTCAAACTTTCAGTATGATGGTTTCTGCATCCATTAATTCAGAGTCACGGTTTGACCACTTATGCGAACCGATATTCGATCGGATGCTCGAAACTCTGAAATTCCAGCGTCCTTCCTTCCGGATCGCAGGCAAAGAACTGGTAGATCTGGTAGCGTGAATTATGGCGGGGTGGGGCATCAGCAATATCCTTCATCCTCAGGTAGATCTCGTCCACCCGGCTGCGTTCGGGGAAAAAGAAAGTGATTATACCATTGAGATCAGCATCTTCCTGATGGCAGAAGCCAAGCAGGAGATTGTCGCTGCGGTAGATGCGGCAACCGCCCTGATCGAGCCAGAGTTCCATACCCAATCTTTGAAGGTAGAATTCGTTCAATTCCTCCGGCATCGCGGTCTTGAAGAAGATAATACCAGCCATATATCATCCCTTGTTTACTTTGAGGGGTAGATAGTATTGGTCGAAACGGCGCCGGATATAGAAGCGGATGGCGAGATAATCGCCGATGGTGACGCCGCTGAAGATGGCGATCATCACCATGATCTGATACTTGATGGCGACAAGCGGTGAAGCGCCACCGAGGATCTGACCGGTCATCATTCCCGGCAAACTGACGATCCCCACGGAAGCGATGGTCAGGAGTTGGGGCATCAGCGAGGTCTGCAATGCCCTGCGATAGGCGGGCAGGACGGCTTCCAGTTGATTGGCGCCCAGAATTATGCGGGTGTGATAAGCCTTCCAGTTGTCCGAGAGGTTGGATTCAAAGCGTTCCACCGCCAGGGCGCAACTATTCATGCTGTTGCCCAATACCATGCCATACAAGGGGATAAGATAGACGGGCGAATACATCGGAGCAGGTTTGACGACCATAATGATGATCCAGGGCATCACCAACAGCGATGCTGCGCCCAGGGCATATAGCAATACCGGCAAAAGGATACCTGATCTGATATTGAGGCGATTGGTCACCGTCCAGACCGCCGCTCCCAGCATAATCAGCATCCAGCCCAGAGTGACAAATAGATTCACCTGCCCAAAGATGAATTGCAGCACCAGACCGATCGCTGCCAATTGTACAGACATCCGCACAAAGGAAATGAGCATCGTCCGGATCAAAGGGATCCGCAGCTTTCGGAAGATCAGAACAGGAAACAGCAGCAATGCTGAGCCGGTGAGCAGAGCTATCAATTGAATGTCTGTCGTCATGTCTTCACCTTCTGATCGGATATATCCCATCTGTGTTGCCAGAGGTTTTTCCAGACCGGATCATGGGAGATGGCAATGATCGTGTTTTGCCAGTTTTGATGCAGGCATTGGGCTATCACTTCCGAAGTTGACTGATCCAATGCGGAGGAAACCTCGTCCAATAGCATGACCTGAGGATCGAACTGCATGACACGGACAAAGGCGATGCGCTGTTTTTCTCCACCGGAAAGTTCGCTCGTGCTTGCTCTCAGGATCGGCTCAGCCAATCCCATCATCTCCAGCAGTTCCGTGATGCGTTTGCGCCATCCTGCCGTTTGGTAGATCTCCTGCCTGCCCTGCTGATGGATGCGGTAAGACCATGGTTCTTGCAATACCTCAAGGACGCTGCCGCCATCCAGCCAGGGTTCCTGCATCACCTCCATCACCTGCCGGCGTAGATGCTCCGGACTGATTTGACGGATATCCTTGCTATGGTAACGAATCTCGCCCTCATATAAGGGATTCATCAGGTTAAGGCAATGCAATAGCGAGGTCTTTCCGCTACCCGTCTTGCCGTTGATTAGGATCTTATCTCCCGCTGTTACTTGCAGATACACCCCTTCCAGAAGCGTCCGATCTTGGTAGAACAGACGCTGCAAACTAATATCAAAAACAGATTTGCTATCTTGATGAGGCATAAAGATAGTGCCGACTGGATGCCCAATATTGTCAATACAAATCTTGTCCGGTATATGTCTTTATTGTGCCACCATAAACGATCGAAATCGTGGATATCAGGCACGATTCCGATTGAAACGCCACCGTTTGTACTGATCGACAAGTCGTAGGTCTTTGGGGTAACAGTGTTTTACTTGGCGAATACTTGGGTGGACGCGCTACTTAATGATGATCTTGCTGATGATCGCCTGGTTAACAGCAAGCGGGTTGTCTATAACGTCGGTTGGCAGGTTTTCGATGGTGTGGATTGCATCCATTCCCTTGGTGACTTTGCCCAATACCGTGTGCTTGTGATTTAGCCAATCGGTTCCGTCTGCCCTGGTCACGATAAAGAACTGCGAACCGTTGGTGGTGGGGTCCGCTATTAGCCTTGCAAATGGTGCCATATTCCCGGGGCATGAACGATTTCTTACCCATACAGCGGACCGTGTCTGGTTTTCTCATCAAAGAATTCCACCGTCATTGCCATTATCGGTATTCCACTTTTGCATTGTCGTGACGGAATCAGCAATAGCTAATATCAAAGGATCCAATACTTCAGTACCTTACATGCAGGACAAAATCATATCAGACCAGATAATGGGCGCCAGTGATTCATCAGTGATCGCTCCGGGCTTCAAACACCTGTGTTGTAAAACTCATTCTCAAAGGTGTAGCCGCGACCTCCCATACATAATTGGAACGGTCTGAGTCATTGGCATTGGGACATCGGCCCTGGATCATAAAATTGGGGATCATCCGGTGAAAATAGATGCCTTCATAAAAGCCATTACGGCTCAATTTGGCAAAATTCCTCACGGTCTTGAGCGCCGGATCAGGCCACAATTCCAGCTCGATATTGCTCAGTTTGGTCACGATTTCGACCATTACTTTAGTAGCGGATTATTGACATTCAGATCATAGCTTTGGGCGCAAGCACCTATTGTGAAAGCGGTCTATGCAACTGTTACCAGCAGGTACATTATTCGTAGTGTATTGGACATTTGATATCCTTTAGTCTCAACCTTCTTTGGCATTTCAAGCTCCTACTTGATCTCTTTTTCCACGTATCAAAGCTCAAAAGTCTTGCTGATGGCTGAGTGGAGCCCTTTGTTTGTCAACCGCATTTATCCCCTTTCCTCCTTGCTTGATAACCTTAGTATAACCTTAGTATAACCTTACAGCCGTAAGGTTATACTAAGGTTATGAAGCAGGGAGAGGAAACAGAAACCAGTCTTGAATGGCACTTGCAAAACACTTTCAAAAGCAGTTTATCAGGATGGGTGGACGCCGGAGACCCAAAACGGCAGATTTGGTTGCAATAATTCATTTGACAAGTAAGGGCGGCATAGGAAGATGAACCGCGATGGAAAGGATAAATTTGCGAGCCGGAAGTGCCGAAATAGTCAGGCAATTCCCTGATCAGTGGGGTTTACTCGGTTTTTGGCAGGGTGAGGAATTGCTCTATCTTGTCAAGACGAGCGACCTGCGGCGGAAACTGAAACGGATGCTGGAAAATGACGATACTACCTCGCCGGTAAGGGAATTGATCCATGAGGCGGACAGGGCGGGATTTGAGACCTATCCGGATGCGGTGAGTTCGCTGATTGCGGAAAAGATTATGCTGACAGGTAGAACGCCATTGTATAACAAGCGCTTGCAGCAAAGCAGGGATTACGTCTATCTGGCACTGGATGCGCGCCGTTTTCCCTTCATCGGCATTCAGGATTACACGATAGAGGACTGGGTTTATCTCGGTGCTTTCCGCAGCCGCTTTTTTGTGATGGACGTGATCGAAGCCTTCTCGCGTCTGCTACGTCTGCCGTTTTGCGAAACCGGTCAGTATCCTTGCGAGAAATTGGATCGTCGGGTGTGCCAGGGCTGGTGTCTGAATCTCGCGGCGGAAGAGGGCAAAACAAGGTCGGGAGAAAATACACTGGACAAACTGGAACAATTGATCAAAGAGACCTATCTCTATCCCCAAGAGGCTATTTTGAACCTCTTTCGCCTTGAACGTCAGCGTTATTTTGACGATCTGGAATTTGATAAAAGCGAGATGCTCGCTATCGAATTGGGTCTGCTGGAATCATATTACGATTGGGTGCGCTTTTTACATCAGGCGAAAGAGATGCATTACGAGACGGAATCATTCAAAGTGGAGAACGGTCAACTTGCCTGGGCAAAAGTGAATGGGCGTGAATACCGGTTTGCGGTATCGTGTCCTGATTACCGTCCCAACGAACTTCTGGCGCTGGCCAAGGAAATGGTGGACGAAAGCCGGATATTATATGAATATAAAATAGGAGAGGAAGAAACAGGTGCACGACCAGATATCGGCAGTGGAAGGCGTAAAAGCCAATCGGCAAGGTAAAGTAAGAGATATCTACGACTTGGGTGACCAGTTGCTGATCGTCACCTCGGACAGGATATCAGCATTTGATGTCGTCTTTCCCAATCTGATCCCGGATAAGGGTAAGATCCTTAATCAGATCTCGGTGCATTTCTTCCAGACGACCAGACATATCGTTGACAATCACTTCATCAGCGATCTCGTGAGCGATTATCCGGAGCAATTTCATCCTTATGCCGCTTACTTGAAGGATCGGAGCATGCTCGTCCGCAAGGCCAGGGTGATCCCTTTTGAGTTTATTGTCCGCGGTTATATCACCGGGTCAGCATGGGCGGAATATAAGAAAACCAATACGGTGAATGGTATGCTGATGCCGGAAGCGATGCAGGAAAGCCAAAAGTTTGGGCAGCCGTTGTTTACCCCTTCCACTAAAGCGGAGGCTGGGCATGACGAGAATATCAGTTATCGCGAACTGCTGCAACGCATGGATGAGGGATTGGCTGTTCACATCAAGGATAAAGCCCTGGAACTCTTTAATCATAATCACGAGATAATGCTCCGGCATGATGTTATCCTGGCTGATACGAAGTTTGAGTTTGGCGCGATCGGCGAAGAGATCTTGCTCATCGATGAAGTCTTTACTCCCGATTCTTCCAGATATTGGGCACTTCAGGATTATGAGATCGGCAAGACGCCATTGAGTTTTGACAAGCAATATATTCGGGATTATCTGACCGAAGCTGGCTGGAACAAACAGCCGCCGGCACCAGAATTGCCCCCGGAAGTAGTGGCAAAAACCCGACAAAAATATATCCAAATCTATCAATTGATTACAGGAGATACGGCCCAGCGATGGTAAAGATTATTTGTATCGTGGATGACGAAGAAGAATTCGTGGAGAATCTGCGGATCGAGATCAATCATCTGCGTCCAGATTGGAAAGTGATATCATATACCTCCGGAATGGAAGCGTTGCAGGAGATCCTCAAAGGTAAAGTGGATGCGGTGGTGACCGATATCGCCATGCCCGATATGGATGGATATGAACTATACTGGCGGGTGAAGGACTACAGCGAATCGATCCCGGTGGTCATGATGACCGGTTTTGGCTATGATCCCAATCACGTCCTCATCCGATCCCGGCAGGATGGCTTGCGGGATATTCTGTATAAACCGTTTGATACAGAACATCTGATCAACCTTATCGACCAGTACCTCGCCGGTGACTGATCCGGTCAGGGTGTAGAGCTAATGAAGCAGGATCTGATCCAACGGCATCTGCTCAGGCGATCCTGGCTCAGTTACCTGCTTTATCCGCTTTCGCTGGGTTGGAAAGCGGTGGTCGTACAGCGCCGTCACCAATGGCAAAAGGATGCTTTTACGGCACCGGTGCGGATCATAAGCAGCGGCAATCTGGTCAGCGGAGGCAGCGGGAAAACGCCATTTACTATTATGTTGGCAGGACTGTTACAACGCAATGGGGTCAAGGTGGGGGTCTCTCACCGGGGTTACAAAGGCGCCTATGAATATGCACCCTCCCTGATCTCCGGGCGCGATGGTACTTATCCGGAAGCGTTGCAGGCGGGGGACGAGGCGCAATTGATCGCAGAACGGCTGCCTGGGGTGCCGGTAGTCTGTGGCAAAGGCCGCAGAACTGCCATTCAACTTTTACTGAAGCGATATCCTGACCTGGAGGTAGTGATCCTGGACGATTCGTTTCAGCATGTCCAGGTAAGGCACGATCTGGATTTTGTGTTGTTCAGCAGCGTCACGGGACTAGGCAATGGCTATCTCTTGCCTGCTGGATACTTGCGTGAACCGCTGTCCGTCCTCAATGAAAATCACGTCGCCATTATCACCTGTCCCGAAAGCGAATCACCGGAATCGATCGACAAACTGGCAAAGCAGATCGGACGTCATACAACCCGGATCATTACCAGCCCGCTCAGGGTGGAAGGTGTCTTTGATCTTTCCGGGCGTCAGGTCCAAGCCGAAGCTTTACGCAGGGAAAAGGTGGCATTGGTCTCGGCGATCGGCAATCCCGAAGCATTTGAGCGTAGCGTCTCTGCTTCAGGGATATCATTTGAGCGGCATTTCCGCTTTCCTGATCATTATGACTACCGGGATGAAAGCGCAACTTCCAGATTGGCTGAGTATTGCACCGGCAATAATATCCGGCGACTCTTGACCACGGAAAAGGACTGGATAAAACTCAAAGGCGGATCCGGTCGCTTGCCCTGGCTCTGTTTTATGCGGGTCAATGCCCAACCAATGATCACAGAAAAAGAGTTGATCGAATTGGTTATGGGTAAGTAGCGGGATGGAAGAAGTCCTCGATAAACTGCAACTACTCCACTTCTTCCTGATCTCCTATCTGGTTTCCAGGGTATTCGTCATGCAGAAACTTCCCGAACGACTGGTCTGGTGGCTGTTTGAAGAGAAACATATCTCGTTGAGCCGACTGGTCTGGCTCCTGATCATCGGCACCGGACTGCTCTCGATGATCATTGCCAATGTGATCACCTTGCTCACCATGCTGCCTTTGGTACTCTTGATCCAAAACGACTATAATGCTCCGGACAAAGAACATCGTAAATTCTCCACACTCATACTATTAGCCGTGGTTTGGGGGGCAAATATCGGGGGAACCGGGATGCTCACCGGAACCCCGACCAATGGCATCCTCGTCGGCATGTTAGAACTCAATAAATTTGAGATCAGGCATGCCTTTACCTTCTTTTCCTGGATGGCTTGGGGGATGCCCCTAGTCATCTTACTTAGCTGTCTGGGATGGCTGATTCTGATGTTGGTATTCAAGCCCAATCAGCAATTGTCGGCTGACCGGATTAAGCAGAATCTGAAAACCTTTGACATGCCGCCCCACCTGCAAAAGATCGGTATCGCTTTGGCCTTGATTTTCCTTGTCAGTTCCTCAATGCTGTCATTGGCTATGAGTATACTCAAGCAGCTGAGACCGCAGATCTATCTGGTCACGACGCTTTGGACATTTTTCTTTCTTTATCTGATATTCTTCAAGCGCTACCGTCCTTCTCTCTCAGCACCGAAGGTGAGATTGCTGAATACCGAGGACATCTTCCACGATCTGCCGAAGAAGGGGTTTTTGTGGATCTTGCTTGGCTTGGCGGTGACGGCTGTCCTGGTTGCGCTCAAATTTCCCGCATTGGTCTCGCACTGGACGGTTGAATGGCTTATGGCGGATTATTCAGTGTTGCTGCTCTATCTGATTGTGGCTCTGATCGTCACTTTGGTGACGGAGATCGTCAGCAATTCGGTGATCCAGATCAGTATGATCGTAGTCCTGTTACCGCTGAGCAAATTGTATCCGGAGATATCCTGGCAGATGCTGTTGATCATCACTTTGTGCTCCACCTGCGCCTTTATGTCACCGCTGGCTACGCCTTCCAACGGATTGGGTTATGGCAGTTCATCCAAGATCTCACTGCGGCATATGCTGCTGGCGGGATTGATCATGAATCTATTCTCGGCGGGATTGATCACTATATGGGTAAACTACTTTGTTCCCGTGATGTTACGTTTGTTTATCTGATCCTGCCCAGAAGATTAATTTGAGAGGCAGCAGCGATAGCAGCGGTTTCTGCTCTCAGAATCAGGGAACTTACTGAGATGAGTGGGATCTGAAGCCGCTCAAAGAGAGCATATTCCCCGTTGCTGAATCCACCTTCGGCTCCGATCAGGATGCAGATCGCTTCATTCATCTGCGGCATAATATCTTCCAGCCAAAGGTCTGGCCTCCGTTCGGACAAAACTATCGGTTTGTGACCATCTTCCCCGATCCGGGCTAAAGAACTCTCCAAGTAATTAACATCCATTACCTTGGGTAGATAGGGGCGGTCACATTGCTTGCTGGCAGCGAGAGCGACTTTCTCAAATCTGCACTTGGTGTTTGCAGATGGTACGCGGATGGTTCGCTGGCAGACCAGAGGATAAAATACGCTGCAGCCGAGTTCGGTGGCTTTCTCCACGATCCACTCGTCATGCCTGTTCTGCAGCAGGGAAAACGCCAGGCAATACTTTGGTCTATGATCCGTATATGCTTGTGCCGAGATGATCCGTAGATTGGCGGAACATCCATCAATGGCGAGGATCTTGGCTCGGGCGATGATCCCCTTTCCAGTATTGAGGGTGATCTCGTCACCAGGGCGATGCCGAGCCACCCGGCTCAGGTGGTGGAATTCTTCGCCCACTATGCTTATCTGTTTTGTTTGCACCGTCAGATCGGGAACGTAATAGGAGGGCATCGGATCAGCCGAAAAAATCCTTGAGGCGGGATATGAATCCCCTACCGGGCTCTAGTTTGTGCCGCTTGTCAAATTCCTTCAGTTTAGTGAATATTTCCTGCTCATCCTTGGATAGACGGATAGGAGTCACCACGATTATGCGCACGATCAGATCACCCTTTGCCTCTGAATGCAGTGCGGGCATGCCCTGTCCCTTGGCACGGAGTTCCTTGCCGCTCTGGGTTCCTGCCGGAACCTTTAGTTTGATGGGTGAAGCCAGGGTCGGAACGACGATCTCGTCTCCGAGAGCCGCTTGGGCAAAACTGATCGGATATTCGATCATGAGATTGACACCGTTGCGGATAAATTTATCATCCTGTTTCTCGTGGATGAGCACCAGGATATCGCCGTTGCTTCCACCTCTGGGACCGGCATTGCCGATGCCACGCATCCGGATGTATTGACCTTCCTCCACCCCCGGTGGGACTTTGATGCTGACTTCTTTGAATTTGGATATTCGTCCCTCGCCATAACACTTGGAACAGCGGTTCTTGATGATCTTGCCTTCACCGCGGCAGGATGGGCATTCCGATATCTGTTGCATCTGTCCGAAGAGCGATTGCCTGATCTGCCTGACCTGTCCGCTACCCCGGCATTGGCTGCAGGTCTCGGATTTGCCGTCTTCAGAACCGCTGCCATGACATTTATCGCAAGTACCTTTGACGTTGATCTTGATGGTCTTTTCTACGCAGGAAGCGATCTCCTGCAGCGTGAGCGAGAGTTCAATCTGCAGATCTTCCCCACGGTTTGAGGGTCGGCCGCCACGTCTGCCCCCTCCACCGCCAAACAGTGAGTCGAAGATGCTGCCAAAGCCCCCGAAGAGGTCATTGATATCATCAAAGTGGGTAAAATTCTCCCATGAGAAGCCACCGCTGCCAAACTGATTTTCGATGCCGGCATGGCCATACTGGTCATAGATCTGGCGCTTTTGCGGATCACTCAACACCTCGTATGCTTCGGACGCCTCTTTAAACTTCTCTTCCGCATCCTTGTTGTCAGGGTTCTTATCCGGATGAAACTGCATAGCCAGTTTGCGGTATGCCTTTTTGATCGTGGTTTCATCCGCATTTTTTTCTACGCCGAGAACCTCGTAGTAGTCACGTTTTGGCATCTTTACCTATCCTTGACAGCCGTGGACATAGAATGCCCAAATCCGTTATTTATCATCGACCACTTCATATTCGGCGTCGATCGGACCTTGTCCTTCATCCTGAGGAGTTTGTTGTTGCTGAGCAAAGTCATCAGGATTAAATCCGGCGGCATTGGGATCGAATCCACCAGCTTTACCCTGCTGTTGCTGGACATCGGCATAGATCATTTCCGCCAGTTTGTGCGATTTCTTTGCCAGTTCCTCGCGGGCGGTTTCCAGTTCTCTCTTCTCCGTTGCTTTTTCATATACATCTTTGGCGGCTTTGATGGCGGCTTCGAGTTCGGTCTTTTCGCTTTCGGAGAGTTTATCGCCATATTCCTTCATGCTCTTTTCGGTGCTGAAGATCATGGTATCCAGTTCGTTGCGGGCAGTGATGAATTCCTGCCGCTGCTTGTCTTCTTCGGCATGTATCTCAGCGTCTTTGATCATCCTGTCGATATCTTCCTGGCTCATGGAACCGGCACGGTCGATCTTGATCGACTGTTCTTTACCAGTGCCTTTGTCTTTGGCGGAGACGTGCAGGATGCCATTGGCATCGATATTGAAGGTCACTTCGATCTGAGGGATGCCGCGCGGCGCTGCCGGAATGCCGACCAGATCGAAGCGTCCCAGAGACTTATTACCATCTGCCACTGGACGTTCGCCTTGCAGCACATGGATGGTGACAGCACTCTGGTTATCCGCTGCTGTGGAGAAAATCTGGCTTTTGGTGGTCGGTACAGTGGTATTACGGGGGATGAGCGAGGTCATCACGCTTCCCAGGGTCTCAATACCCAAAGACAGAGGTGTCACATCAAGCAGGAGCACGTCACTCATGTGTTCGTCACCGCCCAGGATCGCTCCCTGAATGGCAGCGCCAACAGCGACCACTTCATCGGGATTGACGCTGTGATTGGCTTTCTTGCCAAAAAACTTTTCCACCGCTTCCAACACCGCCGGGATACGGGTACTTCCACCCACCAGCAGCACTTCATCGATATCCGAGGTCTCCATTTTGGCATCTTTGAGTGCTTGCCGACATGGACCAAGCGTGCGTTCTACCAGGTCAGCGGTGAGACGATTGAATTCCGACCGGCTGAGATCCAGATTGAGGTGTTTGGGTCCCGTAGAATCGGCAGTGATAAAAGGCATATTGATATTGGTCGTCTGCGTGCCGGAGAGTTCGATCTTGGCTTTTTCCGCGGCTTCTTTCAGGCGTTGCATGGCCATCGGATCTTTGGAGAGGTCGATCCCTTCCTGCTTCTTATACTCGGTAAGGATCCAGTCGATGATCCGCTTGTCATAGTCATCGCCACCCAAGTGGGTATCGCCGTTGGTGGATTTAACCTCCACCAGGCCGGATGCGATCTCCAGGATGGAGATGTCAAATGTTCCGCCACCCAGGTCATAAACCGCCACTTTCTCTTCCTTTTTCTGATCCATGCCATAAGCCAGAGCGGCGGCGGTCGGTTCGTTGATGATGCGTTTTACTTCAAGGCCGGCGATCTTACCGGCATCCTTGGTTGCCTGACGCTGGTCATCATTAAAATAAGCCGGGACGGTGATCACCGCTTCGGTCACTTTCTCGCCCAGATATGCTTCGGCGGTCTCTTTCATCTTGGTCAGCACCATGGCTGAGATCTCCTGCGGCGTAAAGTTTTTATCCTCGGATTGGATATAGACCGCAGCCTGACGTTTGAGACCGGAGATCACCTTATACGGAACTTGCTTGATCTCTTCGTCAACTTCATTGAAAGCGCGTCCTATAAAGCGTTTGATCGAATAAACCGTGTTTTGCGGATTGGTGATCGCCTGGCGTTTGGCGATCTGACCGACCAATCGCTGTCCGTCTTTGGTAAATGCCACGACGGAGGGCGTGGTGCGGGTTCCTTCCGCGTTGGTTATGACGACGGGTTTACCGCCTTCGACGACGGCGACACAGGAATTGGTGGTTCCCAGGTCAATTCCGATTATCTTTCCCATGTTTTCCTCCATGTATTCTATTCATTTGTTATTCCATTGGATACGGCTACGCGGGCGTGACGGATCACCTTCCCGTGCATCTCATAGCCGTTTTGGATCACTGCCGCCACGATATTCTCTTCATACTCCGAAGGAATATGTGCCAATGCCTCGTGGCATTTAGGATCAAATTCCACGCCCAGGGCGGCGATCTTTTTGACGCCCTCTTTTTCGAGGACGCTGCGCAATTGCTGTTCTATCAGCATGATACCTTTTACGAAGGCATTCTCGCGTTGCTCATCGGATATCTGCATCAAAGCGCGCTCAAAGTTGTCCAGTACGTCACAGATATTCAGCGCCAGTCTTTCGCTTGCCAGTTTGATCCAGTCCGCTTTTTCCTGATGGGAGCGACGCCGGAAGTTATCAAATTCCGCCATGGCGCGCAGATATTTTTCCTTCCATTCGAGGCATTGCTTTTCCACATCGGTCAGGTGTGCTTCCTGATCTGGCTCTTCTCCGGCGAACTTGAGCGTATCTTCAGTGCTTTCGCCGCCGCTGGGCACGATTTTGTCCTCGAATTCTTTGGCTTGCTTTTTCTTGCTCATCTTCAATAAATCACCTTTCTATTTATTGGGCACTATCATTCCCTTGCGGGTGGTCTGCGTGATCGTAGCGGCAATATCTCTCACCAGAGGGATCAGTTTCCGGTAGTCTGTTCGCATCGGTGCGATCACTCCCAGATATCCAGGGATCTCATAGATCTCATAGCGGGAAAAGATCACGGTAAAATGCGTCCATAGCGGATCGCTTAATTCCTCGCCCAGCAAGACCTTGACACCACTGCTGCGGTCATATTCCGACGGCGCAGGATCGTCACCGGAAGCCGTCCGTGACATCCTGTTGGTTTTCTTCAGATCTGCACCCTGCATCAGTTTGAGCAGGACATCCTGCCGCTGGATAATATTCATAAAGTTCAATAAATTGACTTTGGAATCGAATTCCGGTTGTTCCAAAAACTTGATGCTGCCGTCGTAGTGGATGAAGAAATCACTGATCTCGATGAAGGCGCGATGCAGTTCACGCAGGAAACCGCTGATCAACGTGGTATCATGCTCCAAGTTTTCCCGCATCTCCACCAGATACTTATTGGCGATGTCATAGATGCGCAATCCGGCAAGTTCATTATTCAGATAGCGCACCAAACGCTTGAGTTGCTCATCGCCCAGATCATTCTCGCATTTCATGATCACCGTCTTGTCCAATCCGGAATCCAAACTCATCACAAAGATGTACTTATTCGGACCGATGCGGAAAACCTCCAGTTTTGCCAGGTAACCACTCGATATTTCCGGCTCGGCGACAAAACTGAGCTGATCCGTCTCCTTTGCCAGCATCTGCATGATATAATGGAGTGCTTGCGGTGTGTCCTTGTAGTAGTGGATCAATAGGTCGCGCAAGATCTCCATCCGCTCGTAACGCACCCGGTCGTGATCACCAGCGATCAAGTCCAGATACCGACGGTAACCTTGGATCGTTGGCACCCGACCGGAGGACGTATGTGGTTGCTGGATCAGATTCATCTGCTCCAGTTTATACAGATCCAAACGCAAGGTGGCAGAACTCACCTTCGACAAATGTTTTTCATTGAGCGTCAGCGACGAGACCGGTACATTCGTCCAGATATACTCATCCACCAGCGCCCTAAGTGTCTCATTCAGCCGAAGTTGATTCTTTTTCATGGTCTCCCTTCTGGAATTTTAGCAATCTCGACTTCTTTCTGCTAATCTGAGGACAATATAAGCTGGATTGGGAAAATTGTCAATCAAATTATACGACTGCTAAGACTCCAGACCAAAAAAAGCAAGGCCGTCAGCATGTGATCAGGCCAAACATAAGCGGCGATATAGACCCTCTCCCGTCCGCTTCCTCCTTGCTTGATAACCTGAGTATAACCTTAGTATAACCTTACGACCGTAAGGTTATACTAAGGTTAACAAGCAAGGAGGAAAAAAAAACGAACAATAAATATCTGCCAATCAAATACATACTAACACAATACATGTAATTGCGTAATAAACGTATATGATAATGGACTTTATTGACATCTCGCCCCTGATCCATGTCCATTTGATTTTACCGCCAAATTTGCGTGATCGTTGAGGGTGGACACAAGGGTCTGCCCTACGGATGGATCTGCGTCCCCGGCGAGCCCATTTGTATCTCAATTCCCCCCAACTCCCTCAGCCAGCATACAGGTCGCTGCCAGCGAGCGACCCTACACCCCGACCGCTTCTCCTGCCTTGTCAATTCTCCATTCCCAATCAACGCTCCTTCCCTTTGTGTCAATTCGTGTAATTCGTGGATAAAAAACTCACTTTGGTATGGGCAATGTCGTAGCACTATCTAACGTGTATTCTGGGCATGATGGTCATAAAGTCCTAAAAGTGTATGGATGGTGATATGGCTCAAACCACGAAAAACACGAAACTACACGAAAAAAGGTCCTGCACGAAGATGAGTGACGCAGTTCTCAAATAAGAGTTTATGAACAGGATATAGAACAATGAGGAGGAGACAATTGAAATCCATCCCGATTGCCGTCGTCTTTTTCATCTTGGTCACGACTTGCTTCGCTTCAAGAATGAGGGTGGAGATCATCATCGATGCAGAGGACGCTGCAGGCTAGACATTGGTGAGTGAATTAAGGGACATAATCCGGAACCCGTCTCAATATGAGAACTCATACAATGAGAGAGAGAAGCAGGTGAAGACGGGCTGGGAGGACGTGCCCTACAACGGGATCATGAAGCGTTGTGGTGGCTGCAATGGCGGAATCATGAGCTTGAGGAAGCCAGGAAGGGGTAAGCCGGGTTACCAAGGATCTCCATCGTCAATGACAACGGTTGTAACGGTCACTATCCCTTTTTTGGCATCACTGAGCTTTTTTGCGCTTTTGCGTTTGGCAGTGCGGTGTGCATCGCGGGCGATGAGAAAGAAGATGCTTAAGAGAATAAAAGTAACCATACTGATAACCTCAAGGATAAAATAGGCGAAATAATGAACAGCGCAATCATAAATTGAACGATATACCTGGCAACTTTCAGACTCAGCTTGACAGGGGCCTTCAAGATGCATGAGACAACGCTGGCAGCGATGGGCAAGGAAAGCCCGAAGGCAGCCAGCAGCCTGACAACGGAGCTGGCCTGGGGACATGCCACCGAGGCAGACCGGATATTCGGCATAAAGTTCTCCTGCGCCGATAAGACCCTCATCAAACCAAGCATGCTTAGCAATTACCAATACAACTCCGGGATCGTCAATATCTACAGCGACAGCACCGATCCCGCCGCCATGGGACAACAGCCCGTGGATGACGAATGCGTCCCCGCTTGCTTCCGCAATATCAACGTCAAAGTAAATATCTGATCCGATCCACCCGGGAGCGGAGATCAAACCTCCTCCGCTCCCAGACTATCCATAACGGAGCTTGACACAGCTCCTTTTTTATGATCGGGAAAAATGGAACGCGGATGACGCTGATATACGGATGAAAGGGATTCATAATTGAGAATGGAGAATTGAGGATGCGGTTGAGGCGTAGGGTCGCTCTCCGCCAGCGGCCTATTGGGGACTACACCGGCAAAGCCGGTCTGTTGCATAAGCACTCGCTTGTCAGTTCTACTAGCGAAACGGAACCCTTGTATCTACGACAAACCTCGCTGGGGTTTCCAGATGATAGGCGGTGACTCCAGTCACCGATCAGGTCGTCCATTCCCAATTTCACCTGTCTTCCTTGCCAAAGAGGAAACGGAAAACGATCCATAAATATCGGCCGATCATATACATACCGATACAATGCGTGTAAACGCATAATATACGTATATGATATGGGATATAAGTGACATACCACCCCTGATCCGTGTCCGTCCGTATTGATGTTGACAATTTGGTAGTGCTATCTCTTTTGAGCCACGACTGGGACGATTGCATACGACCCTGCAAGTGAATGGCAAATGATATGACTTTTCCCACGATAGGCACGAAACCACACGAAAAGAGGCATTGCACGAATATGAGTGAAGTGGGATACAAGAAACGGATGTGGACCGATCGGAAAGTCAAAATGGCAAGGGATAATCTACCGGTAAAAAGTGAGTTCCTGACTTACCAAAGCTAGAGACTATCGTCACGAGATAGCCAACCACATGAATAGGCATCTAATCTTTACAGCAGCCAGA
>JBBISI010000028.1:0-26374 GCA_037441405.1 Candidatus Cloacimonadota bacterium
TCTCTTTGTAGTCTCCGCATTCCCAGGCATCGTCGGCACGGGTCTTGATCTCATCTTCGGTCATGTTCTCCGACTTGAGCCAGGGGCCTCGGAACCGGTTCCACCAGTTCTCATAGTGGAAGTCCTTATCAAATGGGTAATCGCATAATGCAGGTTGGGATTCGATAATCTCTTCAATTGGCTGCTCCGAACCATCTTCTCTCATTAGTGCGATCTGGCTGCCGGATGCTGCCATCTGCTCCAGCGTTTCATGCTCTCTGTGATTCTTGTTTTGCTTGGTCATCTTGATCTCCTTCTCGGTCACCCGACTGTTTATTTATGGGTCTACTGTACACCCCTCGCAACCGTGGTCAAGTCCTTTCTGCACAACATGATAAGGAAGGCAAAGAAACTAAAAACACCACATCGGTAAGATGAATGTGTAATTGCTTATTCGGAGGCATGTTGAAAACTCATTTGCAGAAATGGTGATATTTTCATGCTCTTTATAGGAAAATCATCAGATTTGCATGACTAATCAGCTAACAGCATTGTATGCATGTAGTTGAGAAACTCCATTTGCAGAATTCAGTGAAACTCCATTTGCAGAAATCGTGATACTCATTTGCAGAAATGGTGATACTCGCCTTCAACCGTTACCGCCGATTTGCAGCCAATGTGATACGTTTTGCAGAATTAAGTGAGACTCTATAATCGCTTGTACCAATTCGTAGCGCTACCGCCGGAAAATTGCTTGACATCATTACCGGTTTGATTATTGTTACCACAGCGAAACAAAGAGAGGTATGGGATGAATATCGAACTGAACATTGACAAATCAGTTGCCACGATGAAGATTGAGGGTGTTCTGAATAGCGAGAATTCCTATATTTTGCAGGAGAAACTCACCGAAGTCCTGCGTTCCGATGCCACGCTTTTGGAACTGGATTTGGCGGAATGCCGCAATATCAGCAGCACCGGTATCGGAAAGATCCTGCTCTTTTTCAAGGATTTTATCGGCAAAAACGGCGAGATCGAGGTCGTCCGCTGTTCTAATAGCGTTTATGAATTGTTCACGATGCTCAAATTAAACCAGTTGTTTACGGTAAATTTCGGCTGATATGGCAGTTAACAAGGCAAGATTGCTTGTCGTTGACGACAGCGCCAGTGTCGTCTCCAGTTTATGCAAGATACTCGATGTTTCCGGCTATCAGGTCGATCCTGCCTACAGCGGCTCCGATGCCCTGAGAAGATTGCACCAAAACCAATACGATATCGTCATCTGCGATATAGATATGCCGGAACTGACTGGGCTGGGCTTTTTGCAGAAGATTTCCCGCGACTTCAGGGATGAGGTCGCAGTGATCCTGATGACCGGTTTTTTGGATCAGGAGTGTTTCATCAATGCCATTCGCCTCGGCGCTGCGGATTTTATCCGTAAACCTATCGACACCAAACAATTGATCTGCAGCATCGAGCACATCCTGAACAAACGCAAGATCAAAGACGAGTATCATGAATTTCAACGCTATCTCAATACCGCCGACCTCAGTTTCACGATCATGCCGGTAAATTTCTCCAAGTCCAATCTCTTTAATGCGCTTTCATCATTCTTGAGGCACAATTTTAAGATCGACCAGCAGGTACTCAATGAGGTGTTACTCTGTATGGACGAGATGGTTTACAACGCCTTCATCCACGGCACTCTGAAACTTGAGCAGCATGAACGGTGGCTGGATAACCATACCTTCCAGAACCTTGTCGCCACCAAGTTCAATGATGCGGCGACGGCATCCAAGCGTATCCGCCTGCGGGTCGTCATCAATCCTGATCGGGATCAAATGGTTATTGAAGTGACGGATGAGGGCGATGGCTTTGATTATGAAAATATCTTGCAAAAGGTAAAGAGCGAACCGGATCTGAGTTTGGTGGCTCACGGCAGGGGCATCACACTGCTCCGCCACCTGTCCCAGGCGGTAGAATTTGATAATGGAGGTAGGACTGTCCGCATCATCAAGAAACTGACCAATGGCGAAGATCCCAGGATTGCCGATATCTGATCTGCTCAGGCACCTGGAAGTAGAGAGCAGGCGCAGCGGTATCCCGTTGAATGAATTTGTGATGCTGCTTTGTGACATCCTCGGAGAAAGCCGGACAGGGCTGTATCTCCGACGCGAAGAATGCTTGAATCATGCCCAGATGGATCTTTTGAACCAGTATCTCGAACGCTTGCAGCAGCATGAACCTGTCCAATATATTCTGGGCAGGGCTTTTTTTTATGGGCGGGAATTCACAGTTTCGCCGGCGGTTCTTATCCCCCGTCCGGAGACGGAAGGGCTGGTGGAACTGATCTTATCTCAGGCCAGGCCGGGGATGAAGATCTTGGATATCGGTACGGGCAGCGGAGTTATCGCCGTTACGCTCAAGGCATCCGAGCCCTCTCTGATGGTCGATGCCACTGATATCAGCGCTGAGGCGATCGCCATTGCCCGGCGGAATGCTGATAATCATGGTTGTAGTGTCCATTTCTTCGAGGCGGATCTGTTTCCTCCGCTCCTGGAACACTACGACCTCATCGTCAGCAATCCGCCCTATATTGCTCCGGATGAATATCTTACGCTACCACCCCAGGTCAGGGATCATGAGCCGGTGATCGCACTATTGGCGGAGGATGAGGGGCTGGACTATTACCGGAGGATCCTTAGCCATTCGCCGAGACCCGGATCAGCGACTTGCTCCGCTACCCGTTATTTCTTCGAGATCGGCTACAGACAAGCGGAGAGCATGGAAAATCTCGCTTATGAAGCCGGATTTGAGCGGGTCGAGATCCTAAAAGACCTAAATGGACTTGACCGATTTGCGATGATCGATTAGGAAGGCCTTTTCATTGTTGAACTGATGCAGTTTCGCTGAAGAGGTGATAAAAAAACATGGATAAGTTTATAATTGAAGGCAACCGCGACCTGAGCGGCCGGATAACTGTCAGCGGCTCCAAAAACGCCATTTTACCGATCATGGCAGCATGTCTGCTATCTCCCGGAAAGTCAGTCCTACGCAACGTTCCTGATCTGATCGATCTAAAGACGATGGCTCACCTGCTGAGGATAATCGGTGCCCGGGTGGAGCACTTTGGCGGTATGATGACCATTGACGCCAAGGACATTTGTTTCAGTGAAGCACCATACGAACTGGTGAGCAAGATGCGCGCCTCGATCTATGTGCTTGGACCGCTTTTAGCACGCCTGGGCGAAGCCCGTGTTTCTTTTCCCGGCGGCTGTGCCATCGGTACTCGTCCGGTGGATCTGCATCTCAAAGCGATGCATGAACTTGGCGCCACGATCAATCTCGAACACGGCTACATCCATGCCACTGCGGAAAAACTCAAAGGCACGGACATCTACTTTGAAAAGTCCAGCGTCGGCGCCACGATCAACACCATGATGGCTGCCGTCTATGCCGAAGGCATCACGCATTTACACAACGCCGCCATGGAACCGGAGGTGGATTCCACCATCGACTTCCTGAATAAAATGGGTGCAAGGATCTCCGGCAAAGGCACTACTACCGTCAGCATCAACGGCGTCGAACACCTTTTTCCGGTGGATATGGCGATGATCCCTGACCGCATTGAAGCGGGCACCTTCCTCATTGCTGGAGCCATGAGCCGCAAACCCATAACCGTACAGAACTGCGAGCCCTTGCACCTGCAGATCCTGATCGACAAATTGAGCCAAGCCGGATGCGGATTTGACATCGGCATCGACAGCATCACCATCCACCCACCCCAAGTCATTAAACCGGTGGATATTACGACGCTTCCTTATCCTGGATTCCCGACCGATCTCCAAGCCCAATTTATTGCCCTGATGTCCCTGTCCAATGGCACCGCTTTTGTTGAGGACACGATATTCCCGGATCGATTTATGCACGTGGCGGAACTGAACCGCCTGCAGGCAGATATCCAACTCGACCGCAACATAGCCATCATCAAAGGCGTTTCCTCGCTCAGCGGCGCCGAAGTTATGGCAACTGATCTGAGGGCCAGCGCTGCTCTTGTCCTTGCCGGCATCGCCGCCGAAGGTCAGACCACTGTCTCCCGCATTTATCACATCGACCGCGGCTATGACCGCATCGAAACCAAATTGAACGCCATCGGCGCCCGCATCATTCGCGAGACGGTCTGATGTTCAAAGGCAACCTGCTCGTAACCGGTGCAGCAGGATTCATCGGCTCTCATTTGTGCGAACACCTCATCCGTGACGGCTATGTGGTGACCGGTCTGGACAACTTCAATGACTTCTACGACCCCCAGATCAAGCAGGACAATATTGCCTCCCTTGCCGGAGTTCCGCAATTCCGGATGATCAGAGCCGATATCCGGGATGATGATGCCCTTGATAAGTGCCTGACTGATAATGATATCGATCTTGTGATCCACCTCGCAGCGATGGCGGGAGTGCGACCTTCCATCCGCGATCCAGAGGTATATTTCGACGTCAATGTGAACGGTACGCTCAAACTTCTCCAAAACTGCGTCCGCAGAGGCATCAAGCATTTCGTATTTGCCTCGTCCTCATCAGTTTACGGCAATAACGATCACTTCCCATCCAGCGAGGCCGATCACGTCGATCATCCCATCTCCTTTTATGCTGCTTCCAAAAAAGCCGGAGAATTGATCTGCCACAACTATCACTACCTCAATCAGATGTCCATTCTCTGCCTGCGCTTTTTCACCGTTTATGGTCCACGCCAGCGACCTGATCTTGCCGTCCATAAATTCACCGATCTGATCATGCAAGGCAAGCCGATCCCCTGTTTTGGCGACGGAACTACCAGCCGTGATTATACTTACATCGACGATATCATCGCGGGAGTGGCGGGTGCCATCGACTACGTGCGCCGCCATCATGCCTACGAGATCGTCAATCTCGGCGAAGCCCAGACCATCACCCTGAGCGAGATGCTGCGAACCATCGAAGATGTTTCCGGCCGTCAGGCGATCATCGATCGCCGGGAGATGCAGCCCGGCGATGTGCTAAAGACCTGTGCCGATATCACTAAAGCCCGGGAACTGCTCGGATACCAGCCCCAAACGGATTTTCGCTCCGGATACACCCGCTTTTTTGAGTGGTATCGCCAACGCTGAACCTGAAAACCAGCTCACAGCGCATGTTCCTGTTTCCGTCCAACAATCCCAGCAAAACACATTTCAGGCCGCACCTCATTAACAGCCCCATCCGCCATTCACGCCAGAGATTCACCCTTTGATCACCACCTTATAGATTCTTGCTTCCTTCCTGCTTTATAACCTTAGTATAACCTTACGGCCGTAAGGTTATACTAAGGTTATACTAAGGTTATCAAGCAAGGAGGAATGTATCCCAAAGATTTCAGTTGACGGTTTGGGGCAGCATATAACTCAGTCGCGCGCGTGACACAGAAAATCGAACTTTATAACACCTGCTTCGCCTGCAGCAGCGAGAATAAAAGGGGCTTTAAACTGGAGTTTATACAGGAACATGATCATACTGTGGCAGAATTTGACTGTTTTCGGGATTATGAGAGTTCCAGTGGATTGATACCGTGGTAAACCACAAGATACGCAATCCGTTGTTAAACTATCTGACTCCTGGAGAACAGCGCGGGCTTCTCATGCTATGCGTCTTTATCTTTGTGGGATGCGGATTGAGCGTCATGGGCTGGTTACCGCAACGGGCAAAACAAAAGCAGAGCCGGCCGGAAAAAGCCGCTCTGGCACAAAAAGTAAGCCAGGATCATATCGTCAAGATCGATATCCGCACCGCTTCCAAAGAAGAATTGATCAGGCTTCCCGGCATCGGGGCAAAAAGAGCGGAAGATATCATCGCCCACCGTAATACCGAACCTTTCCGCTCTCCTTCCGACCTGCTCAACATCGAAGGTATTGGTGAAAAAACATTCCTCAAGCTGAAACCGCATCTGGTTCTGTTTGGCGCGGATACGCTGGCAGTGCCGGTGGAAACCGGATCGGACATCGTCAAAGAAGAAAAACCAGCCAAGACACGCACAACCTCAAAGTCTAAAGCGGATAATACCACGCCAGTAAATATCAATACCGCAGGGTTGCAGGAGTTGATGACGCTCAAGGGCATCGGTGAGGTCAAAGCCCAAGCCATCATCGAATACCGCGAGACGCACGGTACTTTCGAATCGGTGGAGGACATCGTCAAGGTCAAAGGCATCGGAACCAAGACGCTGGAGAACAACCGACATCGTCTGCGCATCTGAGGCGGGAATCCGCTATCTTTCCTCCCCTGCGCTTTTTTATTGACAGTTTGGACGCCTTTTGAAATGGGGTGCGGGCATGGAAGAATAACTGATGGAGAGACAATGAAGACCAGATCGGAAAAACAAGGCTGGGTGCCCACGCTGACGCTGGCGAAACTATTTGAGGAGCAGAATCAATTTCTGGATGCGCTTGCGGCGTATGAACTGATTAGTCAGAACGATAAATCACCAGCAATCAGGCAAAAGATAGAGGCCTTGCATCTGAGGATCTTGACCGATCCCAATGCGCGGTATGATCCGCGGATCGAAAAACTCTTTTCTCCGGAGGAACTTGCTTATCTCAAGATACTGAACCACAGTGCCTTTGATAATCTGTCCCAGGTCGTGAACCGGATGCAAGAAGGGCTGGGCGAGGCGGAGTATTGCTTTGAACAAGAAATAGAGATCGCACCGGAGGAAGCCAATGATCTGCAAAGCATTCTCTCCGAGATCGAGCAGCATGCCCAGCAGACCCAGATCATGGGCTTGGACGAAGTCTCGGACTTTAGCACCATGGATCTGATAATGGCGCTGTTAAACCGTTATGGTAAGGACACTTCCCTCAGCGAGATCAAACTGGCGGACTTCCTCTCCCTGGTAGCGGATATGCAGAACCGCCGTCGTCAAAATGATTGATGAAACCACTGAAGCCCGAGGAGGTCAATCCCATCTGCCAGCGTTGCCGCGGGAAGTGTAAACAACCCCTCTACGTCCAATTGATCTCTTGTCCTCATTTTGATAAAAAACCGGAACAACTGGAGATCGATCTGAATCTCAGACATCCACGAAAAACCAAAAGATAACCCGGATCGATGCGCGTTATCGCAGGTAAATTTAAGGGGATGATCCTTGTATCTGTCCCAGGCTTGACCATCCGTCCCTCCACCGATTACACCCGCGAAGTGATATTTTCCATCCTGCAGGACTGCGAAGGGATGAGGGTATTAGATCTCTTTGCTGGAACCGGTTCATTGGGTCTGGAAGCGCTTTCCCGGGGTGCGGAATGGGTGGACTTTGTGGAGTTTTCCAATAATGCCATCGCTGTAGTTCTGCAAAATATCGGTAAACTCCGCTGTGCAGATCAGTGTCACGTGCATAAGCGCCGGGTAGAATCATTCTTGAAAGAAGGCGTTCAATCCTATGACCTCATCTTTCTCGATCCGCCCTATGGCAAGGGCTTGGTAAATAGCACGCTTACAAGCATCTATGATCATGGATTGCTGGCGGGCGAAGGGACCATCGTGGTGGAACATGCACCCCAGGAGATAATCGGAGATAGGTTTCAAAACTTGATTGTCCGCAGCCGCTCAACCAAGACGACAACCGTCACGATACTTCGCTCCGTCTGAGAGATAGCGGTTTTCCTTGACGGTTAACCCGTTTTTAAAATCCAATCACTGAAACGTCACCCTACAACGCAACCGTCTCCAGTATGGCGGAAAAATGTCAATGAACAGGAGGAACGCTTGTTAAAACTGGATCTAACTCCGCAAAATGTGGTTAGAGCACGCAATGCCGCGGTGCGGATTGCTGCTTCTATCGACTGGCTCTTCCGGGATTTCAGTTCGGTCACGATCGAACGGACTGTTTTACGGCTATTGGGCATAGACGGTTCGTGCAAAAACGGCAAGCCGCTACCGAATGTGGTGGTGGATCATCTCATTGAGCGTCAGGTATTGAACCGCGGCGCCGCCTGGTGGGTGATCAATGCTGCCGTTGCCCTGGATAAGACCACGCAGGAAATAGCCGAATTGGTCGGACAGGATGAGATCGATCTGGCCGTCATTCCTGCTCATGATGCCACCCTTGTCATGAACCGGATGGAAGGAATAGCGGAGAGGACACTGGCACATATCCGCAAGCAGAGCGCCAGGCGTGAGGAATTTTTATATAAGTATGGAGCACGACGGACACCGGCGATCTATGTGATCGTCGCCACGGGCAATATCCATGAGGATGTCATCCAAGCCCGCGCCGCCGCTCGTGAGGGTGCTGATATCATTGCCGTGATCCGTTCCACTGCACAATCACTTTTGGACTATGTTCCGTATGGAGCGACGACAGTGGGATTTGGCGGCACTTATGCCACTCAGGAGAATTTTCGGATCATGCGGGCTGCTTTGGATGAGGTGAGCGAGGAAGAAAAACGCTATATCTGGCTGACGAATTATGCCTCGGGCTTGTGTATGCCGGAGATATCTGCCATGGGTGCGTTGGAGCGGCTCGATCTGATGCTCAATGATGCGATGTATGGCATCCTATTCCGAGATATCAATCCGCGCCGGACGCTTTTAGATCAGTATTTCTCCCGGATGATCAATGCCTATGCCGGCATCGAAATCCAGACCGGTGAGGACAATTATCTCACCACCTCCGATGCTGTGGAAAAGGCATACACCGTTACCGCCTCGCAACTGATCAATGAACAATTTGCCCTGCTCAGCGGGATCAAGCCGGATAAGATGGGGCTGGGTCATGCCTTCGAGATCAATCCCGGTCTGCCTGATTCCTTGTCCTATGAACTGGCGCATGCGCTACTGACGCGAACGCTCTTTCCTGATTCTCCGGTCAAGTATATGCCGCCCACCAAGTTTGCCTCTGGCAATATATTTTTTACGCATCTGCTGGATGCGATGTTCAATTTCGTGGGACAATTGACCGGACAGAGTGTGCAACTTTTGGGGATGATGACGGAAGCGATCCATACCCCACATCTGGCAGACCGCTCACTGGCGATCGAGAATGCGCAGTATATTTTCCGGGCGGTGGGAGATCTGGCACGATGTCTGCAATTGACGCCGGATGGATTTATCCCATACCGTGCCAATGAGGTCTTGACGCAAGCGGCAGATTTTCTGGAACGGGTGGCGGATGAGGGATTGTTCGTTGCCTTGGAGAAGGGTGAATTTGCGGGTATCAAGAGATGCGAGACCGGTGGCAAAGGGATCGAAGGTGTGTTTCACAAGGATGAGGATTACATCAATCCTTTCCTGATAAAGATGAAACGGGAAATGGGGTTGTCATGAAAACAGGGAAGAATACTATCCGCCCTTACGGCGACACGGCAAATGACGGAAAGATGCAATTCTCTTTCTCTTTGCCGGTGCCGGCGGATGAATTTGGCAAGGAAGCCGCCCGCCTCCTTCTGAAACAAATGGGACTACAGGATATCGAGGTCTGCGGCATGCGTGACCTACATGAGGGCTTTACGCATTTTATCGCTTATGCCACTACCACTGTATCCGTCGATGGATCAAAGATCCGGATCAAGGTCGTGGAAACCTCGGTCATGAATATGGAAGCCACCGATGAATATATTAGTGAAAATATCGGCAGACCACTGACGTTGGTCGGCGCTTGCATCGAAAGCGACGCCCATACGGTGGGGATCGATGCCATCATGAATATGAAGGGTTACAATCACCGGTATGGACTGGAACGTTACCGGATGTTCAATGCCATCAACCTGGGTGCGCAAGTGCCATCGGAGATGCTGCTTGCCCGTGCCCGCAGCGAAAATGCCGATGCCATCCTCGTCTCACAGGTGGTAACGCAAAAGAACATCCATATCAAGAATCTGACGCATCTGATCGAACTGGCGGAAGCAGACGGACTGCGCAGCAAGATGCTCTTTATCTGTGGCGGACCGCGGATCACTCATGAACTGGCGATCGAACTGGGGTATGATGCCGGATTCGGAACAGGATCCTATGCTACCGATGTCGGTTCTTTCATCGCTATCACCATTGCCGAACGAATGGCAATGAAGGATATGACTTGACCTGGCTGATCTCCATAATCGCCTTAGGTATCCTCATACTCGTCCATGAGACGGGGCACTTTTTGATGGCGCGGCACTTGAGGGTGGGGGTTGAGAAATTTTCCGTCGGTTTTGGCAAGCCCATTCTGCGCTTTGTCCGCAACGGCGTGGAGTATCGTCTGGGCTGGGTCTTTCTGGGCGGATACGTCAAGCTGAAAGGGGAACATCCGGATGATCCGGCAGCGGTTGCAGAGGATAGTTTCTTTACGCGTCCCTGGTGGAAAAAGGCATTGATCGCTTTTGCCGGACCGCTTGCCAATCTCATCTTTGGGATGCTGCTATTTATGGCTTCCTTTATGCTGCCCATCCGTTATGAGGACCATAGGCCGGTGGTGGGTCGGGTATCGCCTTTTCTTTCCGGATATTTTGCGGCTGGAGATAGTGTTAGCACGGTCAACGGACGAGAGATCAAGGGCTGGTATCAGTTCTTGAGCAACATTGAACCGGGGGAGGAAAATACCCTAAAGATCAGCAGGATGGGAGAGAGGATCGAGATCACGCTTGCCGCGATGGAAGTGGATTCGGTGTATGCCGGTTTGCAACCAGAGATCCCCCCGGTGATCGGAGAAGTGATCCCCGGTTTGCCTGCCTGGCAAAGGAAATTGAGGCGAGGGGATGCCGTTTTGGCGGTTGATTCGGTAAGGGTGGCAGATTGGTATGAGATGCGCGAACTGATCGTCAATGCTCCTGGACGGTCTGTCCAATTGGAAATCCAGCGGGGCGACAGCACCTTTCAAACCGTTGTGTCTCTCGATACCAATGTAATGACTGGAGTCACCAAGGTGATCGGGATAAGCCATTTCATGCCGGTGAAATACATTCATCGGTTCCATCCCAAAGAGGCGGTGGAATACGGTTACCGGACGACACTCGATTTTGTGGTGAACAACTATCAGGGCTTGTTCCGACTCTTCGCTTCGCCAGCGCAGTTGAAGAGCAATCTCGGCGGTCCGGTGATGATCATGTCCATGTCATCCCAGGCAGTGCAGCGCGGGGTCAATAGCACAGTGGCTTACTTTGCCGCTCTCAGTTTACTGCTGATGATCGTCAATCTTCTACCGATCCCGGTATTGGATGGCGGGCACATCCTTTTCAGCATCATCGAAGGTATCCATGGCAAGCCGTTGAGCATCAGAACTCAAGTCGTATTGCAGAAGATCGGTCTGCTTATCCTGCTAACCCTGATGGTATTTGTGTTTCACAATGATCTGACGCGGGTATTCACCCGTGCAATGTCTCCCTGATGAAGCATTTTTTTTCACTGCAAACGACCAGTGGCAATGCCCGTGCTGGTATTATCTGCACGCTACATGGCGAGATCCAGACGCCGGTTTTTATGCCGGTGGGCACGGTTGGAAGCGTCAAAGCGATGTCCCCGCATGAACTGGAAGAAGGCAATGTGCAAATCATCCTCGGCAATACCTATCACCTTTATCTGAGACCGGGACATGACCTTATCCGTGAGGCCGGGGGACTGCACAAGTTCATCAGTTGGGAGCGTCCGATGCTTACCGACAGCGGCGGTTTTCAAGTAATGAGTTTGGCTGCCTTACGCAAGATCACCCGAGAGGGAGTCCACTTCCAGAGTCATATCGACGGAAGTTATCATCTCTTTACTCCGGAAAGCGTGATCAGTATTCAGGAAGCGCTGGGAGCGGATATTATCATGAGTTTTGATGAGTGTCCGCCTTATCCAGCGACGAAGGATTATGTGGAAAAGAGTTTGCGCCTCACACTGGCATGGGCGGCGCGGGGCAAAGAGGCATTCCGCAACAAGGAGAATCAAGCGCTCTTTGGCATCGTGCAAGGCGGTATATATGAGGATTTACGTGAGTCAAGCGCCAGGAAACTGATGGATATGGATTTTGATGGCTATTCGATCGGCGGCTTGGCAGTAGGCGAATCGAAGGCGGATATGCTCCGGATCACTGCTTGTATGAATGATATTCTGCCCTTGGACAAACCGCGATATCTGATGGGGGTGGGAACGCCTGCCGATCTTCTTCGCAATATCGCCAATGGGGTGGATATGTTCGATTGCGTGATGCCTACGCGTAATGCCCGCAAGGGCAGCATCTTTACCCGCTATGGTAAGATGATCATCAAAGCGGCACGCTATAAGCAGGACCTCAATCCGATCGATCCTCTGTGCAACTGCTACACTTGCCGACACTTTTCCCGCGCCTACATCCGGCATCTGATCACCATGAACGAGATCCTCGGCATGCGCTTGACCACCATCCACAGTTTGCATTTCTATCAGGAATTAATGCAGATGGCAAGGCAAGCCATTCTGGAAGATAGATATCAGCAGTATATGGACGAGATGCTGCCACTTTTGGATAGTATAGCGGAGTGATCAAAGGGGTAATCCCTTGATCCCCAGTAAGAAGGTTGCACATACTGGAGTCACAAAACATCGAGAACGTGAGAAAGCATAGCTATCTCCTTCTTTTGTTGCAGGTTGATTAGAGATAACTTTTTATTCTTTTGGAGTTCTGATAAGTATTTCTCATTGTAAGCTGAGTGATAACTTGACATGTAAGTTCAAAGGTCTTTTAGTTTGGATCCGGAATACTGAGAAAATCCTTAACAAATTGATCTATGTGTTCCGGCTGGGTATTGAAAGAACACATCAATCGCACTTCACAGCGGCTCTCATCCCACAGATAGAAATGGTACTTATCCATCAGCGGGGCGATCTTATGCCGCGGCATGATGGCAAAGAGGGCATTTGCCTGTACCGGCTGGGTGATAGTGATGCCGGCAAGCGGTTCCAGTTCATCTTTCATCAGCGCTGCCATCCGGTTCGCTTGAAGGGCATTTTGCATCCACAGGTCATCGCTCAGGTAGGCGTCATATTGAGCGGCAATGTATCTCATTTTGGAGTATAATTGTGCTGCCTGTTTGCGGTAGAAGACCAGGTCATCCTCCCTGTCAGGCAGATAGGAGACGATCGCCTCGCCAAACATCAGCCCATTCTTGGTTCCTCCAAAGGACACGATATCCACTCCGGTTTCTCGGAACATTGTAACCGGATCAGTATTGCATGCTGCGAGGGCATTTGCCAGACGAGCTCCGTCCACATGAAGCAACATATTATTGTCATGGGCATATTCTGCCAACGCACAGATCTCATCCACCGTATAGACCAAGCCGGTCTCTGTGGTCTGGGAAATGGAGATGATCCGGTATTGAGACATATGGGGATCATTCTTACCTTCGAGGTGGGGAGCGATCAATTCAGGGGATAGTTTCCCGTTTTCCGTAGGGATCGGTAGCAGCCGGGCTTGGGTAAATTTCTGCACGGCGCCGCATTCATGCACATTGATATGAGCCGTATGAGCACAGATCACACTGTGGTAGGAACGTATCAAGTATTGCAACGATACTATGTTAGCCCCGGTTCCGGTCATCGCGAACCAGACCCGGCAGTTTCCTCCAAAAAGCGTCCCTATCCGATCCTCGACGCCGCGGGTGTATTCCTCTTCGCCATAGGCAACGCAGAAATCAGTGTTTATCCGAAGCAAGGAATTCAGCACTGCGGGGTGGACACCGGAATGATTGTCACTGCCGAAACTGACAGGAATCATGAAGGTGTATCCTGCCGCAAAGTAATTGATTTGATTGAATTTTTATAGATCAGCGGCACTCGCATGACTTTGAGATTGGCATCATAGAAAAGGTCACCGGCGCCTTCGAGATCTTTGAAAAACGGCTCCGGACGATTTTTTGCCAGGGTGATCTCAACGATCATCCTTTGCATCAAACTGGAAAAATAGATAGCCCCCGTTTCCGGGTCGATGGCGATGCCCCGCAGATCTCCATACAAGGTATCCATATAGATATCAATCGCTTGGGTTCTGATGTCATATACAAAAATGGGTGAAAATTCCGTTGCAGTAACAAAAAGCATCTGATAGCGGGGACGATCATAGACGATGCCGGTGGGCTTGGACATACGCGGATCGCTGATGCTGGTCTTTTCGCGGGTGGAGGGATTAACGATCCACAGGCAATCCCCTCCGGTATCCGTGACATAGAGCGTTCCGTTCTCATCGGCGGCGATATCCGTCAGATTCTTCGCTGCCGGCAGATCAATGCGGAAAGCGACCGATTTGTTCATCAGGTCAATAGCGCTGATCCGCTTCGGCTCCACTACCCAGAGATTCACTCCGGCGGGAGGCATGATGAGGCCGCGAGGTTGGTTTAGTCCTTCGGTCACAAAGGGCTGGAAATTGCCATCAGCATCCATGGTAACAATACTGCCGGATCCACTATTGGAAACGTAGTAAACCTGATTCGTGGCATCATAGACGATGCTCTGCGGATTGCTTAGCGCGTCTGTATTTTCCGGTTTTACCAGTATTAGTGCGACGGCGGTGACTACCATCAGTATAAGTAATATGATAATCCTTTGGTACATTCTCATGGTGTCTCCTCGATGCTCCATTGGCATCCGTATTTGCTATCTTTGAGTATCACTCCCAGTTTTGCCAGGTCGTCACGAATGCGGTCGGACCTTGTCCAATCCTTGTTCCGGCGCGCTTCATTACGGTAGGAGATGATCAGTTCGATCAAATCCTTGCCCAGATTTCCCGCTCTATTCAGCAATTTACTCTCCAGGTCAGGGAAGAATCCAAGGACCCGTCCCAACGTGACCAGAGACCGGGCACTTTCCAAGCGCTGTTCCATCGGCAGAGTGGCATTCTTTGTCTTGTGAGCCAGATCAAAGAGGACAGCCATCGCCTTGGCGGTATTAAGGTCATCGTCCATCGCAGCCGTAAATTCTCGCGCTGCCGGAATATCGGTCTCATGTACGTCGCAGATTTGTAGCAAGCGTTCCGCATCCACGCTTTTAATGGCAGAATAGAGGGTTTTTACCGCCCGATCCGCTTCGGCGATGAGTTCGCGGTTAAAATCGATCGGACTACGGTAATGCTTGCTCAGAAAAAAGAAGCGGATGCTCTCAGCGTCATACTCATTGAGGATATCGCGCGCGGTAAAGAAATTTTTCAAACTTTTGGACATCTTTTCGCCCTCCATATTGAGGAAGCCATTATGCATCCAATATCTTGCCAGGGGTTTGCCATTTATTGCCAGTGCTTGCGCCAGTTCATTCTCATGATGCGGAAAGACGAGGTCGATACCCCCGCCATGGAGATCAAATGTTTCTCCCAGGAATATGCGGGACATAGCCACACATTCCGTATGCCAGCCAGGCCGTCCTTCTCCCCATGGACTCTGCCAGAACGGTTCTCCGGGTTTGGAGCGTTTCCACAGTGTAAAATCTGCAGGATGGCGTTTTTGGTAATTCTCCTCCACTCTGGCTCCAGCCATCTGCTCTTCGGTCTTTTTACCGGAGAGTTTGCCATATTCGGGAAGAGAAGAAGTATCGAAATAGACGTCGCCATAAACTTCGTAGGCATGGCCTCTTTCCACCAACTGCGCGATCAGATCGATCATCTGGGGCACAAAATCGGTTGCCTTGGGCAAATGATCAGGCAGGCGAATACCGAGCGCAGTGATGTCATCCAAAAAGGCAGAGGCATATTTGGTGCCAATTTCCAGAAAGCCAATACCTTCATCGATCGATTGAGCAATGATCTTGTCGTCAATATCGGTAATATTTTGCACGTAAGTGACCTCGAAACCGCGATACTCAAAATACCGTCGTACCACGTCAAAGAACAGAAAGGTGCGGGCATTGCCGATATGGAAATAATCATAGACCGTCGGGCCACAGGCATAAAGACGCAATTTCCCATGCTCCAGGGGGATAAATTCTTCTTTGCAGCGGGTCATTGTGTTATAGATCTGCATCATGTTTTATCTCTCAATGTCCAAATTGGAGGCAAACTATCAGCCCCTGTTTTGCCGTCAATGATAAAAGGACGCGTTCCATCGCCACTGTTTCCCGGCAATAAAGAGTATTCATTTGACCAGCATTACCTTCCGGGTATAGTGACCATGCATCGTCGTTACCCTGATCAGATAAATTCCGCTGGCGAATCTTTCCAAGCGAGAGGGATCCAGATGCACCTGGCGGACATTACCGCTGCCGTATGCCTCCCTGCCGCTTATCTTTAGAACCCGCCTTCCCTTCAAATCGTAAATCTCGACACTTCTTATGCCGGCATTTTCGGTCCTGATCGTCATTCCCAAACCAGAACGGAAGGGATTGGGATAGGCGGTCAAAGAGACCTTTCCCACCGGTTCAGATTGCGGCAGAGTCAACAGTTCAGAGACCATATCGTTCAGGAACATGCGCACTTCATCCTCCTGCATAAAATACAGCGGGAAGCCGGTGAGGACAAGTAATCCTCCATCAGTTTCGATCCGGATGACCGCGGGATTGTTATGCCCGATGCCTTCATTCAGGATCTGAGCTGTAAAAAGGACATCTTGCGCTCCGGCAAAGGTATAAGTCATGGGGAGCATCCCGTTCCAGGGTGCTGCCAGTTTTGCCGGATCAGGATTGAGAGCCGGATATCGATCGGATCGAACGCTGATCAGAGCGGCGGAATTGTTGTAAACCGGCTCGATCCCCGGCATAAAACGGTTCAAAAAAGCCACATCAAATGCGGATGGATGCTTCCAGCCGGAAATGATCAGACGTCCTCCGCTCAGCAGGTAACTACCCAGCGCCTCCAGATTGGGCAGCAACTGAATATCGGTGAAGTCATCGGCATGCCAGAGCACCACCTGATACCTGGCAAGAATGGACAAAGGGGGTGAACCCTGTGACGCGTGATCCCATACGGCAAATGTGATCCCGTCCAAGACCCGGTGGTAAAACTCATCCACCATCGGATCATCAGGCGAGAACGCCGCTCCTGTTCCATCCCGCGTTTCATCCACCACCAGCAGTCCCAGGTCAAAGGCAAAGCGAATGGGAATGGCGTTCAACGTATTGGAGGGTAGTGAGATATATCCCTCTTCATCGACTGCTGTGATATGGTATTCATATTGGACGCCATTCAATACGCTGTGATCGGTAAAGACCGTTCCCGATACCGGATTCGCGGTGATTCGTTGCCAGATGCCCAAGGGACTCCTCCGGAAGATGTGATATCCCTGCACCGCTATCCCACCTCCGTAGGGTTCCCAGGTCAAAACCACCGCTCCATCAAGCGGGAGGCAGGAAAGCAGGCGCATCTGCTCCAAAGACAGTTGCCGAGCCAATACCCAGTTATTCGGATCGACCACCAGGGTTGCTATATCATCGCCTGGAGCATAATCAAAGTAAGTAACAAAACCCTCCGGTGTTGCCCGCACAACCACGGAATCAGCCACCACCGATCCCGGAATCGACAGCGGAATATCCAGATCAAAGAGTGTCGCTGTCGGACTGGTGCTTTTCCCGATAACCTTGGCGCGGTTCTGTCCATTGTGAAAAACCGCCAAACGGGCATTCGGTATCCCCGGCGAATATATCCACTGCCGGAAGAACTGCGTCAGATTCTGTCCACTTATTTCCTCCGCCAGGGCGATGAATTCCGCAGTGATCAGATTGCTGTTGTAATACCTGATCACCAGTTCACGGATGAACTGGAAGAAGGCATCATTGCCCATCTTCAGCCGCAACATATGCAAGACCGATGCCGATTTTTCATAAGTAGGCGGGGCAAACATCAGGTTATATGCCGGATTGAAGATCGTATGCGGTCCGTTGCTGTTCTCCCAATTGACATAATACTGCTGGATATCGCTGCGGATATAATTGCAGGCGGCTTGCCAGCCCGACTTGTGATGCACCCAAAGCGCTTCCGAATAGGTGGCAAAACTCTCCTTGAGCCAGACCTCTTTCATCGTCAAAGGCGTCACCAGATTGCCATACCACTGATGCGCCAGTTCATGCGCCACGATCGATTCATAAGTCTGCTGACCATCCAGATAGCGCGCCCCGAAGGTGGTCATCGTCTGATGTTCCATTGCCGCATAAGTTGCCATATTGACTACCACGTGCCCATATTTCTCGAAAGGGTAAGCACCGAACAGGCCAGAAAAACACTGGATCATCTCCGGCACATTGCCAAAATCTGCCATGGCATTGTTCAATTGAGACGGCAGGACAAAATTCTGGATCGGCAGATCACCTGCCTGCTGATGAAATTCGGTATAGGGACCCGCCGCAAAACCCACCACATAAGTCGCGATCGGTGAGGATGAGACCCAATGATGCGTCCGCGTCCCGTCGCCATTGTCCGTGATCCCGGTCCGCAGCCCATTCGCCGCAGCCAGCCAGTTCTCCCGCACCCTGATATGCCAATCCACCAATGCCTTGTCCCAGGGATGATCATAACTGGGCCACCAATAACGCCCGGCATCCGGATTGGACAGCGTATAAACTCCCACCGGAGTAAAACGCAAGCCGATATTGTACGGAGGCGGACTCAAGCCTGGAACTCCGCTGTAATAAACCTTGGTATGAAACTGCGTACCGGCAGAAACATCCACAGGGATGCGGATGATCCCATCCTCATGGGTAAAAGTGCTGACCGCGTCATTGACCCGCACCTCCGTCACGGCAAGAGTCCCGCCGGTCAGGCGGTACTCGATAAAGGGCAGATATTCCTCCGCCATTATGGACGCCTCCACCCAGCCCTGGATATAGGGGTTAATGTCGTCAATGGCGATATTGATGACGTATTTGGTGATGTCAAAGCCCGTCAGCGAATCCGCCAGTTCGATCTGCCGGGTGCTGGGCTCCATGCTCCAAAATGGCTGCGTTGCATTCAGCCCTACAACGGCTACGCCCATGATTAGGCACCATAGGATCCATTTCCGCATCATTACCTCGCTTGCTTGTATCTCTGTCCCAGTTCCAGCAAATCCGCCACTAACCTGCCCGTCAACCTTTTTTCATGGACAGATTGCAAATCGGCGCTTGACCTGCGTCATGGTCAACCTGATGCACCACAGCGCGCGGAAGCGATCACCTTCCACGATCTCTTCATTCACAAATAACACATTATACGCTTTTTAAAGATCTGCGGCCCGATCCTGGTCCCAGAATCAAGCCTATACCCTATATAGGTGGACAAAATGAAAACCTACGGACAAAATGCCTCCCATCCCCCAAATGATCAGGGCTAATAGCACTGCTCATTGAAAATGGTTACACGCTGATCAACGCGGATGATATGGAACATCCCAAGGCATATCCCACTGCTTGCCTACTACCAAGATCTATTTATCGGGGATGGCATAGAACGCAGATTAGACGGATACTACGGATTACAGGATACGATCGAATAACCATCCCTTTCGTCTTCATTCGCGGCTTCGTGGTTGAAATAAATCGTACTTATATCTTCACTTGTTTATCTTTCCCATTCCCATTATCAGGTCATGAACTTGCCTGGTCGGATGCTCCATAATAACATAGGTTTACCTTTAGCGTGCAGTTTTCGTTGTCACGCCGATACTTGGATATAACTATGGGTTCCGGCTTGTGTTTGGTCTGCAGGAGATCAATGGCAGTGCTGATTGCCAGATTGTATCCTCCAAGTCGCATCACTCTCATGAGCCCGCTCCCGTACCGCTTTTCTGCAGGTCGATCTTGGCGATCCGAACCAGACGAGAGCCATCAATGCGGCTGGTGTAATACTCGATACTGGCTAGGTCCCGGTTCATCAGTTTCTGGTAGAAAGACCGGAACTCTCTTTCAGCCGATGCAAAGCAGTACCAGGATCAGTAACATTCTGGGTATTGACGATCAGGAAGCCCGTCCAGGCGATATCGGTATCCACATACTGCCGTAAAGTGCCATGTTTGCCTGTCTCGGAATCGAGGATCAGGATGGCGCAGGGCAGCTTCTTGAGGATGTTGTCCTTGTTGAAGAAAGTCTCGGCAACTCCTGCCAGCTTAAGGGCTTCGGAGATGCGGCGGCGTTCGGTTTGGTATTTTTCGTTCGCGGTCATGGCTCACCTCGATATCATTCAACTGCTGATAGATCCACTCTTCTCGATTGGCGATTAACTGAGCAAACACATTACGGGCGGCGATGCCTTCCCGCTTGATCTTGCCCGGATGAGATAGGCGATCCCGGCTTCGGTCAGAGCTTTCCCTGTCTCTTTACGATAGACGAAAGTATAGCTTGTTGGAAGCACGTCCCGGGTTCTATCCAAATATGTGGTTTCATTATTTACAAAAGACCATTGAACAAGATGAACTGCATCTGCCCACAGTTTAATCTGATGGGATACCGAGGAGTTATTCGGCAAAAAACGGGAGTTTCAGTCCAATTTGGTGTTAAACACCCTCAAAAAAAACCATTTTTTGTCCATTTTCAGGTTTTTCCTGAAATCTGGACAGGACCTCTCCTATCTCACGTTCGGAGAGTTTGAAGGCTGCGTTTCAGGTTGAAGGCGATTGCTCCCATGAACAGGTAGTCTGCCGTCTTCTGCAACCCCATATGGATCGGCCTGCTCCAGCCAGAGTGTTTCTTCAGGCCTCCGAAGCTGCGTTCAACCCGATATCTTGGCGTGGAGATCGCAAAGTTGAAAGCCCTTGTTTCCGCTGGCATCCCCTGCTTCCTCCCTGCTTCATAACCTTAGTATAACCTTACGGTCGTAAGGTTATACTAAGGTTATACTAAGGTTATCAAGCAAGGAGGATAGTGTTCAGCCAACACTCTGATCCATTCATCGGTCTCTCGATTCCAAGTCAGGAATGCCCTGAAATCCTCCTGAGTGCACGGTAAGATCTCGGGAGAAACTTGACAGGCAATTGGACAAAAAGTTCAGGAGCATAGGCAGGAGGATAGATCCGCCGAAGATGGGAAGGGGTTTATTGATCACGCAGTTTTTTGGTCTGGGCGGTGGATTCTCTCAGGTAAAGCGGTTCCAAATCAGCCAGCCGGATCAGGTCAAAATCCATTGCTTGTGTCTGAAGGGATTGGAGGACAAAAAGCATAGACGCCCTGATTCTTCCCTGGTGGGGTACGGCGGTCTGATGCTTAATCCCCCTTTCGTCAAGGAGGGGAGATAGAATTGTCGCAGCCGATCCCGTGAGATAAAACTCGCCGGAAGGCGGATCTGGGATGTCTATTGGGGTGCAGACCATTGGCGGGATAAGGACACTCAGGTGTTGATCATACATTGCCAGATAGACTTCTTTCATTTTGGCGTCGAGGACACTGAGGATATTTCTGCCACAGCCATAAAGATTGACCGCGGTCAGTTCCAGGGAATTGAAGGCAATTACCGGGATCTTGAGCCCGTAGGCAATGCCCTTTGCGCTCGCCATCCCGATCCGCAAGCCGGTGAATGAACCCGGTCCATGACAGAGGAGGATGGCAGCGAGGTCATTTTTATCGACCTTAGAGAAGCGTAGCGCATGATCGATCTGGGGCATCAGCGTTTCGGAATGGGTCACGCCGATCTGGAAAAACGATTCATAGATCAGCTCCCCTTCACGCATCAGCGCGACAGAGCCATAGTTTTGTGAACTATCAATGGCGAGGAATGTCACAGCGCGCTAACGGCCCTTACTGATCCAATCGTCATAACGTTTTTCAAAGAAAAGTTTGTGTTGCGCTTCTTCGGCAACCAGGCGGCGGAACAAACTGGAAATCTCAGGATCGGGAAATCTGATGCTCAACTCGGAGTAGAGTTTCACCGATGCTTCCTCACGTTTCATGGCTTTGATCAGGATGTTCTGATAGGTCATGTCCAATTTGTCGGCATCGACGGTGAGGTATTCGCTGATCCGGAGATTGGTGATCTTTTTGATGTCTTCCTCACAGACGCCTTTCTTGCGGATGTTTTCGATCACGACGATATGCCCCATCTCCATCGCTTCCATTTCCTGAAGCATCTTCTTTTGATCGTGGAATCTCGTCTTGTTTTGCAGGTCTGTATAAAATTGCACTGCTTCGCGTTCCCGCTGAACAGCAAAGTCGAGGATTTCGTTGTATTCTTGAACGGTCATATAAATCTCTTTTCAGAAAGCAGCCGGAACCGGTAAACCCGGTTCCGGCAATTGTTGGTCATATTAGTCCAGCGGTTCAAACATATCCTTGCCGACTCCGCATTCCGGACAGACGAAATCATCGGGCTGGTCTTCGAAGGCTACGTAATCATGCTCAGCGGGATCATAGATCCAGCCACATGCCATGCATTGCCATTTTTGCATTGTTCCTCCCATTAGTAGGTCTCTTTGAAGAGTTCAAAATATGACTGGGGATGCAGACAGCAGGGGCAGAGATTGGGGGCTTCGGCAGATTCGTGGATGTATCCGCAATTGAGACATTTCCAGAATACCTTGTCATCTTTCTTGAATACCTGCATGATCTTGACGTTTTCATATAATTTGCGGTAGCGTTTCTCGTGTTCCTTCTCCACTTTGGCGACGAGGCGGAAGGTATTGGCTATCTCACGATATCCCTCTTCCTCCGCTATTTCGGCAAACATCGGATAGAGTTCTGTCCATTCCTCTTTCTCGCCATTGGCGGCATATTCGAGGTTTTTGAGTGTGTCTTCGGCACTCCAACCAACGGGATAGGATGCCATGATACTGACCATCTCGCCTTCAATGCCGTTTTTGAGCAGGTGTTTGAAGAATAGTTTGGCGTGTTCCTTTTCGTTTTCAGCGGTTTCCATAAAGATGTTGCAGATCTGTTCGTATCCTTGTTTTTTGGCAGTCTTTGCCGCATATGTGTAGCGCATGCGTGCCTGGGATTCGCCGGCAAATGATTTCATCAAGTTTTCGGCGGTTCGGGTTTCTTTGAATGACATCTATTTCCTCCTTGTCAGTTTTTCCATAGTCCGTGCAGATTGCAGTATTCACGGGCATAGAGAATATCTTTTGCTTTAACCGGGAATACCGCTTCGGGCGCATCTCCCGGTGAGAGTTCGTGGCGCAAGACCTGTTGTTCGGTCATGACCTCGATCATGACGATAAAATGTTTCTCCTCCATGGGATGGGGGACGGAGCCGACTTTGACCTTGATGCTGTCACCCAGGTCTACGATTTCGGGCACATGTTTTTCTTTGGCCGCATCGACGGAGTTTTCCCTGAGCAGGTTCATCGGCTCACCACAACAGACCAATGCGTCGGCTTTGGCATACAGCACCTCCACGACGTTTCCGCAGATGGCGCAATGATACATCTGGCGTTGTTCTATCATTCTTACCTCCAGTAAAATATGATCTGATTCAAGTGTATTCGGGGGTGATCCTTTTGTCAAATTAATTTTGGCAAAGGGCAGCTTTAATATTTTGCTTGCCAGAAATGGCAAATCTTATCAGCTTGCGCCTAAGTAACTAAAACCAGAAAGGATTTTTGCCATGAAACGCTCTTTTCTCCTGTGTCTCATCGCTGTCGTATTGGCCGGTTGTATCCAATATGATGAGGAATTGTGGCTGAACCGCGATGGCTCAGGCAGGGCAAAGATCCGTATCGTTCACCGGTCAAATTATGCCAATACGCAGGAGATCACCCGCAAAGCAGCCCTGCCCGGCATCCATCTGATCAATTATGAAGTCCGAAAATCCGATGGTAACGTTATCTATAATATCTACTTCAAGTTTGACAGTATCGAAGCGTTCAACAATATCAACGACCGCGTCAGCAACGTTGATTTTTGGGGCAAAATCACGCTAAACAGGGGTAAAGACCGCGACATCCGTTTTCAAAGGCGCATCTCGCTGGGGAGTTTGGATGATGAATATGCCGACGACGATATCCTCGAATCGATCTATCGTCAGCATGTGACCGAGGACTACCGCTGGACATACAAGATCCACGTTCCATGGCAGTTAGTAGATTCCGATGCCGAACCGGAAAACCAGGATCACACCAGCAAAACCGTCACCTGGACATATGATACTGATCACATCTGGAATAAGAGTGTTACGCTGTCGGCTACGATGCGCAAGGAACTGCCCTACCTGGTCTATGTCCTTGCCGGACTGGGTTTGATCGTTATTGTTTTTAGCATTTACTGGCTGCTGAATATCAAACACCGGTCACACTTCCTACAGTGGATCCAGCAGCGCCACAGACACAAGATCTGATTCTTAACCGCCATCTCTGTCGCCTTCCGGGATAACACTTGCCGGATCGAGCAGAGGCTCAGCGAGAGCGAAAAAATACTTGACCGATAACAGCTTTGAATTGAGGTGAAAACATGATGCTTGGAGTATTTGAATGAGGATCCATTTTCGCGACGTCCAGAGCGGCAGCGTGGATGCGCGGGCCGTGATTGAGATCGCTGAGGGCGTGATGCTCAATGAAGTGACGATCCTCAATATCGATGAAGAAATCGTCGTTGAATTCCCCAAAAAGAGTTTCCAGGGCAGGGGGAATCGCACTATTTACCTTGATATCGTCACCTTCGAAGATAATGATAGGCGCATTATCTGGGAACTCGAGATCAAAGACGCCTACCGTGAATGGCGGAAAACCAACAAAAAAGTTCTGATTTACGAAAACAAATAATCATGGAGGCTCAGTATGATTAGCGATCTAAGCGAGGTTCTCTCTGCTACAGTCAAAGGGATGAAGCGTTCTGCAATCCGTGAACTGCTCAAGTTTTTGGGACAACCCGGGCTCATCTCCTTTTCCGGCGGCTTTCCGGCGCCCCAATCATTCCCCGTGGAAGAATTGAAAGAGATCATTCACGAAGTGATGGAAACCGAAGCAACATATGCCTTACAATATGGAGCTACGGAAGGAGACACGCTGCTTCGCACCATGCTCGTGGAACGTTATAAATCCTTGGGGATGGATCTCTCCTTAGAAAATCTGATCATCACCACCGCTTCCCAGCAGGGATTGGATCTGATCGCCAAAATGTTTATCAATCGCGGCGATTCCGTCATAGTCGGGTTGCCGTCATATCTCGGTGGATTAAGTGCTTTTAATAGCTATGGGGCAAATATGGTCGGCGTACCTCTGGACGAGGATGGCGAAGATCCCAATTTTATCGAAGACCACCTTAAAAACCTGAAGGCACAGGGTAAAAAACCCAAACTTATCTACATCATCCCAGATTTCCAGAACCCCGCAGGTGTAACCATGAGCGAAAAACGCCGCCTTGAGATCATCGCCCTGGCGCATAAATACGATGTCCTTATCGTCGAAGACAGCCCCTACCGTGAATTACGATTCGAAGGCGAACACCAACGAACCATGTATCAACTTGACGGTACCGGTCACGTTATCCTGCTCGGTACTTTTTCCAAGATCTTCTGTCCCGGTTTCCGCATCGGATGGGTAGTCGGACATCCGGATATCCTGGACAAGATCGTCGTGGCCAAACAAGCCACCGATCTGTGCACTCCGCCATTTACCCAGCGCATCGCTGCCCGTTATATGGAAAAAGGTTACCTTACCCCCAAAATTGCCCAGATCGCTGATATGTATAAGGAAAAACGCAACGTGATGCTGAAGGCGATGGAAGATTATATGCCGGATAGCATAACCTGGACAAAACCCCTTGGGGGCCTCTTCCTCATGCTCAAAGGACCTGAAACCCTGGATTCCGGAAAGATCATGCTCGATTGCGTCAGGGAAGCAAATGTCGCCTACGTAGCAGGTGATTCATTCTTCTGTAACGGCAAGGGACAAAACACCATGCGCATCAATTTCTCCTACGAAACTATCGAAAAGAACCGCGAAGGGGTCAAACGCCTCGCCGAATTCCTCAAAAAACACGTTTGAGTCACAGATCATTCGCAAACCGGATCTTTCTCTGGGGGAGCCGGCTTTGCACATAAGCCCTGATTTGTTTACACAGTAATACGGAGGAAGATATTGGTCTATCTGACATATGTAGTACGAACCATCCGTTTTATCAACAAAAACCTCCGACTACGACCAGCAAGTCCCCACAAAGTGAACGACACCGGCGCATCATCTGCCGAAAGAGTATCTGCCAAGAGCGTTGCGCCCACGTGAACATCCAATGATTGAGAGCGTGAACAAGAAATATCGTCCCTCATACCAGAGCGGACTGTGATGACAACGGATTTTATCTGATAGAGAGGTTGTACATTCCTGGAATCAACCGCTCTGAGTAATCGACGTTCTTAAGAGGGTTTAGATTCAATCAGACTGCTGTTTTCGCTGCTTTCCCCTTGCTCCATAACTTCAGTATAACCTTACGTCGTAAGGTTATACTAAGGTTATCAAGCAAGGAGGGGAAGTTTTAATTCGGAATTACTAATGGGTCTTTTCCTGAGAAAGTTATAAGTTCTCACCCAAACCTTCAAATCGATATCACGTGTCACAGAGGGCTTAAAGGTTTATAGGGTGGGG
>JBBISI010000029.1:0-24190 GCA_037441405.1 Candidatus Cloacimonadota bacterium
ACCTTAGTATAACCTTACGGTCGTAAGGTTATACTAAGGTTATACTAAGGTTATGGAGCAAGGAGGACTCAGGCGGAAACACCAGTCCGCCTGAATCTGATCCTACTTAAGACCGGTGAGTTATTCAAAGCGATTGACATTATTGCATATGAAAACCATCTGCCAGACAAAATCCGATGTCATAAGGGCTTACGCTGGAATGGAGAAACGGTATTTCATTGTCACATTCCCGATATGGTGATTCCAGTATATGCTACGCGCTTAATTGGTTATAGCAATTGGGAACTGGAAACGCTCCTTACAGGAGGGAACAAGCGTTTGATGCGCCAAAGATAAAGAAAGGGACGTATAAGAACGTCCCTGTTGTATGATATAAATGGTTTAATTCAGTTAATCTTCTGGGATGACGGAGACGTATTTTCTGCCTTCGGCTCTGGTCTCAAATTTCACATAGCCATCGATCAAACTGAAGATGGTATAGTCCCTTCCGATGCCAACATTTTTGCCGGGGCGGAATTTAGTGCCTTTCTGGCGGACGATGATATTGCCGGCAATGACTTTCTCGCTGCCATATTTTTTTACGCCGCGGTATTTAGGATTGCTGTCGCGTCCGTTTTTGCTGCTGCCAACACCTTTTTTATGTGCCATTAATAACCTCCTCCGATAATATCGGTCACTTTGATCTGGGTAAATTGCTCACGGTAGCCCTTTTTGACGGCATAACCTTTTCTGCGTTTCTTATGGAAGATCTGGATCTTTTTGCCTTTGCCGTGTTCAATGACTTCGGCAATGACTTTAGCGCCTTCGACTACGGGGTGACCGACAGCGATAACCTCATCGTTGCGGATCATGAGCACGTGGTCAAATTCAAGGGTTTGCCCCGGCTCCGCCGTATTCAGCAAGGGAACGCGCAGGACGGCGTTTTTTTCAGCCCTGAACTGAAATCCTTTAATATCTACGATGGCGTACATCATCTCTCCTTGTTGTTTTATCATGAGCGGCCTATGTTTTCGGGTGCCCACTTGTGTCAAGCATTATATTTATCGGTGATGTCTTCCAAATGGGGCAGAGAATAGACCTTGAACTGGTCAACCCGCAATGCGTCGCCCTCAACAAAGTCGATTTGGTCTTTGTCATATTCCAAAAATCCTGGATGCTCGCTGATAAACTTCATCAATTCGGGATGAACCTCCACGCGCAGAACACGGTTGCGCAGAAAATACTCCGCCCTTGCCAGCCAGCGGTTGATCCGCATGATCACGGCATCGCGTGATATCACGCGTCCGCTACCGTTGCAATAAGGACAGGGATCGGAATAATTGGAAATGAGCGTGGTGCGCATTCGCTTGCGTGTGACCTCGACCAAGCCCAGCGAAGTGAATTGATATACCTTGCACTTGGCGCGGTCACGGTGCAGTCCGCTTTTGAGCATCTCTATGACTTCTTGTTTGTTATCATCCGAGACCATGTCGATGAAATCGATAACGATCACACCGCTGAGATCCCGCAGGCGAATCTGCCGGGCGATCTCGGCTGCTGCTTCGAGATTAGTCTTCTTGACCGTAAGTTCATAACTGCTACTGCCGGTGAAACTTCCGGTATTGATGTCAATGGCGACGAGCGCTTCGGTATGTTCGATCTTGATATTGCCGCCGCTGGGAAGATAGACCCTGGAATGGAAGATGGTCTCGATCTTCTTTTCGATCGCCCAGGCATCAAAGATCGGTGTATCTTCTTTGTATACTTCCACTTTGTCGATCAGGTCGGGAGAAATGTCTTCCAATTGGGAGATGATGCGGCGGGCGAATCCTTTGTCATCGATAACCAGTTTGTCCACGTGTTCGCCAAAGAGGTCACGGATGAGGAAATTTTCCAGCGCGTTTTCCTCAAAGATGCAGACCGGCGGCTTGGAATGCTTGAGTTGTTTCTCGATCAAGCGCCAGGTCTTGGTCATTGCACGATATTCGTTTTCCAGTTCTTCTTCGCCGCATCCTTCCGCTTCGGTGCGGACGATGAGACCCACGTTGGGATCTTTCATCCTGTTCAGGATATTGCGGATGCGATTCTTTTCGGCGGGACTGTAGATCCGCCGGGAAATGGCAATCTTGCTTTTGTTGGGGAAAAAGACGAGGAATTTACCGGGGATGGAGAGTTGCCCGGTCAGGCGAGCGCCTTTGGAGCCGATCGGTCCTTTGTGGATCTGAACTACGATCTCCTGCCCTGATTTGAGCAGGTTTGTGATCTTGGAACTCTCAGCAGGATTGAGCCGTTTCCCGGGCTTTTCGTGTTCGAAGACATCAAGAAAGTCCAGCACAATATCGGAGTAATGCAAAAACGCGGTGCGCTCCAATCCAATATCAATAAAGGCGGCGCCCATACCGGGCAGGACATCTTTGACGTAGCCCTTGTATATGTTGCCGACGATGTTTTGCTGTGCCCTTTTCTCTATGAAAAGTTCCACGAGACGGTTGTCTTCCAGTACAGCGACCCGCTTTTCCTGCGGATGCACGTTGACGATGATCTCAGTGTTGATCTTGTTCTTTTTCATTGTTCTATATCATAAGGCAGGGCATAGAGCCATTCATTGGCGGAGAAACGTTGCCGGATGTATGCTTCCACCGCATCCATCGCTTCCAGCGTCTGGTTGCCAAAGAAAGAAGCGATCAGAGGGAGAAGCCGTTGGTTGCGGAATAAGTGCCAAAATGGTATGGGAGTGGGCAGGATGAGAGTACCATACTCTGGTATGTTGGCCAGCTCGGCAGCTAAGGCGACGGCATCATTCATATTGCCGATGCCATCGATCAGTCCTTTTTCCAGGGCGGTTTCTGCCGACCATACCTGTCCTTTGGCAAGGGATTCCACTTCCTCGACTGTGATACTCCTGCCTCTGGCAACGCGGGACTTAAATTCGACGTAGATGCTGTCAGCAGAACGCTGCATGGAGCGCAGGATCTCCGGTGAGCGCCGGGACAGGATATCCATCACTCCCGAGTATTTCCCAAAACCGATATTCTGGCTGCGGAGACCGATCTTGCGTCCCAGTCCTTCCGCTTCGGGAATGATCATCAGAACGCCGATCGAGCCGGTGATAGTATAGGGATCTGCCATGATCTTATGAGCCGGCGCACTGATATAATAACCACCGGAAGCAGCTACACCAGCCATGGATACGACGATCGGCACCCGGGACTTGAGTTGCATAAGTTTATGGTAAATCAATTCAGATTCGAGGGCACTGCCGCCGGGGCTATTGATCCTAAGGACAACCGCTTTGATGCTCTTGTCGGCTTTTACCTGATCGATCATCTTCTGCACTTTGGAGGCATTGATCGTATTCTCCAAAAACCCGCCGCCAGCAGGATTGATGCTCCCCTGCAGGTTTAGAACCGCTACGTTTTCAATCTGTTTGACCGGTATGGAAAAACGCTGGTAATTGCTGATATTGAGCAGGCGAGCATCGTTTATGTCATATCTGGCGAGCATCAGATCACGGTTCAAAACCTCATCCACCAAGCCATATTCAACTGCCTGCCACCGCGTGATAAAGGGATCAGGACGATCTTCAAAGACGGATCTGATCTTAACCTGCTCTTGCTTGCGTGCCCTGGCAATACCGCTGATCAATAGATCATAGCGCTCTCTGAGGACGGCAGAAATGTTGTCGCGGATATTCTGTGGCAGCGAAGTGCGGGTATAGGGTTCTCCCCCGCCTTTTACTTCACCGGATTGGACGACGTCAAACCGAATCCCCAGTTTATCTAGCATCTCTTTGTAAAACAGGATATTGGCGTTTACCCCTTCAAGCAGGATGCCAGCGGATGCGCTTGATTCCATATAGACCTTATCGGCTTGCATACAGAGCAAGTAGTCCTTTTGGCACGCCATATCCAGATAGGCGATCACCTGCTTACCGCTTAGCTTGAATTCTTGGATCGCCGTCGATATTTCATTGAGTCCGGCATAACTGATATCCGCAAAGCGGGGACGGATGATGATCCCGGCGATCTTGCTGTCACTGGCCGCCAGGCGGATGCTTTGGCTTATCTCTTGCACACTTGTCTGGCGTACATTGAAGAATCCATCTCGCTGGATCTCATTATAATCCATGATCGTGCCGCTGGGACTCAGCGCCAGCCAGGTTCCTTGCCGATACTTGGTCTTGGATATACCCGCACCGCCGCTGATCATCGTATATCCGATGTAAAAGAATAGGATCACCAAGAGCGGAAAGATGGCACAGCCGAGCAGAAATTTCTTGTTTCCATTCATACTAAAAAACCTCCAGAAAAGTCCATTGGGCTATCTTTAAAAATCAGAAGAGGGGACATGCATACCCCGATCCTGCATGCTCAGGATCGTGAAATTCCTGTCCCCCTATTCAGTGTAGTCAATGTCGTGGCGGAGATGCAGGGATTCGAACCCTGGATACGCGTTTTAGCACATATACACGATTTCCAATCGTGCTCCTTCAACCAGCTCGGACACATCTCCACAGGATGGCGCGCCATGCTGTGGAGGTTGGTCTTTCTGTCAATCAAAATCAATGCCTGAAGTGTCGCCTGTCCGTAAAGATCATTGTGATACCCAGTTCGTTGCATGCTTTGATTACCTCATCATCGCCCACCGAGCCGCCTGGTTGGATTATTGCCTTGATTCCCTCCTGGTATAATTGATCCACCGAATCGCGGAAAGGGAAAAAGCCATCGGAGGCACAAGCCGCTCCATACAAGTTGTGCTTGAATTGCTTTGCCTTGCTTATGGCGATATTGGTGGAATCAATGCGGCTGGGCTGTCCCATTCCCAAGCCCAGGGTGCGGTCTTGTCCTGTAAGAGCAATGGCATTGGATTTGACCAATGAGACCGCTTTCCAGGCAAAGAGCATGGAGGCAAATTCCTCTTTACTGGGGCGACGATTGGTCACGATCCGGAATTGATCGGGATCATCATCCATCAGATCCCACTCCTGGCACAGGTATCCAAACCGTAGGGTCCTGATCTCCACATCCGAATACGGATACATCATTACCTGAGAGTTGTACTGGATCAAGCGCCGGTCTTTCTTTTTCTTCAGGATTTCCAGAACCCCTGCTGCATAAGAGGGAGCGATGATGACTTCGGTAAAGATCTTGTTGATGTAGACAGCCGTCTGCAGATCGAGTTCACGATTGACGATCACGATCCCACCGAAAGGCGACAGGGTATCGGTCAAAAATGCTTTGCTGTATGCTTCACATAGGCAGGTATCGGTGCCGATACCACAGGCATTGCCATGTTTGAGGATAACCGCCGCCGGTTCAACAAATAGCCGGATGGATTTGAATGCGGAATTGAGATCGAGCAGGTTGTTGTAAGAAAGTTCTTTGCCATGGAGCAATTGCCAAGCTGGCTTTTCCGAGCAATAGAATCCCGCCTTCTGGTGCGGATTTTCACCATATCTCAGAACTCGATCCAGAGGCAGGTCGAGAGCGATGGATCGGGGAAGAACAAAATCCTTGCCATTCTTATGGACAGGGGTATCCAGATAGCGTGCTATAAGGGCATCGTATCTGCTAATCAGGTTAAATGCCTTAGCTGCCAGATAGCGTCGCCAGTTTATGCTGTCCGCAGCGGGGTTTTTAAGCAATTCCAGAGTGGCTTGATAATCATCACCATCGGTCAATACCATAACTGACGCATGATTCTTGGCGGCAGCGCGTATGAGAGATGGACCTCCCACATCAATAAACTCCAGCAGATCCTCGTGTCTGATCCCCGGTTCGTGCATTTTCTGTTCAAAGGGATACAGATTCACCGCTACCAGATCGATAGCTGGTAATCCATGCTCAGACATGGCCTGCAAATGTCCCGGATCATAACGCTTTGCCAGAATTCCGCCAAAGATCAGGGGATGGAGGGATTTGACCCTACCCTCCAGGATCTCCGGATAGCCCGTCAATTCTGCGATTTCAATCACCTTATCGCCATACTGGCGGACATATTCCGCTGTCTTGCCAGTGGAAATGATGGTGTAATCCAAGTCAAACAGTCCCTTAACCAGATCGTCACAGCCGGTTTTGTCCCACACGCTGATCAATGCGCATTTACTCATCTTCTTTGTCCTCTATACAATTTGTTAGTTTATACAAATCACTTTTCTGGATATATGCTTCCAAGCGTTGGCTGAGGTTTTCATCCGCATACATCTCCATCGTGATCCGGACGATGCGTTTGGGGGCTTTCTTCAGGATATGACTCTCTCCTCGACTATCAATGACCGAAACCAGCACAATCCCTGCCAGGATGATGACCCAGTTTATATAAATATACAACAGGAATATAGGTATTGCCGCCATCACGCCATACATCAACTTAAAATTGGTCAGGTTTGTGATATACCAGTCAAAACTCGATTTGGCAGTGATCCACACCAAGGTCGTCCAGAATGCACCACGGAAGATCGATGTCCGTTTCACCCTGATCGAAGGCATGATAAAATAGATAAACGTCAGGGCAAAGAACTGGATCAAAAATGGGATCAGAAAGATCAACCGGTTCCTCAAGATCGGCAGTTCCAATATTCCGGATATAATCGGCAGCGATGAACTGGAAAACAGCAACAGGATGATCAAAAAGCCAAAGATCAGCGTCCCCAAAAAACTGATGAACTGGGAGACGAGATCACGTTTAATCTGAAACTCAATGCTCAGGATTCGGTCAAAAGTCACGCGGATCACATTGAACAGCGAATAAGATGTGATCACGATGAAGAGAAAACTCACCAAACTGAAGGATATGCGGCTGCGCAGCAAACCATCGAGGTAACTATTTATCTGCTCGGCGGATGCAGGCAGGAAATTCTGCGTAACCAATTCCGTCACTTTGTCCTTGGCATGGAGAAACGGCAGATCCGGAAAGATGGTAATGAACAACGTTATGAACGGGATAAAGCCCAGTAGCGTGATATAGGTAAGGGCGGCTGATTCTTTCAGGATTCCTTCCGTGGTTACACGATGATAAAAGTCACGGACAAATACCCAGATCTTGCCCGGCAGTTTCTGCCGCTTTTCGGGGGTTGACCATGACTGCAGCGCGGCTTTCAGATCAACCCAAAATACCATTAAATAGTCACTTATGTAATTAAGAAAGCGGGTTGACCCGCTGGCCTTTTTTTCTTTTGGCTTACACATTTTCATGGTTTATTCTTCCCGCAGGGCTTTTACCGGATCGAGATTGGCGGCACGAAGCGCTGGAGTGATGCCAAACAGCAGGCCCACTCCGGCAGAGACCATAATCGCCGTCCAGATCATGCCAGTGGATGCAATGACTGTCACGTCCAGATAATTGCTCACCAGGTCGAGCATCGCATATCCCATGATAATGCCCAAAACCCCACCCGATAGAGTAATCAGGATCGTTTGGACAACAAACTGGGTAAAAATATCCATCCTTCTTGCCCCGACCGCAATGCGGACACCGATCTCTCTGGTGCGCTCCTTGACCGAAGCGAGCATGATATTCATGATCACGATCCCGCCCACAAACAGCGAGACCACAGCGATCAGTACGAAGATAGCAGTAAAGATCATGGAATTGCGACGCATGGTATCGAGCTGTTCCTTGGCGGAAGTAACGGCAAAGACGGGTCTGCCAGCCCGGAGATTGAGAATGATGTTATCCAGTTTTTGCCGCAGATCTTGTGCCCCTTCCGTGCTTGCCGCTTTTACTTCGATCCGGTTTATCTTTTGCTCGGATGAGACCTTACGCATCATGGTCGAAAGGGGAACGAAGGTGCGTCGGTTCAGATATTCCAGAGCGTTTTCTCCGGCAATGGCTTTGCCAGCGCCACGACGGCGATTTACTTTTTCGCTCAAAACCCCGATGACCATAAATTGTTGATCGTCAATGGATACATATTCTCCCAGGGGATCACGATGAGCAAAAAGTTCACGGGTTGCCGTGCTGCCGAGAACGATGACATTGTTGTTCCAGTCCACATCGAGATTGGCGATGAATCGTCCCTTCTGGACGTCCCATTCCTCCACAACAGCCATATCCGGCATCACACCCAAGACCTCCGTATTGTAAGAGATGTCACCCCGTCTGACATCCATCCCCCATTGTTGGATGGATGGATTGAATGCCTGTGCTTCGGGGATCATATCCCGGATAAGTTTGATCTCATTGAGGGTAAAGTGGTCTTGGCCGCCTTTGCGCTGATCATACATCCAGTTCCGGCTGATCACGATCCGCGTCAATCCACCGCGCTCATTCATCCAGGCAAGGGTGGCGGTGTTCATGCCATTCACGATCGACAACACCACCATGATCGACATTACGCCCAGGACGATCCCGATGACTGTCACGGCGCTACGCAATTTGCGCATCTTGATATCGGCAAGACCGACCTGGACGGATTCAAGCAGTGAGATTGCCATCAGTTATCTTACCGTCTATGATACGGATGATCCTTCCGGAACGTTGTGCCACAGCAGGGTCATGGGTTACGATGATCACGGTATTGCCGCTTTGGTGCAATTGCCCGAAGATCTCCAAAATATCGCCACCGGATTGGGTGTCCAGATTGCCTGTCGGTTCATCTGCCAAAAGGATCGCAGGATCGTTTACCATTGCCCGCGCGATCGCTACCCGTTGGCGTTGACCTCCGGATAGTTCAGAGGGTTTATGACGCAGGCGGTCACTCAAACCAACGCTGTCCAAAACCCCTTCCGCCTTCAGTTTTCTAGTTCGGGCAGATAATCCCGCATAGAGCAAAGGCAATTCCACATTCTTGAGTATATTCAAGTGAGGCAATAGATTAAATGACTGAAACACGAAACCTATTTTCTTATTGCGGATCTGTGCCAGCGAGTTTTTGTCCAGATTGCTTACTCGTTGGCCGTCAAGATAATAATCACCACCCGTCGGTGAATCCAGACAACCGATTATATGCATCAAAGTGCTTTTGCCGGAACCGGATGGACCCATGATGGCGACGAATTCCCCCTCCTCGATTTGGAGGTCAACTCCATCCAGGGCTCGGACGCTTACCTTGCCCATCGGATAATCTTTGATCAGTTCATTAACTCTTATCATCGCTATACTCATATCCAATACTGCTTATCGCGTCCGCGTCCTCGCAGAGCAGGCAATTGTCAACAAAAATCCGCTATTTTGAGCACAATCCTCTGATCCAAATGCAAGTATGCTTTATCTGACACTTACATCGACAAGAAATTACCGACAATAAGAGCGTTGCACATTCTGGAATCACCAAATACCGGGAACGTGAGATAGTAACATCGTCTCTCACTCCAGCGCAGGCCGCGATTCCCACGGATTTTGTCTGACAGACAGTTTGGATTGGCCACAAAGTCAACCGTTCAGAATTGTTAAAGGGTCCCAGGAAGGTTTAGATTCAAGCGGAATGTTGTTTCCGCTTGTGTCCTCCCTGCTCAATAACCTTAGTATAACCTTACGGTCGTAAGGTTATACTAAGGTCATACTCAGGTTATCAAGCAAGGAGGACAGGGGTCAATGGCGTTTCTTAATTGTTCATCGATCCTGCTTGTCTGGGAAAGGGTGGTCTGATCGGGCTGCAAATCGGTTTTCGGAGGGACGCAAAAAAGCCACGGCGGCTATGTCCGTGGCTTAATGTGGGATTGATCTGATTAGAAATCGACTTTGACGGTGGCACCCAGCAAATAGATTAAATCGGGCCTATCGGCGCCGAAATATTTACCGGGTAACCCCCCTGCGCCATAGACGGCGAGTTTCATCAAATCTGTGATGAGTGCTTTTTCCAGGCCGGCATTGACTTCGAAACCGATGGCTTCGCTTTCGATGGTTGTGAGGTAACCGGCGGCGCCGAATACTTTCATGTCTTCACCCACTGGCATATTGACAAAACCGACGGCAGAAAGCAAGCCTTCGTTATTGCCCATGGCATAACCATCCCACCAGCCGATGCCGACGCCATCATGATATGCGCCATAGCCATGCAGGTATAAGCCATTCATATAATATGGAGATAGCGTAGTAAGTCCTTCCTTGTTGGCGAAGAGCAGGTCTGCTCCGACATTGAGATCGCCAAATCCGATGGTCGCCTTTGCAGCAGCACCAAAACCGATGCGATCTTCGATCCCCGGCCGGCTCTGGTAATCGACAAATGCCACCAGATCAAGATCAATGGGCTCATAGGCGAGTACCGCATTGGGCATAATCGTAAAATTGGCGTTCTCTGTCCACTGGTCTTTGCCATAAGAAGCAAACAGGCCCATCAGCATCGGGTCCTCTTTTTTCAACTGGGCAAAGAAAACATTATAGTCGTCCTTTTTATCGAAACGCTGCTCGATCGCTTTGATATAGCCAAATTCAGCATTGAACCCAGCCAGGTCGTCCATAAGCAACATCACTCCGCTGAAAGTATCACAGAGGATCAAACTACGGTGATCCGACCATACTTGCTGGCCGATCCGTATCTTGTTGTCCCGGGGACAGGTATACTCGGTATAGAGCATTTCCGTCTCGATATTGATACCTTTCGTGCTCAAACCTCCGCCCGGACCACCCCAAACGATGTTCCCGACTTCCAGTTGCCACACAAATTCCAGTTGCTTATGCAACTTGGATGCAAGATTGAAAACCAGACGATCGTCGATATGTCCGCCATCCATGTCACTGTAGTCGCTATACATAGCGGCACGGGTGCGGAACTCTCCACCATACTCCCAATCAATCGCTCCCAGAGCGACGATAAACAGCATTGGGATAAGCAACAATATACATCTTTTCATCAGGTGTTAACCTCCCTGTAGTTTTGTCGCGCGGGTATTCAGCGTTCTCATCAATCCGTCAAGAAAAACTTTTCACAAGTCCAGCAGATGGAGATTCAATTCCCTTTGGATTGTGTCGATATTCTTCTTTAAGTTGGGGTTGATGGGGATGCCTTGCCGGCGGACACGGAATTCGCTTTCATACTCTTTTTCACCTGCTACCCAGATCCGGTCTCGGCCGGGGAGTTTGCGCGAATTGATCAGTTCACGGCAAATAACTCCGCAGATCCTTCTAAAATCCGACAGATCGGTAAAGAAATCGATATTGACGGCGAGAAAGAAATGACCCAATCTGTAAGGAGCGGGATTTCCCTGCTCGTCAGTGCCGTGCAGGTCATTCATAAACGCTCCGTTCTGCAATGCGGCGCAGAGGATCTCGACCATGGTGGAGAGTCCGTAGCCCTTGTGGCTGCCGGTTTCTTCTTCGGTTCCGCCGATGGGCAGTAGGGCAGCGGTTTGATCAATGAGTTCAACCAATAGTTTCTTGGTGTCCGTGCGGGGATTGCCTTCTCCATCAATGGCCCAGGATGGTGGCGTATCCTTCTCTTCGCGTGCTAGTTGTTCGATCTTGCCACGTTGGGAGATGGAAGTGGCGGCGTCGTAGATAAAGGGAAATTCCAGATCCGTCGGCGCTCCAAAACAGATGGGATTGGTGCCGAGAAGCGGATCACTGCCATGCGTGGGGCAAACGGAAGGTCGGGCATTGGTGAAGGTCATGCCGATCATATCCTGGTTGACCGCCATCTCTGCGTAATAGGCACATATTCCATAATGGGTGGAATTGCGGACCGCAACGGCGCCCAAACCATATTTTGATGCTTTGTCAATGGCAGCCTGCATTGCTCTATAACCGATGACGTGTCCCATGCCATGATTACCATCCCAGACGGCGGTGGTATACTTGTTGCGGATGACGTCGATCTTGGTGATGGGATGTTGAACGCCTTGTAAAATCCGGTCATAATACATTTTGAGACGTCCTACGCCATGGGACTCGATCCCTTTGAGATCCGATGCGATCAGTATGTCCGCACAGATGCGGGCATCATCGGGCGGAACTCCAAGCCGTTTAAATACTTCGATCATAAAGCCATGCAGGGCATCAACCGGTAAGTATGTCATGTCAGACCTCTTTGTTTTTATCATAATGTGACTGCATTTAGCGGGGGAAAGCCATTGAAATTGATAGAACTATAACTCTGGGTATAGGCGCCGGCGGTGAAGATATACACTTTGTCGCCGGGGCGTACGGTATCCGGCATGTGGTATTTGTAGTTCTCGTATAAGATATCCATGCTGTCGCAGGTAGGTCCGGCGATGATGATCTCTTGAGAGAGACCTTCCTTTTCGAAGTAGATGGGGTATTTGATGGATTCGTTGATGGTTTCGATGAGACCGCCAAACTTGCCGATGTCGAGAAAAAGCCAGCGGTAGAGATTGCTCTTGGTCTTTTGGGAGAGGAGGATCACCTCGCTGACCAAAACCCCGGCATCGGCGACCAGAAAGCGACCGGGCTCAATGATGATCTGTGGTAGATCGCTGCCGAAATCCTCATGCAGATAACGTCCGATCTCAGCGGCATATTCCCTCATTGTGAAAGTGGGATCGACATAATGGGCCGGAAAACCGCCGCCGATATTGATCATGTGAAGTTCGATGCCTTCTTCCGCCACGGCATCAAACAGGTATTTGACCCGGGCAATGGCATCATCCCACTGACCGATGTCCCGTTGCTGAGATCCGACATGAAAAGATATACCAAAGGGTGTGAGCCCCAATTCGACCGATTTGAGAATCAGATGATAGATAAGATCGGAGTGGGCGCCAAACTTGCGGGAGAGCGGCCAATCGGCTCCGGTTCCTTCAGTCAGGATACGGAAAAAGACCTTGGCCTTGGGTGCGGTCTCGGCAATGTTGATCAGGTCATACTCCGAATCGGTGGCAAAATACTGGACTCCCTTTTGATAAAAATAGGCGATATCCTCGCGCTTCTTGATCGTATTGCCAAAACTCACCCGCTGGGGATCGATGCCCAAGCCGATGAGTTGGTCAAGTTCATAGCGCGATGCCACATCGAAATTGGAGCCCAGCCGGTTGAGTAGCAGGAGTATCTCATTCATCGGATTGGCCTTCATGGCATAAAAAATGTCAGCAAATGGCATGCACTCGGTCAATTCGTGATACTTACGCTCGATGTGCTCCATGTCCATGATGAGTAGCGGTGTCTTTTTATTCTCGGCAAAGCGCTTGATCCGCCCGAACCTTTCGGAGGTGATATAGCGCTCCAGGGGAAAGTGGTACGGTTCCTGGTACATCAATTCTTCCTGTAAAATAATTTGGATAGCCAAATTGGGTAATCAGGGATAATGTCAATCAAAACTTACAGCGACAATTCCCAACCGATGTGTTACCAAGGAAAATCCTTGACGGAATACTGAGATCAGAGATAATGAGGCAAAATCACCGACAGGAACGAAAATGGACTTTATCGATTATAGAAGAGAGACCGAAGCCCTCGGCGAGAAGATCTTTGAGATCCGGAGGTTACTTTGACCTCGCCAAACGACAGGATCGGCTGAAGGAACTCGAAGAACAGCAACATGCCCCGGATTTCTGGCACGACCAGAACCGCGCCAAACGTATCGGTAAACAGATCAGCATTCTGCGGGAAGAGATCGACCATATCTTCAAACTGGACGAACTCAGAGATGATCTGGAGACCTATGTTGCGCTACTAGAGGAGGATCTCAATCCCGCGCTATTTGAGGAAGCGCTGAAGCATCTGCAGGACACTCAGCACTTTGCCGAATTGAGTGAGATCGGATGCCTCTTGAATGAAAAGTATGATCACAACGATGCTCTCTTATCCATTCATGCCGGAGCGGGTGGCACGGAGGCACAGGACTGGGCGGAGATGCTCTTGCGGATGTATATGCGCTGGGCGGACAATGCCAAATGTGGATTTACAATCTTGGATATCCTACCGGGCGAAGAAGCGGGTATCAAGAGCATAACCGTCGAGATCAGAGGCAATTACGCCTATGGCAAACTCAAAGCGGAGATCGGCATTCACCGTCTGGTGAGAATGTCGCCTTTCAATGCCCAAGGCAAACGTCAGACCTCTTTTGCCTCGGTCTTTGTCTATCCGGAGATTGATGATGACATTGAAGTGGAGATCGAAGCCAAAGACCTCAAGATCGATACATACAGAGCCAGCGGCGCAGGCGGACAACACGTCAATACTACCGATTCCGCTGTCCGGATCACTCACCTGCCCAGTGGGATCGTTGTGAGTTGCCAGAATGAACGCTCCCAGATCCAGAACCGGGAAAAAGCGATGGCGATCCTCAAGAGCCGGTTGTTTCAGTTTTTTGAAGAACAACGTGAGAAAGAAAAGAAATCCCTTGAATCCACCAAGACTGATATCGGCTGGGGCAATCAGATCCGTTCATATGTCTTTCAGCCCTACCAAATGGTTAAAGACCTACGCACCGGATACGAGACCAGCAATGTAAACAAGGTGATGGACGGCGACCTGGACGGCTTCGTCTTTGCCTGGTTGCGCTGGCATGCCAAAAACAAGGCGGATAAACAATGAAGCGGAACTATCGGGACTTAGCTGTAGATCTCGATCCCCATCGCTTACCGCAACACATTGGCATCATTATGGACGGCAACGGACGCTGGGCAATGTTGCACCGCCGTCCCCGTCTCTATGGACACAGGGCAGGTGCCAGATCAGTGCGCAATATCATCGAACTGGCAGTGGAACTTAACCTGCGCTGCATAACTTTATATGCTTTCTCTACCGAGAATTGGAGTCGCCCGCAGAACGAAGTGGACGGACTGCTCAAACTGCTCATCGAGATGATGCACAAAGAGATTGGCGAGGTTAACCGGCAAAACGTAAAGATCCGCACCATCGGCAGCCGCATGAACGTAAATCCTGATTATATGAAAAAAATCGAGGATACCCTGTCACTGACCTGGAACAATACTGGTCCTATGATCAATGTCGCTTTTAATTATGGTAGCCGGCAGGAGATAATCGAGAGTATTATTCATTGGTATGACGATGTCTCAGAGAGGCAGGACAGATGTGCCCATCTAACTGCTGAAAAATTTGATGATTACCTATTCACGGCAGGACTGCCGCCTTTGGATCTCGTGATCCGCACCAGCGGCGAGCAACGGTTGTCCAATTTCATGCTCTGGCAAGCCGCATATGCGGAGTTATATTTTACTGAGACCCTCTTTCCCGATTTTGATAAGTATGAGTTTTGTATGGCACTGAGGGATTATCAGGAGCGGCAACGGCGGTTTGGCGCATTGGAGGACAAGTGAGAGAACTGAACCCAAGAAAAGGGAGCTGATGGTATGCGCCCCTACGGATTGAAGTACATATGAGTGATCTCAAACCACGTATCCTTATCGCTTTGATATTCATACCTCTGCTGTTATGGGTTTTCTATTTCGGAGGCATCCCTTTGATCGCGCTCTTTTTTGCAGTCACCATATTGGGTATGATGGAGTACCGCCAGATGATGATGAAGAGGGAGATCGTCATCCCCCCCGCTTGGATCATACTCGCTGGAAGCGTTTATTCTGCAATGCTGATGACCGATGCTCTGGATCTGGTGATCCTCTGGCTGGCCATACTTGTCGCATCCTTCGCCACAATGATAAACTGGAACCGGACTCCTTCCCTCCAGCCGATGTTTGCAGGTCTGTTTGGTATCTTCTATGTTGCAATCATGCCGGCTATGATTGTCCGCATCCATTTTGAATTCGCTGAGAAAAACTTGCTCTTATACCTGACAAGCATGATCTGGATCGTGGATTCCGTGGCATATTTTATCGGTATGATGTTTGGCAGGCATCGCAATGTAACCACCATCAGTCCGCGCAAATCGATTGAGGGCTTTATCGCCGGAGCGGCCGTGCCCTGGCTGATCATACTGCTCTTTGCTCTGATGGATGTTACTTGGATCACCCTACGCCATTTGGTCTTTCTTGCTTTGTCAGCGGGTATTTTTGGTCAAGTGGGAGATCTTATCGAATCGATGCTCAAGCGAGATTGCGGTGTTAAGGACAGTTCCGACCTTATTCCTGGGCATGGCGGGATATTGGATAGAACGGATAGCATCCTCCTGGCTGGTGCTTTTTTGTATGTCCTGCTCCGGGTGGCCGGCTAAAAGCGTATCGAAAATAAGGAGATATTATGATAGAACAACTCAAGATAATGACCAGCGGACTGGATACCGATTACTTTGACATCCGGTATGAGACCAAGCAGGTCGAGCAGGTCACTATGAATAAGAAAGAGATCCGCAATTGTGGATCAAATCTCGGTGACGGCTATGTCCTGCGCGTGATGAAAAAAGGTGCTGTGGCGAGCGTCAGTTTTACCAAACCGGAACAAGCGGAGAGCGCCATCCGGAAAGCGCTTGAGAATGCCGAAATCCTCGCTGCCAATGGAACTACACCCAAATCTCTGGTACCGGTTCCTAAGATTATCGATTCTCCAAAAGCACCGCTGATCGAGGATCCCCGCCAGATTTCGCTGACGGAAAAGATCGCCATTACCAAACATTATTCCGATCTGCTATTCGCCCAGCCTAAGGTTGCCAACGTCGAGATTGGCTACACCGACTTCTTTCGCAATAAGTTCTTTTACAACAGTGAAGGCACCGAGATCAACGAGGAACTGATCACCACCCGTTTGAGTGGATCAGTTATCACTCAGGAAGGCACATTGACGCAGACAGTGCGCGTTGCCTTCGGTGGTAGCGATGGATTTCAAAGAGTGCGAGACCGCGAGGCAGAAGCGATCGAAAAGGCAAAGATCGCCTGTGACCTACTCAGCGCCGAACCGGTCAAGGCAGGCACCTATCGCATGATCCTCAATCCCGGTATGGCGGGCGTCTTTACACATGAAGCATTTGGTCACTTCTCGGAAGCGGATATCGTCCGTGACCTCCCTGCACTTAAAGAGAAAATGCGCCTAGGCGCTAAACTCGGAGCGGATATTCTCACAATCATTGACGATGCCACCCTACCCGGTCAACTCGGCTTTTACCGATATGATGATGAAGGGGTTTCGGTCAGAAGAGTAAATCTGATGACCAATGGCGTCCTCACCGCTCGTCTGCATGATCGCTTTACCGCTGCTGAAATGAATGAGTCAGTATCAGGTCATGCCATTGCCGAGGATTTTCGCTTTGCCCCGATCATCCGCATGGGCAATATCTTTATCCAGCCGGATAGAAACTCGCTGGAAGAACTACTCTCGGCCATGGACGACGGACTCTATATCGGCGATCCGATGGGTGGTCAGACCTCCGGTGAAAACTTTACCTTTGGAGCCAATTACGGCTATCTGGTCAAAGGTGGTAAGATCACCCGTATGATCCGGGACATCAATATCGTCGGCAATCTCTATCAGACCCTTAACAACGTCTGGATGATCGGCAGCGACTTTGTCCTCAAGGAATCCGGCGGTTGTGGCAAAGGACAGACCAATATCCGCTCCTGCTATGGCGGACCGCACGTATTATTCAGAGAACTGACCGTGGGAGGTAAATAATGGAACACCTGATAGATCTCGCCAAACAGAAAGTGGATCAGGCAGAAGTATATTTTACCGAAGAATCATCCGATAGCATCAGTTTTAGCGATGGTAAACTGGACAAGGCGGATTCCTCGCTGAGTTCAGGCATCGCTCTGCGCGTCATCCATGATGGCAAAATCGGACTGGCTCACACCCGCAACCTCTTGGATGCCGATGCCTTGCTTCGGCAAGCAATGATCTCCGCCGAAAACGGCTTGGAGGTCAAGTTCCGTTTCCCGTTGACCCAAGACGTCACAAAGACCGATACCTACAGCGTTTCCATCGAAAGCATCAGTAAAAAAGACCTGATCAACGAAGGCAAACGCGTAATCGAATATATCAAAGCCAGAAGCGAGGGTCAGGTCAATTTCTCCACCGGCTTCGGAATCGGGACGAGGGGGCTGATCAATTCCACCGGAACTTCCCTCAGCCACAGGACCTCCAGTTACTATTCCTCGGTGGAGATGATATTCCCCGGCACCGGCTCCGGACTCTCGCATTTCGTGGTGGATAAACAATGGAAAGCGCTGGATCAGGAGAAAATTGATGAGATGCTCGAGCTCTTTGCCATCAGCCGTAACGAGATAATCCCCCCAACATCGGTAATGCCGGTGATCATCATGCCCATGAGCATCTATGCCCTGATCTGGCGCTTGCATTCTGCGATCAACCCGGTCAATATCCACGCAGGCATTTCCCCCTTGTGCAACCGTCTGAACGAACGGATCATCTCCGACAAGATCACTCTGCGGCAAGATCCTCTCGCCGAAGACATGACCAGTTCCTGCGGCTTTGATAGCGAAGGCACTCCCACCCGCCAATACGCCTATTTTGACAAGGGTGTATTCCAAACCATACCCACCGATCTCAATTATGCCCAAAAACTGAATGTCGAACCGACCGGTAATTGCAATCGCGACTCCGTGGAAAGCATGCCTCAGCCCAATATCATCAATCCCTGTCTCGATCCCGGCGTCAAATCCTTGCAGGATATGATCAGAAGCATCGACCAGGGCATCATCGTCCATTCCATGATGGGAGCCCACTCCGGCAATATCCTCAATGGCGATTTTTCCGTTGGCGTTTCCACGGGGTTTATGATTCAAAAAGGCGTTTTGACCGGCAGGGTAAAGGATTGTATGCTCTCCGGAAACGTCTATGATGTGCTGAACCGCGTCATTGACATCGAGGATCGGTCAACCAATCTCGGCGGCAGAAAGGCATGCGCCGTAATGCTTGATGGTGTCAGCGTCGCCGGTAAATAAACGCTTCCGGTTTCTTGCTCAATCGCCGGCCTTCTCATATCCGACCGGTTCTTTGGACAACAAAATTTGATGCGCAATACCATGCCGCAAAAGATCTTCGCCGTTATCGACCTGGGCACCAATACCACCAAGTGCACCATCGCCGCCCATGAGTATGACACCTTGGATATAAGAGCAGAGTATATTGAATACAACCGTCTGGGTGCAGGTCTGCTGCCGAAAAGTCTCCTGTCTCCATCCGCCATGTTGCGGACACTCAAAGCGCTCGAATCGATCAGCAAAAAAGCCCGCTCCTACAGCGTGGAAAAACTCTGGATGGTAGGAACGATGGCATTGCGGACAGCACAAAACAGCAATGAATTGATCGATCTGATCACAGCGCAAACTGATATGTCTGTGGAGATTCTCGATGCCCAAACCGAAGCATTGTATTCATATCGGGCGGCGCAACAGGTATTCGGTTCACCTGTCGAAAATCTGCTTGCCTTTGATATCGGGGGCGGCAGCACAGAATTGATCGTTGCGGAAGCGGGCAAAGCGCCAGAAGCCCAAAGCATCGGACTGGGCATTGTGACGCTTACCGAATCTTACAAGGCCTATGACGCCATTGACGAAACCATCCTTAAGACCATGACTGGTCACGCCTTGGCTAGTCTATCATCTCATCTGCCGATCACCATAGCAGAACCCGTTATCGGGATGGGCGGCAGCGTTCTTGCCTTGAGGGATCTGCTGCAGGCAAATACTAATCTGTCCCAGAAACAGGGGAACGTCATCACCCGCAAGACACTGGAAAATACTATCATACTGCTCAGCAAGATGTCGCTGGTCGATCGTCGCGGTCTTCCTGGAATGGATCCACTCCGGGCAGATGTCATTATTGCCGGATTGATCATTATCCATAGCATCATCACCCTTCAAGATGCCGATCGGTTTTTTGTCGGTCCCTGGGGTATGCGGCATGGCTTGCTGTTGAATCGGACTGGTGCTCACAATTTGATCAGGAGGTAAACTTTGGAACCGAATGTCCCATTTGCCATTGGAGTAACTCTTCTTGCCGGTCTGGCAACGGGGATAGGCTCCCTCATGGCTTCCACCGCCAAGCGTTATAGCCCCAAGTTTTTATCCGCCTCTTTGGGGCTTTCTGCCGGCGTGATGCTCTATATATCATTCGTGGAGATCTTTCCCAAGGCAAGGGAATCTCTGGAAGATGCATTTGGTGATCCCCGGGGCTACTGGATCACCTTGGTCGCCTTTTTTGCCGGTATTGGTTTGATCGCTTTGATCGACAATCTTATCCCCACTCACGAGAATCCGCATGAACTGAAACATGTTAAATATAAGGATCAAAAAGCCATGCTGGATAACAAGAAACTGATGCGGATGGGGATATTCTCCGCCCTGGGGATCGCCATCCACAATTTCCCCGAAGGAATCGCCACCTTTATGGCCGCAATGGAAGATCCCGCCCTAGGTATCGGGATCGGGATCGCAATCGCCATTCACAATATACCCGAGGGGATCGCCGTATTCGTCCCTATCTTTTATGCCACCAAGAGTCGGCGCAAGGCGTTCGCGTATTCTTTCCTGTCCGGTCTGTCAGAACCGCTCGGTGCGGTCTTGGGATACTTCCTGCTACGGCACTTCTTCAGCGACACTACTTTTGGGATCGTCTTTGCGGCCGTAGCCGGGATCATGGTATATATCTCATTGGACGAACTCCTGCCCACCGCCGAAGAATATGCCGAGCACCATGTCGCCATCACCGGACTCATTGCCGGTATGATCATTATGGCAGTCAGTTTGGTATTGTTCACCTGATTGAACGCACAACGATTGTGCTTGACATATTGCAGCCCCCTCAGGACTTGGCAAGGAAAACTATTCTCGTGGAGGAAAAAATGTTTGTTCCTGAAGACCTGTACTATACTGAATCACATGAATGGATCAGAATGGATGGCGATATCGCCACCATGGGCATCACTGATTTTGCACAGGGTGAAATGGGGGAGGTCGTTTTTGTCGATCTGCCGGATACGGGATCTAAAGTGACCGCTGGAGAGCCCTGCGGTTCGATAGAAACTCCCAAGGCAGTCGAGGACATTATCTGTCCCGTAAGCGGCAAGGTCGAAAAACGCAATACCGACCTCGAAGACTCACCTGACCTGATCAACAAATCACCCTATGAAGAGGGCTGGCTGATCAAGATCAAACTGTCGGATCCGGATGACCTGCAAAACCTCCTTTCCGCTCTCGAATACAAGAAGCTCCTTGAGGTCTGATCAGAGACCCTCATCTCCGATAGGCTGTCTGGTGATCAAAAATAAGGCACATTTCCTGATCATTCTCTCCGCTCCTTCAGGCGGAGGAAAATCCACCATCCTGAACGAAATTCTCCGAAAGCTGGATGACATCGACTATTCCGTATCCTACACGACACGCAAGCCCCGTGGGGAAGAACAGAACGGCATACACTACCACTTTGTCACTGAGGATGAATTCCAGGCACGCATCTCAGCCGGTGATTTTTTGGAACACGCCTGCGTCTTTGGCAGATGGTATGGCACCTCGATCAGTTATATCAAGAGCCGGCTCAATGCCGGACGGCACGTGATCATGGATATTGATGTCCAGGGCGCCGCCCAGATCAGCGACACCGATATCCCATACGTCAAGATCTTTATCCTGCCACCTACAATGCAAGTCCTGCGAGACCGCCTGATCAAACGCAACACGGACACGATGGAGGAGATCGATAAGCGTCTGATGATCGCCTCCCAGGAGATCACGCAGATCTGCCGCTACGATTATCTGGTGATCAATGACGATCTCGATCAAGCCGTTGATGAAGTTGCCTGCATCATTTCCGCCGAAGCCAACCGCGTGGTACGTTACTGCACTCCCGATATACACTTTTTATATAATGGAGAAGACAATGATAAACAACAAAATTGAGACCTTCCTGGAAAAAGGCAATATGAATTACCTCTACTGCCTCTTGACCAATCTGGAGATCGAACGCCTCAACAAGCTCCCGTCCTACGTGAAACAAAAATTCGCCGTCAAATTGACCGAATTGGCAATGGAACACGTGTCAGACAACGAAATTCCGGACTACCTGGCCGAGATCGCCGAAGCCGAAGCTGCCGCCCTTACCGCCGCTATGGAACGGGAACAAGACAGTTATGACTATGAACCCTTGATGGATGAAGAGACCATTGATGATTCATTGAAACTTACCAACGCCTTCCAAGACGATGATATGGATGATTTTGACCAGGACAACGGTCTCGACAACGAGAACGACTGATCACCGGTGATCGATCGGAGTGGATAAACACCTCCTCTCATGGTCGGGTAAAGAGCGATCCGCCCACACAGCATCGAATGACCTACAAAGCGATCAAACAATATCTTGAATTGCTCAAGATCAGCGGGATCGAGGGCTTTTATCGATCCCAGACATCACCCGGCACTGATCTTGACCGCCAAAAATCACGCTGCCAGAACTGCACCAAATGTAAACTTGCCCAAGGCAGAAAACATGTGGTCTTTGGCGAAGGTAATCCCAATGCTAGCGCCATGCTCATTGGCGAAGGCCCCGGAAGACAGGAAGACCTGACCGGCAGACCCTTCGTCGGAGATGCCGGACAATTGCTCGACAAAATGCTCACCGCCATCCATCTCTCTCGCCAGGACGTCTATATCACCAATATCGTCAAATGCCGCCCGCCCAATAATCGCAATCCTGAAAATGATGAACGCCTCGCCTGTCTGCCCCACCTGATCCAACAGATCAATACCATCCAACCCCGAATATTCCTCTTCCTCGGGTTGGTCGCTGCTCAGACCCTGCTTCAGACCGATCTGCCGATGAACCGTCTGCGCTTGATGAATCACTCGTTCATGGATCGACCGGCTTTCGTGACATACCATCCCGCTGCTTTGCTCCGCAATACCAACAATAAACCTCTGGCATGGCAAGACCTCCAGCGCTTCCGTGATTTCTATTTTGCCTTGGATGATTCCAACATCGAATGATCAAACGTATCCTTACCTACCTCATCTTATCATGCTGCCTGCGTATCTGTGCCCAGATCGCTGTCTATGGCGACACCCGCACCCAGCATGATATTCACCGCGAGATCGTTGCCCAAATGGCAAACCACTCATTCCACACCGTATTTCATACCGGTGACTTGGTACAACAGGGTTTGAGGCAAAGCGAATATGATAACTTTTTCCAAATCATCGATCCCCTGATCCAGACGGCGACACTCTATCCCGCCCGTGGTAACCACGAAAAGAACAAAGACCTCTTTCTGGCGAATTTCCCGTATCTGGCCGACAGGTACTACAGTGTAGTCGCAGATTCGATTCTTTGGATCGTTTTGGATTCCAACGAACGGCTATCCCCCGGATCCGGTCAATATCAATGGCTCTTGCAGCAATTGGAAGATACCCGCCTCCCCATCTTCATCATGCTCCACCATCCCATTTTCAGTTCCGGCAAGCACGGAAACGCTCCCGGCTTGGGTTTATTCCTCCCCTCCCTGTTTGAACGATACCACGTAAAAGCCGTCTTTGCTGGACATGACCACTGTTACGAAAGGTCACTGTTCAAAGGCATACATTATATCACTACCGGAGGCGGCGGAGCACCTCTGTATGATAAGAGCAGCCGCAACGACCATTCCCAAATCTTCATCAAGGAACACCACTTCTGCATCCTCAACCGCATTGACCCTAAACAGATCCTGGTCAATGTCCATGACCGCCGGAACCGGATCCTCGACTCTTTCACCATTTCCCTCGATTGATACTATCGCCTCTGATAGGGATGGATAAACCTACTGCCGCCGGTATGACGGATGATATTGCTTGTTCAACATCTCAATAACTCAGATCATTGAATAATTTAGAACAGTCAACTCTATGGCTGTATCCAAACTATCTGTCAAAGAACGTTGTACATATTGGGATCACCAGATATTGTGGTCGTGAGAAAACGGTATCATCCGCTCCCCCGCGTCATTGGAGGTTAGGCGGTGGTTTCAACCACCGTTTCGGGTTGTGTGCGTATATATCGCCTTTCTGGATTTTTAGACATTGTGAGGACTTCAGCACCAACGAAAGACATATGCCAGCGTACTAAATGAAGGATTTCTATCCAGCGAGAGGGCATTTCTCTCGGACTAAAGTCCTCAAAAAGTCCGGATATCCTTGCGGGTTGATCCTTGGTGGCGTTCCAAACGGTGACTGAAGTCACCGCCTAACATCTGATGGCGCTGGAAAACTCATCACTATCATCTGATGTCGCTGTTATGAAAGATGAAGTTTCTTTTTCACGTTCTCAATATCAGGTGATCCCGATATGTGCAACGCTCTTTACCTATTGATCCCAACATGCAATGGTCACTATTATTGCATCTGTCTGATATAGAATGCATTAATGGCTTTGATGCCTTCTATGTCCGCTTATATCACTTCGCTTCCTCCTTACT
>JBBISI010000030.1:0-23662 GCA_037441405.1 Candidatus Cloacimonadota bacterium
GTCCGGGCATCTCAGGATGGAATGGACAGCAGCGTCCGCAGAATTGTAAAAATCAAGTAAAACTCCGCATTGGCGGGATCGAATAATGAGACGGTGGCAGCACCGCCTCAAGATCGAAGTAGTCCTCTCAATAGGCTTCCCTTCTACGTATGATTGTGCGATGGCAAGAGTTCCTCTTTTCTTGGGAGGATTGATGTGGGGTGAGGAACTCGTTTAACTGAGCTAATTCTTGCCTTATTGACATGTTTTTGGCCGGAGTTTACTGACGGATATAGGGCTGCTCGCTTTAGAGCAGCCCTTTGTTATGGGGACAATCTGATACTATTTTATCATTAGCATCTTTGCAGATATGGTTTTCTGTGGTGTAGTCAACGGATAAAAGTATATACCAGATGATACAGGTCTGCCAGCATCGATGAGTCCACTCCAAACCACTTACCAACAGCATAATCTCCTAGATCGTGATATGCGGCATTCCTTTGGGCATTTTACCGGAGGAGAAGCGTTTCATCATCTTCTTCATGTCATCAAATTGGCGGAGGAGGCGGTTGATCTCAGTGACGGACCGTCCGCTGCCTTTGGCGATGCGGAGACGGCGGGCGCCATTGAGGATCTCCGGTTTGAGCCTTTCTTTGGGGGTCATGGATTGGATGATGGCTTCGACGTGTTTGAGCGCTTTTTCATCGATCTGCATATCTTTGGGTAGCTTGGCTCCAAGACCGGGGATCATGCGGATAATGGATTCCAGGGAACCCATCTTTTTGATACTTTGCAATTGTTGCAGGAAGTCGTCCAGCGTGAACTGGTTTTTAAGCATCTTTTTGGCGACCTTTTCCTGCTCCTTGTCATCCCATGCCTGCTCCGCCTTTTCGATCAGGGTGAGGACATCGCCCATACCCAGGATGCGGGAAGCCATGCGGTCGGGATAAAAGACCTCAAGGTCGCTGATCTTTTCACCGATGCCGACAAATGCGACAGGCCGATCGGTAACGGCTTTGATCGATAGAGCCGCACCGCCTCTGGCGTCACCATCGAGTTTGGTCAGGATCACGCCGTCAAACTGGAGTTTGTCATAGAATTCTTTGGCGCTGTTCACGGCATCCTGTCCGGTCATGGCATCAGCGACGAAGAGGATATAATCCGGTTTGATATATTGCTTGAGCCGCTGGACTTCATTCATCATCACGGCATCGATATGCAGGCGTCCGGCGGTATCGAAGAGCAGGAGGTTGATGAGTTCGCGGTCTGCCCGTTTAATGGCGGATTCGGCAATGCGGAGGACGTCCTTGGTATCTTCGGAGATCACCGGAACATCTATCTGCTTGCCAAGGATCCTGAGTTGTTCGATGGCAGCGGGACGATAGACGTCACAGGCAACCATCATCGGCTTGATATTTTTCTTACGGTAGTAAGATGCCAGTTTGGCGCAGGCAGTGGTCTTGCCCGAGCCCTGTAAGCCGACCAGCATGATCCGGGTGAGTTTGTTATTATAGGTCTTGATCTCAAAGCCCTCGTTATCCATTAAGGCGATCAATTCGTCGTGGACGATCTTGATGATCTGCTGACCGGGGGTGAGGGATTTGCGAACATCCTGTCCGAGAGCGCGCTTTTCCACTTCGATGATGAAGTTCCTTACGATCTTGAAATTGACATCGGCTTCCAGCAGAGCGAGACGAATCTCTCGCATGCTGTCCTTGATGTTCTGCTCTGTCAGGTAGCCCCGACCGGTCAGATTCTTGAAGATCTTATCCAGTTTTACGGACAAGGAACTAAACACTTCTCAACCTCCGTATCGCTCTGCCATAATCTGTGCTGTTAAAGATGTATGATGCCGAGACGATGATATCAGCTCCGGCTTTGATGACCAGGCCGGCATTTTGGTCGGTGATCCCGCCATCGATCTGGATCAGGGTTTTATAGCCTTGCCGGTCGATCAGGTCGCGCAGTTCTTTGATCTTGAATAGAGAGGACGGGATAAAACTTTGTCCGGAAAAACCGGGATTGACGCTCATGATAAGGATATAGTCCAGTATTTCCATTACCGGCTCGATCATGCTGATCGGAGTGGCGGGATTGAGTACCAGTCCGGCTTTGATGCCATACTGCTGAATCTTGTGGACAAGCCGGTGAACGTGGAAATCCGTTTCGGGATGGAAAGAGATCCATTGAACGCTGATCTCGGCAAGGTCATCAATGTAGGCAGCGGGATTAGTGACCATGAGATGCGCATCCAGCGGAAGTTTGGAGATATTCCTGACCGCTTTTACCAACGGTTGTCCAAAGGTAAGATTGGGAACGTAGTGCCCGTCCATAATGTCCAGATGCAGGATGTCTGCTCCGGCTGTTTCCAATTGCGCTATCTCGTGCTTGAGAGCAGCAAAATCAGCGGACAGGATGGAGGGTGCGATCTGGACATGTCTCATTTTCTTCCTCATTGCCGGATCAGAAATATAACATCCCTGATCTCTATCTTCTGTTTATTCCTGTATGCATCAATGATCCGCTGTTTTGTGAGGATCAGTTCCTGCATCCAGGTGTTGTTTTTGACGCCTACATACAGGACATTATTCTCATACTTGAGGGGGTAAGACCGCTCTGCCAAAAGATCGCCGACCGCATTTTGCCAATTCCTCAGAATGATGAGAAACAGTGCAAATTTATCTCCGGCAATCTTTTGCAGAACTGCATCGGTAAACTTGCTGAGCGGTTTCCAGGACATTATCATCTTGTTTCGGAAAAGTGCGAGGATCCCAGATTAAATGACAGACCCATGCAATGCAACATCGCTCAAGGGTCTGCCCTCAATATCAGTCGTGTTTCAGGAAGAGATTGATCCCGCTATAGCCGAGGATAACTACTGCCAGGAAGGTGTAGTACGCGCTGCCGATCCCAGTGGTAGAACGATCGAAAAATGATATTATCAAGCCCGGAAGGATAGAGGCAACGATGATCAAAGCATAGCCGAGGATCTTGTGGATCAATTCATTCTTCAAATAATTGATCAGATAAACTGCAGCGGTCATCATAGCCATGAATAGCAATGTGACCCCAAAACTCGAGAACAATAGCACTGCAGTGGATGCTGGAGGCAATGCAAAGAAACTCATCCTGGTCGTAACCAGAACAGGGATCACCAGAGCAAGGAGCAGCAGGATCGCGCCAATGATCTGACGCAGGATCATATTATCGGTAGGGATCACCTCAAAATGGCGGCGCTTGGAATACTCGATGAAAATCACTCCCGCAACGACAAGAATAAAGAAGGAAGCATAGACAAATATCATCCAGGACTTACCCGTAGCCACTCCCATCATTGATAAGACAGCAATGAAAATCACCAGCGCAATTATCTTTTTTACGTAATACCATGTGTCCGACACGGGAACCTCCCCATTTAATCAACTTCTTTTTCGACGATTATCCTGAGTTCCGCTGAGACATCCTTGTGCAAGCGAACGTGAACGGCCGTCTCGCCCAATTCCTTGATGTGTTTATCCATCTGGATCAAAGAGCGATGGATGTCAATATCCTGCTCTTTGAGGGCTGCAACAATATCGTTTTCGGATACGGAACCGAACATATGGTCATTCTCATCGGTCTTGCGGATAAATGTCAAGGTAATTTCTTTGAGCGTGGCAGCAAGTTGTCTCAGTTCGTTTATTTTACGTTCTTCTTGCGCTTGCCAGTCGGTTTTCAAGGATTCCAGTTTCTTGATGTTTTTGGGTGTGGCGATTATGGCAAAATTGCGGGGTAAGAGGTAATTGCGGGCGTATCCCCGTTTAACGTTTACCACATCTCCCTTCTTGCCGACTTTATCGATGTTTTCTATTAATATAAGTCTCATTAGTTCGTTCCTCCACTAGATTCGATTTTTCTGAAGTCCAACCACTGATCGGCATAACCCAGAACAGCAAGTATTAAATAAGATATGACATTAAGCATAATGAATATCATCAGAACAGTACTCAAAATGGGATTCGGGACGTATTGCGTCATCTTGGATACCAAAAGAGCGAAACCCTGAAAGAGATAGATGAAACTAATTCCGATGAGGCAATTAACAAATGGAAACCACAGCCGTTCAAAGAAGTACATTGGCAGGATGGCAATGAAAAGATAAGATAAAAAACCCGGAAGCCGGAATCGTCTCAAACTATCCCGATATCCCATGCCTCTGAGCATAAACATCAGTCCAGCAAACAAACCCACCAACTGAAACACTATCCAGACGGACGGCATTAAAAACCGCATGATGGTTACATTGGCCGGGCTAAAGGATTTACTCATTACTGGAAACTGAGTTCTGATCGATTCCATTGTCTGATCAAATAGTTGGATATGTAATTCCTCAAACAGATGGTATCTCAGCAGGCCATAAACAACGATCAAAAGGGCTGCAAAAGAAAACGCGTATCCCAAACCGTGATCTGGATGTTGTTTGCGGAAAAACCACACAGCCATTCCCACTCCAAAAATACTGTCACTGGCGGATATGATCCAAACCGGTTCTCTCTGAAGCAGCAAGATCATAATCGCTGGTATCAAAAAAGAGCCAAGCACTGTCAATGGCAACCGGGCAAAAGAATCGTATCTTTTACCGATGTAATACATTAGCACCACCAGGGCCAGGGCTGGATATACCAGCGAACCGATTCCGATCAGAAGCGGGATCAAAACCATTTCTATTCAATAACGTAAGGGATCAGCGCCATCTGTCGGGCACGCTTGATCTCGTTGGAAAGACGCCTCTGATGCTTCGCACATGTTCCAGTCAATCTTGCTGCTTCTATCTTGCCGACATCTGAGATGTATTGTTTGAGATTATCGATATACTTGTAATCAATTACGAGTTCCTTATTAGCGCAGAATCGGCAGAATTTTTTCCGAGTATATTTCTTGCGTCGGTCTGAGCTGGCAGGACGGTGTTCTCTTTGCTTAGAATGGTACATCATCGTATGTCACCTGTGCTTGGGGTAATTCATCGTTGGGTAATGGGACTTCATCGTCAGATCCGGGTGCATCGCCTTCGGCTCTGGGTTTATACTCCAAAAATTGGATATAGTCGGCAACAACCTCAACAACTTTACGGTTTTGATTGTTCGAATCGACATAAGAACGAGTGTCCAAGCGTCCCTCGACTATGAGAGGACTACCTTTGTGAGCTTGATTATCAAGGGTTTCAGCCCACTTGGACCAGGCGACTACTTCAATGAAATGAGCGCTTTTTTGCCAGGCACCGGTCTCATCCTTGTTAAGTTTGTCATAAGCCAAAGTAAATCTAACCACTGGTGTTCCTTTAGGTGTATAGCGTAGTTCAATGTCTTGGGTTATCCTGCCGCAGAGCATTACTTTGTTGATGTTGGGAAGTCTCAGGTCAGCCATTTTTCCTCCTCTTATCGCTTAGGTTGATGATAATGTAGCGTATGATATTCTCATTGATATTCATTTGCTTTTTAACCAGTTTGACACTTGCCGATTCCAGCGTAAAAAAATCGACGAAGTAGTATCCTTCTTTGACCTTGTTGATGGGGTAAGCCAGAATCTTTTTGCCCCAACCATCGGTTTTGATGACTTCGCCACCATTGTCTGTCACAGTGGCCAGCATCTTTAAATTGAGGTCATCCGCCTCATCCTGACTCAGTTGTGGTGAGATGATCATCATCATTTCGTATTCTTTAGTCACTATTTTCCTCCTCTGGACTATCGATTCCGAGTATTTGCACCCCGGAATAGGTTCTTTTCCATTGACTAAAATAATCCAATAATTTGATATACCCTTGAGTAGCATACACATCGATGAATTCGGCGACTACATCAAGAACCGGCGTAAACTCCAGTAATTCATCGGCGTTCAATTGTTCAAGGACATAATCCTTGTATTTGACGTTCTTTTTCTTTCCAATCCCGATCCTGATCCGCTTTAGATTTCCGACTCCGACCTTTTCCAAGAGCGATTTGACGCCATTATGTCCGCCATCCCCGCCTCCGGATCGTATTTTGATCCCGGTCTTGGGAATCTCGATATCATCGTGAACCGTCAGGATATCATCGATTTGCCACTTTTTCTCGATCTCTGACAGGATCATCCCAGTTCTATTCATATAGGTCTTTGGTTTGATGAGACATAATCCCTTGGTGATGGCATACTCAAACTTGGGCTGTTTCTTGAAGTTCAACTTATGTAACCAAGCATACCGATCAACGCACATAAATCCAATATTATGTCTTGTGAATCGGTATTCTTCACCATGGTTTCCCAGACCAATGACAAATTTCAATATGAGCTTACTCATTCTACAATAGTATCAGCAGATTCGGTTGAAACCCCCAGGGAGGCAGCAATGCTATCACCTTTTTTGGCGTGAATAACTACGATCGTATTATCCGGCAGATCTTTATACTGCCAATGACCTTCGGGAAGGTCGCGCACGTGGATGGATTCGCCCACCTGTAAGCCGCTGATATCAACTTTGATATCTTCAGGAAGTTTGTCGGCTTGACAAATGACTTTCACAGTCCTCTGGATCACGTCTATCAACCCTCCTGCTTTTACACCAACAGGTTCTCCGATCAAGTTTACCGGCATATCGATCTCTATTTGGCTTCTTCGGGCAACTTCTAAAAAGTCCAAATGCAGAAACTCTCTGCTCACCGGATGGATCTGGCTATCCTTGAGGATAGTGTGGTATTGTTTGTTACCTATCATGATCTCATAGAAAGTCACTTCCTTGAAACTCTGCTTATAACATTCTTGGAATTTTGCCTTTGCTATGGAGATGGAGATTGGTTCCAATCCTGTTCCATACACCACAGCAGGTATAAATCCCTGCCGTCTTAAGTCATTGAGTTCAGAGTTTTTGTCGCATGATCTGAAGTTAGCGTTGAGCTCGAATTTCATTATTCCTCCGTTCCTTATCTAAATAAAATACTGATTGATTCTTCAATATGGATCTTCTTGATGGCGATGGCCAACATCTCCGCAATGGAGAGTTGGACTATCTTTTCTGACTTCTTATCCTCGGTTAGTGGGATGGTATTGGTAATGAATAATTTTTCTATGGGAGAATCTTCAATGCGGGCGATCGCATTACCGGAAAGCACACCATGAACGCAGGCAGTATAGATCTTTCTGGTGCCCTGATCCGCCAATGCCTTTGCAACCCTGACCAAACTGCCTCCGGTATCTATGATGTCATCAAAGAGAATAACCTTTTTGTCTTTTACATCTCCGATAATATTTAGGAGTACCGCCTGATCGTTGTTGCCAGCGCGACGTTTGTCACCAATCGCTAAACCGCAATTGAGACGTTTGGCCAAACTTCTTGCCCGATTGGCACCACCCGAATCGGGAGAGACAACCACGACGTCGCTGAGATCCATAATGCTCTTGAAATATCTGGCAAACAGAGGTATTGAATATAGGTGATCTACGGGAATATTAAAAAATCCCTGTATCTGATCGGCATGCAAATCAACCGTAATGACCCGATTGGCTCCGGCAATGGTTATCAGATCTGCTACCAGTTTGGCAGTTATCGGGACGCGGGGCTGGTCCTTTTTGTCTGATCTTGCATAGGCATAATAGGGAATCACACAATTGATCCTTTGTGCAGAAGCTCGTTTTAGAGCATCTATTATAATCAGTAAGTCCATCAAGTTGTCGTTCACCGGACAACAAGTAGGTTGAATGATAAAGACGTCAGCGCCCCTGACATTATCATTGATTTTGACGAACGACTCATCATTCGAAAATTTGAACAACTCAATGTCAGCGAGAGGAAGTCCGGCATGCTTTGCCACTTCTTCTGCCAGGGCTCGGTTTGCTTTTCCCGTAATCAGTTTAAGTTTTGAAAACATCTTTGATACTCATCGCGTCCTATTGTTCTTAATACTTTTGTCCAATATCCCATACTCACAAACCGCTTCTGACAGGTCATCATCAGAGTTTTATCCGTAAAGATACCGAAACAAGTAGAACCGCTCCCGCTCATGACGGCACGATTGGCTCCATTCTCATTCAATGTGTCTATAATGCTTTCGATGGTTGGATAACGTCGGCTAATCTCTTCTTGAAGCCGGTTAAACACACATCCATCAAGATTTCCGGTATCCAACCTTCTGGGATTGACCGGTATCCTCACCAATTGATACGCTTCTCTACTGGCAATCGGTATTCCCGGATTTACCAGCAGCAAATTCTCGATCTTTACATCGGAAACTGGTGTAATCAGATCCCCTTTACCTCTCCCCAAGGCAGTTCCACCTCGAAGAAAGTAAGGCACGTCAGAACCAAATTCTCCGGCTATCCCAGTCAGTTCGTCATCAGAAATCCCCAGATTCCACAAAGCATTCAATGCCTTTATGGTAACTGCTGCATTGCTGCTGCCGCCACCTAACCCAGCACTTATGGGTATGTTCTTTTCCAGAGATATTTCAATGCCATTGGATGGCTTGTATCTCTTATTCAAAAACAGGGCTACTTGATATACCAGATTGCTGCCGGTATTCAGCTCTTCGACGTTAACCCAAAGATTTATAAGCCCTCTTTTTGTCAAAGCAAATCTGAGGGTATCAAAAAGATTAACACTGCAATATACAGTGTTAATCTCATGAAAGTTACCCGGCAGTTTTGCGATGACTTCAAGAAAAAGGTTGATTTTTGCGAAGGAAACGACTTGCACCCTTCTTCTGCTTTGTAGGGACTTCATCTCCATAATAGTAGTAGTAATAGTAATAGTGATAGTAATAGTAGCTTCGCTTACTGTAATATCTTTGCGCGTAGATGCTGTTCACAATGATTCCGTCGATCTTGGCGTCGATATTTTCCATCAGTTCTTTTGTCCGTTTGACGATCCCTTTTTCGGTAAAACCTGCCCTGACGACAATGAATGTCAGATCTAGTTTTTTGGTGAGAATCAATGCATCGGTTACGGCAATGATCGGTGGTGAATCAAACAAGATGCAGTCATAATGGGTTTTCAGTTCCTCAAGCATAGTGTCAAGTCGTTTGGAAGCAATAAGTTCCGAAGGATTTGGGGGAACGAAACCGCTGGTGATCAGATCAAGATTGAGAATCCCGGAAGGTTTGGTAACTTCAGTCAGTTTGATCTCAGGATCGATCAGATAGTCACTGCTTCCCCTTTCTTTATCAATTCCGAATTTCGTGTGGATCATGGGTCGTCTCATATCCATATCGACCAGAACAACCCGATTATTCATTTGCGCCATAGTTACCGCCAGATTGACAGCGGTGGTTGATTTGCCTTCTTTGGGTCCGGCGGAAGTAATCAGTATAGTTGTTGATCCTGCTGGTTTTCGGGATACAATATTGGTTCTGAGGGTTCGATATGCTTCTGCGATCGGTGATTTGGGAGCATAATGGGAAACCAATTGCATCATGATAAAGTGCATTGACTTCATCAACTGATCTCGGTTTTCTCCCTCCGCATGTTCTATCAGGCGATTATACTCCTCAATCCTGGATTCTGATTCCGTAATCAAAGGAATGGTGCCTGCGACAGGCAGTTTGACATAGTTTTCCATATCTTCGAGGGTACGCAATTTGGTATCAAGTGAATGAACGAAGAAGGCAGCACCAATCCCGAGAGCCAAACCAAATACAATACCAACTAAAAGATCTCTGGTCACTTTGGGACTGATGGGAGTAAAGGGCAAACCTGCTGTGTCCAGTATTCTGACGTTGCCCACTTTGGCTTGTTCAGCAATCTTGGCATCTTCATATTTTTCCATCATCATACTGTGGATTTTCTCATCCAAGCGGACATTTCTCACTATTCTGGCTAGCTCCAGTTCCGTATCCGGCAGAGTGATGATCCTTTCATCATAGAGCTCTTTGGTCTGCGTCAATCCTTCCAATTTGGCGTTAGCCATTTCCAAATCGATACTCGTGGATAGTATGCGGCTTATGATGTCGCTTCTGGAGGCGAGAGGATCATTAGTGGTCGCTCTTCTGACCAGTTTTTGGATCTCGTTATCCAGTTTTGCCTTCAGATCCTGTAGTTCAATTTCCAGCATTTGGATCTGACGATGCGAATCTGAATAATCGATTTTGGAGACCAAACTGGTGACCATTGCCTGCTTTTCCACAATTTGCCGTCTCAGTTCCTCAATATATGACGTCTTGGTGATATTACTGATATCGACGACCAACGAATCTTGTTTGACAAGTTGAGCATTCAAATATTCTAGGGTTTTCAGTTTAATCGCTTTATCGGTCATCGCCGTTTCATAAGCAGATTCAATTTCGGTCGCTTTTTCGATCAATTTGGTTGTTTCTTGGGATAACTCAGCCAAGCGGTTCTTATTTTTAAAGTCCCGTAAATCATTCTCAGATATCTGTAACCTCCTGGATATAGCATCCAGTTGGGTTTCCAGAAATTCTCTTATTGTAGTAAACTCCAATCGTGCGTGTTGGGTAATGAGTTGTTGTTGCGCTTCTGCTATGGCATTGACCGCTGTCATCGCTTCCTGGGGACTCGTGGAACTGAAACTGATCGTAAGAATATCCGTATCGCGTTTTGATTCTACCTTCATCCCCGTGATAATTCTACCTTCCGGGTGAGTGTCTTGATTCATCGGAAACAACTGCCAGTTGGGATCTCGTTTCATGATCTCCCACGCCAGAGTGGCAAGGGGTTTACTGCGCATTATCTCCATATAGTTATTGATCGTCGTTTTACTCAATCCTGGTGTGGACAGGAACATCAAATCAGTTTTTCCTTTCTGGTCTTCAATCAATATTCTGGTAGTAGCAGAGTATATTTTGGGTTTGCGCATGGTAACATAAACGGTAATCGAAATAGCAATCACAAAGATCAGAATTACGAGATAACGAAAGCGGATAATGATTCTTATGTAATCAGATATTCTGATCTCGTCCTGGACTATTGGCAGGGCTTTTGTATTGTTTTCCATTCCATCTCCGTTACTTAATTCTGGTAACTGTGTTGTAAACGCTGAGGGCAATCGCTGCTTTGGATAGAAAGTCAGTTACTCGTGAAAACGCATAAAAAATCGTGCCCTTTACAATCACGGTATCACCGGGAAACAATCTTGGGATCAGAGTTTCATCACCGGTTTGAATATATTTCTTAAGGTTTACAATTATAATCTTTTCACTCTCAGCTGTGGGTCGAATAATCCTGATATCAGTAAGTTTTGCATCCTCACGTGGACCACCAGCTAGGGATATCAACATTAGTAAATCTGTATCATCAGGGACAAGATACAATCCTGGCCTGGTCACCTGCCCCCAGATATATGTATTCATTTTTAACTTACTTACGCCTCTCGCCCCCTCAAAAGTATAGGCAGATGCGTTGGTTGTAGGTATAAACCCTTCTGAACCTTGCGCGAACAGCGCAACAAAGATTATCATAAGGAATAAAGCAGCTATATATCTTTTCACTATATCCTCTTGTTGGTTTTTTTCAGGTTTCTGGCTTCAGCATATCAGTCAAGCGAAATCTTAAGACCATCGTCCTAACTCAATATGTTTCAAGACGGTACCCAACCTAATCATGATCTGGCAAGATCACTGGATGAACAATACCCGTTCAATAGATTCACCGCCAATAAACATATCGGTTTCAAAATCATATTCAAATGAATCAATTCTCCAGTACAAACTTTGACCGGAATATTCCGTTGCCAGATTGACCGGAAATCTGATCTCAAGTGGATCTTGTTCCGTTGATTGATAGAAGTCACCATGCCACACATATTCCCGATTGTTATCCAGCACTAATGCTCGATAAAACCCGGTTGCACCCGTCTGATTCCATTGGAATACAACGTTGGTTGGACTCACTTGGGCAAAATTGTCGGGCGATACCAATATCGGTTTGGGAAGAATCGCATAAGAAACGGTATCAGATCTTGACGAATTGCCTGCAAGATCTACGAGATCAATAAAATAGGAATATTTGACCCGGTACCGGAGGGCGGCTCTGTTATCGACATAGGAGATTCTCGAGGCAGGGATGGAATCGATCAGGACGGGATCTGCATTCATCTCATCGAACCTGTATACTCTTATGATGCTCAAATCGGTGTCAACAAAAGCCTGCCACATGATCCTGATCCAATCTCCATCTGGAACAGTGTCAATACCATTATTTTCGTCATTGATGATTATCAATTGTCCGTTATAGATGACCGGAGGGTCTCCTGTGTCTTTCAGATGCGGTATCAAAACAGGCGGTATTGGTGGCGTTTTGTCGACCGGGTTTTTATCCTTACCGGCACATCCCATTGTGATAAGAGCTGCAATGATCAGAGTTATGGTAAGTATCGTTTTCATCATTATCTCCTTGTAACCCATCAGAAATCGATCCTGATGCCGACCCGGTTTGTTAGGCCAATGGGATTTGTAAGCAGAGCATAGTCAATTCCCACTCCATAGACCTTGGCAGAGACTCCGGCGGTTACGTTTTTTGAATAGTACCCGACCCTGAATTGAGCAATATCGTTGTAGTTCCATTGCAAGCCCCAATGGGAGGTGGAATCGTACACATAGTCATAATCAAAAGCCAGGGTTACATCAGATTTTAATGCATCAACCGACTGTGTGACCGCAAGTCCAATCTTGGTATTAAACAATACTTCATCACGCATTTCGGTTATTGTGTCCCAGGAAATGTCGGTTCCCCCGACATCTTGAAAGTTAAGTCCCATAGCCAATTGGCCGAGATAATCAAGGTCAAAGATGGGCGCGAGTTCAGTTCTTATGATCAGACCCAGATCAACCCCTGTTCCGGTGCCGAGATTGTCTTTCAATTGCCTTCTGATAAACTTGACGTTGCTGCCAAAATAGAAGTCAAAAGGCACTTCAAAGAGCATCCATCCCATGCTTGCCCGATAATGAATATGTTTGGCAAAGGCAAATTGAAACAGGTCGTCCACGCTCCGGAATTTACCATCGGGGATACCTGGTAGGTGCAGGTCGCTATTATTGATCCTTTGATCCACATTGGTACCAATCAAGTATCGTTCGTCAAATAACGGAATATCATCCACTGTCAACCTGGTAATATTAAAGCCAATGGTCACGTCATTGGGTAAGGGCTGACAAAAGGAGATATTGTTGTAAGCCGCCAGACCATTGTATAGGAAGGCATGCATTACACTGATGTGAGAGTTCTTGATCTGGGCTATTCCCGACGCGTTCCAGTAAATCGCCGAACCATCATCTGCTATGGCGGCAAAGGCACCGCCCATACCAAGAGGTCTCACTCCCGCACCAATTGCCATGAAGTCTCCCGCATATCTGCCAGCAGCCAATGGTGTCATACTGAGCAGCAGAATCGTGATTGCTAAAAGTGTGCGTATCTGCATTATTACCTCTACTTCAAGATCGCCATTTTTTGTGTTTTTTCTATCGATTTATTACCCTTTCTGGCAATGATTTTATAGAAATATACACCGTTTGCTAACAGGAATCCTTGCTCATCTTTACAATCCCAACCGTAAACAGTTCGGGGAAATTCGTGATATCCGACACCTGTGGGAAGATTGGTAAAGGTTCGCACCAACCTACCGCTAACCGTGTATATTTTCATCGTTACGTCATCGGCATCATCCGTCAAGACATAGGTAAATCTGGTTCTGCCATCGTTTTTGGGGTCCTGTGCCCGTCCCACGACTGGATTGGGGTAATTGCCTATTCGTAAAACATCGAAGGTATCGTTTACAAAGAATTGAATCTCACGGGTATTAAAATTACCATTCACGTCTCGGCAGTCGATGACCATCGAATAGGTTCCTTTGGCGAGATTCAATTGGTATTTGATCGGGATCCGGTTCAGATTTTCCTGGTTCAACGTCATAGACCACTGTTCCGGAGGTACCGGAGTGCCATTCAAAAACAGCCGCACCGAACTATCAACCACGTCAATGCCATTTGCATCGCTCAGAAGGATCGATATCGTCCCTCGTGATGAGATGTACCCACCCACTGTGAATTCCTGATCCTGAACATTCACGTCGATGGAAGGTCGCACTCTGTCCTTATTTCTGATAAGGGCAAATATCCCTTGACAACTAATCTCAAAGACGACCCGATTCTCCGTTGTTGAGATAAAACCACCCTGGATGATCCACTTCCGATAGTCATCATCCCAACGGTAGATCTTGTAAGAATCTTCTCCTTCATATAATTGAGTTTGCTCATCAGAAGTATGGTACTTGAATGTCAGTTTCAGTTTTTTCCCATTTCTGAATACACCGGTGGAGTCGATCAATGCACTATCCAGTGTGCGGATATCATAAACCCTGGTCTGCGTACCTGATAATAGTTTCACATATGATATGTCTGGTTGTCCGGTCGGATTTAGGACACCTAATTCATTTACGAAAAACAGAGAGCTAAGATCCCCGGTTACCATGTTCTCCGGAATTTCCGTTTCCACATTACCATCCACGCTATTGATAACTCCGCCGGTAGATCCCACAAAGTGGTAGTTTAATGGCAGGGACAAGGTGATAACGTTATTCAGAATGTTTGTATGATGCCATTCGGGAAATGCCTCAGTTTCATTCACTTTAACCTGTAATACTACATTGGCGTGCAGAGGTGAGTCCAAAACGACCGTTTCCCATCTTTGCGCCTCTACTTCCAAAGGTGCCAAATCCTGTGTTTTGTATAGAGTGTAAGACGTCTGCCCCTGTAGAGACCAATACAATCTAAGATCTGTGGTAATCGATGGTGCGTTACCCCCATTTCTTACCAGAACTTCCACTGCCAATTGATCGTTATCAGTTTTCAATCTTATGTCCGACAGCATAAGATCAGGTCCGGCTACAAGATAACTTCGCAGTGGTGATTCGTATGTCTGCCCCGAGGTTTGAATAACATATTTGTACACGATCTCTTTTCCTGTCCTCTGACGGTTCAGTTTCTGAGTAGTAGTGAAAACGCCAGGATCAATCCCGCTCGGTTGCATGGCTAAGGTTTGCCAATTGACCGAAGTTCCGACCGAGTCTGTCCTTACCCGGCAGTATATTGACGTAATATCAGAATGAGACCAGACTCGCGCGTTGAAACTAACCGAGTCATTCCAGGTAGGAATTGGGGGATTCAATGCATAATGCATTACATTAGGTCTTCCCACGCTGATCTGTGTCATCCCCAAATATTCCCGCTGAAGACTATAGCCCACGACCAGTACACTCCGATTGTAGTTCGTTCCCGCTGTGGCTGGCAACACATATTGCGCCTGAAACTGATTCTGAATCACTGGCAGATCAAATGGGATGTTCACTACTATCTCTCTTTGATTCATCACGTATAATCGGGCAACATTCACTCCGGCTGGGAATTGAGCGCTAACCCGCAAGGTATCTCCGGATGTATATACATACTTATCGGGCACTACCTCGACAGTGGTCTGGGGTTTTCTGAGATAGATCGTCGGGTCTCCCAAATACACCATTCCCACTGTATAAGCCCTGCGGGCGGTAGTAGTTGTGCCGGTTGAACTGAATCTCGCCTGTGCATACGTAAATGATTCTCCAGCGGAAGAAAATCTATCATCCAACAATGCGAGATTAAGTGCTACTCCATAGGTCAGATTGTGACCCGAATAACTATATGCCACTTGTCCGATGGTTGAGATCGCTCCTCTGTCGGGTATTAAAACAAGTTGTTCGCTCAGAGAAACGATACCCCGTGTATCGAAAGCAGAAGCATAACAGCATAAACTGATAAATATGGGATACACTTGGTTGTTCAAAGACGCTACATCATTGAAATGGAACAAGTTGTAGTCAGCCCATACGCGCCCGCCGCCATGCCCATTGAATTGGACATAACTGGTTCCGGCATTGACTCTATCTTTCAATGCGGTTGTTCCACCGGCATATTGATTGCCAACTGTTGATGTATCGGTATAGACCCTGGCCACCCGATAATGAGGTGGAACCGCCCTGCGCCTGATCATTTCAGATTCTTGGGCAAAGATATCCGTCCCATCAGTACCTTTACCACCGGAGGTATAAGTTATATGGCTGTGCCACAGCGCATTTGACAAGGCATTGTCATAATAATGATTTACTTTCCGCGCATAGTTATAAACCTGCTCTACAGTCCAGACGTTGATTCTTCCCAAACTTACGTCCGGCACCATGTCATTACCTATAAAACAGGCATACCAGCTGTCCGAAGGAGTAGCACCCTGCTCCACGGTCCACAGTTTCTTTACCGGTATCACGTTGAATGCTTTGCTTGGGCTTCCGTCCCGTTCATCATTGGTTCCTTCCCCGATGAAGATCACCTGCCTCAGATGAGGCGAAGACCAGTTATTGTAAACGTACCTAATGAATTCCTTTACAGCATCAGCGGAGCGGATGCCAAAATTGAACTCATTGAAAATATGCTGAACATCTACCAGCTTGGTTGTGTAGCCCTTTGATTCCCATACCTGATTCATCATCATAGTTCCCTCACAAGTAATAAGCGTGCTATTGGAAATGGCGATCAGATCTGCGGAGTTATTGGGATTCCTCAAGTCGCTCGGTGAAAGAAGTTGCGTCATTTTGGGCAGTTTCTTTTGCGCTTCAGTTACAGCGTAGTACCAAATGTCATTGGCGGATACGCTATCCTGAAACGTGACCACCCACGGTTCGAGAGCATCCACGGCATAGGGTTCTATCTGTACTGCATTGAATCTGCTGGAACCAATCTTGTAGATCGATACATCACCGCTGCTAAAGCCCTCAAGCGTAAACTGATACAGGCCAAAAGGTCGGTCAGCCGGTTTGGTGAATTTGATGAAGTCCGTCTCGGTCTTGTACTCGCGCCAGTAAGTAACCGTGATAAAATCGAGCAAAACCTGCTCCTGCGATCCTGAGACAGTATTACCCGGTAAACTGATATAAACATTGTTTATCCCATGATTCAAAAATGTGTTGGGGATAGGCGAACTATTCACAAACACCTTCTCTGTCTGTCCGATCCATGTATGTGAATTGACCATTGCCTGATTGATCCGAACTGTGGCATTGTGATCAAATTGTCCAGGACCTAAAGTTCTGGCATAGGTTCTGCCATAAAGCCCCACTTTGATGTCGAATCTGCGCATGGCTGTAGCGATTGGGTATTGCAAGTAAATAGGGATGATCTCCAGATTCGGTGCTGTTATGGTATTCCAGAACCAGATATCTTCACGGTAGAAGTTATTGGCGAAAGACCAGGCGTTGCCCAGCTTTTCATAGATATTCTGCTGTTCAAAGTGAAGCGTCTCTCGGTAAGCTGTGGGAACAATGTATTGAGAGGGATTGGAAACTACCAGCCCACCGTTTTCGACTGCCATTCTTGCGCCCAAACTGGATTTAAGTTCCAAAAGATACACATTATCAGAGGTATATTCGTCATAAAAAGCTGTCTTTCCATAGACCCGATCACCCCAAAACTCAAAATAGTCTTGAGGATCGAAACTTCCGTCGGACTCTCCTTCGAAGTGTATCGGGACTGCTCCGTTTTGGTCTCTCAACTCCAGGTGGCGGGGATCAAGATCATTCAAATCCCAGGATAGTTCCATCCCCAATTCCTGTCTGGCTGCTGCAATAACACCGGCAAGATATTGATATGTGATTTTGTATATCCCAGGTTGGTTGACAATGATCTGTATCTGGTCGGATATACCGTTGTTACGAGGTGGGATATAACTTTGATCCTGAACACGGGGAAGCCGCCAATGTCGTGATGTATCATTGTTCAGGAAAAATTGATCGCCTGCTGCATCTATGTAATTCTCGGCAGTCATCCAATTCCTGCTACTGGTCTTTGTACCGCTTATCCTGATCCTGAGCGTCATTTCGCTGACCACTTCCAGTTCTTTTTTAGCTGGACGATACCGAAAAGGGTTTATCCGGGCGGTCATAAAACTTCTGTCACCCACAAACATCCTCTCTCCCTTACTTGCCAGTTCGTGCGGATATAGTGCCGAACTTTGATAGATCAGTGGATTAGGCTCATATGTCTCTTCCACTTCATATTCTTTGGGCGAATAGATCCGTGATACGGGCATCAGATTGATATTGTGTAGAGTAGTGCTGCGGTAATCCACCACTTGAATGTGGATATCGCCATCATGGGGAATGCCTACTGCTTCACCAAAGGATATGATGGTTGGGTAGCCCGCTTCGGAAGATATCGCGCCATCCGGACATACTATCCTCTGCCACTGTTGCCCATCGATCTTGACATGATCGATGCTCCACTGGGGTAATTCAAATCTAACCAGGATTTCATCCCTGGATTCGCTGATCACATGATATGCCCTGGCAAAAATAACCAGCGGCAGTATCATCAGAATTATGCTGTATATCTTTTTCATACTTTACTTTGTCCTTGTTCGAATTAAGGTATTGCATCGCATGCCGATGTCTCGACGGTAAGTCATTCCGCCAAATTTTACTTTACTCCCTATTTCATTGTAAACGGTGCACCTCGCCTGTTTCAGATCAGATCCCCGCGCCACTAGATTCAATACTCGTCCACCGTTCGTCACCAAAGATTCGTCGATCTTTCTTACTCCGGCAAAGTATATTTTGGATTCCAGCGGTTCATCAATGAAAATCGGTATTCCTGTCACATATTGGTTTGGATATCCTTGTGAAGCCAATACTACGGAGATACAGCACCCCTGATCCCATTCCAGGTGGAGTTTATTTACCTGTCCAGTTAAAATTGCCTGACATATATCGACCAGATCGGTCTTGAGCAATGGCAATACCGCCTGTGTTTCAGGATCACCCAGACGGCAATTGAATTCGACCACCTTTACTCCTTGGTCAGTTATCATCAATCCGCAATAGAGAATCCCCTCAAAGTGACAACTTTCTGCTCTCATGGCTTTGAGTATTGGTATGACGATATTGTTATTGATTTCATCGCGATATGCTTCCGCTTCATCGACAGGAGCATAGGCACCCATACCACCTGTATTGGAACCTTTATCTCCATCCAGCAGTTGCTTATGATCCTGTGAAAAAACCGTGCTTGTAAAATTCTCCCCGTCAGTGATAATAAAGAGCGAGACCTCCCATCCTTCCATATACTCTTCAATGATCACACTCTGTCCCGATATACCCAACGATTTATCGACGAATAGCTTCGATAGAACCTCTTGGGCTACTTCAGAGCTTTGCACCACAAAAACGCCTTTACCGGCTGCCAAGCCATCCGCCTTTATCACCAGCGGATATGAAAAAAGGCCCAAAGCGTCCAATGCCTGTTCATATTCACAGGCAATAACATAACTCGCAGTAGGGATCCGATACCTGGACATCAGATCCTTGGCAAAAACTTTGCTGGTCTCGATTCTGCCTGCTGCTTTACTGGCACCGATACACGCTATCCCTTCCTTCCTGAGAAAATCGCTTAATCCCTGCTCAATAGGCAGTTCGGGTCCAATAAAAACCATGTCAACCTTCTGCCTCAGGCAAAACTGGAGGACATCCTGATCGGTGGATAGCGTGATCGTGTCAAATTGGAGTGCTATACCGTCGTTGCCGGGTGCTACGGTCACCCTGTCCACTTTCGGGCTTTGCGCAAAAGCATTGGCTATGGCATGTTCCCTGCCACCACCACCGATCACCAGAATATGCATTCTACTCATTATCAGTCCTGCCCAATCCTATTTTGATCCCATCATTTTCCAAAGATAGATCAGGGCATATTCCGCCGCTTTGTGACGGATTGCATGCCTGTCGCCATTAAATACCCGTTTGACACTGGTTGTTACACCAGATGATGCAAATGCAAACCACACCGTGCCCACCGGTTTTGATTCCGAGCCGCCTTCAGGACCGGCAATACCTGTGATGGCAATGGAGTAGTCCGACCTTGTCATTTGACGAACACGCCCAGCCATTACTCTGGCTGTCTCTTCACTGACCGCGCCGTAAGTATTGAGGATTTCATGGGAAACACCCAGAACTGAGTTTTTCAATTCATTGCTATATGTCACCATCCCGCCCTTGAAGCATTGCGACGCTCCCGGAACAGCAGTGAGCATCTGTTGCAGCAAACCTCCAGTGCAGGATTCGGCAATTGCTATGCTCCGTTGCCGGTTGACCAGAGAATCTTGCAAGACGGAAGCAGGGCTGTCATCATCCATGCCCCAGACAACGTCAGATATGCAGGAAACGATCGACTTTACTGTTTGATCGATTAAATCCTTGTCTGTTCCGGATAAGCGCAGATCCACCCGTCCCGTCTGTGGCAGCCAGGCCAGCGACACTTCCCGATTGATCTGAACATCCGCCAGCCGTTCAGCCAATGCCGACTCCGATGTATCCCAGGTATGTATGGTGGTATGATGCACAGGTTTGCAGTGATATCCCTCGGTCAGCATCTTTTTCACATGGGTTTGAAAAATATAGTCCATTTCCTCAGGAACTCCCGGCAAAGCAACAAAGGTCTTCCCACCCTCAATATAACTCAGACCGGGAGCAGTTCCGCGGGTATTATCCAAAGCGTTAAAACCTTGTGGGATAAGCGCTTGGTTCCGGTTTATCGCTGGCACCTGCATTCCCCGATGCTCAAACAATGCACACACTTGCCGCCAAATGCCCTCATCAAACACCAGTGGTTTGCCGAAGAACTGCGCTATAGCTCCCTTGGTGATGTCGTCTCCAGTGGGACCCAAGCCACCGGTCGTGATCAACAGGCCATACTTTGGCCACAGTGTTCGCAATCCATCAAGGATCGCCTCGTTCTCGTCAGGGATAACTATGCCATAATTGACCGGCAGACCCAGAGAAGCCAGTTCGGCAGCCAAATAGGACAGATTGGTATTGATCGTCTTTCCAAGCAGCAGTTCATTGCCAATTGATATGATGGCTACCTTGGCTGGATTCATGGACTCAGGAAATTTATATCCAATGGGATAAGTTCAGTATGCCTTGGCAAAGATCACCCGTTTATTTGATGGTTTACCACATACGATACATTTGCCGTCTTCAATAACGGCATCGAAGGGAATACAGCGCACCGTCACCTTGAGGTCGTATTTGATGCTTTCCTCACAAATCAAATCCCCGCACCAGTGACTAAGGGCGAATCCACCATGGATCTCGGGTTGATCAGAATTCTTTGGAGTAAAGAAACGGTAAAACTCATCCCGCTGATCGAACTTGACCGTATTTTCATTCCGAAAAGCCAATGCTTTGCGCAGGATATTGTCCTGGATCTCTCTTAACAACTGCACCGCTACTTGTGGAATGCTGTCAATGGCCACGGATTGTTTTTCCCGCGGTTCATGATCCCGTCGGGCGATCATACAGGAATCCTGTTCCATGTCACGAGGCCCAATCTCGATCCTCAAAGGGATGCCTTTTTTAATCCAATACCAGTTCCTTTCGCTTGAAGTCAGATCGCGATCGTCGAGTTCACAGTAGATCTTAACATCATCCAACATCAGGTTCTTCAGATGATCCAGAATTCTTTGGGCATAACCAAGTATCCGATGGCGTTCCTTTTCATTCTTGTAAATAGGTATCAAAACAATGTGTGAGGGTGCGATCATGGGCGGCAAGACCAATCCATTGTCATCGCCGTGTGCCATGATCAGAGCACCGATCAGGCGGGTGGAGACACCCCAGGAGGTCGTCCAGGCGTATTCCACTTCCCCATTCCGGTTTTGAAACCGGATACCCGAGGCTGTGGCAAAGTTTTGCCCCAGAAAGTGTGATGTGCCGGATTGGAGCGCTTTTTTATCCTGCATCATCGCTTCGACGCAATAAGTATTAACCGCTCCGGGGAATTTCTCGCCTTCCGTTTTCTCGCCTTTGATGACTGGTAATGCCAGATAGTTCGCGGCAAAATGGGCATAGACATCCAACATCTGCAAGGTCTCGCGCATGGCATCCTCATATGACTCATGAACAGTATGTCCTTCCTGCCAGAGAAATTCAGTCGTCCGCAAAAACAAGCGGGTACGCATTTCCCAGCGAACGATATTTGCCCATTGATTGATTAAGAGCGGCAAATCACGATAGGAATTGACCCACCGGGCAAAAGACGCTCCGATTATGGTCTCGCTGGTCGGGCGAACAACATAGGGCTCAGCAAGTTCACCCTCCGCTTTGAGACCCCCCTGACCATCAGGTCCCAGTTTGGTGTGCGTTACAACAGCACATTCCTTGGCAAAGCCCTCAACGTGCTCCGCCTCTTTTTCAAAATAACTCTTGGGAATGAAGATCGGAAAATAGGCGTTACGATGTCCCGTCTCCCGAAACATCCCGTCCAGGACACGCTGGATATTTTCCCAGATGGCATAGCCCCAGGGCTTGATCACCATGCAGCCGCGGACTTCACTGTTCTCCGCCAGGTCGGCTGCTTTGATCACTTGTTGATACCACTCCGCATAGTTTTCCGAGCGGATGGGCTCGATTGCGGTTCGTATGTTCTTTGACATCAATTCTCCATTTTTTAATGACGGGCGGCCAGAGAAAACAACTCCGAATTTCTGTCAATAGATAAAGCCATTCCGGCCACAACTAGTGTCCATACTTGCTTTATCCGGATTAGGGACAGAGCATGTTCAGTTTTTGGTGGATGATGCTTATCGCAATTCTGCGTTTGTCCTTCAGTTCGGGTAATTCGCCATCACAATAGAGGGGGAGATCATGACCGGAACTGAGCAGTATTTGTTTTGATCGGAGATAGGTCACAAATCTATGTTGCAGATGTGTTCCTTTGAATACCGAGGGCAGAGAAAGCAGGATCCTGAAAAAGGGAATGGCTTTGACGATACAGATATCCAAATAGCCATCATCCAGTTTTGCCAGAGGGCACAATTTGAATCCTCTACCACAATAGGAGCCATTGCCAATGCTGATCATAAGCGCTTTTAGGTCTTGGATTTCCCCATCTGTTTCAATTCTCACAGGGTAGTATCTGGAACGCAATAATGACGATAAAACAGCGTATAGGTAACGCAGCCGTCCCGGAAAAAATCTTACCTTTTCAGCTCTTTGGGCGACTACTGCATCAAATCCCGCACCCATCGAATTTACAAAATAGGTGTCTTCCATTTTGCCAATATCCAGACGCCGGACCTTGCCCTGACGGATGATCTCGAGATTGCCTGAGAGATCATTCCCGATACCCAAACTGCGGCAAAAATCATTCCCCGCCCCGATCGGGATGACCCCCAAGACCACTTCCGCGCCTTTTTCACTTCTCATAATAGCACCAGCCACCTCGTGCAAAGTGCCATCTCCGCCAACGCTGATAATCTGCCTATGTCCTTGCAAAACCGCTTCTTCAGCCAATTTGACGGCATGAAGGTGATATGTGCTGATCCAGACCTTTGCCTCGATATCCATCATACGCAGTCGGGATCGTAGTTCAGGCAGGATACGCGAAGCAATTCCACCTCCCGCCACAGGATTCACGATCAGCAGCCAAGTCATTCATTCTCCTTTCTGTATCGATGACAATCTCGGTCCGCAAGGGTATCCGGACTTTTGGAGGACTTTAGTCCGAGTTAAATCCCCTCTCGCTGGATAGGGATCCTTTTTTAGTACGCTGGCATGTGTCTCTCGTTCTGACTGAAGTCCTCACAATGTCTCAGGGTTGTATGTACTCTCACGATCCGGAATGGTGGTTGAAACCACCGCCTAACATCTGATG
>JBBISI010000031.1:0-23309 GCA_037441405.1 Candidatus Cloacimonadota bacterium
CAAGTGGTAAGGCAGAGGTCTGCAAAACCTTTATCCCCCGGTTCGAATCCGGGTGTCGCCTCCACCGTTTTGCCGGAGTGGTGGAATTGGTAGACACAAGGGACTTAAAATCCCTCGAGTGCAAACTCGTGCCGGTTCGAGTCCGGCCTCTGGTACCACGCATCAATAGCGGGAATAGCTCAGTTGGTAGAGCGCAACCTTGCCAAGGTTGATGTCGCGGGTTCGAGTCCCGTTTCCCGCTCCATTTAATTATGAAGATTCAAGCAATAATATTTGACCTTGATGGCACCCTGATCGATTCGATGCAACTTTGGCGGCAAGTGGACATCGATTTTCTTGCCAGGAAGGGCATTGCCGTGCCTGATGACCTCTTTGACCACATCCCAGCCGGTAATAGTTTCATCCATACAGCCCAGTATTTTAAAGACCGCTTTGCCTTGGAGGACAGCGTGGATGATATCATGAACCAATGGACGGAAATGGTCAGGCATCTCTATGCCTCTGGCGTGAAACTAAAATCCGGCGCGAGAGAACTGCTCAATCATCTGCGGCAAAAAGAGATCAGGATCGGATTGGGAACAAGCAATTCGCTGGAACTGGCGACCCTCGTGCTCACGGCAAATGGTATCTGGAACTATTTTCAGACGGCAGTCACCGGTTGTATGCAACTCAAGGGCAAGCCCTTCCCGGATATCTATCTCAAAGCCGCCCGAGACCTTGAAGTCGATCCTTCCGGATGTCTGGTTATTGAGGATACCTACTCAGGTGTCATGGCAGGCAAAAATGCCGGGATGAAGGTCTTTGGTATCTATGATGAGGACTCCCGACCGGATTGGGACAGGATCGGACAGGTCACGGATGGAATGTTCCACGACTTTTATGAGATGCAGGACTATCTGACCCCTCTACTGGATACACCATGAAAAATGAATTGATCATCATCATCGGCGCTTATGGCAGCGGAAAAAGCGAATTTGCCATCCATTGTGCACGATCTTTGAATGTAACTGGCCATAGCGTCGTCCTTGCTGATCTGGACGTGGTAAATCCATATTTTCGATCCCGAGATGTGCGCGAGGATTTTGCCGCGAACGGCATCGACGTGATCGCTCCGGAGGGAGAATTAAAACATGCCGATCTACCGATTATCTCGCCTCGCATCAAAGGTGCGATCGAAAATCAAGCCAAGACCGTCATTCTCGACGTGGGAGGCGATCCTGCCGGCTGCCGGACTCTGGGCGGGTTTGTTGACCAGATCGAGCAGCGGGGATACTGCATGATGTTTGTGATCAATACCCGCCGCCCTTTTACCGCTGGCGCTGATGAGATCATACAAATGATAGAATCGTTGGAATATGCCAGCCGGTTGCATATCACTGAATTGGTCTGCAACACCAATCTGATGGAGTACACTGATGAAGCCATTGTCCGGGACGGTATCCGGATCGTGGAGAAGGTCAGCGCTCAAACCGGACTGCCTTTTCATCACTACTTGGCGCTGGAATCATATCAATCTGTCGTCCCCGATGGAATGGAAGGAAAAGAACGCCTACTGATGACCTACACATTACGCAAGCCTTGGGAACGGCTCGTGTTCAAAGGCTTCTGATCTTAGCATACGCCTGCTTCATTCCTATTCTTACGCTACTAGCCCACCGCATGACGACACTTTGCTCACGGCACTTTATACGGTCAGTGCATGGTGGCCGGGTAACAGCCAAAAGAGAGCACAACAAAGGAGAGTGATGGCCTCCGGATCAAAGATTAACCATTACTTTCACTTGATAAGTATAATTACCTATAAACATAATGATTACCGAAGGTGCACACTTTGACTATAGGGCGTTGATGGCAAAGGAACTTGCGGTTTAGCCCGATTCCACGTCAGGAGCGTTGCACATACTGAAATCATTATACGCAAGGAACGTAAAAAATAGAAACATCGTATCTCATTCCAGCGCAGGCCGTAAGGACACCGGATATTGTCTGACAATGAACGTTGCATATCGTGGTCACCGGATAATGAGAACATGAGAGAGCTATATCAACCGCCCTGAATTGTTCAACGATCCTCAACAGAAAGTTCGGACAAAGCCGTAGAGTCAACCACTCTGAATTATTCAACGGTTTTAAGTTATGATCCTCTGCAGGATAAATTGTACCTGATGATAAATGAAGTAGGCCAGATTATCCTCAAGGATTGGCAGCGAACACCAAGTGACGAGCAGATGATCAAGGCATCCAATTCCTCTGGAAAAAGAACGGGGTTGATTTCATCCAGGGCGAAAAAATGTTCATCTTATTGGACAGAGCTCAGATCGATAAACGGATCATAAATACCAAATACCTCATGATCGTCACTGGCTCCCGTCCCAAGCGAAAGGCCATAATGACCCCTGATGTTGGAGGTCGATGACCTCCTCAAGATGGACACCCCGCCCCAGAAGCACATCATCCCCGGTCAAGATTCCATCCCTAATGTACCGGTTCAACTCTTTGATATGGTAGGGACCGACAAGCGTGATCCCGGGCGGAAACCGGATCGTTCCCGGTCTGGATGAATGCTTGAACGTATCTATGGATAAGAAACTCAACCAATCTAAAGCACCAATGATCCTGGAAGATGAACCGAAGATACAAGGGGAAAATCTGATCCACAGGGCATAGAACGGGACTATGACCGGGTTACAATCTGCTTTTTCCGACAAGCGGTCCTACCAATGGCGGAGATTGCACAGATAGGGCTTACCGAAAAGCAGGTTAAGGACAGTGGTGTTAACTTTCGCGCCGGGGAACGCCGGTAAGCGCCAATGGCCAAGCACTGGCTGAGGGAAATGCTGAAGGACACTGGATCACCCGGATCCCATTTTCCCGGGCAATATCGTTATTCACCGAATTCACGATGAAGTTGCTTTGACCTAATACGTCCAGGGTCTCCTACGGAACAAAAATCATCCAGCGGTAATCGCCCTTGGCGCTGAACTTACGTTTTTTAGATTCACTCGATGCCCACTTGATCAGCACCATATCATCCAGATGGTAGTTTTCCTCCTATACTATCCATCCCGTTCAATTTCATCTTGACTGGGAATGATAATATAAATACAAAGCGCAACCGATGCGAAAAATAATCCACATTGACATGGACGCCTTTTATGCAGCGATCGAGATAAGGGAGAATCCTGCCCTAAAGGGAAGGTGCGTGATCGTTGGCGGATCCCCGAACAGCCGTGGAGTTGTATCCACCTGCTCATACGAAGCCAGAGCATATGGCGTCCGCTCCGGCATGGCTTCGTCCCAGGCATGGCGCTTGTGTCCGCAGGCGATATTTATCTTTCCCAATTTTACACTCTACAAAGGGGTTTCCGAGCAGATCAGGGAGATCTTTGCCCGTTATACCGACCTGATCGAGCCGACGTCACTGGACGAGGCATATCTGGATGTGACGGACAACAAGATCGGTGAGCAATATGCCACGACCATTGCCAGACGTATCAAAGAAGAGATATTGGAGACCACCAGGCTTACCTGTTCCGCCGGTATATCATACAACAAGTTCCTTGCCAAGATCGGTTCTGAACTTCAAAAACCAGATGGGATGGTGGTGATCACTCCCCAGAAAGCACAGGAGATTATGTTTGCCCTGCCGATCGAAAAGTTCCATGGAATCGGTAAAGTCACCGCTGCCCGGATGAAGAAACTGGGCATCATCACCGGTAAAGAACTGCACGATCTTCCGATGAAGGAGATGCTCCGGCATTTTGGCAAAACCGGATTCTTTTACTACTACGTCGTTCGCGGCATTGACCATCGTGAGGTCATCACCGAACGCAACCCCAAATCCATCAGTTGTGAGGATACATTTGATCGTGATATAGACGACTTGAACGAATTGCTGGTTCTGCTAAAACAGGTGGTAACTCGTCTCACAAACCGGATGCAACGCAAGCATATAAATGGCCAGTGCGTGATCCTCAAACTCAAATATGACAACTTCGAATATATCACTCGCGCCCAAAAACTGACCTATCTGACCAACGATCCCGATCAGATCTACCGCATTGCCGAACTCCTGCTCATTCAAAACTGGGACAAGAACCGCAAGATCCGCCTTCTGGGCGTTGGACTCAGCAAACTCGATACCGAGGTGGACAATAGAGCCGAACAACTGATCATACCTCTCCTGTCCGACGACCGCATGTGACGCTGATCCCTACGATTTCCCTTGACGGAATAGCCGCTCCGGTATGACTGCGGCGTGCGTTGATAACTCGGATGCAAGTATCAGCATTTCATCAGATTAGTAAAAAGCGAGAGATGGATATGGACAAGGAAAGAATTCAAGACCTAAACGAACTGGTCGGACAGATCCTATCTGCCAGTCCGGAACAGATGATCGAACTGACCGAAACCCTCCATCCGGTTGACCTACTGGAAGCCATCCTGGAATATGATGGCGACAAACATCCGATCATTGCTGCCCTTCCCGATAAGATCATCGGCGAGATCATCGAAGAAGCCGAAGATGCCGATAAATTCACTCTTCTCCTGCTCATCACCCAAAACCGCCGCAAAGCCATCCTCACCCATATCGCCTCCGATGAACTGGTGGATATGCTGGATTTGCTCACCGACGAAGAAGCCGAAAACATCCTGATCAACCTCAATAAAGAAAACCTTGCCGAAGTGAAATCCCTCATGCAGCATGCCCCCGATACTGCTGGAGGGATCATGGCGACCGAATTCCTCGCCATCGATGAAGAGATGACCGTCTATGAGACCCTTCAGTATCTCCAGCGCAGTGGCGACAGAGCCGAATCCATCGATTATCTCTTTGTCGTGGGTGTAGATGAAGTACTCAAGGGGGTTGTTTCGCTCAAAGACATCATCTTGAGCAGTTTCAATATCACAATCGCGGACATTATGAGTGAGAAAGTGATCTCCGTCAAACCCGATCTGGATCAGGAGGAAGTGGGACAGATCTTCCAAAAATACGGCTTTTCCGCTATTCCTGTTGTGGACGACGAAGGACATATCATGGGCATTATCACCGCTGATGACATTCTCAATATCGTTCAGGAAGAGAATACCGAGGACTTTGAGAAGATGGCGGCTTTGATCCACAACGAAGACGAATATCTCGAATCCAGCGTCTTCCAACTTGCCCGTAAAAGGTTTTCCTGGCTACTTTTCCTAATGGTCTCAGCTACTTTTACGGGTTATATTATCCGCGGTTATGAGGATGCACTGGCATCGATCGTGCTGTTGGCGGCTTTCATACCAATGTTGATGGATACTGGAGGTAATGCCGGTTCTCAATCAGCCACTCTGATCATCCGCGGAATAGCACTCGGGGAGATCAAGATCAAGGACTGGATGACCGTATTTTTCAAAGAATTCCGGGTAAGCGTCACCGTCGGATTTCTGTTGGGGATCGTGAATTTCCTGCGCATTATTCTGATTGACGGTGTGGAAGAGTGGCTGCTGGCATTCACCGTGTCCCTGTCGCTTATGCTGACCATCATCATCGCCAAGATAGTGGGCTGTTCCCTGCCCATCTTTGCCAAGTGCTTAAAACTCGACCCCGCCATTATGGCAGCGCCGATCATCACAACCATCGTGGATGCCCTATCCCTCGTGATTTATTTCCAACTGGCGACCACTCTCATAAAAGTCCATTGAATCATGATACCCTGTCTCTTGAATTCATTTGAAACCCTTTGCTGCCCCCAGGCAGGTTCATCAATAGCGATTTGCACTACTTTCTCTTCAATCTCCGGGTGCACTCGATTATTAGGATTTGGTTTCCTCCGGTTGAGATCCATAAGAGCCAACTCACCACCGTTCTCATAAAGCTCTTTGAAGCGATAGAAACTGTCCCTGCTATATCCAAATACCTTGCAGGCTTGAGAGACATTACCCAGCCTCTGAGCCAGTTCCAGAAGACCCAGTTTGGGCTTGATTATCTTCTGTTCTGTCATTGTCACACTGACACTCCTTATATTCGCTGAAATTTGGTGCGTCTGCGTTCGGCTACGCCTCTCTTCGGCGCACCAAATTTCAACTATCGTTCACTGTCAAGTGTCAGACATTATCCTAACTATATCACATTTTAATCACATCGGACATGACATAATTTTTGCCAAACTCGTGTCCATTTTGCCAAACTCGGTGTCCGCTGATAGCTATACAGGGATGTAGAGCATGCAGACGAGGATGCGCCGGCACAAAACATGTAAAGAGGTGCGGGTAAAAAAAATGGTAATCTCAAAGATCGGATGATATCTATTGACTAATTATGTGGTTGAAATTTTCTGGCGCATAGTGACCTGATTTGTTTGTCAGATAGGTTTCAAAGCGATTTCACCGGCAGGCATTGAGTGGAACAAATCTTCTTATGCTTGTTCTGAAGATGAATAAATTACAACAAGAGGTATAATTAATGAAAGGCAAAGTCAAGTGGTTCAACAAGAATAAAGGTTATGGTTTTATCATTACCGACGATAACAAAGAATACTTTGTTCACTGGAAATCGATCGTGACCAATTCCCCTCGTGAATTGAAAGTTCTGGATCAGGATGAATTGGTGAGTTTTGATCTGATGGACACGGATAAAGGCGTCCAAGCCATCAATATAATCCGGATCAATCAGTAGAAAACACACCGCGACATATAATCATCAGGGGTGGGAGCAGAGTGCTTTTACCCTTGGTTGTTTTTGGAGAGGAATTCAGTTTTATGGCGCAGAATTCCGAGGGGGATGATCGATGGCGTTTCTTCCGGTGAATCTTGGTGATCTTCAAGTAAGGGATTGGACAGAAACGGATATCATAATCGTTACCGGCGATGCTTACGTGGATCACCCATCCTTTGGCGCATCGCTTATCAGCCGGTACCTGGAGCGCTTGGGCTACAAAGTGGGAATCATTGCACAACCCCAGAATGACACAGAATGGCTGGCTTTGGGCAAACCCCGTTTGTTTTGGGGAGTTACGGCAGGCAATCTGGATTCGATGCTCAATCATTACACTGCGCAAAGGAAACTGCGCAGTGATGATGCCTATTCACCCGAAGGTGTGCCTGGACGAAGACCTGATCGGGCTACGATCGTTTACTGCAATCATATCCGGAGGTTGGACAAAGAAGCGGTGATTGTGATCGGGGGCATTGAAGCATCCCTTCGGCGGATCGCACATTTCGATTTTTGGAGCGATACGGTCAGAAATAGCATTCTGGTCGATGCCAAAGCGGATGTTTTGGTGTATGGGATGGGGGAGAACCCGATCAAAGAGATCGCAATAGCTCTGGATAAGGGTAATAAAGTATGCGAGATATCCAATATCAAAGGAACTGTGATTTTTGCCAAGGAGGAGGAGTCAGTTGAACACATTATGCTCCCGGATAGCGATCGATGTAAAGATAAACATGTATTCAGACAGATGACGATCGACTTTGGTAGATACCATCGAGACCACGTCATCTATCAAAAAAATGGCAACCGTCTGATCAGACACAATCCCCCTTCAGAACCTTTGAGTCAGCAGGAACTGGATGGGGTATATGAACTGCCCTATGAATATTCACCACATCCGATGTATGAGAAGAAAACTATCCCGGCATATGTCCAGATCAAGGATTCACTTACATCACACCGGGGATGTTTTGGAGGATGTCGGTTTTGCACACTGTCCGTTCATCAGGGACGTGTAATCCAGTCCCGAAGCGAGCAATCGATAATCTCAGAAGTGACGGGCATGACCCAAAGGAATGGTTTTAAGGGGATAATCAGCGACATTGGCGGCCCCACGGCAAATATGTATGGAACGCAGTGTAATAAGGGATTTCCCGTCAATTGTCACAGGACTTCATGCCTCTATCCTCAAATCTGCCGGTATTTGTCGGATGGCCATGGTCTACAACTAACCTTATATCGCAAGGTAAGACAGATCAAAGGAGTCAAGCACCTGTTTATCGCTTCCGGGATCAGGCATGATCTGGCATTGAGGAATAGGGCATACATCAAACAGATCGCCAGAAACTATACCGGAGGACGCATAAAACTTGCCCCGGAACATGTATCCAAAGAAGTATTAAAACTGATGAACAAACCATCGTTTGACATTTATCAGCGGTTTGCAAGCGAGTTTGAAAGTTATTGTCACGGAGAAGGTCTGGTCAAAAAATTGACCCCCTATCTGATCGTCGGTTATCCGGGCACGACCATAAAGATGGCCATGGAACTAGGTAATTGGCTGAGAGATAATAAGATAAAACTGGAGCAAGTTCAAGAATTCACACCTACACCCATGACCATTGCTACGTGCATGTATTACACGGGACTGGATTATGACAGCGGTAAACCGATCGAGGTGCCAAAGGGGCGGAAGATCCGTCTGCAAAAGGGATTGGCCTTCTGGTATGATCCCAAATGGCAGAAACTAATCGGGGAAGCTAAACGGATGATCACCGCTGGGAATAAAATTGGGGTTGACAAATAAAGGGCATAGTATAAGCCACGCGGCGAATGATCTATAGAGTAGACAGAGGTATGAATGACAGAATCGGATACAATGCTCAGGCACCTTGAAAAATATATAAGTTATGAGCAGTTATTGAAGCCACAAGACAAGATCCTTCTGGCGATCTCTGGAGGACCGGATTCAATGACTATGCTATGTCTGTTTTTCCGTTTACGGTCACTGATGAACTTATCGCTATTGGCTGTCCATATCAATCACCAGTTGCGGGGCAGTGATTCTGATGCCGATGAAACCTTTGTCCAAGAGCAATGCCGTCAATACAACATACCTATCATCACTCGAAAGATCTCTCTGGATGGAGCAAAAGATCTGGAAAACCATGCGCGAATCAAGCGCTTTGAGATCTTCTCGCAACTACTCGACTGCTATCAGTTTCACTATATAGCCCTTGCTCATCACAAAAACGATCAGGCAGAGACGGTATTGATGAACGTATTTCGGGGAACTGGCATACGTGGGTTGGCAGGGATAAAACCAAAAAACGGCAGGATCATTCACCCGCTTTTATGCTTTGATAGAAGCCAGATCATGTTATATGTCGATACGGAACGTATTCCTTACCGGATCGACCGAAGCAATCAGGACTGCCATTTCCGGCGCAATCATATCAGAAACGTCACTATTCCAGAAATAATCAGTGGTTTCAATCCTGATTTTATCAATAAGATATGTGATCAAGCAGGCGTGCTGCGTGAAACCGATCAGCTCCTGCATACCATTGCCTTGCAACATTTGAAGAAACTGGTCTTAGCTCAGGGAAATGACTATCTTGCCCTATCCGTTCCGCTGCTCACGGCATTGAGTCCGCTGGAGCAATACTACTGCTGCAAGGAAGCATACCGGATGGTATGCGGATCGGAACAGGATTTTTACCGTAAAGCGATGCATTCGATCACTGCTTTGTTCCAATCCAGGGGCTCAAAGATCGTGCAGTTAAAAAACGGCGTATCTGTCATCCGGCAGTATGATCAATTGAAGTTCAGTCAATCTGAGCATCAGGTCGATCAAGATGGGATAAAACAGGCAGTGATCAATGAGGAAAGATCTCGCCTGGTCTTTTTGAATTACCGCTTTTTTATCCGCAGGATCAAAATCCTTCCCAAGGGTGCTTTGGAAGTAAGAGACAAAAGAGAGGTAATTCTGGACGAAAACAAGATCACCTATCCCCTTCGCATCAGGATCCGGGAGGACGGTGATAGATTCATACCTTTTGGCATGTATAAAGAAAAGAAGTTGAAGGACTTTTTTATTGACGAAAAAGTGCCCAGATTTGACAGGGACAAGATTCCGGTTCTCTGTGATGAACACAAGATATTGTGGGTAGTGGGGTACCGGATCGATCAACGGGTCAGCATCAGTGATGCCACGACCCGATATTTGATCCTAAGATTTGAGCCGGTGAGTTCGGTCAGGAAAAGAGCAGCCAGCCGCAGAACCAATCAGGGAGATAAAGATGAATACCATGAATTGTGACATATCAGCCGTCTTGTTTGACGAGTATAGAATACAGGCACGGATCCGAGAACTGGGAGTAAAGATCACGCATGATTATAAAGGCAAAACACCGGTAATGGTAGGTATCCTCAAGGGTGGATTCGTCTTTTTGGCCGATTTGATCCGCAGTATCACTATACCGATGCAGATCGACTTACTGGCGATATCGAGCTATGGTTCGGGGACGGTCAGCACCGGGGTGGTCAAAATACACAAGGATCTTGATATCGATGTCAATAACCAGGATGTGATCATAATAGAGGATATAGTGGATTCGGGTCTGTCTTTACAATATATCTACGAATACATCAGCAAACACAATCCCAATTCCGTGCGTACTTGCGTTTTACTTGATAAAAAGAAGGCACACAAGATTGAAGTGAGTTTTGATTATGTCGGTTTTGAGATCGGTAATGAGTTTGTCGTCGGGTATGGATTGGATTTCAATGAGAAATACCGTAATCTGCCCTACATCGGCATTCTGAAAGAAGATATCTATCGATGAAGAAGTTTATAGTATTGATCATATTTGCATTGGCTTTGAACTTAATGGCGATAGTTCATGAAGAGATCAAGCCTTCTGACAGTGTTCAGGCTGAATCCACAGCCACCGGGACCAACGATGAAGGTTTGGAGCAATCAAGTGATATAACTTCCTCCTCCATAAGCCCAGACACGCAATGGATGGAATCCTTCAATTCGTTTATCAGGATCTTCATTATAATTGTCCTGGTGATCTTTATCAGCAGTTTGATACGCAGTTTCCTTTTCGAGAGAAGAATCAAAAAATCCCAGGATACTCGCCCCGGCGAACAACCCAAGGATCCTTCCAGTCAGCCCCCGGTCAACCGATCTGGGATATCAATACCCTATCTGATGTTGATCATTCTACTAGCTTTTGTCTTATATCAGGCATATAGTACCTCTTCAGAAAAGACGCAAAAAGTAGGTTACACAGAGTTTCGTGCCATGCATAAGAATAGTCAGGTAACTGAGGCAGAGTTTAACGAACGGGATATCAATTTCACTGCTGATGGCAAGAAGTATCAAACCATGGTCCCCTTTGAAGATCCGCTACTGGTGGAAAAACTGCTCGAACAAGGAGTCAAGGTGAGTTCGACCCGTCCATCACGCTGGCTAGCATCGCTGTCATTTATCTTTCCCTTCCTGTTGATAATCGGGGTCTGGTTCTTTTTTATTCGCAGAATGAGTGTCGGAAATTCCAAAGCATTCAGCTTCAGTAAAAGCAAGGCAAAACTCTATGAAGCAAGCAAGACCAAGATCACTTTCAAAGATGTGGCAGGAGTGGACGAAGCCAAGGAAGAACTCCAGGAGATAGTTGAATTCCTGAAAGACCCCAAACGTTTCCAACGCCTGGGAGGACGGATTCCACGGGGAGTGCTCCTGATCGGCAGACCAGGGACCGGCAAGACGTTATTAGCCAAAGCGGTATCCGGCGAGGCAGGAGTCCCGTTCTATTCGATCAGCGGTTCGGACTTTGTGGAAATGTTTGTCGGTGTGGGCGCAGCCCGGGTAAGGGATTTGTTTGAACAAGCGAAAAGGAAAGCACCGTGCATTGCTTTTATTGACGAGATCGATGCCGTGGGCAGACACCGTGGAACCGGTCTCGGAGGTGGTCATGATGAACGCGAGCAAACCTTGAACCAGTTACTGGTGGAAATGGATGGATTTGAACCTAATGATTCCGTGATCATAATTGCCGCTACCAATCGTCCCGATATGCTGGATTCAGCATTGCTCAGACCTGGTAGATTCGATCGGCAGGTTACGGTGGATCTGCCCGATATCAAGGGTCGAACCGAGATCCTCAAAGTTCATGCCTCGCGCATCCCTTTGGGTAATGATATACATTTGGAATTGATCGCCCGCGGAACACCCGGATTCAGTGGCGCTGACTTGGCAAACATCGTCAATGAAGCCGCTTTGATCGCCGCCGGCAAGAACAAGAAACATATTGAGATGGTCGATTTTGAAGAAGCAAAGGACAAATTGATCCTGGGTAAAGAGAAAAAAAGTCGGATAATTCCGGAAGAAGAGAAGCAGATGATCGCTTATCATGAGATTGGTCATGTCCTGGTTTCCGTCTTTTTGGACAAGGTCGAGCCCGTCCACAAAGTTTCAATTATTCCTCGGGGTTTTACCGGTGGCGCTACGCATTATCTACTTACGGATAAAAGCAACTATTCACGTTCATACCTGCAACAGATCCTGGTGTCTCTCATGGGGGGCAGAGCAGCGGAAGAGATCATCTTTTCCGAAATAACCACTGGAGCAGGTAACGATATTGAACGCTGTAGCGATATCGCTAAAAAAATGGTATGCGTCTGGGGTATGAGCGATAAAATGGGACCTATGACCATAGGAAAGGATCATGGAGAGGTCTATCTGGGCAAAGAACTCGTAGCTCGTGACGTTTATAGTGATGAAACCGCTCGTCTGGTTGATACGGAGACCCGAAAACTCATCACCGAGGCACACCAAAAAGCACTGGATATCATGAACATGCACCGTGGCCTATTGGATATACTGTCAAGAGAATTGCTCGAAAAAGAGACATTGGGTACAGAAGAGATCTTTAACATCATTCTGAATAATGTCTCCCACGACGATCTGGCGATCGTGCAGAAAAAACATAACCGGGCAAAGGAACTGAGATTCGAATATTATGCCGCCCCGGGAGATGCACTTCCCCAAACCAATTTGTCGCAACAGGCAAGGAAGCAAAACTCAGATAATGCAGCTATCGACGAGGTTCAGAACGACCATGATGTGGATTCCAATGGTGATAAACCATAACGCATCATAGACAAGAAATCAGAATGGTCCGCCATTCGGTGTGGTTTATACTCGGATTCTTCCACAAGCAAGCAAAGGATGATAGATAGATGAAGACAATGCATGGCACAACGATCCTGGGTATGTATCGAAATGGACATACAGCCATAGGCGGTGATGGTCAGGTAACTTTGGGATCATGCGTAATCAAATCGCGGGCGATCAAGATCCGCAGGATCTTCGACAATAAAGTGGTGATCGGTTTTGCCGGAGCAACAGCCGATGCTTTGACCCTTATGGATAAATTTGAAGAGCGCCTGAAGACATATAAGGGAAACATCCGCAAAGCAGCGGTGGATTTGGCAAAGGAATGGCGTTGCGACAAATACCTCCGCCGTCTGGATGCGTTGATGATTGCAGGTGATAATACGGGTCTGCTCATGATCAGCGGCGTGGGCGACGTTCTGGAATCCGATGATGGCATCGTTGCCATTGGCTCAGGCGGCAATTATGCTCTCTCTGCAGCCCGGGCATTGGTTGCCAATACCAATCTCAGTAATTACGAGATCATCCTTCAATCGCTTAATATTGCTGCAGATATCTGTGTTTATACGAATCGCAATATCATCATCGAGGAGGTTTGATGCTCTCTCCAGACCAATTGACTCCCAAGATAATTGTTCAGGAACTTGATAAATATATTATCGGCCAGACAGAAGCCAAGAAAGCTGTAGCCATAGCGCTTCGCAACCGCTGGCGGAGGCGACAGGTCACGGGTAGTATGCAAAAGGAGATAATGCCGAATAACATCATACTGATCGGTCCGACCGGAGTAGGCAAAACGGAGATATCCCGCAGATTGTCCCGCCTTACCAATGCTCCCTTCATCAAAGTGGAAGCATCCAAATTCACCGAAGTCGGTTATGTCGGACGCGATGTGGAATCGATGGTTCGAGAGTTGATGAATATAGCTGTGGCACAAACACGCCAGAAAATGCTGGAAGATGTTAAGCCGCTCGCCTGGCAAAACGCGATCGATCGGGTTATGAACATTTTGTTACCTCCTCCCAAGGATCCGGCATGCGATACCTTGGAAGAGGTCGCGTTTGCAGAGCGGGAACGACGCAAGCGTAACCGCGATAAAATGCTCTCAAAACTCCTAAGTGGTGATTTGGACACCCGTGAGATTGAATTCGTGGACGAAACCGATACGCCACCTCATATAGAGGTTATGTCCAGTTTTAATTTTGATATGCTTGATATCAATATCTCGGATATGATCGCTAATATGATGCCCAAGAAGGTTCAGGAAAAAGTGATCAAGATGAGTGTAGCGGATGCGCTCAAACACTTTACGGAACTCGAATCAAACCGGTTGGTCAATCGTGAACGGGTTGTTGAAGCAGCGACTCAGGCAGTGGAGCAGGATGGAATCATCTTCATTGATGAAATCGATAAGATCGCCACAAAAGAATCATCGGGCAGTATCGATGTATCCCGTTCAGGCGTCCAGCGGGATCTGCTTCCGATCGTGGAGGGATCGTCCGTTCCCACGCGCTATGGAACGATTGATACGTCACACATTCTCTTTATTGCCGCGGGCGCTTTCAATGCAGAAAAGCCATCTGATCTGATTCCTGAACTACAGGGAAGATTCCCTATCAGAGTGGAATTGATGAGTTTGACCCAATACGATTTTGAACGTATCCTCACGGAACCAGAAAACGCTCTGATTACGCAGTATCAGGAGTTGTTTCGGACGGAAGGTACACAATTGGTCTTTCACAAAGAAGCGATCCGGGAGATTGCCAGAATAGCTGCCCTGGCAAATGAAAAGATGGAAGATATTGGAGCACGGCGGCTTCATACGATCATGAACATCCTCTTAGAAATGTATTTGTTTGATCTTCCCGAGTGCGGACTCAAGAAGATCAGTATAAGCGGTGCCTTTGTCCGCAGGAAACTGGATCAACTCATTGCCAATGATGATCTTTCGAGATTTATCCTGTAAATGAGAAGAAATATCAAATCTCCGTTCGCCGCCCTATCAAAAAAGAATTATCGGCTGAATTTTATGGAACAGGGTGGATCCCTGAAAGGGACGTGGATACAGAGGACGACTATGGCATGGTATGTCAATCGCCTGACCGATTCACTATTTCTTGTGGTTTTTTGGGGTTTTCTTAGTCAGATATCTCCGATATTGATCAATCCATTTGCCGGTGTATGGGCAAATCGGGGGAATAGGCATCATCTGTTAATTACCACGAAGATATTGGCTTTTTTCCAAGCATCTGTCCTGGCAATACTGGTTTTGATCCGTATCGTTATTACCGAAGTTCTCATTCCATATGTCCATAGCGGGCGTAGAAGCATTAACTTGAGCCTTTTATCGGGCTTCAAGGGATAGTATCAGAGGATTGAATTCTTACATGATCATTACAGTCTATGCGGTGAGTATATCCCTGATACTTTTGGCCTATTCTGATGTTATAATCTTGGCTATGTTACTGATGCTGTTAATGGGATTGGTCATGATATTTCAAATGGCATCCCCCAGAACCTTGCTCCGATCCATCGTAGCGGATGAGATGCGGAGTAGGATATTGAGTTTATATACAATGGCGGTTATGTCCATTTCGCCGCTGGGTAGCTTTGTTATCGGGACTTTGGCCAGCATATTCGGGGTGCATTGGTCTTTGGCGTCATACGATGTTGTATGCATTCTCTGGTCACTTTATAACATTCGTATCTCGCCCAAAATCATCAGAGGTATTCAACGTACCCTGATTTTAAGCACCAACCGATCAATATACCGGACACCCAAATGGATCCTGGAACAAAGGATGATCAAGTGAACAGCGGGATTGTGTATTATTTTGGGGATAGAAGTCAGGATTACCGCTCTTTGATGTCATCAGGAGCGGATATTCTCACCGATGAGATCGCTGTTAAACAGGCAAATTGTGTGATCGTCGAGCAAACACATTCTGCATTGATCCATATAGCGACAGAGTCAGACAGAGGCAGTGGAATTGGAACCAAACCCCAAATACCCCATTGCGATGGTATGGCTACCAACCGGCATGATGTATTTTTATTGATCCGGACAGCCGATTGTCCTCCGGTTTTGTTCTATGACCCTATAAAACTGGTGGTCAGCGCCGTGCATAGCGGCAGAGAAGGCACTCGCAGAAATATATGCGCTGCTGCGGTAGATACGATGAAAAGTGAATGGCAATGCGATCCTGTCAATATTCACGCTATGATCGGGATTGGTATCTGCGCTGATCATAATCAAGTGAGCGAGGATATCTTTGTCCAGTTCATTAAATCAGTAACATCTATGGGTTTGGATACAACGAGATGTTTTGATCGTCACATTGACATCAGGAATATTATTTACCAGCAGATCAAGCAGTGCGGTATATCTGAAAACAACATCATCACAGACGATTCATGTACCTATGAAGACACCCGATATTTCTCATATCGAAGAAGTGGTTCCATGAATCATCAAATCAATATCATCGGAATTTGCAATGGATAAGATTTATACCAATAGCGATGGAAGCGTTGTCCTAGTGGTCAAAGCAGACATGATGTCGGCTTGGTTGACGATCAAACAAACGGGCAGATTGATCGACGAGAACGAGATTATCCAGTTGATCGAATCAGCCGGAATCAGAAATGGATTTGACGAAGCCCTGCGTTGGATGGAAGCAGAAGGGATCGCCAAAGATTTTGACACTCCATTCCCGATGGCCGTCAGCCATATCAACAAAAATGCCCGCCAACTTACTTTTTTTGTAGATCTCTCTGATCTAGTAGATATAGAAAAGAACCAGGACTATTCCTCTTTGTGCGATAAGACGGGAGTGACCACCGGTACGGTGATCGCGGGATACAACTACAGGTTGTTCGATGCTAACGCTTCGATCTATGATATCTTTGGTGAAATGCATGCTAAAACTGACACCCAAGAGGATGATATTGCAGGGCAAAACGTGGAGTATGACATACACGGTCAGCATTTTATCGCTTTAAAAGACGGATATCCTTACCTCGATAGCAGCGGTCGGATCTGCATTTTGGACAGGATAAAGATCGATTCTGCCTCCATTCCTGAGGGTGGAATACTGCGTTCTCCCGTCCATCTTATCTTGCATGGTGATCTTCAAAATTGTGAAGTGTGGAGCCGTGATACGATCGAGGTTCATGGAAATGTTACCAATTGTGCAATCTTTACGGAAGCAGACCTTATCGTTCATGGCAAGATAGGTAATTGTCAGCATAAATGGATACATGTGCTGGGTAATACCAAGTGTTTCAGCATCACAGATTCACGACTGCTTTGCAAAGGAAAACTGCATTTCACTATTCAATTGGTCAATTCTCTGGTTATTGCCGAAGCGGGAATTGAGGGCGGTTATGATTGTAGTGTGATCATTTCTGGCCAGACCCTCAGTTCCGGTGATATCATTGTTTGCTCAGCGGGAGCAGTGGATGCCGACAATACAGAGATCGAGATCACGATAAGCCCCTATCTGAAGAATCTGTTGATGATAAAAACGCGGGAACTGCTGAAATTAAAACAGAATGAAGCAACCAATGAGGATGCTATACACACGCTAAACGATGAGTTAAAGTCATTAGAGTTCAGATTAAACCAAGAAATGAACGAGTTTTTAAGACGACCCAAAGAACCCAGAAAGAGGATCAAGGTGTTTCAAGATGTCTATCCTCCTGCGTATTTCAGGATACTGAAACACTCCTATAATATCAAACACCACCAGAACGGGATGGAGCTGGTGGAAAAAGAGTGAACCGGAGATAGATGATGCCCAACCGAATAGTGATCTTAATAGCCATCGCGTTTATCAGCACCGGGATAAAGGCAACTGAAGTCCATTTTGCAGAAAGGCCCGCTATCTCTCCCGATGGCAGCCAAGTATGTTTTGTATATCAAAACGATCTGTGGAAAGTACCCTTCAGGGGAGGTGTGGCTAAACGGCTTACCTCGACGGAAGCACCCGAGAATTCTCCCGTATGGTCTCCCGATGGCAAGTTCATTGCCTTCAATTCGACCAGGGAGGGTCAAAACTACGTGTATATCATGCCTTCCGAGGGAGGATCAGCCCAACCGGTCATACGTGAAAACTATTGGGTGTCTGATTGGTTCGCAGATGGAAAATCATTGCTGTGTGCCAGACATAACGTGCGGTATGCCGTCTCTTTGTATCAAGTTCCGATCGACGGCAGCCGTCCTCGTTTGATCACAGAGATCGGCGAATATGGTGCTGTATTGTCTCCCGATAACACAAAGATCCTGTTTCACCGGCGTGGGATGGCTTATCGTGAGGCATATACCGGAAGTCAGAATGGTGAACTGTGGGAATACGACATTAGGAATAAGACCTATACTCGTCTTACCAATACGGAGTTTACGGAAAGGTATCCTCTTTACTCCCATGTCTCCAACTCCATATTCTATTCCGCCTCGGATCTGAAGGTCTTCCAGATAATGCGGGTTAACAATCACAATTTTGACCGTCCCAGTCAGATTACTCAATTTGACCAGTTTTCAGCGCGCAATCTATCCATCGCTAGAAGGAATGATCGCATCGTCTTTGAATTGTTTGACGAGATATGGAAGTATGACCCCACAAAACTATTCGGCAACAAGATCTCCAAACTAGATATATTCATCACTGAAGATGACTGGATCTCCACGATCAACGAGGAGACCATCCAAAACGACACATACGGATTTGCCGTATCGGACGATGATCTGATAGTGGCTTTCAGTCATAAGTATGACCTTTTTGCCGTTCCCCGCAAAGGAGGGAGAGTAAAACAAATTACATTTGATCATGCCGGGGTCGAGAACATCGGTTTCATGGACTGTGGGCGCACGATCGTTTTCAATCGTATCATCGACGGTAGAAATCAATTGTTCAAGGTATCGATAGATTCGATTGAGAAGATCGAACCGATCCAGTGGTTTGGAATGGATATGTATAATGTATCCACTTTCTATCGCACGCACGATGGAAGATGGATCATCAATTATATCAATGAACGCAATGCTGGTAATATCGCCATTGCGGATTCCATGATGAACAATGCCTACATCATCGATACTCCCCGAGTGGTATCATCCAATTTTGCCATCAGCCCCGATGGTTCGATGGCTGCCTATACCTGTATCCGAGATGATCTCTGGATCAGAGAACTATACCTGTATGATTTTCATACCAATTCCTCACGTAAAGTGATGAACGATGACAATTGGATTGGTTCATTGCACTGGTCCACTGACCAGAAGTCGCTTTTTATGACCAGGGGTGGTGATATCTGGCGTTTGGATCTGGTTCCCCGTGACGAATTTGAACTTGATAAGGATAATTGGCTTGAGATATTTGAGATAACAGATTCGACCAAGGATACGGAAGACACTCCTGAACCAGAGAATCAGGGGGATGGCGAGATCCACGAAATCGATGACAAACTGAAAGAGAATGATCGGTCCCTGGAAGAGGAGATCGTGCATCATGAAAAGCAACCGGCGATCAAGATAATCTGGGAAGACCTTGACAAACGTCTGTATCACGTGATCAGTGACCCGTTCAATTTATTCGTTCATAAAGTGATCGATGACAGCACATTCTATTATATACGTGATGGCTACGCATACAACCAAAATTCCACTCTCCACAAAGCAAATTACTATGGCAAGAATACCCGTGAGGAATTCAATTTTGGTAAAAACATCGGTCAGTTTTATCCGGTAAACAATGCATTATATTACCTAGACAATGGCGTGATCAAATGGTATAATACGAAGACCGGCAAAAAGGGCGAGACACAAACCCGCTTTGACTACCAATTCGATTATACGACGCTTAATAAGCGTGTCTTTGACCAAGTATGGAATGTCTTTGGGTTAAATTTTTATGATCCCCTGATGCACGGAAGAAATTGGAACAGATTATACAAGATCTACTCGTCATACCTGCCCAAAGTAAAGAGTATCAGGAATCTGGCGAAGATCGTAGATGAAATGATCGGAGATCTTAATGCCTCTCATACTGGTTTTAATCCCCGTGAAGATCGCAGAATACCACGCAAAGCGCTGGCTTATTTGGGAGTTGAGTTTGATTACAAAACGATCCTCCCTGAAGGAATAAGGATCGACATGGTATATCCGCTGTCCAGATTGGCGATTCTTTACAACATCACATCAGGAGACATTCTGACCCATATCGATGGCGTGGCCATTACCAGTAAAACTCCGCTTGATTCTCTCTTGCTTGATAAGGTGGATAAAAAGATCAAGCTCAAATTCATATCCAATGGAAATCGGATCGAAGGAGTTATAGACGGGCTGAATTGGTCTGCCCAGCGTAGTTTGCATTATCGTTCCATGACCGAGAGACGCCGACGGAAAGTGGATGAATTGTCCAATAGCCGGCTGGGATATGTCCACATACCCAGTATGGGACACCGTGATTATGACAATTTTATCACCGATGTTTTCACCCAGAACGTTGATAAGGAAGCATTGGTCATCGATGTCAGAGGAAATAGTGGTGGGCGCATATCGGGCATGATCATTGATTTTCTGCGTCGGGAAAAATATGCTTACAGCACTAGCCGCCGATATGGAGCAGAACCGCGTCCGCAACCATCCCGAATATGGGGAAAACCGACGATCGTGATCATTGATGAGAATTCCTTTTCCGATGGGGAGATCTTTCCTATCGTTTACAAGGAACTAAAACTGGGAAAAGTCATCGGCATGCCGACCAGCGGTTCGGTCATCGGAACCTGGCAATACCAATTGTTAGACGGCTCCGAAATGCGCATGCCTGGTTCCGGATGGTATAAACTGGATGGAACAAACATGGAAGGTACTGGCGCCATGCCGGATATATTGGTGGATCTGACGCCTGGCGACATAATCTCAGATAATGATGTCCAATTGATAAGGGCAGTGGAAGAACTAATGAATGAACTGCAACCAAAATGACGCCAATGACGACAGATACGACCATCAAAAACCTGATTCTTAGAGCCGAGTCCCTGGCAAAAAGGAACTGGATACATGCTGTGAATCTCTTGGAGGATGCTCTAACAGAGAATCCCGATAATCACCTTCTCTGCCTGGCTTTGGGTGATGTCTACGTCCGAGCGGGACAGTTTCGCAAAGCGATCGTTCATTTTCAGGAAGCACTGGCGGCTAAGCCATCCGATACTCACCTTGCCTTGCATATCGGAAATTGTTATCTTGCTCTCAATGAATACAATCTAGCTCTGACCTATTATGACAAGGTGCAGGATCTTCCGCTGGACTTGATGTATAACAAAGCCATAGCATTGGCATATCAAGGTCAACTGCATGATAGCATCCAATTGCTGCACCAATTTCTCAGATCGGTTGATAATAGTTTGCCAGTCTATTATCTTTTGATCGAAATGTATATCCGCATTCAGGATTTGGATTCCGCCAGTCACTACATTGGGATAGTGGAAACGAAATGGGGTAGTTCTAAACACAATTTGTTGCTCAAAGCGATCGTCTATGCCAAAAGAGAAGTATGGTTGGTGGCATTTCATGCTTTTTCGGAGTATGATGTGGGAGATAGCATGGACAATACCGATCACCTATATACCTATGCCATTTGCGCGGATAAGATTGGACAGAGCCACAAGGCGGTAAAACTGCTCCAACGGGGGATCGCCATCAATCCATATTCAACGGTCATGTATGAGGATCTGGTCAGAGTATTGTTACAGATCGGTGAGTATGAAGAGGCATACCGAACTCTCAAAAAAGCCAAATCCTGCCTGCTCCGACTTACCCCGTTGTTGTATCTGATGAAGGAAAAACTGGCCAGTCACGACAACCGGTTTGGATTTACGCTTTAGCATGTCCGTATTTCGCCTACACAATCCCATCCAAAAATATGAATGGGGATCTCGTGAATATATCCAGGAATTGATCGGTGTTTCTGACGACATTGGTATTCCTTATGCCGAGTTATGGATAGGGGCACATCCCAAGGCAAGTTCTGTATTGGCCGATCTTGATAGTTCGCTTTATGATCTTACGACTTGGCAAAGCACTTTTTGGCTGGGATCAAGATGCCGGAGTTGTGGCTATGACCGATTGCCTTTCCTCTTGAAAATAGTGGCTTCTACCAAGCCATTATCCATTCAAATTCATCCTGATCTGATCTCCGCCCAAGAGGGATTTGTGCGGGAAAATGCACTTGGAATTGCCATTGATCACCCCCGGCGTAACTATCGGGATGCCAATCATAAACCGGAACTACTGCTCGCACTGACTGATTTTTATTCCCTCTGTGGTTTCCGCGAGTATCACGAGATCGCATCCTGGCTGGCTGTGATTTTTGAGGATTTGTCCATCTCTCCCGTGCAGAACTTCATTCATGAGCCATCTGCGTCGAATCTCCGCTCGATTTTTGTCTATTTTCTGAGTGCTGGGGATCAGAAGCAAATGTTGATCGATACTTACTTGTCCCGGATCAGTCAGGTTTCAGAGCGGGATCCGAATGGTTCTCAGATCCTTCACTGGTCACTACGTATTGCCGATTCTTTTCCTGCAGACATTGGCATCGTGTCGCCTATTCTATTTAACCTGATCAAACTTACTCCGGGTCAGGCGATCTATCTCTCTCCGGGAGTGATCCATTCCTACCTTGAAGGAGCGGGTGCGGAAATCATGGCTAATTCGGACAATGTTCTCCGTTGTGCGCTTACACCTAAGCATGTCGATATTGATGAACTCACCAGAGTTGCCTCGTTTACGCCATACAGCCCGAAAGTTATTCAACCTGAACGACTAAACCGGTGGGAATCCGTATACCACGCTCCCGTAAATGAATTTCGGTTGTCAATGATCGATCTGTATTGTGATCAGTATCTCCTTCCAGTAAATGATCTACCGCATATCCTAATGTGTCTGGATGGTGGCATTGACATAGCAGATAGGGATGGCATCACGTCCCTGAATCGTGGAAAAGCAGCATACTTAACCCCGAATACCACGAATCTACGCCTCGAAGGTGAGGGCAAGGCACTACACGCCACATTGCCTCTGAAACCCAATTCAACCACGACAGATTAGATTTACCAAATCTTCATTCCGATCGATAAGCCGTCTGTTGGAACGCGGGAAATTCATTTTCACCTCTTCCACCACTGGCATATTGAACGCAACACTGTAGTTGTTCCTTGTTCTCTGTCCAACTTTTTCTGTCTTCATACTAAACTCCTCTTACTGGATTTAGGTGTCACTCCCGGGATATCATGTTCAAAGTGTATCAATAAGTTTACACGCGTTTTCAATGGCAGCCAACGATATATTGGGAATGTATCCAGTATTTAATACTTCGATAGGACAGTATGAACCCCCATGTTACATTGAACATGTAGATTATGGATACTCTCTAA
>JBBISI010000032.1:0-21686 GCA_037441405.1 Candidatus Cloacimonadota bacterium
ACCTTACATACCTAAAGAACGTTACACATAACGGAATCACCAAATTCGGGAACGTGAAAAAACAGTATTGTCTCTCCTTCCGGCGCAGTCAGTTACAATTAGAGGATTATGCCTGTCAGATGGTCTGGATACTTATTGAGTCAACCGCCCTGAACTACTAAACGGTCTCAAAAGGTTCAAGTTCAAGCAATACAGTGCTGTCCCCGGAGTTCTCCCTGCTTCATAACCTTAGTATAACCTTACGGTCGTAAGGTTATACTAAGGTTATACTAAGGTTATCAAGCAAGGAGGATAATTTCAAGTTAACTCACTGAACTATTCAACGGTCTTTGACAGAATTTAAACCCAAATGATGCAGATGTAGATCAATAAAAAAAACCGGAATACTTTATGGACAATGATTTTCAAGAGAAAGAACTGGATAGGTTTCCACTGCATAGCAGATGAATGATTTTATAACTAAATGATGTTATGATAGTTATGACGGAACTTGTACTCTCTGCTACATTGAATGGGTCAAACTCGAAGCGAATAAAAGATGAAAGCGAGGCAAAGGATAGGGGGATGATGATCCCGATTTCCCATACAAGCCCTGTGATCCACGGGTGGCAAGATATGAGTTCGGGGACGAGATACAATCCGAATTCCAGTCAGAGCCCCGGGTAATTCTTTTAATACACATACTTCATACCGGCGGAGAAAGACCGTTCGGTATCTCTCCACCAGTTGATCCCTCCATCCTTGTCCTTATATTTTTCGGAATATTTGGCGATAAGGAAGAGACGTCGTTTTTCGTTCCAACTGAAGGTGGTGCTCAGTGACATTTGAGCAGTGGGAACGGCGATCTGACCCACAGCAAGTTTTTCGACATTGACCTTGCTGTAGGAATAGACGAAATTTTCCAGGCGTCCGTATTGGGTATCAACACGGATTCTGAACCAGAGTGATTTGCTCCGGAAGTTCTCTTTGCCATACATATTTTGCCAGGCGACCATGGTATTCACTTTGTTGCCGATCTTAGCCTGGATCCTGCCCAGAAAGCCATACGTGGCGGGTCGGCGTTGCAGAACATCCTCTTTGGTCTCAATGTAGGGATTACCGTCTGCGTCAGAGAGAACTTTTGCACGGTCTTGTTCATAGTAGTGGTCAAAATAGCCAGGGATAAAGCGGCTGGTATTCAGACGATATTCCAGATTAAATCTGATCACGTCAAAATTAGCATAACAACCAGGCAAGATAAATCCGGTGCCGTTACCAAAGATGTGAGCGGCTTCGGTATAAACGCCATAGGTGGCATTTTTGGTCTTGGAGATGGGCATGGCGATATCAAAACTAAGCGCGGTCAGCGCGTCTCTTTTTCCGGTACCGGTGGCAAAATACAGCGAATCACCCATCACATGCCGGAGATTACCTTTTTGATTGAGATCAGTGACCAAGGATACGCCCACAACCGCCTGATCGATGTATTTGAGTGTTGAATCCGGCATGGGAGTAACGTGGGCGGTAAGAGCCATAATCTGACTTTTGACCAGATTGGAAGTAAAGAACTCCACCTTGGGCTTGAGCGGAATGTTTTCCAGGTTGCACCCGATCAAAAGGCCATAGTTCTTTTGGCTGGGATAATAGCGCATATTAGAGAAATTCAACATTAACAAGCCATTATCGATCGTATGGTTGGGAAATCCACCGAGATGAAAGAAATATGGATCGCCGATCTGGGCATAGCGCATATAATAGATCTTTGTGGGAATATCCTTGATTTGATCCCAGTCCCGTTTACGGATGTTGTAATCCTGATCGAGCAGGAAATCCAGATCAATACCCATGCCAAACTTCTTGTATTTAAATTCGTGGATGATCCGCAATTGATAGTATTTAAGGGAATCCACTGTCACCCTGCCCACCGTCGCCGAAGTCCCATAACGGGTACGTGACTTAACGGCAAATGGCATGTCCTGCGCTGCCAAGCATAAAACGCAGAGCAAAAAACCAAAGACAATCACCATCTTCTTCATCATTTTTCCCTCGCTTGTTCTGTGCGGCATAATGTTATACGTATCGCCTATCTGTCAAGCAATAAGTCCCGGAGGTCTCATTATCTGATCCGGCTATCCACATCGATCACAGGTATCTGAATGACAAAAGTAGTACCTTTTCCCGGTCTACTGGACAGTTTGATCGTTCCCTGCATCAGGTAGGTTACAAGATTACGCCTTGTTCCAAGTGGGTATGGATCTCTTTCATCAGGTAATGTTTATTGTTGAGGTACTTGACGGTGGTAAAGATAGCAATTGAAACCAGATAAATTATGACCAAAGAGATCAGCAGGCGGACAAAATATTTACTCAACCGATCCCCCTCTTGAACAAACCGATCATTTCATCAGCCCATAAACCGGATTGAACGCTCATCCCCCTGCTCAGCAATTGAAAGCAAGATCCATCCAAGATGCCTGTCCATTCGTCCATAAAGAACTTCTTGAATTCCACCGCGACGGCGATGATTTGATAAGGATAATTATGATGCAGCCAGCGGGAAAGATACCCGCCGGTAAACTTGACATCAATGCGGCAATCAAGTTTTGATCCGTGGGCAATACCGTCTGTTAGGTCTCTATTCAATGCAATATCTTTGAGTAAATCCTGCAGGCGGGATAAATGGATCCGATACTCTTGCGGCATATTACTTGAACCAATATTGATGTCCGGGTTGTCTTTTTGCGGTTCTGAAGGGTGCCCCACACCCCGTCTCCGGTGATTGTAGGAATGCAGGTCAAATATCACCAGATGGTTGTGCCGGGCAAGCAAGCGATCAATATTAAATGCCAATAAGGCATACCAATCCCGGTATGCTTCCCGCAGGTCATGCACTATGGCGCCATCCAGCGGAGTTTTTCTGACCTCCAGCCCCCAGCAATCCTCCGGCTGTAAATAAATACATTTATCCTCGCCACGGTTCAGATCAATGGCAAAACGGCTGGTTTGAACCACAATGTGATTGGGGTATTCGGCTGCCATCAGACCGGTGTATGGATCTTCTTCCCTCAGGCGTTCTGCCGGACTGATCCCGCAATTCTCTTCTAGTTCCGGCGGCAATTCATGCCCATGATGGACCGCCAATGCCACCACAGGAATATCCTCCCGGTCAAACCGAAAGAGGGATTTGATCACAATTGCCAGGTCTCCACCAGTTTTGCGAGTTGATTGAGCATCTTGATATAGGCATACAGATCACCTTCATTGATCTCCTTGTCCGGCTTGGTATATATTCGGTGCAAGGGCTGCATGTCAAAAGCGGTGAGTGCGTCCGCCTGCCGGATCAATTCCTCGGGATCGACGGGTATGGGCTGTTTGTGGAGATGGAAAAAGCCCTTGAGTACTGGTAGAATTGAAACTGCGGAATCATTGGCGACGGTGGCGAAGTGCTTTTGAGATGTCTTGTATGCCATCACCGCGAGCCGGGTATGCAGCCATTTGCTCTTGAGTTCCCGTTCTATCTGCAGACGGACATTATGGGCGCTGAATGTCAGGTCAGCCAGCAGATCCTCTCTGACGTGTAGGTTTTGATAATCGGTTATGATATCAATAAATTCGAGCGGATACGAATCGGTGGAATACTGGATAAATTCACGGGTAATGATCAGAGGGATGGGTAATTTCCTGCGCCGACAATATCCAGCGACCGGTTTCATATCATCAAAGAAGGAGACCGGATCCTGTTCCAGGATTATTATACAGTTCTGTCGCGTCTTGTGGATACCATAGACCGCCACCTGTAGCAGATTGGCGTCCTGGGTATTCAAGGTGTTTAAGATACCATGCCAGTTGTTCCTATTCACGGGTAACCCCCTTGTCATACTTATCAATGTATAATTGAGCGCTTTCCTTAGCCAGGTTCCTGATCCGTGCAATATAGGCAGCGCGTTCGGTAACGCTGATCACCCCTCGGGCATCCAGTAGGTTGAAGGTATGCGAACAGCGCAGCAGGTTGTCGTAAGCGGGAAACACCAGTCCCTCTTTCAGCAGTTGAGCGCATTCCTGTTCAAAGTCACCAAATAGTTCAAACGCCAATTTTGTATTGCAGCGATTGAAGTTATAATCCGAGTATTCCACTTCCCGATCGAAGAAAAGATCTTTATAAAATGTCGTTTCGTTCCACTGCAGCAGCCGGTAATCGTCCACATTCTGGATGTACATAGCCAGCCGTTCCAGCCCATAGGTAAGTTCCACGCTTACCGGAAAGACGTCGATGCTGCCCACCTGTTGGAAGTAGGTAAACTGGCTGATCTCCATACCATCAAGCCAAACCTCCCAACCGAGACCCCAAGCACCCAGCGTAGGTGACTCCCAATCGTCTTCCACAAAGCGGATGTCGTGTTCACTGATCCTGATCCCTATGGCTTCCAAACTTTTCAGATACAGATCCTGGATATCGTCCGGAGATGGTTTTAAGATCACTTGAAATTGATAGTAATGTTGCAAACGATTGGGGTTTTCACCATAGCGTCCGTCTTTGGGACGACGACACGCCTGGGGATATGCAACGGCACAGGGCTTGATCCCCAAAGCTCCGAAGAATGTGGCGGGATGAAATGTCCCCGCACCCATCTCGATATCGTAAGGTTGAAGCAGGTTGCAGCCATATTGACCCCAATACTGCTGCAAGGTAAGGATAATATCCTGAAAGGTCATTTACTACCCCCGTGCAGTGATTTTGCTTTGTCCAGGATCAAGACCAGCATTTCCCGCAGGTTCATTAGTTCCGTTATTGCTTGCGGCATGGACTTTGGGTTTGCTGTGGGATCATATTGTATGGCATAAGTGAGATCAAGTTCCATTTGCGGTTGCATGGATCTGTCTTCTTTGAGTTTCTTGCGGGCGCCCGCGATAGTGAAGCGTTGCACATAGAGCATTTCCTTGATCCTGCGCAAGAGCCGGATCTGTTCTTCATTGAATTTCCTGATCCGTCCATGTCCTTTTTTGGGGCGCAATTGAGGAAATTCAGTCTCCCAATAACGGATCACGTAGGGTTTCACCCCCAAGAGGTTGCCCACCTCTCCAATCGTATAATAATACTTACTCATGCACCTTACCTCAGAGTTTGATTGGATCGCCTGGCGACCGCAAATCCCAGCATCCCAAGCAAGCAATGGCAAAAATTATGACAGCGAAGGCAACAAAGATCAACGGATAATAGAAGATGGATCTGATCAGCGGGATCCGCCGGTCGATATACAGGGGCGCACTTATATTGCGGACCTCAAATAGACCGGTTTTGCTCAGGATCCTGCCTTTGGGATCGACGATCATGGAAATGCCGGTATTGGCACTGCGGTAGATCTGGATGCGGTTTTCTACGGCCCGGAATTTGGTCAGCACCGAGTGCAACCATGGTCCATAGGAGGTACCGAACCAGGCATCGTTGGTAATATTGACCAGATAATCCGCTTTTAACGGGGATGATGTTTTATTATTTTCGCCAATTTTGGCAGAGGCATGGAGTCCTCCGCTATGGATCGCCATCCGGTGGTTGAGATCGGCAAAAGCGATCTCATAGCAGATGGATGGAGAAAAGACATGATCTCCACTCTGATACCACCTTATCTCGGTTCCATATTCCCAATTTGCCTGTCCCATTTGCACACCCCACAAAAACGGCAGGTATTTGAGACCGGGTATCCTTTCTCCTCCGGGCACGAGGATTATTTTGTAGTATAGAGAATCCGGCGGCTCATGAGGCCGGAACAGAGTTGCCGCATTGTAATGCAATTCCCGCATGGGATGCTCGGGAGGCGCAGGCAGATAATCCGGAAATCCGGTAAAGATATCCATATCCAATACATTTACCAGGTCCTGGACGATCGCCCGATAATAGGTATGACGCATCAAATTGACCGGCATCGCCGCCTCCGGCCAGATCAACATCCGGGCTCCCATGCTCTTTGCCTCGTGCGATAATCTCCTATATCTCTCGATTATTTCATAGAACTGCTCCGCTTCCCATTTGTCGTCCTGGATGATGGAGGGTTGCATTACAAATACTTGAGGTTCGTGCTTTTCCATCGGAACATGGGATATGCTCCAGAAGCCATACGCTATCCAGACCAGCAGTATCGCGCCAACTGCAAACAAGGAACGTAACTTCCCACGAATGGATCTGTAAAGCAGAATATTGACCAAAATGATCAAAGCCGAAAGCAGGATCACCCCTCCCAAGTCCAGTGCTTGCAACAGGATAGTATAATCGGACAGGGAATAGGCCAGATTGATCCAGGGAAAGCGGAATTCACTGAAGTTCTGCAGATACTCCAGAGATAACAGGATACAGATCAATCCCGGATATCTCCATCGAGGCACAATATGCCACACCCGCTGGATGGCATATAACACGGTATAGTATAATACGATGTATGCCACAAAGATCCCCGTTAACCCGATTAGAGTCACACCGCCGATCCAGTAGAGGAGGACACCGCAATAGACTGCGGCAAAGATCAGCGCCATATACAAGAGATGCAATCGCGTATGCCGCCCTTGATCGAAGACGGACAACATCGGGATCCACGCCCCGAAAACCAAAAATCCAAGATGAAGGGGCAAGCGCGACAGCGTCAAACCCAGTGCCGTCAGCAGGGCATAGATCAGATACCACGGTCTCGTCGCCGGCGTGGACCGGCTGCTCGAATCATTGTTAGGCAGAATGCTTGGGTTCACCGCATTGGACTCCGGTAATTGATGTTGAAGCGTCTTATCTCGTTGTCGATCGCCATTAGAAGGACGTTCGCCGATCGATTCAGATTACGGATTGTGCCTGACCCCACCGCTATCGGAACGGCACTGGAACTCCCCGTCAGAATGCCATTTCGGTATTCGACCAGGTTATTGAAGTTATCATAAAGGCATAGAGCGTCGATCGTGCGCAGCGTCTGTCCCAATACCGTGAAAACTGTGGTTTTGTCATGTGCCATACTGTAGGCGAGAACATAATCGCGGTTACAGGTCAATTGACTGATCCGATCCAATTCAAACTTACCAAAACGAAATTGCTCTCCACCGTCCAGCAGCGAATAGACGAATATCTGTTCGCCCAATCCGTCATAGATGTAGATGTTCTGATCCGTTCCCACCGCCATCAATTCGGGTTGCACTGTTCCCGCAATGTCGATCTGGGTCACATACATCCCTTCATTGGAGAATTTGCGGATCTGACGAGCAACGGTGTCCAGCGCCAAGAGTCCGCCATCATTATCCAGAGCAATGTCCCCAAGTTTCCGAAAATTAATGCGTTCCAGACCCAGACCTCCAATCCGGTTGATCATCCTCCCATCACGATAGAGGCGGATCTCGTGCCAGTCCCTCAGCATCACATAAAGTGTCTGGCTGCGAACATCGAATAGCGCCTTGCTCACCGGATGTTCAAACGTTTCCACGCCCGCCGCCGCAAAAGAATCGATCACCATCGGCGGACGAAACTGAACGGTGGAACAAGCACCGAGAATGAGACAGATCAAGAGCGTCGTCAGACACCTGATATGACCCTTTTCACACTTCATTCGCATCGACGAACTACGAAACGATCTTAGTAGCAATGCTAGACGTTGATTTTTCATGGTTCCTCCCCTTATCCTTCGAATGACATACGGATATCACGCAATTTGCCCTGAAGAGTCTTTTTATTGCCGAATTTACTATACTCCAGGGTATAAGCAATATCTACGATGCTGTTCTTTTTGAGCTGTGGCAGATAATCACCCAGATTGTATCCGATCAGATCAAGCGACACGCCGTCCTTGATAACTTTCATTTTTAGGTGATTACGCCCCACCGTATAGGGATAACTGGACAGCATTACCTGACGGGTGACGAATACAGGGGGCAAATTCTCGGGGCCGAAAGGCGCAAAGCGTCCGATCCACTCCAGCAGTATATCGTTCAGATCATACAATTCCAATTCGTTATCTACCGACATTGACTGCTGCAATATGTCAAATTGTTCCCGATCAGCAATATAACGGCTGAGTTCGTTCTCAAACCGATCAATATATTCCTGATAAATGGTGAGTCCAATGGCATACTTATGACCGCCAAAACTATGCAGATTATGTGCCGTGACCTTGAGTGCCTCGAATAGGTCAAATTCCGGGATACTGCGTCCTGAACCGCAGCCAAAGCCATCCTTACAGGAGATCATGACCACCGGACGGTAGTACTTTTCCACCAGTTTGGACGCCACAATGCCGATGACGCCGGGATGCCAATCGTTGGAGGATATGACGATACAGTGGATGTCATTCAGATTGTGGTATTTGTGTTTGATGATCTGACACGCTTCAAAATAGGCCTTCTGGTCTTCCTGTTGGCGCAGTGTATTTTGGCGTTCGATCAGTAACGCCAGTTCGGCGCTGCGCGCCTCCTCCGTGGATATCAGTAGTTCCACTGCCAAAGATGCGCTTCCCATCCTTCCGGCGGCATTGATCCGCGGCGCAATGCTAAAAATGATATCGGATGCATCAAGCGTCATTGGGTTCAGGTTGCTGTTCGCCACGAGAGCGTTTAAGCCCAGATTCTTCTTCTCAATCAGATGCCGAAGCCCGATCGAAGCAAAAATACGGTTCTCGTCGGTGAGTGGAACGATGTCTGCAATTGTGCCCACCGCCACCAGATCCATATATTTGAGAACGTTTTCCGCGGTATCGATCCCCATTACCCGATAGATCGCCATCAACAGTTTATACGCCACACCCACGCCGGCGAGGTGACTAAAGGGATATGGCGAGTCCGGCAATTTTGGATTGATGATGGAAAATGCCCGTGGCAATTCGTCCCTGGGATTATGATGATCGGTGATGATGATCTCCATCCCCGCTTCATTGATCAAATCCACTTCCTCAATGGCATTGACCCCGCAATCCACACTGATGATCAATTGCGCCTGTATCTCCTTCAAGTAATCCAAACTATTTACCGATAACCCATAGCCATCGATCATCCGGTGCGGTATATAAAACTCGATATCCGCACCCACACGCTTCAATCCCAAATACATAAGCGCCGTAGCCGTTGTCCCATCTACGTCGTAATCCCCATAAACAACTATGCGTTGCCTCTTCTCTATCGCCTCCAGGATCCGACCCACCGAGCGTCCCATATCATCAAACAGGAAAGGATCATGCAAGCCATCACAAGCCGGATTGAAAAATCGATCTATCTCCCCCAAATCAGCAAAGCCCTTGCGAAACAGCATCTCGCCGATCAAAAAGGGACACTTCAGTTCCTGACTGATCCGGGTGACCAATTGCCGTTCGTCCGGACTTAGAGATGCCGGATATTCCCATCGCTTCTCCATTTTGTTACCTTTATCTTCTAGATTTATTATCGATCTTTTTGACCACTCATCTGAGTATCAGCAGCAACGCTAGCGGTCTAATGGGATGAAACTTCCCTGATATTAAGTTTTTTACACCCGCCTACCTAAATCTGCCAACTCCCTATTCTTGTAAAGCATTATTTAAAGTATTTTCGATCTTTCTTTGACTGCGGAACCCTTTCCCCTGCGAATTACTCCTCATTCTGTTGTATGCTCCCTGCTTGATAACCTTAGTATAACCTTACGATCGTAAGGTTATACTAAGGTTATACTAAGGTTATGAAGCAAGGAGAAAGGCCGGATCAAAGAATTTCGGCATGACGCATGGAAAAGCATTGACATGGAGCAGGTATCCAATTGATGGAACCAATATGATACGGATGATCATATCAAAGGGTCATATGCAGCTTTGTTCCGCATGGGATGATGAGAATTCTGCAGGATAAAGAGGTAATTAAATGCGTGCGTCAGACACGATGGCAAAGCAGGGCAACTGGCTTTTTCGCCACCGTAGTTTTTTACCGGTGGCGATCCTAGTGCCGGGGATCGTGGCAATGTGGTTCCAGCGCGAGATTTATCGCCATGAGAATCTGTATTTCAATTTTTTGTGTTATTCCATCGCCATAATCGGCCAAGTGATAAGAGTGGTGGCGGTAGGTTATGCCGCCGATCAGACTTCGGGACGAAACACCAAACATCAGGTGGCGCATGAGATCAATCAGACCGGTATCTACTCGGTGATCCGCCACCCTTTGTATGTGGGTAATTTTATGGTCTGGTTCGCTTTGGCGCTTTACACGAGGTTTTTCTGGCTGATTGGCGTTATTGCGCTGGTTTATTGGCTATATTATGAGAGGATTATCCTGGCCGAAGAGGACTATCTGATCGGTAAATTTGGCGAACAATATCAAAACTATGCCTCCAGAGTCGGATGTTGCCTGCCCCGTATAGGAACTTATCTCCCCAATAAATACCGCTTTCGGATCAAAAAAGTGATGCGGCAGGAGTACTCAAGCGTGTATAGCATGGTGTTCATTTTTTTGCTTTTAGAGGTGGTTCAAGACTACATTGGTGACCTCCACATCGTGTTGCAAACGGATTGGCTCATCGCCTTTACCGCCAGTTTCCTGATGTTTTTCATCCTGCGCTGCCTGAAAAAATATACCAGGATCCTGCGTAATGACCCGATGCGGCAAACGAAACAAAGCCCGGCATCTGTCAGTACCGAGGTGGAATGTGATTGAACTCGTGATCCGGACCACTTTGAAGCAAGGTATCTGACAAATGGGCGCCCGGAACAATCGGCGAAAAGATTTGACATGAGGGCAGGTGTTAAAAACCATGAGTCAAGCTTGCAACTTCCGATGTAAAGAAGTGACCAAAAAATAGATAAGTGATGGAGGAAACCACATGAAGACAGGCGGTTGCCGCTATGGAACGCACCGTGTGATCGAGCCGTTGGGAGTGCTCCCGCAACCGGCAAGGCTGTTGAATAATGACATGAGCGAGATCTGGGATAATGAGTTGCTGCTCGAGGTGATCCGATTGAATATCGATTCTGCATCCTTCCACCAGATCAGAAACAAACTGCTCAGCCAGGGTCATCAGGACTTGGAGAAGGCATTCGCTGAGCATGTCATCGACCTGACAAACCGCACGGGCAAACATAAAAATGAAGACACCGGCTCCGGCGGGATGTTAATCGGCCGCGTGGCTGCCATCGGCGACAAATTTGAGATGAAAGAGCCGATCAAGGTCGGCGATAAGGTTGCCAGTTTGGTCTCCCTATCGCTGACTCCCCTCAAAGTAAACCGCGTGAAAAAGGTGTTGCTGGATAAAGATCAGGTGGAGATCGAAGGGAAGGCGATCCTCTTTAGCAGCAGCGTATATGCCAGGTTGCCGGAGGATATGGATGAAGTTTTGGCACTGGCTGTGCTGGACGTAGCCGGAGCCCCGGCACAGGTAGAACGGCTGGTTAAGCCCGATGATACCGTGGTCATTATCGGTGCCAATGGCAAATCGGGTATTTTATGCAATGCGGTGGCTCGTGAACGGGCAGGCATTGCCGGCAAAGTGATCGGTGTGGTTCGCAATGAATCCTACATCCCGACGTGCCTGGAAACGGGTTGCACGGAAATCATCATCGCCGATGCCACCGATGCCCTCAAAATCCGGCGTGAAGTAAGCCGCCTGACCAATGGTAAAATGGCGGATGTGGTGATCAATGTGGTGAATGTGGAAGATACGGAATTGCCGACCATCATGGCCTGCAGAGATCGTGGCATCGTCTATTTCTTTTCCATGGCATCGTCTTTTACCAAGGCAGCATTGGGCGCCGAAGGCATCGGAGCGGACGTGGATATGATCCTGGGCAATGGCTATGCTCATAATCATGCGATCATATCGCTAGATCTACTCCGCCGCAATCCCGTCCTGATGAGGATCTTTAAGGAACGTTACCAGGACGAATAGTTCACGAGGTATATATGCCCAATCTCACTAATATCAAGAGCATCGCCACAACAGAAGAATGGCAGGACTGGCGCTGGCACCTGCGAAACAGGATCACCACGCGCGATGAATTGGTAAAGTACATCTCCCTGACGGAAGAGGAGGAAGCGTTGTTTGGCGCAGCTAATTTTTCTTTCCGCATGGCGATCACACCCTATTACCTATCGCTGATTAATCCGGATAATCCTGGTGATCCGGTACGTTTGCAAGCCATCCCGCGAGTAGTGGAAAGCAATCTCTCGGATAACGATATGTCCGATCCCCTGCATGAGGATGCCGATGCTCCGGTGCCAGGAATGACCCACCGCTATCCGGATCGAGTATTGCTCCTGCTCACTGATCAATGTGCCATGTATTGCCGGCATTGCACCCGGCGCCGTAAGGCGGGAGAGCATGATGCGCCCATGCCCAAAGGTAATGTGGATAAAGCGATCGAATACATTGCCGCTCATAAAGAGATACGGGACGTCATCCTCAGCGGCGGTGATCCGCTTACCATGTCCGACCAGCGGATCGATGACATTCTCCATCGTCTGAGTATGATCCCGCACGTGGATATCGTCCGGATCGGAACGCGCACACCTGTTGTCCTGCCGCAAAGGATAAGCGATGAATTGATTGCTGTGTTGAGGAAATATAGTTTCGTCTGGCTGAATACTCATTTCAATCACCCCCAAGAGATTACTCAGGAGGCGCAAGCTGCTCTGGCAAAACTTGCCGAAGCCGGAGTGGTTCTGGGGAACCAGTCCGTCCTACTGCGTGGGATAAATGACCATGTGGATGTAATGAAGGAACTCGTCCACTGTCTTGTCAAAAACCGCGTTCGTCCTTACTACATTTATCAGTGTGACCTTTCCGAAGGCATAGCCCATTTCCGGACCCCGGTATCCAAAGGCATCGAGATCATCGAATCGCTGCGGGGACATACCTCCGGATTATGCGTGCCGACCTTTGTGGTGGATGTGCCGGGTGGCGGAGGCAAGATCCCCGTTATGCCGACTTATATCATCTCACAAATGCCGGGAAGGATCATCCTCCGCAATTATGAAGGATTTATCAGCGCATACACCGAACCGGAATACCTGCCGGTCAGTGATGAGAACTACCAAGACCTCTGCCCGCCAGAACACAGATCAGATGAAGGGATCATGTCCCTATTGCGTGGTGACAGAGTAGCCATCGGACCAGCGGAGACCAAGCGCAATAAACGCCGTAGGTGACCATGCCGCTCATCCCTTCCAGGCCAGCGGCGGGAATGGACTCATGCCTGACAAAACTAACGATCTTCACCTTCTCAGAGAAGGGGATCGGATAATTGCCATAGTCGGCATCTGCAAGAACGCCGGCAAAACAAGTGTATTAAATGCCCTCCTGCACCAATATCCCGATATCCGCTGGGCAGTGCTCAGTACCGGGCGCGATGGCGAGGAAAAAGACACCGTCTTCGGTATCACCAAGCCCCGGGTGATGGTTGGGAAAGGCACCCTGCTTTGTTTGGATACCCGTGCGCTGAACGATCATGGCGCTGCCATAAAGATCATACGAAAACTTCCTTGGAAGGCAGGAACACGTCAACTCTGGCTGGCCGAAGCGCTGCTTCCACTGGAAACGGAGATCATCGGTCCTCCCGAAGTAACCCAACAAGCAGAATGTGCCCGGCTGATGCTTGAACTGGGTGCAAGAAAGGTAATGATCGACGGATCTATCGACCGTAAGTCCATTGCTCTGAGTCCCTGGGTCGATTCACTGATCTTGGTGGCGGGTGCCAGTTTTGGCAATATGCAGTTACTATGCAATGAACTGGAGCGGATCGAACTGCTGACCCGTATTCCCGTGCCTGATACTACTAGATTGCCCAAAACCCTGAATCCTGATCATCTTTGCTTGCTGCAAGGCAAGCGCTGGCAGGATACGGGATTGAAGTCACTACTGGGTAATGACGGTCGGTTCGGAGAGATACTCAGAGCAGCGGAAGGCACCAGAGTGATCTATGTGCCCGGTGCGCTTACGGATAGATCCCTTGCCCCCTTACGTTCTTACCTGCAGGATGAGGGGCGAGTCCTGCTCCTGCGGCATCCCTATCACTTCAAAACTGGCAAGGATGAGGTGCGACGACTTTTACAACGGCATCAGATAATGGCGATCCATCCCCTTCGGATCAATGCCATTGCCCTCAATAGTTGGGCAGTGGATGGCCAGCACATCGATGCAAGTCGCCTAAGGGAGGAGATCGGCAAGCGCTTTTGGGAGACGACGGTCTTTGACATATATGCCCCGGAAGGTCGTCATGGATAGAGACCAACGCTCCACGCGAACGATCAATCTGGGCCTGTTTGCCAATGTCCTGCTCTCGGTTATCAAGACATTTACTGGCATCTTCGGACATAGTCCGGCACTGCTGGCAGATGGGATCAATTCCTGTTCCGATGTCGTATATTACGTGTTCGTCAAGATCATAATGAGCCATGCCAAAAAACCTGCCGATGCAGAACACCCCTATGGGCACCGCCATATGGAATCGATCGCCGCGATCGTGGTTGGCACTTTTATCATCACCACCGGTATCGCCATTTTCTGGGAATCATTGAACAAGGTCTATGACTATTTCAGATCCCAGGGAGATATCCGCGAAAGTTCGAATTTCGTCATCTATATCGCTCTCTTTACCTTCACGCTCAAAATATTCCTTTACTACTACACGCGTCAGAACAGTCGCAAGACCAAGAACCCTACGCTTAAAGCACTGCAAAATGACCATCTTAATGACACCATGGCGGCTTTGGCAGTTTTGGTCGGCGTTTTACTCAGCCGCATGGGTGTTTACTGGATGGATCCCGCCGCCGGCGCTCTGGTGGCAATCTATATCTTCAAAACCGGGATCGGGATCGTGATCGAGACATCCAGCGACCTGATGGCAGCATTCCCGGATGACGAATTGAACCGCTACGTTCGTGACATCGCGTTGCAAGTACACGGAGTGAAAGATGTTGACGAAATAGGTTTACACCGCCTTGGGCCATATTACAATGTCATAATGACCATTGCCGTTGAAGGCAGCATAACCGTGGATGAGGGACATCGCATTGCGGACGAGATAGAATGCAAGCTCCGCGATCAATATTCCGAAGGGCTACGCCAGGTGCACGTCCATTATCATCCTGAAGTCACCACCAAAAAGGAAAACACACATGCATAAAGGAAAGATCATCTTGCTCTGCGTCATTGCCGTTTTGATATTGAGTTTCCTGATCATCTCGATATTCGCCAAAAGCCCCTTGGATACATCTGAAGAACAAAGCATCCCCACGCCGGATCCCTGGACGACCCTGACCATACCACCGGGTGGCAGCATTTTTTCAATCCTGGACAAAGCAGGCATTCCCCACCGCGAGATCGCCACCTTTGCCTTCCGCTTCGGTGATTACATCGATGTGACTACCATCCAACCAGGCGATACTCTCAGGATCCAGACCGATCCGGATCGTGAACGTATCACCAGCGCCATGTTTGTTCAGGAACCCACTATCCGGCACTTCTTTGAAGTTGTGAACGATTCATTGTACTATAGGTTGGAAGAACTGCCAGTGGAACACCATATCCGAATTATCGAAGGGACTTTGCAAAACACTCTCGATGCCTCTTTGATCAAAGCAGGACTGACCCCCGGCGAAAAACAGCAGATCAATAACGGACTGGAAGGAGACGTCGATTTTAGCATGAGTGCCCGCAACGGCGACCGCTTTGTTGTTATGCTGGAGGAGCGGATCTTCGAGGGCAAAAAGATGCCCGGCAGCAAGATCCTCTTCGTATCTTACGAAGGAGAACGTGCGGGCAAGCACGAACTCTTCCGCTATGAGACAGGTGACGAGAAATCGGTCTTCAACGGTCTTTACAACAAAGAAGGCAAGACCAATACTTCCTCCGCCGTTGGCTTCCCCCTCTCGCGCATCCACGTGACCTCTGCTTTCGGCAGACGCCTCGATCCCTTTACCGGGCGCTGGACCCATCACGAAGGAGTGGATTACCGCGCCAGACATGGCACTCCCGTCTATGCCGTTGCCGATGGCGACGTCAACGAAGCCCGCTATGCCGGTGGCTACGGTAAAAACGTCCTCATCCGCCACCGCAGCGGTATGATCACCCACTATGCCCATCTCAGTTCGATCGGCGTCCGCCAAGGTCAAAAAGTGCGCAAGGGTCAGGTGATTGGCAGAGTCGGCAGCACCGGCAGATCGACCGGACCGCACCTGCACTTCGGTCTGATGCAAAATGGCCGTTGGATCAATCCCAGGCAATTGAAGATGGTCGGCGCCGAAAAACTGAACGATAAACAAATGGCCGAATTCGGACAGCAGCAGCAAACCATCCGTGCACTGCTCATCCAGGTTCATTTAACCCAAGGTAAATCAATCACCGCCCGATACTTGATAAACGCATCCCAGGGCTGAGACATCCCACATTATTAGGAGATCAGGATGAGACAATTTTTCCGTAGCGACCTCGCTGACAAAATAGCTCCCGTGACCCGCGTTCCCCTTCGTAAGCGAATGATGTGCCTCAACGAAAGTTGCCTTGACCCCTATCAGGCGATCAGGGAACAATTCCTCCGGCGCATGGAAGATATCCGCCTTAACCGCTATCTTTCACCCGTCAGTGCCGAACTGCACCAAAAACTGGCGGATTATGCCGGACACGGCATCCTGCCGGAAAACGTGGTTTGGGGCAATGGCGCTGACGACATTCTCTATCACATTTTCCTTGCCGTACGCGAGGATGGTGCTGCCCACGCTGTCAGTTTGGCCCCATCCTACTTTGATTATCGAACCTTCTGCGAAGCAGTAAACCTGGGCATCCGCTTCATTGATCTCAATCCAGATTTCTCCTTTGATACCGACCGCTATCTGCAGATGGCATCCCATCCCGATTGCCGCCTGGCGATCCTCTGCAATCCCAATAACCCGACCGGCAATCTCTTCCCCCCCGAGCAATTGCGGCGTATCATCCAAGACCTGCCGGATAAACTTGTTCTCGTGGATGAGACTTATTATGAGTTCTCGGGCTGCACCTTTGCCAATGAACTGAAGCAGTATCCCAATCTGATCCTGACCCGTTCCTTTTCCAAGGCATTCGCCAGTGCCGGATTGCGCTTCGGTTATGCCATTTCTTCGGCGGATAATATCCACGAACTCCGTAAGGTATTCACCACCTTCCACACCAGCATCCTCAACCAGGCATTCGCCGCCACCATCCTGGAGAATGTCCACATTTTCCGTTCTCATGTTATGGACATCATCGCCATGCGGGATGAGATGTATCCTCGCCTATCCTCATTACCCGGCATCACTGTCCATCCTTCCCACACTAATTTCCTCACCTTCACCATCGGCGAGCGGACACCACAGTTATTTGAATATCTCAAAGACCATGACATCGCGGTGCGTGATGTCGGAGCGCATCCCCTGCTCCGCCACTGCCTGCGTGCCACCCTGAGTTGTGAAGAGGACAATCGGGCGCTGCTTGAAGCCATCGAGGAGTTTATCACCAGCCATTGACCTTTGACTGCCGATCATTACATACCGCCAAAGGTGACACAAATCCATCTGCTAGCTCCGCATTCCATTCATTCCATCTATCCGGTTCGGCTTCTCATAACATTCACATCTAAAGACCTTTGCAGAATAAGCCATAGTGAGGAATTCATCTGAGTTTATGTTCAAAAAATGAGACCATTGAATAATATGGGCCATTGTTCTTACGGGCCTATACTGACTAACTTTCATACTTGATCAGGTGTCTTTACCGCGCCGGCAGGTGTTGGGCGGTGACTCCAGTCACCGTTCGGAACACCATTATCGATTAACCCGCAAGGGTATCAAAACTTTTTGAGGACTTTAGTCCGAGAGAAATCTCCTCATACTGGACAGGGATCCTTATTTTTTATACGCTGGCATATGTCTCTCGTTCGGACTGAAGTCCTCACAATGTCTAAACCCCAGTAGGGTTGTATGTACTCTCACGATCTGAAACGGTGGTTGGAACCACCGCCTAACATCTGATGGCGCTGGAAAACTGAGCACATTCATATGATGGCTCTGGAGAACTACGGTCTTTATTATATTGCTTTCTCACGATCCCGACCTCTGGAGAGTCCATTATGTGCAATGGTCCCAGTTAGTTTATAGCCGTAAGAACGACACCCCAAGTTGTTCGACGATCTTAGTAGTATCTATCTATCCTGTCAAAACTAATTACGTACACTTATTGTCCATTGTTATGCGCATCGGTCTTAAAAAAGAAAAGCATGACATGTCATCCTAACTCCTGAGGACAATATTGTTCACCACACCTATTACATCCCCACGTTCCTATGGATGCCGCCCTGCATTCCCGCCAACAGAATATTCGACACTCAGCCCTGCTGACCAATTTCTTCCGGGTTGGGGAACATAGTGGTAGATCTGATAGGTGTGGTCCGTGAGATTATTGATCCTGAAGAAGGAAGAGACCCTGAGATCACCAAACTGGCGTTGCCAAGTGATCCCGCTATCGATCACTGTCCAGGGTTCCAGGGGATCGATCAGATTATCCGGCGTAGTCCACTGCTTCCCCGTATGCGTCACCTTCTGCCACCAGCGCCAATTACGCCAGATGAATTCTGAATTGAGCGTCAGGATCCGGTCTGGAGTGTAGATCAATCGGGGCTGACCATCCAGAACCAGATTGCGTGACTCGGTAAAGGTGGTCAGCATTGACAGATTGATCCACCTAACCGGTTGCAGATTCAGTTCCATTTCCCAGTTATTGATCTCCGCTCTGCCCAGATTAAGCGGCTTCCAGACCGGTCCGAATAGATAACTCTGCCGCCACTGGATTAGATCACGCAGAGTATTGTGATGATAGGTCACTTTCGCTCGTGTGCGCTCGTGTTGCACAGCCATCCAGATCTGAAAGCCCTCAGCGCGTTCCGGTCTGAGTTCGGGATTGCCTACCGTCTGCGTATCTCCTTTCCAGTAAAGGTCATAGAACGAAGGTAAAGAAAATGATGATCCCCTGGTGGCGCCCCATTCCAGATCGATCAGCCAGGGGTAGAGTATGGCGCCTTCCTGCCGGTGAGTCAAGTATCCCTTGTCCGGAGTGTGGTCATAGCGCAGGGTAGCCGCCAAGTTTATGACGATCCCTCCCATGTCCAGATCCATTGCCGATTTTGTCCCTGCAGCATAATGGCGCAGGTCTTTCCCAAAGGAAGTGTCCGGTGATAGCAGATTCTTGTTTTGATATCTCCGGTGATTTGTTTCGGCAAAGACATCCTGCCGCCACCATCCGTGCTGGAAGGAAAGGTTGTTTTTTAGTCCATTGGACTGATGCGCTTGCCGATAACGGGCGATATTGACCGGAGTTGGAGCGCGTGTATTGTCGTAAAGCGTATCGTCCTTGATCTGCCAGAGGATCATCTGGTTTTTCCATCGACCTGATTCCTGGCGCAATTGGAGGTTTTGATGCAGGGTGCTACCGCTGAGAAAGGCGTGGCGATAAATATCGGTAAAGTTGGTTGGTCCTGGCAATTGCCGCCTGAATTGGTCATGCCTGACCCTCAGATTATAGCCAAAGATCCCTGATTGGCCACCGATATTGATGGCAAAGGCACGTTGGATCCGGGTATTGTTTTCGCGCCGGAACTCGTCATCCACGCCGGATTCGACCGGCAATCTGTATTTAAAGTCGTTAGCCGCATTCACCTGTTGCCAAAAGACTTGCCAGGAAAGGAGGCGGGATCGCATTCCCGTCTGCCCGCCACGTTTCCACATACCGAAGGACCCGGCTTCATTGAAGATCCCGCCAGTGATCTGCATATGCTCATCTGGGATACCTTGACGGGAAAAGAAATGTATGATGCCGCCGATGGCACCGGTTCCGCCATAGACCGTAGCGTTATTTTTTATGATCTCAATGCGTTCAATGCTTTGCAGGTCGATCCGGGAAAGGTCGAATGCCTCGCCACTGGAATTGAGTGGAACGCCATCCAGCATTACCAGAGTATGCCGGTTATGGTTGCCGATCAACCCCACGGTTTGCCGTTCACCCACCAGCGGAGTATCAGCACTGAAAGGTGTTGTCATACTTGCAATAAGGTCGGTGGCGCGGCTGCCGGAGAAATCATCGATCCGCAGTCCGCTCATATCCGCAGCGGAGACGAAATCATGCTCAAATCTTCCGGTCACGCTGATCGGAGGAAGTTCCACCGGTTGCGCTTTGAGAACAATCTTTGGCGGCACTTGGGAGGCGGGGTAATCGACCTTTTCGTAGCCGATCTTGGAGATGCTGACCCAAGGGGCTTTCGTTTCAAAGTGGATATTGCCCTGCTCGTCGCTGCGTCCGTGCCGGTAACCATCGGTGATGATAACATCCGGTAAGGTGCGGCCATTTTCATCCCAGATCTGCGTTCGGATCGATATGGCATGGTTTATTACTGCCAATACCGACAGGATCAGGATCAAAATAACCGTACGAATTCCCACACCGACCTCTGCCGCTCGTTAGTTTGGGTCACTTTCCCGCGGCGGCTTCCTGCCCGGATACAAGATGTTTGCCGTGCGGGAGAGCGGATTGAGCACCGTTTGCAATGCAATGCCCATCAGTTCGTACAAGCGCTCCGGAGTGATCATTTCTTTGGGTGTTCCGCTACCTAAAACAGTTCCCTTTTGGACAAAGATCAGCCGAGAGGCAAAATTCGCCGCCAGATTGAGGTTATGTGATACCAGAACGATCCCTTTCCCTTGTTCCTGATTGATGTCATCCAATAGTTGCATGATCTCGATCTGATGGCTGATATCGAGTTGGGATATGGTCTCGTCCAAGAAAATATACTTCGTTTGCTGCACCAGAGCGCGGGCGATGAGGACACGCTGTTTTTCCCCGCCGCTGAGATGATTGAAATAACGCTCCGCAAGTTCCTGCAGATCAAGCAGTCGCATCACTTCAAAAGCCACCTGGCGATCCTCCTCCGACCACGATTGCAACATGCTGAGCCAAGGGTACCTGCCCATCAGGATCATTTCCCTCACCGGATAATCGAATTGGGTCTGGATCTCCTGTGGGACGAATGCCACCTGCCTTGCCAAATCCTGACGGCGTAGATCGTTGATACCAATACCATCGATCTCAATCCTGCCTGACCTCAAAGGCAGAAGTCCCATGATCGAATAGAGCAGCGTGGATTTGCCAGCCCCGTTGGGACCGATGATAACGGTTAGATCGCTATCCCCGATCTCCAGCGATAACCCTTGCAGGACATCGGTCTCAGTATAACCGCAATAAATGTTTTCCGCCTTGATCATCTGTAATCACCTCTTTTCGGGCAGTTTTTCCAGTGTGCTTTTTTTGTCAATATAGGCTTTGACCGGCAACCTGGGGCAGCGGATGATCGATCTTTGGCACAAGCCGGCATGACTCTTGAACAGCAGTCGTTCCTCCGCGTAAACATACGGTTCACGTCCCTGTCCCGCATTGGTCTCATGCTTGATCATTCAAGTCGGTATCGAAACACTTTGCTCCCGAGATCATGCCGAGTACTCGGGAGCACCTCGGGAGAAGGACAACTCGAAAGCACCTACAATATGTTTGAGATCAATCCGGACAAGTGCACCGGAGACTGCCTCGGAGCCGAAAATCCTGGCCAAAGTTATACGCGCTTTTAGGTCGGAACAAAGATTTTCCTTGACGATATCACTCAGATAGTAGACGAAAGCAAGAATCGGTAAAATCCATTAAATAGTTTAATTGAAAGATAATAAACTCGAATGGGAGAGAAA
>JBBISI010000033.1:0-19369 GCA_037441405.1 Candidatus Cloacimonadota bacterium
TTCTTGGGTCTCTCTTTTGTCAAGAGTTTCCTCTGTGGCCATGAAAGCCTCTCATACTTTGGGTCTGGTCAATAAATGAAGTAGTATTTATGCACTGGAAATGATGTCTGTCGCCGTTCCTTTTCTCTTGACGATAATTCAGGGACTGGAGACTTTGGCTGGAATCAAGATGTGTTATCCATGAAGAGGTATCTAATGAGATATGATACAATTATCATTGGCGGCGGACCAGCCGGGCTGAGTGCAGCGATCTACGCTGCTCGAGGAGGCCTCACAACCGCACTATTCGAGAGTATGATCGTTGGTGGTCAAATCAATGTGACAACCGAGGTGGAAAACTATCCCGGCTTTGAGGAATCCTTGCCAGGGGTAGAACTTACCAGCCGGATGCGTAACCAGGCAGAACGCTTTGGCGCTGAGATCCATTATGCCGAAGTGAATGCTGTCGGTCTGGAAGGTTTATGCAAGATAGTGGAGACAAGCGAAGGCAGTTTCCGGACAAAATCCATCATATTCTGCACTGGTGCCCATCCCCGCCTGCTCAATGTCCCCGGAGAGGAACGGTTAACTGGACGAGGGGTATCCTATTGCGCCACTTGTGACGGTGCTTTATATCGTGACAAGATCGTGGCAGTGGTGGGTGGCGGTGATTCCGCGATCGAAGAGGCAATGTTCCTGACTCGCTTTACCCAAAAGGTCTATGTGCTCCACCGCCGCAATGAATTGCGGGCACAACAGATAATTCAGCAACGCGCCTTTGAAAATCCGAAGATGGAATTTGTCTGGAATACTGTAATTCAAGAAATCAAAGGCGACAGAAAACTGGAGGAATTGGAACTATACAACCACCAGACCCAGCAGGTCAGTTTCCTGAAAGTAGATGGACTCTTCATCTACGTGGGCATCCTGCCCAATAATGCGCTTCTAGAATCACGGCTGGAGCTTGATCCGGGAGGTTTCGTCCGGACCGATGATTACATGCATACCAATATCCCGGGCATCTATGCTGCGGGCGATATCCGCAGCAAGGTTTTGCGGCAGGTGGTCACGGCTTGCAGTGATGGTGCTATCGCTGCCTGGAGCGCTGAAAAATGGATCATAGAAAACTATGCGGCATTTGCCCAATGGGAACCCAAATGAAAAACATAAGAACCGCACACAGCATCCGGCGTCAATTTATCGACTTTTTTCTGACCAAGGGTCATATCTACGCTCCTTCAGCGCCCGTCATTCCCGAGGATGACCCAACTTTGCTGTTTACCAATGCTGGAATGAACCAATTCAAGAACATTTTCCTCGGTATTACCAATCCGACCATGAGTCGGGTTGTTAACAGCCAGAAATGCATCCGGGCGGGTGGGAAGCACAATGACCTGGAAGAAGTGGGAAAAGATGGTTATCATCACACCTTTTTTGAAATGCTGGGTAATTGGTCGTTCGCTGATTATTACAAGCGCGAAGCCATCATCTGGGCCTGGGAACTGATGACCGATATCTGGCAACTTCCCAGCCAATTGCTCTATGCCACAGTCCATCATAGTGACGAGGAAGCATACCAATTTTGGCTGAGCGAGACCGATATCAATCGTGAACGAGTCTCATATCATGGTGACAAGGATAACTTTTGGGAGATGGGCGAAAGCGGTCCTTGCGGTCCATGCTCCGAGATCCATTTCGACCGGGGGATCAGTTTTTGTAACAAGCGGGATGAGGCAGGTCACCGTTGCACTGTCAACGGCGATTGTGGCAGATTCATCGAACTTTGGAACCTCGTCTTTATCCAGTATAATCGTGATGAGAAGGGGATGCTACATCCCCTCAAGCACCGTTACATTGATACAGGTGCTGGATTTGAGCGCATTTGCCAAGTTTTACAGACAGTGAGATCCAATTACGAAACTGATCTGTTTGTTCCGATACTTGATCACATTTCATCCCTATGCAACAGGCCTTACAATGATGACTCGGTATCGCATCGGGTTATAGCCGATCATATTCGAATGCTCACTTTCTCGATTGCCGATGGCGGCTTCCCATCAAACGAAGGACGGGGATACGTGATCAGGCGAATACTCCGGCGCGCCTGCAGGCATGGTAGATTGCTGGGATTGCGTTCTTCTTTTTTATATAAACTCGTACCCACGGTGGTCTCGATAATGCGAGATCACTTTACTGAGCTCGATGGCAGGGAAAAATATATCCAGAATATCATTCGCGCTGAAGAAGAAAGGTTTTTGACGACCTTGGACACTGGCCTGGAAAAGTTCTCAGAGATCACGTCATCCCTGAGCGGTGACACCATCCCGGGAAAGTATGTCTTTCTCTTATATGATACTTATGGCTTTCCCCCAGATCTTACGGGTATTTTGGCAGAAGAAAAGGGTTTGCGTCTTGACATGACCGGCTTTGAAGTGGAAATGGAAAAACAGCGGCAACGGGCAAGGGGTGCATCCAAGTTTGCTCTCAAAGAAGAAAGTGAATGGATCGAATTCTGTAAGCCCTCCCCCACTCTCTTCCGCGGTTATGAATCCATGCAAAGTCAGGCGCATATCGTGAGGTACAGGATCAGTGAAGATGACGTAATTCAACTGCAACTTGACCAGACGCCATTTTATGCTGAATCGGGAGGACAGATCGGCGATAACGGCAGCATTGGAAACGAAGAATTTGAGATGGTCGTAACTGATGTGAAGAAAGTGGATGACTATTACATCCATATTGGCACAGTGATAAAAGGCATGCCCAATCAACAGATGGTCATTGCCCACGTTGATGAGATTACACGCAACTCCACAGCAAAACACCATACTGCGACTCATCTGCTGCACAAAGCCCTCAAGTCCGTTCTGGGGGACCATGTCCAGCAGAAGGGATCTCTGGTAACTCCGCATCACTTCCGATTTGATTTTGTGCATCATCAGGGTTTAAAATCTTATGAGATACGCAACATTGAGCATATCGTGAATCAAGTAATCCGTGAAAATCGGCAGGTGCATACTGAAATAATGAGCATCAATGATGCCAGGACAAGTGGAGCGGTAGCTCTTTTTGGCGAAAAATATACGGAAGTGGTCAAAGTCGTCAGCGTTCAGGACTTTTCACGTGAACTATGTGGGGGAACGCATATAACTCACACGGGAGAGATCGGATTGATCAAGATCACTGCCGAATCATCCATCGCCGCAGGGATCAGGCGTATCGAAGCGGTCGCAGGATTGGAGGCTGAACACTGGATCAACGAACGGCTGGATAAATTGCAGATGATCTATGAACAGATCGGAGCGAACGAGAAGAACATCTTTGATAAGATCGGACAGATGCAAAACCGAATCATTAGCATGGAACGGGCACAAGAACATCAGCGCCAGCAAACAGCGGGAAACTATGCAGTGGAACTGATCGAAGCTGCGGATAAAAAGAACGGTGTGTCCATCATCGTCAAACAGGTGATAGCCAAAGACAGCGAATCACTGCGTCTAATCGGTGATACCATTAAGACACGATCCAGAGGAATGATCGCTGTCCTATTTGCTGTTATCGACGATAAAATCAGCATACTCGTTACCGTCTCACCCGATCTGGTAGATCGTTTCCACGCGGGCAAAATAATTGGCAAGATAGCAGGGCTGGTAGATGGCAAAGGAGGCGGCAGACCCGATCTGGCAATGGCTGGCGGCAAGAATCTGGCAAAACTCGAAAGTGCCCTGGAACAAAGCAAGCAGATCATTAGCGCAATGCTGGCGTAAGAATTGGTTGATCAAGATCAAGTGAAGCGCATATTGGTCATCCGCCTAAGTTCATTGGGCGATATCGTTCTAACCCAACCGATCACATCAGCGCTAAAGCATAAGTATCCTCAAGCAGACCTGACCTACATCACAAAAGAGCAGTTTGTTCCATTGGTCGAGGCGTTTGACACCTGTGACCGTATCGTTACCTACCAGGGATCAAGAACCGTTTTACCGGATACCCGCTATGACCTGATCATCGATCTTCACGGCAAACTCAATACCTGGCTGCTAAAGCGGAAGATCAAAGCGGGTAGGATCGTGGTCTATCACAAGAGGCATCTCTTGCGCCGCCTTATTGTGCGGCATCTGACCGCCAAGACCATCACTTCTACTTTGTCTTTGTATGCCACGGTTTTGCCTCAGATCGGTTTTTCCGAGGAGGAAGTGCGATCCCTTCCTGATCCCCAGCTACAGTCATTAGCCACCAGCGATCTTTTGGCATCGCTAGACCGCAGGGGACGCAAATTGATCGCGCTGTTTCCTGGCGCAGTCCACGCGACCAAGATGTATCCAACTGCTCAGTGGGAAGAAGTGATCCAGAAAGCCGGAGAAAACTATCTTTTCATTCTTTTGGGCAGTCCTGCTGAAGACCATTTGTGCCGCATCCTGCATGACAAATGTCCTCATAAGACACTTATACCGGACTGCCATTATGGACTGGCCGAATTGATCAGTATCATCGGGGATTGTGACCTGGTGTTATCCAATGACAGTGGTCCCATGCATATCGCGGCTGCCTTGGGTAAGGCCCAGATCGCTCTCTTTGGAGCAACGCATCCTCGTTTGGGTTTTAGTCCGATGAACCGCAAGGCTGTCATCCTCTGCCGGGATCTGGATTGTCAGCCCTGTTCGCTTCACGGCGGACACCGGTGTCCCAAATCGCATTTTAGGTGCATGAAGGAAATACCGGCGGCAAAGATCGTCACGCTGATGGATAAAATGCTTGATTCCAATAAGTGCGAAGGTCCTCGTGGCGCTTTTCACGACCACAGTATCTGGTAATCCCAGTAAGTGTAACGCGCTTTGAATGATAGTTTGGATATAGCCACAAAGTCGTCCGCACTGAGTTATTCAATAGCCTGAAGATGGTTTAGACCCACTCGGGTTGCGTTACCGCTGTTATCCTCCCTGCTTGATAACCTAGGTTATCAAGCAGGGAGGATAGTTTTTAAGTCAACTCTCAGAATTATTCAACGGCCTTCCTTGTTATCACCGTGGTGAATCTTATCCCTGCAAACAGAAAGCCCTTTCAAGAAGGGCTTTCCCGATTGTGGTTTGAATATCTATATACTACTTGACAAGGGTTATTGGTCTGGTTAAATCGTATTCGGGAGTTGTCATTCGTATGATGTATATTCCGGAACAAATTCCAATCCCTCGATTGTCCCGTCCATCCCATGTCACCACATGATTACCGGTCTGTTTCTCGCCATTGAACAGTCGGCGAACGACCTGCCCCTTCAGATTATAGACCGAGACAGTCACCCGAGAAGATTTTGCCAGTTCAAATGGCACGTTTATCGAGGGATTAAATGGGTTAGGGTATGGTGAGTGTAGTCGGGTCACAAAAGGAACTTCCGGAATATCCTGTATGTCTTCCTCGTATGGAACCGCCACGGGTCCAAACTGGGAACTCTCTCCGCCCAGTTCAACGCATTCCAGCCAATAGTAATAAACGAGACCAGGAGTCAGATCATAACAATCGTTGTAAGTATAACTGGTTGTAAGGGATTGATTGGTCGCCCCGATCAATGGGCTGATCACAATGGCATTATCAATGGTTCTGGAACTGCTCCGTAAAACATAAAACCCGCTCAGATTACTTTCGGATTGGGTTACCCACGAGATCCTGATCTGTCCGGTGTCAAACATACTACCGGTAAATGACGCCAAAACGATTGGCAGCGACTGATCTATATTAGTTATTGTCCAGTTGTAATTAACATTATCCGGGGTCATGAGAGCGGTAACACCCGAAATCGATACGGTTCTATCGGTCGTTCCGCTTACATTGTATGTCCCGATGAGAGTCCAGTAGCCGGTCTCTCCCTCAGCTCTTCTCCACACCAAGACCTGGTTGGCGTCGGTCTCCGTCTCCGGATAGGTTAGTTCGATGGTCAGCGGTCCATCGAATATGTACCCGCCTGTTGTCCAGGTTCTGGCGATACTGGTTCCGTGTGTGCTGCTATTCACAGTATCTTCCATATCCACATATACATCTGTAATCTGGCAATTTCCGGTAAAGGCAATCGAATTGATCCCCCAGGTAAGCTTGTAGCCGTTGAGATCGAGGTAGTATTCGTCACAATCGACATATGCCACCTTGATGTCATGGGGCAGTTTGAGATTGTTCAGGAGATGCAATTGGGCTATATCTGGGATCAATTGTGTCGGTTCTACCACCGTTATCTCTACTCTGTATGACTGGTTCAGTCCATTGACAACGCCAGTTCCAGAAATAAAGAACCATGAATCCCCTGTAACCGTAGATCCGGACAGGAAGGTGATGTTGTTGTCCCCCAATTGGATCCATCCGGTAATGAATTCCATTTCAGTTGTTATGCTGACAGGATTGGAGAGAGCAACCCCGGAATCAGTATTGATGATGAGTCGATTAACGGTTGAGGGCAATCCTGAACCAGTACTTCCCAATTGTGCGGCGTCCATATACATATAATCCGCTCCGGAACTGAATGACCGGATGCTTGTCCGGATGCTGCCAGTTAAACCCGATGCTGTAATTCCGTCGGCATTACGGGTGGCAAGAAGCGCTCCCGATTGCAAACTGAAGGATCCTGCTCCACCGATGAAGCTGGCAGCAGTAAAGTCGATCATGCCAGTTACCACAACGGTGGCTCCGGAATTGACCGAGATATTGCCGATCAAATGGGCTTGCCCGGCAATACTCAAATCCGTGCCGCTACCGTCCACGATCGTCAGGGTTCTGACGTTGTTTACTTGAAGGACACCTCCACTTTGGATAAGCAATTGATCTGCCTGGATATTGACATTTACCCTAATCGTTGCTCCGGAGCGGATCGTGATCTCATTGGCATTGCTTGCGGTTGGAACTGACGAAGCAGTCACCCAAGCACTACCATCGTATCTTTGCCAGTTAGATGCAATATTCCAATCGCGTGCCCCAGTGTAGCGGTTACGGTAATCATCCAAGCTCTGCCCTGATAGACCCACGCACAAAGTCATCAGTACCAGAGTAACTATCACACTGTGTCTCATATTTCCTCCTTGAATCTTAACAGTCGCTCAATGCCACAAATTCATTGGTGCTGCTGAGATCATAATTGTTACAACACGGGGATATTCTAAGCGACATAGTAAATTTGTCAAGAATTATTTTGCGTGTATTAAAACATCAATACGCTGTCGAAATCATTCCACGAATCGCGCCGGAGGGGAGTTGGACGATTTGGTGACACCAAAAAGCAACAGATAATCCTAATGGCATATAGATAGGCGAGTTATACGTTTCTTGGCGGCAGGTTGTTTTCATTATGCGCGTAGCTGTTGAATTATGTGCGGCAACGGCGGGCTGTGCGCAAGTAAATCGTGGATAACTTTCTACAAATTTAGGGTAAATCCTTCAGCCAAAAATACCATTACAGATCCAATTTCATGATCAATACTAGCAACCAATGTGCTTTTTGGAATCAAATCTCTTTGCGGCAGAATTTGAGGGACATCTTTGGGATTGATGCCTTGATCCCCTTGATGTTTTCAGTGGGATCCTGCTTCATTTCCGGATGGATTGACCTTTCGGGGAACCAATTGCACTGCAAATGATTACATTCGTTTTCAAGTCACCTTCGTTTCGAGATCGCTTCGAGTATTCGAAGCGAAGGTGAGGCAAAGTTGAACTAAAGAATTGGGATACGGCGTAATCAATGGGGCGAAGATGCGGATGTGAGGATGGAATTTGCCAGAAGCGGAAAATCCATTATGATAATGGTATAGAGATTCCTTGTGGAGGTATGAAAATGCTGATCGATTTGAACGACACGAACTTTGAGCAGACCCTCGCTAGAGGCGTAGTTATCGTTGATTTTTGGGCGTCATGGTGTGGACCCTGCAAGATGATATCTCCGGTATTGGAAGAATTTGCTTCCGAGCATCCGGAAATCGCAGTCGGCAAGATTAATGTGGATGATTATCCTGATATTGCCGGTCAGTTTGGGGTACTGAGCATTCCGACGCTGCTTTTCTTTAAGGATGGCAAATTGATGGACACCTCGATCGGCGTCATTTCCAAAGCAGTTTTGAAGAATAAGGCCAATGCCTTGATCCAATAACTTCGACACTTTTTTTACGGGGCGACATATCAGTATTTTGCATGGCTGGGACCCAAACCGCCAATGGTGATTCAGATGATGCCTGTGGGTGATAAACTCATTATTGACCGGTGAATGCTATCTGCTGGAGCAAGATTTTCCTTGTCAATCGGGCTGCATTCAAAAAGATGCATCGCATTAAGCGATTAGGATGTGAATGGATCGTGTCCAGACCCATAAAGAGAATACAAAGTTTCATCGAGTATATCCTGTTTATTGGATTGATACGTGCCTTTGGAATGTTGCCGAGACGGTTTGTCAGAAGGATCCTTCTGGGTATGTTCGATCTAATCGGATACCGGATCGGAGTACGTCGCAAGGTGGCTGAAATCCAGTTAAGGCGTGTTTTTCCGCAAAAGAGCACTTCCGAGATCCGCAGTATCATTAGGATGATGTATCGCAATATGGCTCTCAGTATCCAGGAGATCTATCTTGATGATGACCGGATCTTGCTTTCCAATTGTATCCTGGAAGGCCGGGAACACATAGAGGCCGCTCTGGCACAAGGTAAAGGCGCCATCCTTGCCACCGGACATTTTGGCAATTGGGAGGCGGCGAGGATCATGCCTTTGTGGGATATCAAAGTGGCTGTGATCGCCAAAAGACAGCGGAATCTCTGTTTTGACAGATACACCAATCGGATCAGAGAGCGCAACGGTGCCTGCGTGATCGATATGAAACGCGGCTTGAGAGGAATCATTGAACACCTGCACCGGAATGAACTGGTGGCGATCCTGACCGATCAAAATGCCGGTAAAAATGGCATCATTACCGATTTCCTGGGATTTCCCGCCTCCCATTGGAAAGGTGCTGCCAAGCTGGCCATCCGCCATGGCCTTCCCGTTGTTCCCGGATACGTGGTTCGCGATGAAAAAGACCGGTTGGTCTTTCGATTTGAACCGGTGATCGAACCCAATAGCAGAGCTGTCGAAGATGAATCCTGTCTCGATCTGATCCGGAAGATCAATTCCGTTCTCGAAAAGTATATTGTCCATTATCCGCATTTGTGGTTTTGGGTTCACAAACGCTGGAAACACGGCTTTGACATGTTTGAAGGCATCAAATGACGGATAAGGACAATTATCTCCGGGATTACAGAAATACTCCGGAGAGAAAGATGAATTTGTCTGACCATGGTAGCGATAGTGAGGTGTAAAAATGTATATTGACCACCGTTATGAGATATTGGAAAGTTTGGGGAGCGGTACCTGGGCCAACGTTTACAAGGTTCGTGATATCCGCACCGGAGCATTATATACTCTAAAACTCTTTCAGTATCTGTCATCAAGTGATCTCTATGCCAGATTTAGCGCCGAAGAGATGCATCATATCACAAAGATCGAACATCCAAATCTGAACCGGGTGGTCGATTTTGGGCACGTGGGCGACCATATTTATTACATTAGTGACTTTTTCGATGGTGTTACGCTAAATAACTTCCGGTTTGGGGTTCATAAACTGGATATGCTGTATGACATGGTAGTCCAGATATGCTATGCGTTGCACGCTCTGCATACTCAAAACATCCTGCACAAAGACCTTAAACTGGAGAACATATTATACCGTCAGGAGGGCAATTCCGTGGAATTACGGCTGATCGACTATGGCTTTGCCAAGATCGATCCATCGGATAACAGCAGCCGTGTTTCGGGAACCCTGCCTTATCTTGCGCCAGAGTTGTATCTGGGAAAGCCGGCAAATGTCACCAGTGATTTCTACTCATTGGGGGTGATACTTTATCGTTTGACGACGTGGACATTCCCTTATTCGGTGGATCAGATTAATTCTCTGATCTCGGGGAATCAGCAGTATTTTGTGCCCAAATTCCCTTCAGAATTGAATTCCACTATCCCTTTGTCTCTGGAAAAGTTCATCCTTCGACTGATGGAGAAGAACCCGGAGAATAGGTTCAAGAGTTCTGAAGAGATCATTTCCTACATCAACCGGATCAGTAATAAGAACTATGCCTTTTCGGTTACCTGGTCGATGGTCAATACATTGCAATTTAATAGTTATCTGGTCAGGGAAAACATCACGCACCAGTTACTTGACTATATGCCTGCCATGGAAAACTCCAATGGTAAGATCATCTCCTTGATCGGAGGCGATGGTTTGGGTAAAGATCACATTCTCTCTTTGTTCCGCTACCACATTCTGAACGGTGATTACTTTTTGTTTGACTACACCTGCAATCGTTTTGAACATGAGGCTTTCTTTGCTTTGATCAAGGAATATGTCCGGTCGCGCAGCAAGGCGGAGATCGAGAGTTATAGCAGTTTGAATAAGATAAGCGAGAAATTCAAGAGTTACTTGTTTGAGTCGGAAAGGGAAGCCAAATCCTTCACCCAGTCCCAAGAGGATTTGCGGAGTGATTTTGAATCTGCTAAAGAGATGTTGCTCGATCTCTCAGAACAAAAGCCAATCGTATTTATCATCAGGAATTTTCAATATGTACACCGCTATACAGTGGATTTTATCAATTATCTATCGTCTTTTCTGGTCCAGCATCGAATTTTGATCTTGCTTAGTTGCAATGAGTTCAACAAGATCAATCAGATCTGGCACACCATCATTATCCAGATCCCACCGCTCGATTTGCAAGAGGTAAGTGATTATGTCATCAAACTCCTTGGGAGGCGTCCTTCCGGACGTTTTATCGAGCAGATGTGGAAACGCTCTTCGGGTAATCCGGATTTTATCCGTGAAATTCTGATCGATCTCGTTAAGCAAAAGAAGGCGATTCACAATGGACTCGAGCAATTGGATTATGATCTGAATGATTATGTGCTGCCTGGCAAACTTCTCCATTCCATCTATTCCCGTCTCAGCCATCTCACCGAACAGAATTATAAATATTTGCAGGTATTAGCCATAGCACACTTTCCGCTGAGCAAGGATCTGATCACCTATTTGCTGGATATCGACGACAAAAGGATGTATGAATTGATCAATGATGCCTACTACAACGAGAATCTGGTCAAGGACGGCAAATACTATCGCTTTGCCTATCGTGAAGCAATGCAAAGGTTGTATGACGAGTGTTCTGAAGATCAGCATATCGCCGTCTCGCGCAAGATATTGGAGTTTTACCGGGATAAGGGCATACGTGACCCGGAGGTATGCGAGGGATTGATCGCCAATGCACACTCAGCCAAAGACCTGCCTGCTGAGCGGAAATATACTCTGAGATTGTATCAACTGTATAACGAGGATTTTGATCAGGAAAAAGCGTACGAAGCGATCCACCGCACGATCATCCTTGATTTTAACAAGGATACGAAAGTTGAAATCAAAGACATTATCCAGGATCTGATCCATTATCAGGAAAAAGCAGAACTTACTGGATACCATCAACTAGGTGAAGAGGTTCTAAAACGTCTGCATCTGTTGCCTGACCTGTTCGAGAAATATTATGTTGCTACCGCGATCAATCTTCTGAGGGAAAACTCGAAAGAAGCACTGAAACAGATCAAGAAAGCCGAAATGCTGGCATTTACCGGCAAACAATACAACCTACTGCAACTAACCTATGTCCAGATCTTTTCCCGTGTCAACAAAGTAAAGATGAAACAAGCGTTGGACAATATCGATCCAACCACCCTCCCCTTGGATATGAAGATCGTCTATTATGACCGCCTGGCCGTGTATCACAATATGTCCGGAGACCGGGACAGGGCAATTAGGATCATCGAGGATTTTCTCAAGGAATTACCCTCCGAGAATGATCCTAAAGTGCTTATCCGGCTGGCTGCCATGCATAATGACCTGGGTGTGTTTTACAGCGAACAAAAAAACATCCCCGAATCCGACGAACATCTAAGGATAGCCCTCTCGATATGGAAACGATACAACATCAAGCGATATTTGGGATTGATCTACAACAATATTGCCGACCTCTATCTGAAGCAGGGTGATACAATCAACGCCGAACAGTATTCTGCCCTGGGATACCGGCATGCGGACGAATTGAACCTTACTCTGACCAAGGCACTGGCTTTGCTCAATCAAGGCGAGGGCAAGATCAAGACAGGTGAATTTATTGCCGCCGAAGAGAAACTGCTGGCATCCCGGGAATTGATACTGTCGGTAAAGAGCGACCGTTTTTTGGATTCCATCCAACGCAATTTGGCGCTGGTCAAGAGCAAGATCAAAAACTTCGGCAATTACTATGAATTCATCATCCAGAATGAACCCCAATTAGTAAATTGCCAAATCTACAACATTAATCCGCTGGTAAAAACATACTTTTACTACCTATACGAGATGGGTAACACCAAAAAACTGAGGAAACTGGTCAGAAAAAACGTCCATATCAATTACAAACACTTGCACGAGGAAGAGTTCTATCATAACGCCCAGAGTTTATTGGCAATGCTGGACAGGGATTATGAATCCGCCCTTGATCATTTGAAGCAAGCAATGCGCTATGCTGGACAAGTGAATAATAGCTATGCCATCGCCGTTTTTTATATCATGAATATCATCTGTTACATCGGGTTGAAGGACTATGCCAAAGTACGCGAACTAATCGAAACGGTCAGACCCATCGTCAATAAGAACAGATACAAATACTGGCAGACCAAACTGGCGGTCATGGATCTGCGGATGGACTTGACCGATCCGGATATTCCCCTGAGGCAGATTCTGAGAAAGGCAATTACGCTCGATGAAAGCTGTCTTGAGATGGAATACTTCCAACTCAAGGTGGAACTTTATCATATCCGGATCCAGATCCTGCAGGTACTCAATGCTGAGAACGAGGCAACGTCCCTGTTTGACGAGTATAAACAGTATCTGGAATCTATCACGCAGAATATTCCCGATGAGGACAGGCAGCAATTCCTCAGCATCAATCTATACAATACCAAGGTGATCAGGAATTTTGACCTGATTGAGATCGCCTCGCGCCAAAAAAACATCCGTAACAAGTGGAACGACCTAGTCTATAACATTGCCAACGTTAACAACATGGAGCGCATCAAATTCTTGATCCAGAAAGGCATCAATGAAGTGATCTCTCCGTGGCAGTATGTCTTAATGGAATACTCGGATAAGATAAGTAATTATCTCCCCTTCGACAGTTACAACTGCGAACGCGAAAGCCTGATTTCCCCTGAGTATCACTCCCTGGTGGATCGCGCCGTCAAGACCGATAACGTATTGATCGAGAAACAGCCCTCGGGCTATAACATAATGGTTGTCCCGCTAATGCAACGCAGCCAGAAGATAGGTTATCTGATCCTCTCCGATATGGGAGAGATGGAATATACCAAACAAGAGACCTCGATCATGAAGAGCGTGAAACAACATCTAACCGCCCTGATCATCAGGATCAAGGATTATACCCAGATCACCCAGAGAATAGAAAAAATGAACCAATTGATGCAATTGTCGCATGACCTGATGAAAGTGGTCGATCCGGCAAATCTGGAGATGGAGATCGTCTCCGCCTGCATAGATTTTATCAATAGCAGCCGCGGATTTTTGATCAAGCGGGATGACGAAGGCAATGTCATTTTCAAGGTTCATATCGATAACCTGAAACAAATCATGCAGTCTGTTACCAGTATCAGCAATAGCGTGATCAGCCAGTGTTTTAATACCGAGGAACCGGTTGTCACCTACAATGCCGTGGAGGACAACCGCTTTAAAAATTCCATCAGCGTGCAGGATTACGTCCTGCATTCCATATTCTGCTTGCCCCTAATCGTAAACAACTCCCTTTATGGCATTGTTTATCTGGACAATCTCAATGAACCCACCCGCGAGATGTATCTGAATATGGAGATCATTCACCTGTTGGTGGAGCAGATCACTCTTGCCATCCGCAACGCTATGCAATATCAATCCGTCATTCAAAAGAGTGCTGAACTATTTGGCATCGAGTTGATCAAGGATGAATTCATGGCGATCGTAGCTCATGAACTCAATACTCCGCTTACGACCTTACAGGGCTATGTGTCCCGCCTCAAGCGCAATCTATTTGCCGATGAAGAAGAAAAGCGGGATATCGTCGCCAAGATCGAGGCAGCGGTAAGAAAGCTTATCGTCACTACGACTGATATCACGACGATGAACTATTACAACCTCCAAAAGCAATTACAAAAATCACAGATATCGCTGATCGAGATCATCAATCTCGTCCATCAGGAGATCGAGATCCTTTCCCGAAACCGCAGAATGTTTGTCAAACTGGAGATCGAGAAGGAATTGCCTCCGATCACGGCAAATTGGGAGGCGATCCATCTCATGATCTATAATGTTGTAGTGAATGCCTTCCGCTTTACCAGTGACTCCGGATCGATCATCATCGGCGCTCGTAAGTCCGCTTTCCAGCAGGAGAAGATCGAAGGCAAGGAGACCATTGTTGTCTTTGTCCAGGATAATGGCATCGGCATTCCGGAACACATGATCAAAAACGTCTTTCGCAAGTTTTACGAACTCAATGAGATCTATGCCCACAAATCCGGCAACATAGAATACCGTTCTAGCGGACTGGGACTAGGATTGAGCATCTCCATGCGGATCGCTGAACTGCATGGCGGATCGATCAAGATCAAAAGCAAGGAAAACGAGGGAACCACAGTGTATATTATGATCCCGGTAAAAGGCAATTAGAGAACCATGAAACAGTGCATACTACTATCCCTAATCTTATCGCTGATCTATTTACTGCCATCGATCCCAGCAGCGGATCATGATACATATGAAAACGTCATCTGGCTGCTAAATCGGCAGGAAGGACGGCAAGCAGAGACCGCGATCGACCGTTTCCTAGTGCAGTATCCCCATTCCCCCAAGCGCATTCCGTTGCTTCTGCACAAAGCAAAATTGCTACGCGCAAGAGGCGCACTCCAGGATGCTGAGGTCCTGCTCACCGATATAGTGGATGCTCCGCTGAACCATCAATACAAATTGGAGATCATCAATGAACTGGCGATCGTCCTGTATCATCAGAATCGTCTACCGGAAGCGGAACTGTCTTTGCAGCGTTTGATCAGCGAATTTTCCACCCTACCCAGTTTCCAGCAATACCATTACTGGCGCGGGATGATTAATCTGAAGAGCGGGCAACCCCATTCTGCGCTTCATTCTTTTCAACAGGCAGCCAATTTGGGCTTGACCGGAGCGGAACTCGATCATCACCTTTTTACTTTGTATCTGATGCTGGACAGGGAAGATGTCGCCCGTTCGATCCTCCAATCCCACCGCAATACCATAATGAACAGTTCCCTACCAATGTATGTTCAGTGGCTTCAGTACTTGTTGAATCACGCCAGGCATAGCGAATTGGAAAGCGAGATATCGGCGTTGGAGATCGGATTTTCCGATCTGCCCGGGCCGATCCAATCTCTCATGATCCGCAGTCGGCTCGAAAGCCGCAACTACCGGTCAGCCATGGAATTGCTCCTGCTATCCGGTATCGAGAGCGATGAAAACCGATATTATTATGCCATGCTTCAAAGCGTAGCCGGTGAATTGGCCAAAGCGGCTGCGATCCTGGAACAACTGTATTACTCCGGGAACTCCGAGATCGCCCATCTCAGCCGGATGGAACGAATGAAGATCCTATTCCGCCAGGATCCCCAGTTGGCGATCCAGACCGTTACTGCCATGCTTGATGAGCCCATGTCCTCCCGTCTCAAGGGCAATCTGTATTTCTTGCTCGCCGCTTTCCAATATCACCAAAATGATCTCAGTAAGGCAATGAGATTTTTCCTGCTTGCCCGCAAGCATGAGATCGAGCCCTCGATGCTCGACACTATCGATGCTTTGATCCCGGAGATATGGTTCAACATGGAGAGTTACCGCAATGCCTCGGTCACCTTTAACCGATACCTGAACATTCATCCCAGAGGTGCTTACCGCGACAAGGCGCTATATATACTGGCGGTATTGAGTTATATGAACAAGGATTACCAGTCGTTCCGGGCAATTTACAACCGCTTCATGGAGGATCACGCCAATTCGCCTTATGCCGATCAGGCCAGATTCTACGCAGCCGAAGTCGATTTCAACCTCGCAAATTACTCCCGTGCCTTGCCGGTCTTGCAATGGTTGCACAACCGTTACCCCGCCGACATGGACATTATGATGCGCCTGGCGCAGACCCATTATTATCTCGGTGATTATCTCGAAGCCAAGGTATTAGTCAATGCCATTCCCGATCATCAGATCAATTATGATACCACCATCCTCAATGCTAGTATCCATTTCAACGAAAAGGACTATATGCGTTCGCTGGACTTCTACCGCAGCGCCGCCAATCTGGCGCCGAATGAGGTAAAACGCATTGAGGCATTGAGTTATCAAGCCCTCGTGCTCTATCAGTTACGACGCTTCAAGGATGCTTCCGATCTCTACTTCAAAATTGCCCGTGAAAAGGGCACTCCGGAGACCTATCTTTACATGGCTGCTAAATCTGCCGCCCATGCCCGCAACTTCCATCAGGCATTGATGATCTACGATTCGTTCCTGACCCAATACCCCAATTCCAGACACTACATCCGGGTATTGAACGATATCGCCAATGTCTATTTTAACATGGGCAATTACGACGGCGCTATCCAGACTTGGAACAATGTCCTCCGCCGTTACATCAGCAAAAAAAGTTTCACCGAGGAAGAACTCCTCCTGCTCAAAGAGGTCTTTGCCGGATTGGACTATTCTTTCCGGCACAACCCGCGTGACCAGTTTATCGATGAATTGATCACGATGATCGACGCCTTTCAATCTGAGTACATCCAGTTTGAACTCCAATACCTGCTGGTCAAACTCTACGCCGAAAGCCGCCAATGGCAAAACCTGCTCCGTCAGGCGGAGGATCTGAAGCGCCAATTTCCACAAAGGTATGTCAAAGAGCTGGAGATACTTACGGCCGAATCACTTATCCAACTCAACGAGTATGACCGCGCCGAAAGTGTCTTTGTCAATATTCTCAATCGTGATGGCATGAACGAGATCCTCTTTGAATGGGTCAATCTCGATATCCTCTCCAATCAATACGACGCTGCCGTACAAAAACTCCGCAGCGCATACCTTGAAGCGCCCGATCAGCAGATCTGGCTGATGATGCTGGATATAGCTTATCAATATGACCTGTCCCAGTTTGAGACTATCTGGGCTATGCCTGCATCCGATCCTTTCCGCGAGCACCCCGAAGCGCTGAAGTTGCGTATGCTCTACCTCTATGAATCCGACAATCTGGACGAAGCGGAGGCGGTTGCCGATCGCTTGGTCGCCCTTTCCACCGATGCCATCTACGATGCTTATGCCACTCTCGTGCAAGCCATAGTCCTTTACAATCGCGAGCTTTTCCTCTCTGCACTTCAGAAATTGAACCGCCTTCTGGTCCTGTATCCGGATATGGAGGATATCGCTCGTGAGGCGATATTCTACGTGGTCTTGTGTCAATTTGCCGCCAATAATCTGGAGGAGGCGAAGATCATCTATCAAAGTAATCTGCATCGGCTGGGGATCGACCAGATTAGATTCCTTGAATCGCTGCTTGTTCCCAAGGAGAGGTAGTGATGAAGAGTAACTTCTGTTTGATCCTGATGCTAGCGGTTCTGGGTTTGAGTGCTCAAGTGGTCAGATTGCCCGACGTCGATGTCCTCGGTATCGAAACCACGAGATCATTTATTTACAAGAGCAATATTTTGCCCCTGATCCAATCCCTTCCGCTCGATTCGCTGTTTCTTTCCCTGCCCCACACCGAGCAACCGCAGGCATTCCTCCCCAAGACCAGAAAGCCGGATCAGCGCGACGTCTTCCTCGATCTGGGTTTATCTTCCAAATCGGTAGCCTATATGAATATCGCTCTTATGTTTGATAGCTTGGATACATCCGGGATGCAATTCCGGATGCAGCAGTTCGACCCGGGTAAGCAATGGTCTTATCAGCGTTATGATCTCTTCATCAATCCCGCTCTCAACAATTCGTTGCACGCCTGGATGGATTACAAACTGGCTCAATTTGAGCATGTCAGGGACGAAGTGGCGGGTCCGGTGCAATTTCATAAGGGTCTGATGAGTGCCGCGATCTCAGCCAGATATCCCAAACTCAAGTTTGAGACCGTAGAGGTGCGGGATATCCGCAATCTCCTGTCTCTCCTGTGGATGCAAACGGAAAGGGATACCATTGCCCAAGACCGCCTCTATGCCAATCTGGATACGTCATTCGATCTGAAATACTGGCGTTATGATTTTACCGGACGCATCGCCTTGGTATACTGGCAACCGGCATTGCAGGCGGAGATGGATCTGAATCCGGTGATCAATTTGGGTCAGGCGGAGGAAAGCGCCATCGGTTTTATGACGGATAGATTCAGGTTTGTTCCCTACCTCGCTTTCCGTTATGAATATTCGCCCTCCCTGAATTCACGGATCATCCTGGTCAATCAGCCCCGACTTAAGCCGCCCGATCTGGAGCCATTTTTCGAGTGCTATTATTGGTTCGACTTTGCCGATGACCTACGCCAGACTAAGACCCCGCTCAATCTGCGCCTTGCCTTCAGCTGTGTCGATCTGCCCCTTACCTGGCACAGTTGGGATTATTTTAGCATCGAAAACCACCTGTCCTATAGTATCGACGCGCCATACATCGGCGCTGACCAACCCTTGGATCCCGTTCCCACCTTTACCTATGGCAATATTGCCGTCAATACCACGCAGCTCAATCTGGCGGGCGAGATTCGAGAAACCCGCATCCAACAGAGCTTGGGTGGCCAATTTTCCTACCTCTGTTGCCAGGAATTTTCCAGGGTGCCATACCAACCGCTCTACTTTGCCCAAACCCGTATCAGCAGAATGTTTGGCGAAACAAATTGTACCCTGACCATCGACCAGAAATACAACCGTATCGACCACAAGGGAAGAGCCCTACCCGAATTCATCGACCTCTCGCTGGGATTCGAACGCGACCTCATGCCCGGCCTCACCATCTCTACCGCTATCAAGAACATTCTGGGCTCCCACCCCCATTCCTATCTAAATCTCCCCCAGAACCGTGCCAGCGCAGAACTGCGTCTCAGATACATCTTCTAGGGGGACTCCCCAGCGTGGAAGTGGTTGAGAGGGTTGAGGTGGTTGAGATCAAGGCCGCAGGGTCGCTTTCCGGCAGCAGCCCAATCCGTAACTCATATTGGCATAGATCGCAGAATATACGATCATTTATAATCTGATCTTTCCCAGCAGTTCAAGTGGTTGAAAGGCAGTAAAATAGCTAAAACAC
>JBBISI010000034.1:0-19103 GCA_037441405.1 Candidatus Cloacimonadota bacterium
ACGGTCGTAAGGTTATACTAAGGTTATACTAAGGTTATCAAGTAAGGAGGATAGTTTTAAGTCAACTCTCAGAATTATTCAGCGGTTTTTCCCGATAGATCGCCTCGATTTTACCTCACCTTCGATAAGAGACCGCTACGAGAACTCGAAGCGAAGGTTACGTAAAAGCGGGAAGAAGGATCAGATTGGATGCAGGATAATGTCCAGCGCTGGAACCTGCTTATCGAAACGCGATGGAGGCGGATCGGATCCCAAGCGTGATCGAGACTTGTTACTGGAGCAACTCTCTGAAACTGATCCCTTGGGCGCAACGCTCTTTCTGTTCGATGATCCATTGCTCCAGACCAACCAGGCGTATTCGTTCGTTGAGTTCATGGACAAAAGGATATCCTTTGGCAAATTCTTTGATCAGATCACAGGGATAATCTTTGCATAGAGCACAGACCTCGATCTCACGATCTTGGGCGCAAAGCCGAATCCCACATTCCGGATTACCGCATCCGCCTCTGCATCCGGCTGTGGTCTTGTCGAGTTCACTCAGTTTTTGCAGGACATTCCAGAATTCGGGAAATTCTGGATAGAGAAACCTGCCAAAATTTTCCCAGCCGTCCCCGCGCAGGGTCTGTAGCAGGATGCCAGCTTCTTTGGGCACGACCGCGACGATGTTGCACAAACCGCAATACAAACCGCAATAACAGACAAAAGGATCGTCAATTTTCATGGTTGAAGCCTCATGTTGTATTATGTTCAACTCATCGGATCAAAGGTCGAGCGTATCCTCATATTCTTGCAGTGCTTGTTTGCGTTCGGCAGGGGTCATCTGCAAGATGGAGATGTGATCGTTAAGCGAATAGTGCGTGTTTCCCTGCACTTCCCGTAATAACGATAGAATTTCTTTGTCACGTTCAAATTCCAGGGCATAGCGCAGAGCAAAGTCGGCAAAGTAATCCTCGGACGGATAGCGTAAAAACCCTTTTTTAAGGTATTCGACGATCCTTTCCGGATTCTTCTCTGTCAGATAAGCTAAGATAAAACTGATATAGATCCGGGCACCGTCCCGATGCGTAAATATCTCTCGCTCAATGAAATCGTTGAGTTTGTCCCATTCATTCGCCGCCGGATAATAATGAACGTAGAAATCGGTCAATTTGAGTTCGGTATCGATGAAGATCATGGCACGTTCTTTGAGTCGCATGGCTTTCTCCAGATTGCCGATCTCGGCATAATGGGTTGCGGCACGGATGAATGCGGCGCCATAATTCATGACCAGACGGATCATATTATCATCTTTATAGACCCTTGGGTCCTCGATCGATCGGTATTGATAGATCTCTTCTATATTTGCCAGCAGACGCGGGATATCGATCTGATCCCTGCCTCTGGTATGTACAACACGGGCTACCATGCCTTCATTGCGGGTGTGTTGCTCAAAGCCAATGAAACTCTCACAGGTAACAGCAAAGTAAATCGGACGTTTGCCAAAGTTCTCGCGGATGATCTCCCATACCATCTGATCGGAAATGCGGTAAAAATTCTCGCTGCGACGCCACTGCGGATCCTCACTTGGGGTGGGTGGAAGGTTGATGGAAAAACTCATGTCCGGACCCGTCGGAGAGCCGGGAATGATCACGGGTTCGGGGCGAACGATCGGTTTGAGATTATCGATCTGCTCGTCACTGATATTGAAGAGGATACCTTCCTTGTCACGTAACTGGCGCAGATACCAGGGGGTATTGAGCAGGGACAGATTGGCGACCGAGACGTCCTTGCGGATACCTTTGAGGTATTTGGTCTTGAATTCCATTGCAGTGGCAATCGCTGCCTTACTTTCCGGAGTCGGATATACGTCTCTTGTCGGGTGCGTATGCTCAAAATCACGGGCAAAGGGATCATCCACCGCCTGGGCATACCATAGGGGAAAGGTGTCATTGTCCCCATTGGTAAAGATGATGGCATTCTCCTCAAGTGAGTTCAGGAAATTCAGCCCATAATCAAGCGCGATAAACTCATTGGATCGATCATGGACATGGTATTGCGAGATAAAATTGACCGTGGGCAGGGCGACCATCAAACCGATCATGGCATACGATGCCGCTTTGGATGATTTTTCCCTGGTCAAGTGCACCAATGCCAAAGCACCGATACCAAGCCATACCGCCCACATATTGTATGCAACGACAAAGAAATAATCCCGGTCGCGGACTTCATTGCTGGAGAGATTCATCACAAAGACCATCACCAGTGTCGTCAGGATCAGGATCGAAGCAAAGTAGGAAAAACTATGTTTGTTCCGGCGGAAATGAAAGATGCCGCCCAAAGCCCCCAAAAACAGGATGATCGCATTACCGATGAAGGAGATCAATTGCCTCGGAATGCTCAACCACTTGCTGAGCACCTCGACATTGAACCACTGCCAGCCGAAATAGCGGAGAAAATGGTGGCCATACTGGTCTTGGATCATGTTTCCCCGACGGACAAACATCGAGGTGTCTCCATATTGCTCGCGGAGTATATAGTCCGAAAAGGCGCGCCAAGTGCTGGGATGTCCTTCATTGATAAATGGCCGTTCCGCTGCTCTGACCATTAAATAGAGATGGGAGGAGACGCCCACGATCACCAAAAATAGCCCCAATAACCAAACCCTGCGGTCGATCACATCACGTAATTCGTAATACAATATCCCCAGAGCAATGACGGCAAAAGCCCATTTGTCCAATGCATCCAGCCCCCTGCTCTGGCCGATCTTGTCAAAGACAACGTAGCCAATGAAAAGCATGGCAGCGTAGAGGAAGAATTTGAGAATAAACTTTTTGTCTTGCAGAGATTTATGGATAAGTGGATAAACCACGATAAAGAGGATGGCGGGTGCGACCTGAAGCGCCGTCTGATGCACGCCAAATCCGAGGAAAAAGAGATAGACGATCAGAAGCAGGATGTTTTGATGCGAAAAGTCCCGGCTCTTTTCCACCCAGATTAGGATCAGCCAGATGATGATATTGACGAAGAAGACCAGTCCGGAATATACCTCCGCTTCAATGGCATTCATCCAGAAAGTAAAGGAAAAAGCGGTGAAAAAGGCAGCGATAACCCCCGCAAACACTGTATCCCACTTGCTGATCTTGAACATGCTTACAAGTTTTATTGTCATTAGATAAGTGAACATCACAGCAAAAGCAGAAGCCAATCCCGATATGAAGGCAGCAATGATCGCATGGGAAACAAACCATCCGAAAACGGCAATGACGGCTCTGCCGAATATAATATAAAAAGGATTGCCGGGAGGATGCGGAACTCCCAGGATACTCATGCAGGCAGCATATTCACCTGAATCCCAAAATGAGGTAGTCCTCGCTTGGGTAAAGATATACACGATCAGTGAGGCAGCAAAAACCAGAAAGGCAATGATAGTGTTTGTCCTGATGTCAACTATCGGAATGGGACGATAATCACTAAACTGTTCCTGGGATTTTCTTTCCGGGATCTGGTAGCCCTTGCCCGAGCCGCCATCGGAGGGTTTCTGAGTCATCCGTGACTTGATATATTTGACGTCGAGGTCTTTTCTCTTGGACATAATCTCTCCATATCTAATCGTGGGGGTGGATTCCGAGCCGCCTAATGGTACCGGTTACCGATCAATCCTTGAGCCCGGTCTTGGCGAAACTGGTGATGATCTGCTTTTGGGCGATGAAAAAAAGCATTAGGATCGGCATTATGCTAAAAGCGGAAGCTGCCATCAAAAGCGTTGTTTGGGTCGATGCTTCAGCATTGAAATAACTCAAACCCACTTGCAAGACACGTAACTCCGGGCGGGTGGTCATCACTAAAGGCCACATAAAACTATTCCACGAACCGATCAGGGTTAAGACCGATGCCGTCGCAATCACTGGTTTGGACAGTGGCAGGATGATCGTTCTTAGCATCCCGAAAATGCTGCATCCATCGATCGCTGCTGCGTCAAACAATTCTTTGGGCAAGGATTTGAAATGCTGCCGGAAAAGGAATATGACAAAGACATTGACGCACCAGGGCACGATCAGCGCTCGATAGGTGTCCAGCCAGTTTATCTTGTCCAGCAACAAGTACGAAGATATCAGATAGATCGGTTCCGGAACCATCACCATGCTGATAAAGAGGTAAAAGATCAGATTCTTACCCGGAAATTCCATCCTGCCAAAGGCATAAGCCGCCAGAACCGATGAAATCAATACTCCCATCAGGGTCATAAAAGCGACGTAGATCGTATTGACAAAATATGTCCCGAACGGTACTTTGCGGAATGCTTTGATAAAATTTGACCAGGTAAAACTGGGGATCTTCCTGATCAGATGCAGTTCGTTGCTGGGAACGCTGAGGTATTCATCAATTATCCTATTATCTTTGTCAAGGATATGGATGATGCTTTGATCTTCCTGCTCCATGACAAATAGCACCCGTTTCTCACCCTCGGGAGATTTCCAGATATGATACGATTCCTTGGGGATGAATACGGAATCATGTTTATTATACTCGGCCTGGGTCATCAGCGAGGTGGAAAGCATCCAGACAAAGGGAACGATCATGAAGAGCCCGACGACCGTCAGCAACGTATAGATGATTATCATTCTAATCTTTTCATGCATCTTACACCTCAATAATTCACGTATTTTTCATAACGTTTTTGCATCAGAGTCAAGCCCAGTATGACAATGAACATTACCAAAGCCACTGCGCTGGCATATCCCATCTCTTGCTTGTCAAATCCCTGATCATAAATGTAATAGACGATCAGGCGGGTAGTGCCAGCAGGTCCACCCTTATCGGTCATCAGATACACCTGAGCAAATACCTGAAACATTGCGATAGTGGTCATCATCAGGATATAATACGTCGTGGGCGATACCAATGGCAGAGTGATGCGAAAAAACTGTTTGAACTTTCCGGCGCCATCGATCTCCGCTGCCTCATAATAATCCTTTGGGATGTTTTGTAAGCCAGCGAGATAGATTATCGTATTGTATCCCAAACTCCTCCAGACCGTGAGGATGATGATGGCGAATAGCGCTTGAGATGGCCCTCCGGCCCATGAAGGCAGATTGATCCCAAAGCTGGAGAAGAATATGTCAAAAATCCCCCGTGATTGGCTCAACCATCCCTGCGGTTCAATCCCGATGAAACCCAGAAAGGTATTTGCAAGTCCTGTCTGTTCATTGAAGATGATCTTCCAAACGATCGAGACCGCCACCATCGAAGTGACAAAAGGCAAAAAATAGATCGTGCGGAAGAGCCCGCGAAGATACTTGATCTGATTGAGCAACACAGCGAACAACAATGAGGATACAATACTGACAGGCACGACAAAGATCACCAGCCAGAAAGTATTGGTCATGGATTGCCAAAAGTCCTTGTCGGTCAACAATTTGACATAGTTCTCAAACGCGATGAAGTCACCGGTGCCTTTGATCGTCGATTCAAAGAAACTGATGACGAAAGACATAACGATCGGGATCAGCCGGAAAGCAACCAGCAGAAATAACGCCGGTAAAACGTATAAGTAAGGTGAGATTTTCCATTTTGTCTTCATTGCATATTCCTTATCCATGCACAGCCATATGGATTATTCCTTTAATGTACGGAATACATTATAATCGATGTTGAATTGGTTGCATTTACGGTAGAGATTCTCCCGGGGTATACCGGAAATCCTGGCTGCTTTGGTAAAATTGCCAGCACTTTGATTCAGCAGCGTCATCAAATAAGCCCGTTCAAATTCTTCTTTGCTTTGTTGCCATGGGAGAACGGTGGATACGGGCGGGATCATCTCATGTCCTTTATCCGGCATAATGGAATCAGGCAAATCCTCCGGCTGGATTATCGAATGCTCCGCCAGGATAACAGTATGTTCAATGGCATTGCGTAATTCGCGCACATTGCCTTTCCATGAATATGACATAAGGATGGACATGACCGCTGGAGATACCGTCAATTCATCTTTTTTATACTTGGTACAGAATTCTTTGACAAAGGAATTTGTCAGCAGTTTGATATCATCTTTGCGATCACGCAGCGGCGGGATAATGAGATTGATGACATTTAGCCGGTAATAGAGGTCATCCCGGAAGAGTCCGAGTTTCACCTGTTCCTTGATATCCTTGTTGGAAGCGGCAATGATCCGAACATCGGTCTGAATGTCATTATCGCTGCCCACTTGACGGAAAACTCCCGTTTCCAGTACCTTGAGTAATTTGACCTGGAAAGAAAGCGAGGTTTCGGTGATCTCATCCAGAAAGAGAGTTCCCCCATTTGCTTCCTGAAAATATCCGATCTTGTCCCGATAGGCACCCGTAAAAGCGCCGCGACGGTGACCAAAAAGTAAACTCTCCAACAGCGTCTCGGTCAAACTGCCGCAATTGACGGATACGAATTTTTGGTGTTTGCGCAGACTATTGCAGTGGATCATTTCGGCAAAAACACCCTTTCCTACGCCTGTCTCTCCGATGATCAGAACAAGGGTTTCCAATCTGGCGACCCTTTTTACCCGTTGCAGGATACCTTGAATGGCGGGGCTATTACCGATGATCATATCGGTCTCCAGGTCCCGCTGCACAAGTTCGGTCAGGCGTCGGTTTTCTTCGATCAGCCATTGAGTACGCAGGATCTTTTCGACCATGATATTGATCAAATCTAATTTTCTGATCGGCTTGACGAGGAATTCCGAAGCACCCAGTTTCATTGCCGTCACAGCATCCTCGATTGTTGCCTGACCGCTAATGGCGATCACCGCCACAAAAGGATATTGCTGTTTGATATGCTCGATCAGATCAATGCCATGTTCTCCCGGCAGGATCATATCGATTATGGCGATGTGAAACCGGATTTTATCCAATAGGAGGCGTCCTTCTGCCAGGTTTTTGGCGGTGAGAACGGTATAGTCCTCACCCAATTGGGTTTTTAACATATCCAGAGTTTCCACGCTATCATCGACGATCAGGATCCGAACGTCCTTTTTGCTCTTCATATCATAGTATCCGCAGATTTGCTTTGATGACGGAATTGGTTTTCACTATGCTTAAATGATACAACTCACTCAGTTTAATGTCACCGATACCGATGATCTGTATCGGTTGGGACATCTTATCAGCAATCTTCTGAATGGCTGGTTCCAAGCCCTTTCTATTCCGGCATTCGATCTCCAGACAAGTAGGTTGTTGATTGGTGGCACATCTGATCTTCAATTCGATCAGGTCATCTGTCTCAATCCCCATGAAACAACTGATCAGGGATTCAAAGGTCAATGCCAGCAACAATGCAGAAGTGTTGACCATAGTCGTCTGACTCGCCGGCTCTAAAACTATCCTGCTGTGGTGTTTATAATTCAGGTCATTGGACATAAAAAATATCTCATCGTCCAACCATTGAACCAGGTCAAAATCCGTCTTACGGAGGACAATTCGGTGAATTACGTTATTGTAAGACCTTTGCAGGATATCATCGATCTTGAGGGCGGCATCGTAGATCCTGCCCAAAATCTCGCACTCGGGATCCTGTTTCTGTTTTTGCTGGACATAACCCATCACCAGATTCAATGGCGTATTGAGATTATGGATCAATCCTTCCAGAATGACCCGGAAGGAGGTCAGTTCGTTTCTGTATTGATCCGGATTCTGAATCACTGCCTTTGCCTGTAAATCTCGAAACCAGTCCTGAATATATGCATGGCTTTGCCCAGATCGTCCCGATTCAGGATATAAGCAATGCGCAGTTCATCTTCACCCAAGCCCGGTGTCGCATAAAATCCATTCGCAGGCGCACTCATCACGGTCTCGCCGTTTACTTGATAATCCTTCAATAGCCAGATGACAAAATCCTCGGCGTCCTGGACCGGAAGTTTGACCGTCACATAAAAAGCACCTTTTGGCTTGCGGCAGATAACTCCCGGTATCTTGAGCACTTCTTCATAAACCAGATCCCGCCTGGCACAATATTCCTCTCGGATACCCCGGATATAATCATCCGGCAGATAAACACAGGCATTGGAGGCGAGTTGATCCACCGTCGGAGGACACAAGCGTGCCTGGGCAAATTTCAATACCGCTGCCATCAGTTCCTTGTTCTTGCTGACGATACAGCCCACACGTGCTCCGCAGGCACTATATCGCTTGGATATGCTATCCACCAGGATGCCGTTATGTTCCATGCCCCCAATATGCATAACGCTGGTATGAACTGCCCCGTCATACACAAATTCCCGATAGACCTCATCTGAGATCACATAAAGCTCATGCCGCAGAGCAAATTTACAAATCGCCTGCATTTCCGCAGCACTATAGACCGTCCCGGTCGGATTGCCAGGATTGCAAAGCATGATCGCTTTGGTGCGGGGATTGATCAATTGTTCAAATTGTTCGATGCCGGGAAGGCAATACCCCGTCTCCGCATAGGTCGTGATCGGAACAAGTATAACCCCCGCCATCGTCGCAAATCCGTTGTAATTCGTATAAAACGGCTCCGGGACAATGATCTCGTCTCCTTCATTACAGGCCACCAACATCGCAAAGACAATGGCTTCCGATCCGGCGGTGGTGACGATGATATCGTCTTCCGTGACCTCGATGCCGTGCTTGCCATAATATATCACCAAACTTTTGCGATACACGTCCAGTCCCTGAGAAGGGCCATAAGCGATCACTTTCTCGTCATACTCATGATAGACCCTCAACATCTCCTGCGGCGTATCGATATCCGGTTGTCCGATATTGAGATGATACACTCTGATCCCGCGTTTTTTGGCATCATTGGCATAAGGCATCAACTTGCGGATCGGCGACGCCTGAATCTCGATTGCTCGACGTGACAATTCCATACTACTGTCCTCAGTTTGTTCTTCATCCCCTTGTTTTCAATGTGGACAAAAAGACAAGGAAAATCTCTCAGTGATAGTAGACGGCTCTCACTAATTATCAACTTTACAGTAGGTTAACTACGTTCAACTAATTCCATTACTATTCCAGACAACGTCATCCCCCAAATCCTATCGCCGCTTCATTTCGCTTGACGCCATATTGCAGGATGTTGCGAATGTCATCAATGATGCTCATCATGTCCTTCTCATTGTTCCCGCTGAGCCATTGAGTCAGAATCATATCCATTGCTCCTATGATAAGATATGAAAAAGCAACGGGATCTATCAAGGTGATCGAGCCTTCATCGATCGCTTCGCGGGCGAGTTCCTGGACAAATTCCAGATAGGCATTCATCGGATTGAATTCGGGATTACGCTGGTAAAATTCTTCATTCTGGCGAACTTCCACGACCAGAAAGCGTGCCAGATAGGGCTCGTTCCAAAACATTTCCACGTGGCGGATAAAGAAATGATACAGCCGTTCCATCGCCGGTTCAGCAGGATCGCCCGCTGCACGGATGCTCTCCAGTTTGGAAGTAATGACCTCTCGCATACAATGAAGCAGCAAGTCGTCCTTGCTCTCAAAATAGATATAAACCGTGCCGGTGGCAACCCTGGCAATCTGAGCGATCTCAGCGATCTTTGCCATTGTATAACCCTTGTGAGCAAAGACCCTGATCGCGGCATCCAGGATCCGTTGGCGCTTATCTACAATAATGCTGTTCTTTTCATTCTTTTGCTTTCTCATATTCACTTTCATAGTTGAAATAACACCTCGCAGCACTTAATGACAAAAGGACTATTTACGTCAATATTTTTCTTTGTCCCCATGTCTCCTCCTTGCTTTATGACCTTAGTATAACCTTAGTATAACCTTACGACCGTAAGGTTATACTAAGGTTATCAAGCAAGGAGACAAAGTCCGAGAGAAATCCCCCCGCTGGACAGGGATCCTTCTTTTAGTACGCTGGCATATGTCTCTCGTTCGGACTGAAGTCCTCACAATGTCTTAAACCCAGTAGGGTTGTATGTATTCTCACGATCCGGAACGGTAGTTGAAACCACCGCTTAACATCTGATGGTGCTGGAAAACTCATTCCAATTATCTGATGGCACTGGAAAGCTCATCCCAATCAATGATGGCGCTGGAAAACCAATTAAATTGCTTAATCACGATCTGAATCTCCGTTGGTCCCAGTATGTGCAATGGTTTCCTATGGTCTTACTGCACAATGACCGAATGGAATCCCATCATTATCCGTTTATGATGTCACCGGCAAACCACTGCGAATTGGGAGACAATCATCAGCAGAGGATGAAAGCAGGAAGTTTGCAGCAAAACTGAAGCGTGTTATCAGGTAAGGTGATATGTATGTCGATTCATTTCCAGGTAGATCCTGACCGCTTTGACGGCGACTTCCAGTTTATCCAAAGCGTTTGCCAGATCGTTTGCGATGGCGAGGATGCCGTGTTTTTGCCAGATGATCACTTGGTGGGAGTCCATGAGGTTGATGGTTTGATCAGCTAGTTCTTGCGATCCCGGGGGACAGAGGGGCGCATATCCGATACCTTCTGGCAGAATGGTCATAAATTCCGGAAGAATGTCTGTCAGTTTGGCGTCCAGTGTTTTGCCATATTCTGACAAGAAGGAGAGGAGGATGATGGGATTGGGATGAGCATGTAATACTACGTGTCCATCCAGTCCCGATTTGATCAAACGATACTGCAAAGCCCGGTGGGTGATCCATTCGGAGGTCGGTCTGGAATCAGACGGATGGAATTGATCCCGGTCAGTAGAAAAATCGACGGAGACGATGGTGAGACCGCTGACCGGTTCACAAGCAAGATCACGATATCGCGAGCCGGTCTTTGAAACCAAAAACCAGCATCTTGATCCACATTCCGGAATGGGATCGAGCAAGCCGGTGATATCGATGGACAGGTTTCCGGCAGTGGCTTCCGCCCAACCATTCACCCAAATGCATTTACTGATATGTCGGACTTGCCGGATCAAATGGTTGAACCGCTCATTCGTAGCAAGAATACTCCAGATATCCATCAATGTCGCCTTGTCTGTCATGCACTTACCATCAGTTATGTGATCATACCGGCTCTTCGTCGATCATCAGTCGGAAACATTCACCATGTGGTGGTACGTTCCGCCGCCCCGAATCATCAGGGTTTATCGGAATGCGCCCTGGTATGGGTAACTAACTGTTACCGATGGCGCTACGATCCCGGCAGATGCGTTCCACTTCGCGAAAATTGACTTTGCCGCTCGCCATCATCGGGATATCTTCAATGACATAAAACTGGCGGGGTACAGCGATGGGGGGAAGTTCTTTCTTGAGTTGTTTCAATACCGTATGCATATCAAAATTACCATTGGCAACGGCAGCTACCACATCGGCTCCTTTGGTGGGATTGGGGACGTCCACGACACAACAGATGACGTCCTCGGGCAGAAGACGGCTGAGGATCTCCTCCACTTTGACGAGAGATACCATTTCACCGCCAACCTTGACGAAACGCTTGAGGCGCCCACGATGCCAGAGGAAGCCGTCATCATCAATCACACCGATATCTCCGGTATCATACCAACCGTTGTGGATGCGGAGCGAGGTCTCTTCGAGGTCACCGAGATATCCTTCCATCACCAAGTCGCCTTTAACGAGGATCTTTCCCTCTTGGCCGGGTCCCAGGACTTTATCGGTATTGATATCCAGTATCCTGACCGACACTTCCGGGATTGGCTTGCCAATGCTTCCGAGTTTGTTATAAGTCGGGGTATTGGATGAGATCACAGGACTGGTCTCGGTAGTACCATAACCTTCATATATTTTTACATTGTGCTTGTTGAGAAAACCATCATGAACCTTTTTGGGCAGTTTGTCCGCACCGGCAATGGCAAAATTGACGGAAGCGAAATCGCCGGGCTCGGATTTTTGGAGGTAACCATAGAAGAAAGACGGGGTTGCGGCGATGAAAGTGGCTTTGTTTTCACGGACTAAGCGGCTGACTTCACGGTAGTCCAAAGGATTGGGATAGGTGATGATGGTCGAACCCATGATGATGGGAAGCCAGAAATCCACAGTCAAACCGAATACATGAAAGAGCGGTAGGACGGACATAAAGATATCGTTGTTGCTAATGGCGGCGATCAGAGGAATGTTATCCACATTGTGAAGGATATTGCGGTGAGATAACTGCACTGCTTTGGGTTCTTTTTCGCTGCCGCTGGTAAAGAGAATGGCGGCGATCTCAGCCGGACTTCCCTTGTGAACGGTACCGGAGAGGAGTTTAAGGGGGAGTTTGGACATAAGCGCTGCTTTGAGTTTTGCCATTGAGGTCACTTTGAGCAGGATATCCTCGACCATGATCATACCCTCAATCGGCTCCAGATCGAGTTTCTCCAATAGTTTCTTGCTGGTGACGATGGTCTTGAAACAGCACTTTTCCTGGGCATATCGGGCATTGTCATTGGCTCCGGTTGCATAATTGATCATTACCGGGATCTTGCCGTTCATCAGGGTTGCAATCACTGTCAGCATACATCCTGCTGAGGTAGGCAGCATGATGCCGACGTATTTATTCTTGATATGCGCTATGTGTTCTTTGAGGATCAAAGATGCAATGAGCATTTTGCCATAAGTGTATTCTTTGTTCGTCGCTTTGTCGATGATCGCGGTTTTACCACCGAACCGCTTGGCGATTTGTATGAACCGATGATGTAATTGTAACATGGTTATACTCCCTTTACTTGATAATGTGCAGCCAATCCCGGAGCAAGAATTCGATCCTGCCGATCAATAGCGAGATACGCGCCATAACAGTATAACCGAATGAAGCACCGAAACTTATCATAAGAAACCAGATACCGATCTTGGAAGGAATGGCAAACAGACCTTCCTGCTTTTTACTAAAATAGAAGAAATACACACCACAGATCGTGCCGAGGATGATCAAAAAACTGCCGCTGATAGCGCTGGCTGAAGGAATGGCAAAAGGATTGATCATCGTTGCGGCGATCTGATTCATAAAATCCGACTTGAGATAAAACATCAAGCTGATCCCCGCCGAAGTTCCGATCACGACAGCCAGAGGATAACGGCTGATCCACTCCGCCGGTGGATAGATCCTGACCAGCATCAGGATCCCGAGAATGCCGGGGATGATCAATAGCCAGTTTTGGCTCATGTCCGATAACACCGGAGTAAAGAGATTGGGGATCAGAACATTGTAGATGATATAGATAAATCCATAGGCGGCGGACAATCCCACGAAGACCTGTTCGGCGAACCGGTAAAACGGGTTATCACGGTAAAGGAAACTGAAGATGCTGAATGTGAGAAAGACACCGATCCAAACACCGATTGTTGTCATTATCTCTGCCATATCGCCCTCCTATTCCTTATCCCGTGCCTGGCGTTGTTTGCGCCTTCTGCGAAATGATCTAACATTGCCAATAGCGATGAAAACCAAGATAATCACGTGGGCAATTGACTGGGAATCCATTTTGATGGATGCCGGACCAAAGGTACCCATCAGTTTTTCATATTCGGCAGCGCCCTTTAATCCCCCCATCAGTCCTCGCAATTGATTGCGGTTGTTGATATAGGGCAAAAAGCCGGGAGCGCTGACCGCAGTTGTTCCGCCACTGACCTTGACTTTGAAATTGTCATGAGCTACCATGATCCATTGTTTCAAGCCAGGATCGCCGGCAGACAGCGAGATGATATAAGCCAGATCCCTGAGATGAACAATATTATCCATGATGGGCAGAGAATCGATAGGAGTGCCGAAAGTATCGGTGGGGAAGGTTTCGCGGATGTTGCGACCCATCGCTTTGATCGTAACCATGGCTCCGGATTTGAACCCCAAGTTTACATAATCAATGCCATAGCGTTTGCTTGAATATCTGCGGATCGAATTCGCTGAGACAGCAGGCGTCATCATTTCATCGGATTCATCTTTTTCTTTCACATCAGTTGTTTGGACGTCCGGTATTTCATCGCTACTGATTTCCGAAGGGGACGCGGTGAGTTCGCTGAATACGTCATTTGCCATCTGGACGCCCATCGGCCAGAGCGCCACGGCTATTACTTTATGTCCCTTTTGCCAGGCATGATCCACCAAACTCATTGCCATGGGTTTCAGTTCTGGCATGGTGGATGGTTCGTAGTCGAAGGAGATCAGTATGGCACTACCGGGAGGAGTTTTATCGACAAGATCATAGACCATTTGCACGTGGGGAGAGACATCCGTTCTCCAACCGATCGGTAGGATCAATGGTATCATGACGGCAAGAAATAGGATCCCGAAGAGAGTCATTCGTTCCCATCGGACATGAGTATTGATATAACTCAATTTCCCCCTCCCAGATATGATCTTTCGATGCCAAGAATGATCCGCAAACTGCTGCCGATGACACCCAAGGCGGCGCTGATCATAATGGCTCGTTGGGCAGCGGAATTGGGGTAGATCATGATATAATCCGCAATTCGGGGAAGATGTAGAAATTGCATATTCTGCGGCAGCCATCCGGTCATAATGTTTCCTAAACTGGTTCTACCCAGCATAATGATCACGGCCGTAATCATCAACAAATTGGATTCGAAACTGCGTATGATGAAAGCCCGATATGCCGCCGAAGCGATGTAGAAGGCCAATAGTGAAAACATCGTGGCTGAGAGGTGGATAAAGAAATTGTTGAAGAGGTAATCAAAGGGCTTTGCTCCCAACCAGTTAAAGAGATTCTCTCCGTCGCCGAAGATACCGCGAGATTCACGCATTCCCCAAAGTACCCCGACCAAGACCATGACCGAAAAACTGATGATTCCGGCGAGGTAGTATTGCCAATTGGGTGCTTTTGAATTGATCTTGTGTCCGCTCATGCGAAGCAAACTCAAGACGCCCAGAATGATGGCAAATCCGGCAATGATCAAAAACCAATTTTCCAATGTTCCAGCAATTGAGCCAAATGGTTTATGAGGAACAAATTCGGATATGATGACGAGCATTCCAACGACGAAAGTGATGATCACAGGTATAGTTCTTTTCATAACCTATCCAATATTAAATATGTTACTTAACCAATGGATACCAGCATACTCGAGAATTACGCCAACCACAATCAGTGAGATGCAGAGCAATTTTCCGAAGTCATGACCTTTCAAACTCCCGAGCTGTTGAGCATCACGCGATAGATAAGCGGATGCAGCAAAGAGTTCTTCGCCGATCAGCGTCCAATCACAGGCGACCACAAAGAAAGGTATTTGGTGAGGCATAGCAGTTCCTGCCGTTTGGATCGCTCCGGTGCTAAAACCGGTTTCAGCCAGGATCAGGGATTCGGCATAGAAGGAACCAAGGAAAAAATTTGCCGCTGGCTGTTCACGTACCATGATCCCATCAATACCTGCCACATAACCAAACTGGTCATCAGTCAGATAGAAGATCCTATCACTACGGTAAGCATCGGCTCTTTCGGCTCTGGTGTATGCTTCTTTGACCACTTCCCGGGCGGCTGTCAGGACCATTGAGAAGCGGACGGGGACAATTATATCAGCGTCAAACTGAGCAGCTCGGGTGGCCAAATGACTCAGGATCGTGAGACCGGCAATGGTCTGAATATCATCCAGATCACCAATTCCAGGGATAAAGAGAATCGGTTTGCCTTTTTCCGTGGCTCTGCCGATGGCTTCTTCCATGGAATCCAAGGCATTGATCCGGCGGATAAAGAATTCTTTGCCGCGTTTCGAGGCTATAATATAATAAAGAGTAGCCCCGCTTAAGAGGAGCATCATCACCAGCAACGGGGTCTTTTGGGTATTATACCATTGCACCAATGGCACCATGCTGCGGTCAACCATCGCGCTGTCACCGGTCGCACGGTTATATACTATGAGGCGATACTGAAACGCCTCATCTGGTTGAACATCATCGTCCATGATTGTGCCGCTTGGTTTGGTAGTATCATAAATAGTGACATAGTGTCCGTTGGGGTCGAGTTTCTGAATCCGCAGTGAATCGGAATCAGCATCCAAACGCCATTCCAGGATCAACGCCTTTCCGTCATCCCAAGGAAAATCCCTGATCTGAAACTCAAGTAGAGAAGAATGTAAAGAAAAGTATGACAGGAAGATAGATATGGTTAACAAAATCACTCTTCTCATATGTCGTCCTTTGTCGTATTATTTGGCAATAATAAAACCAGCCGTCATGATCTATAATGTAAAAGCCCCCGGCGGATGTGGGAAGAATCTTCCGCTGGGGAATTCTATACAATCCAAAGTCCAAGTGTGATTCGTCATAGGGAGGAATGCAATTTGATCACTTCTGGAATTCAGACTTGATCAGATCGGTTTGTTTGAATATCTCTTCAGTTTGCGCTTTTGAATAAGTGCCGTCGGAATCGGCATCCAATATCTCTTTCAGGGTAGCGAGCAGATCGATGACCGACAGATAATATACTTCATTCACGATCGCTGGAGATTTGATGAGTTGCATATTGTAATGAATATCATTCCAAGCGCCTTTCTGGTTGAGTGCCTTGGTTCGTTCTATGGAGAAATCCAGATTGATCAGCCAACTTACGTTGTTCATTGCTTCCGTCCAACCGCCCAATGCCATCAGAGTGTATTGATCAAGATCTTCACGTTCCCACAATCTATCTTCAACAACATTCTTATGTTTGTCAAGCGATTGTTCCAGTTCATCCCATTTATCTTGTTCCACGAGGTTTTTGATATCATCACCCAAATGCGAAACTTCTGCCTCCAGATTGAGGAGAGTTGTGATCCGCATCATTTCATTGGCTATCGCCATCAGTTTTGTCTTGTTCCGTCCGCGGGCAGCGATCACGGCGTCAGCAGTTAAGACACCCAGGGCAAATGAGTTGCGAGGAGGATCCTGTTTTACTTTATAAAGATGGTTGGGCACAGCGGCCGAGATATCCCTTACTTCCAATTGATCCAATGCAGTAAATACAGTTTTATATGATGGAAGTGGGGCATACAAGGTTACCTGGGTCTCCCCGGCTTCGCCCAGAGGGAGTGTTTCATCTTTTGGCTTGCCTTTGCAAGCGCTTACCACAAAGACTGCGACCAGTCCGATGATGAACAAGTACTTAGTCTTCATTTTTGCCTCCTAATCTCTAAAGAGATATTTAGGTTTGATCAGAAATGCCAGATAAAAGAACATAATATACAGCGTCAGAACAATGAGATTGAGGCTAAAGGCTCTCATCCTGAAAGAACCTAATCCCTTTGTACTGGGAGAGAAAGAAGTTTTACTCAACATTCAGGAACTTATATCCATGAGATCTGCCGGTGTAGCCGGATAGGCATTATTTACTACATCCGGATCCCGTCTTTGGGCAATTTCGTTTACCACGTTATTTATCATATCTCTCTGCAACATATACTCATATAAATTGTACCATGTTGTTTGAAACTGCTTAGTAGTGTCAATCTATTTTTTCGATCACACTGATCTTGGTCTAGCTGTTCGATCAAGGGGGTTAAAATATAGAGTCTCACTTAATCTTGCATGTAGTAGTCTAGACGATGTCCGACAATCGGTGTTGTTAATCAGCGGGAATTTACTATCGGCTACCCTGTCTTTGGCTAACTGAATTGAGTCAAGGAAAGTTTTCATTGGGGTCTTACCAAAGCAGTATTTACCTGAGTGAGGACGTTCCTTATTGTAATACTCAATCCATTGATCAACATTAGTTTGCAGCTCATCAATACTGCGGTAGAGTTCCTTACGGTAAGCGACTTGGTAAAACTCGTTGAGAATGGTCATGTGGAAACGTTCGTAGATGCCGTTGGATTGCGGACATCGAGCTCTGGTGCGCGAGTGGTCAATATCTTCCAAAACCAGATATAATTCGAATTCATGGTTTTCTCTGTTCCCACAATATTCTGTTCCACGATCCGTGAGGTTTCTCAACAGTGGTATCTCATGTTCATCAAAGAATGGAACTTCTTTGTCATTCAGGATATTGGGGGGAATAGAGTGAGGTTAGGAGATTCTCCTTCTGATGAATTACTACGATAAGCCCATGCTTGAGTACTACCGGGTCTTGAACAATGCCTGGAAGACGGAAGTCAAAGATGCAGCATACCTCGCTATCCAAATGTTGAGTGATATGCCAAAATCTGAAAAGCTAAACAAGAATCAAATAGTTAAGATGATGGACATCATCAATTCGCAATTAGGAGATGACTTCGCTTCCCTCGTTAACGACCCTACCAAAGCCTATATCGACCGCTGTATCCGACTCGGACTCATAGATACCCAAGTCAGTGTCCCGGTCAAAACCTCCATCGGTCTGTGGGGAATCGAAGACCAGCACTTATCATCCACTATTCAGAAACAGCAACTCTTCAGGAATCAATAAGTTGCTGAGTTTCATAGAAAAAACAGATAGAATGCAATTAATAGTAAAACTCAATATGAGTTTCCACCGCGATAACAAGGTTTCCTTCATACTATTGGAAGTGTTGATACTACCTATCTAATTGCTGATGGCGAAGATAAGCATGCAAATGATAAAAGGGAAAATAGACTCAATGCATGACGGTAGTGAAATACACCTATTTATCTGAGAAACCGCTGAATCGGTAAGTTTTGAATACAGCGGGATAATACGCCTTGTAGAATATTCAATCATATATGATAAGCCCAGCCAATTCCGCTATGCTATAAATTTAGATTTTCAATAGTCTCGATAAGAATAATCCAATCAAAAGCGAGCTACTGTTGCTACTATAATGCTATTCTAGCGTTGTGCATGTTGTTGTTGTGATTTAAGCTATACAAGGTAGTTTATAACTCTGCGTTCAAAATCAGCGGAGATGCCATTTAAAACAAATTCGTTCAAATTAGTAATCAATTCTACTAATGTAGATGGATAGATTCCTGATGTATTGGGGGTTAAATATCCATGTACAAATATGTGTCTTATAGACATTAGGAGGGCAATCGGATTAAATGGATTCCCAGATATGTAATTTAACAACTCGGCTTTATGTGTAATATTATTATTACCCAATTCTGCTCTGATATATGTGAAGAAATCAATCTGAGTTCTACTTGGATTTCCTATCAACAATCGTGCTGCTAAATTACTAAGCTCTTGTTGAGAAAATATCGCATTCGATTTCACTAGAGAGTGTCGTCACGAGATTGACAAAAAAGCTACCCTGAATATTATGGCAAC
>JBBISI010000035.1:0-15319 GCA_037441405.1 Candidatus Cloacimonadota bacterium
CTAGAGCAATCCGAATTATCAGCAGGTGATATTGTTTATGCGGATAAAGGCTATCACAGTGAGGCAAACAAGGAGTTTCTCAAACATCGAAACCTGACGGACAAAATCATGCATAAGCGCAAGCGGAATGAGCCCGAAGATGAAGAGATAAAACAGCGTAACAAAGCTATCTCTCAGACCAGGTCAATTATTGAACGGGTGTTTGGAACGTTGAAGCGTAGCTACGGTTGGGCACGGACACGCTATATTGGGTTACCGAAAACTGCAGCCTACCTACTGATACGAGGACTTGCTTACAATCTGAAACGGGCGGAAAAAATTCTTTCTTTGACTCCGTTATAGGAGAGGTGCGTCCGGATTTCGGGATTTTCCCCGAAAACGGGGAATTTAAGGGTAAAAACAGTTCAATAATAGGCTAAATCACCCTGTTATCATGAAAAAATGTCCAAATCAGTCTTGAATTACAACTCCTATCTCGTTTTATCGATTTATGCATAGGTCTTACTTTATTAGTTTAGAATGGCGGATCTGGCCCTTGCCTACCACATAGAAATTCTCAAAACAGGAGTATCTTATGAAGATATGCATCATCATCCATTCCAAAACGGGAAACACCCGTAAAATGGCAAATCTGGCAGCAGACATCTTGCAAAGCGAAGGACACTCGGTCGATCTGGTGGATTTGCAGACCCAAAAACCGGTTAAGGGATTGCTGCCAGGCAATCGTTTTGCCTTTGAGATCACCAATCAACCCGATATTGATGCTTATGATGTGATTCTGGCTGGCGGTCCGGTTTGGGCGTTCTCCATTTCTCCGGTGATCCAAAAATGCGTCATGCAGTTCCCTTCGCTAAGGGGAAAGACCTTCATTCCGTTTACCACCATGGGTTTCCGCTACAAATGGCTGGGCGGCGACCGATCGCTCAAACAACTCAATAGAAGAGCTTTTCAAAAGGGAGCGGAAATCAAACCCGGCATCGTTGCCTGGGGTCATGGGACAAATAAAGAAAGCAACCTTATCACCGCGGCAAAATTGCTTGCAGACAGGATCAGCGCCTGATCGGAACCCATTATCCAATTTCTGCGCAGTCATTGATCATTCCCTGTTTGAGAGTTCCGGGGAAAACCGGAGATAACTTGGTGCCGATGCAATCGGGCTGCTCCACAAGCAGTTATATTCCGGTTTCCGGACAGGTCGCTATCAGTCACCGGAAGATTATCTTGTTTTCGGCAGGGGCAAACTGATGACCATGATCAGGTCTTTGTGGTGGGTCATAAACTTACGGGCTGTTTTGATCATGCTCGGACGCGTGATCTTATCTATTCTTTGGCGGGTTTTCAGATAATCGTCGGCGGATAGACCATTCCATAGGTTTTCTCTGATCACTTCCAGATAATACGAGTTTCTCGCCTCTTGTGATTCCAGATTCTTGAGCAGGGTGGAACGCACGTAGTGGATGTCGGCATCAGACACGATGCCTGTACTGACGCTATCCATGGTGGCAAGGGTTGCTTCGATCAATTCTTCATACCGGTCGGGAGCGCAGGCAAGGATGGTATATCGGGTAAATCTCCCTTCGGGGTGTTTGCTGATATTAGATAGGGCATTAACCATATAGACGCCGCTACGGGTCTCCCGGATATTCACCCTGAGTTTTTCAAACATCAGCATATCCATTGCCTGGAGATCGATCTGGGTCTGCGGCGAGAATTTCGCTTTGCCAAAACTCATCATTACCGCCATGCATTTTTCATCGCGTCCCAGTCGCAATATCCGTTCCACCTGTCCTTTGGGGGGTGTGATCCTGACGTCCCGAAAGCTTTCCTTCCGCTTCATCGCAGGCAGATTTGCCAGATAGATCCGGCTGTATTCCTGGAGTAATTGCTCATCAAAATTGCCGACAAAGATGAAAGTAAAATCGGAGAAATCGCCAAAACGGTCATGGAAAATGCGCATCACCTGATCATGCGTGATCTGATTCAAGTCTTCTACGTTACTTGGCCGGGTATAGGGGTTCCCGTCGGAAGAGATCACCTCCAGCGAATCGAAATACAGCGATTGCGGATCGAGCCGCGAGTTTTGCAGGAAGGTGCGTTGTTTGTTGATATAAGAGAAAAAGCTATCATCACAGCGGCGGGGATTGCGCATATACTGATAGATCATCTGGAATGCCAGTTCCATATCTTTGGGAACGAAATTGCCGCTGAGGGTTTCACGGTAGAGTTCGATATCGGCACTGATCTGGACGATATGACCAGCCAATTGCTTGTCCAGAGTGGTCTTGTCAAAGTCGCCAAAACCGGATTGAATAATGATTTCGCCAACGTTACGGGCTGCAATCACATCATTGGCAGGGAGCACGGAATAGCCGCCGGGGCTGAAAGCGCTGAAAAGTACTTCATTGTTTTTGAGTTCGGTCTTCAAAGCATAGACCCTGACCCCATTGGACAATTGCCAATGCTTAATGCCCGAATCCTTCAGAGTCCGTTGTTTGACGATCCTGCCGGGACTGGGGATGTTCTCCAACAGCGGTTCTTCCAGCGTTCTATCTTCATAAGCGGCTATCGGCAAGGACTGAATCAGCGCTCGTTGGGCGATCAGTTCTTCCTTGCTGGGATACGTGAGTCCTTCTTTGGCAGGCCCGCTAACGGTGATATTGAAGTTTTCTTCGGTAAAGAGCGAGGCAAAGATATCGTTGATATCTTCGACGGTGATAAAGGGTGAGAACATCTCAAAGAACTGCTGCTGCTGTTCCGGACCGAGCAATGCATCGCCATAGATTATTGGGACCAAATATGTCCAGGAGAGGCGGGAGGACAGTTGCTTGTCCTTGTCGGCCACTTCTTTCTCCAATTGGGTCTTGGTGCTCATTATCGATCTGCTCAATTCGCCGCTATTAAAACCATGTTGTTTGATGCGTTCCACTTCCGTGAGCAGTGCTTGTGTGGCTTCCATTGCCTTATCTTCAGGACAGTAAGCACCCAGGGCGACCGACGATTTGGTAAGCGTAAGCGGTGAATGGTAGGCATAGGCATAGGAGAAAGGCGGATTTGAGCTGCGGGTCAATTCCTGCAATCTGCCGTTCATCATGCTTATGCCCTGATTGATGAGTATCCTTTGCATATAGGCGCTAAGTGTATTTACCGGCAGGGGTTCATGCTTCCAGATCAGATTGACCGAGGTATAGGACATTTCATCGTCAATAGCGACAATGGCGGCGGGTTCTTCATGGGAGGGAACCGGATACTCCACCTTGGGACGAGGATTGTCCACGGCGGGGTAAGCGCTGAAGTATTTGACGATGGTCTGTTCAACAGCCTCCGGATCAAAATCACCGACTACCAGCAAGGTCTGCAGATCGGGGCGATACCAATCCCGGTAAAAACGGAGGATCTGGTCTCTGGTAAAGGTATTCAAGACCTCATAGGTGCCGATCGGTGTGCGCTGGGCATAGCGTGATCCGGCAAAAATCAGGTTCTGCAATTGATCCTGGATCCTTTCAGATGCGCCTTGATACGTACGCCATTCCTCTATGATGACTCCGCGTTCCTCTTCCAATTCCTTTTCATCAAAGATGGCTGCCAAGCCCATCTCCGAGAGGATATGGAATGCTTTGTCCAGCGCTTCCGGCTTATCGGTGGGGGCAGATAAGGTATAAAGCGTGAATTCGCGCGAGGTCATGGCATTCAAGCCGCCGCCAAAGCCCATCCCGATCGAATTCAGATACTGGATGATCTGTTGCTTACTAAAACTCTTGGTACCTTTGAATACCATGTGCTCCGTAAAATGCGCCAAGCCTAGTTGGTCATCGTCCTCATCCACCGATCCGATGTGGACAATCAATCTCAGTTCTGCCCGCTTTGCCGGTTGCGTATTGGCTCGGATAATGTAAGTAAAGCCATTGGGCAGAGTACCGGTCTTCAAATTCGGATCGGTCGGAAGCGGCATCATCAGATAATCTTCCATGCTCCGTGATGTCAACCCACTCGCCAGCATTACGAGGGCGAGCATCATTAAAATCCACTTGTGCGTCATATTGATCAATCCTTTGGCGGTTCTTGTTTTTCGAGCGGCATGATAATTTTTTGACGCCAGATTTGTCAAGGAGAAGTGGACGATGGCCCTGATCAGATTTGTCTCTTGCGCCGCAAGGCATCTCCAATGAATCTCCGGATCGCCATTATCGTCAGGATCCCGCTTCTGTTTGCCGGTATTAGTCACACGGTTATCCCCTCTTAAGGGGGGATTAAGACTTGATTAAGAGTAGCAAGCAAGCGGGAGAGGAGGGATATTTAGCAGTCCAATGACTTGATTGCTAAAATCTCCTTGACAAATTCCCCAGTTGGGTTATTTTGGGATTGGAAGAAAAATCAGACAATGAGGAGATTAAGCATGCCGGACAAGAAGAAAGACAAGAAGATAGAAACGGGAAGTTTGGCGATCCATACCGAGAATATATTCCCGATCATCAAGAAATGGCTGTATTCGCAGCACGACATTTTCCTGCGGGAATTGATCTCGAATGCGGTGGATGCGATCAATAAACGCCGTTATGCCGATGACGGCTATGACGAGAGTCAGATGAAGATCAGGGTGGAACTGGATACCAAGAAGAAGCAATTGAAGGTGATCGACAGCGGGATCGGGATGACGGCAGACGAGATCAGGAAGTATATCAATCAGATCGCTTTTTCGGGGGCCGAGGAATTCATCAATAAATTCAAGGATGTCCAGACCAATATTATTGGCCATTTTGGGCTGGGATTTTATTCATCCTTTATGGTGGCGCAAAAGGTGACGATCGATTCGCTGTCTTATGAGCCGGATTCGGAACCTTCGTTTTGGGAATGTGACGGATCGACTGAATATGCGATGGGTCTGGGCAGGCGGAAAGAGATCGGGACGACGATCACCGTCCATTTTAATGAGGATTCCAAAGAATACACCGAGACACATAAGATCCGTGAGATCCTTCAGCGTTATTGTAATTTTATTCCCTATCCGATCGAATTTGAGGGCAAGACGATCAATCAGAAGGAAGCGCTGTGGAACCGCAAGCCCAGCGAGATCAAGAAAGAGGAATACATCGAGTTTTACAAGCAATTATTCCACGATTGGCAGGATCCGGTGTTCTGGATCCATCTGAATGTGGATTATCCCTTCAATCTGAAAGGCATCCTGTATTTTCCCAAATTGCGCAACGAACCGGAATTCTTTAAGGGCGAGGTGAAACTGTTCTGCAACAACGTCTTTGTGGCAGACAACCTGGAAGATCTGATCCCGGAATTTTTACTCTTGCTCAAAGGCGGGATCGATATCCCGGATATCCCACTCAATGTGTCCCGCAGTTTCCTGCAGACCGACCGCCAGGTCAGAAAGATCACACAATATATCGTTAAGAAAGTCGCTGATCACTTCAACGATACCATCAAGGAGGACCGTAGTCAATTTGAGCAGTATTGGGAAGATATCCAGACCTTTATCAAGTATGGCCTGCTCAAAGACGAAGAATTCTTCAGTGCCCTGAAGGATATCATCATCTTCAAGACCGCCAGCGGCGATTATGTGACCCTGGAAGAATACAAGGCACGTAATCAGAGCGAGGACAAAAAGACCAAGATCTGGTATAGCGCCAGCGAGGATACTCAGGTGAGTTATCTCAATCTGATGAAAGAGCAGGGTTTGGAGATCATTTATCAATCCACACCGCTGGACACGCATCTGTATCAGAAACTGGAAAGTACAGGGGAAAATATCGAATTCATCCGGGTGGATTCTGAGTTGAACGATCTGCTGATCAATAAGGACAAAGCGGATAACGTCGATCTGGACAACCAGCGTGATTCGGAAAAGATCCGGGAGATCTTCTATCGCGGTTTAGATCAGAAAGTGGAGGCATCCTTCGGAAAAGATAGTTATGCCGGATTCATCAAGCGGCATCCCAAAGCGGCTACGGCTCTGACGCCCTATCTGATCCAGGAAGAGGAGCGCACGATCGTCAGACCTTATGATCTACCGTCCACAGTGCGCGCAGAGATCGGCGAAGAGGCATTTAAGGCATTATTTGACAATGTCTATACCGAACTCAAGATCGAGGTGAAGAGTTTGAAGTCTGCCGAAATCCCATCCATGATCGTATTCAATGAGCATATGCGGCGCTGGCATGATATGGATATAATGATGCGGCGCGACGGGATGGATATGCTGAAGCACCACACGTTGATCGTCAACCAGGAAAACCCGATAGTCCAGAAACTACTCCGGCTCAGTGCAGAAGGCAAGACGGAAGAGGTAAAGACTCTGTGTGGCTATATCCATGACCTATCCCTGCTGGAGCAAAAGCCATTCACGGGCAAAGAACTAAAGAGTTTTATCGAGAAAGCGAACCGGATTTTGTCCTATATCGGATGAGATTTGAATTGACATTACGTCAACTGGAAAAGATTGGTCCTCGCGCTAGACAACCGATAAAGGATTAGATATGTTGAATGTTTCAATCGCCCCAGACGGCGGAGAATATAAACTGCCGACAGCAGAAGAGAGCGAGAAAGAATTCGCACTATTGCAAGAGATCACTGCTCAGCAACGTGCTAAGGGCAGAAAGATCGTCGGTGTGCAAGGCTTGGGCTTTGTGGGCTGCGTGATGGCGGCAGTGGTAGCCGATGCTACTGATGAAAATGGGGAGCCCTATTATTATGTGCATGGGCATCAACGTGCCTCCAAACGTTCCTACTGGAAAGTTCCGGTCATCAATACCGGCAAAGCACCGGTCAGTTCTTCCGATCCGGAAGTACCCGAGATCTTTCATCGCTGCATAGTGGAACGTCAGAATTTCCGCGCGACGGCTGAAGATCGGGTGTATGAAATGGTCGATATCGTGGTGGTGGATATCCAGTTGGATGCCACCAAACCTGCCTTTGGCGAAGCGGAAAAGGGCTTTTGCGACCTACTTGCCTTTCGGGAGGGGATCAGGACACTAGGCAAACACATCCGGCCCGAATGCATGATCCTGGTGGAAACGACCGTTCCTCCCGGAACTTGTGAGAAAGTGGTCAAGCCAATTATCGAGGATGAGTTTATCAAGCGCGGGATCGATATCATCAAGCATCCGCCCCTGATCGCTCACTCTTACGAACGCGTGATGCCCGGCAGCAAGTATGTGGCATCGATCCGTGACTTTTGGAGAGTATATAGCGGCGTGAATCAAAAGAGCAAAGACCTCTGCCGTGAATTCCTGAGCAAAGTCCTCGACGTAAAAAACTATCCTCTGACCGAACTGGAGAACACCAATGCCTCCGAATTGGCAAAAGTGATGGAGAATTCATACCGAGCGGCAAATATCGCCCTGACGCTCGAATGGGCACGCTTTGCCGAAAAGATCGGAGTAGATTTTTTCAAGGTGAGGGAAGCGGTAAGAAAGCGCAAGGGCACGCATGACAACCTTTTACGACCAAGTTTGGGCGTCGGCGGTTACTGCCTGACCAAGGATCCGATACTGGCAAATTGGGCGATGAAGACCCTGTTTGAGGTCGATGATACGCTGGATATTGCGATCAATGCGGTCAACATCAATGATACGATGCCGTTGCATACGATCGACTTGATCAAAGAGGAGATCCCTGTCTTGCGTAATGTGAAGATTGCCGTTTTGGGCGTATCCTATCTGGAAAACCTGGGAGATACGCGCCACTCTCCATCCAAGACGCTAGTGGAGTTTTTGCATAAGGATTTTGCCATGGTCAAGGTGCATGACCCGTACGTGGAATATTGGGCTGAAATGGAAGAAGTCAAGGTATATAATTCATGGGACGATATCCTGCCGGATGCAGATGTGGTTATCTTTGCCGTTGGCCATGACGAGTACAAAGAACTTATGCCACAATTCATCGTCGCAAATACCGGCAAGAAGCCGCTGATCGTGGATTGCTCCAATTTCCTGGCTGATGACAGGATCAGTGAATATCTCCGACTCGGATGTAGCGTCCGGGGAGTGGGGAAGGGGCATATACCCTATCTTTAGACCGGGGAAAAACAAAACTTAACAGGTCGGCGGGGCGGATAGATCCACCGGCTATCTTTGAAAGGAACAGTGATGAGGATAAAAGCCTTTTTGATCGTCCTATGCGCTTTATGGATAGCGGCTGCGGTGATAGCGGCCGGGGTAACAGAATCGCCAGAACGGCAAATGGTCAATATAGACGGAAGGATAAACCTGTTCGGACAACGGGTGTTCCTAAGCAGCGGGCAAGAGTCGTATCAGTTGTTGCTGTTACCCGGAATTGCCCTGGATTCATTGGGTTTGGCAATCCATGCCGATGACCAGGTTGAGATCGAAGGAGAGATCAGGTCTCAGGCGATACTGGTGTATAAATTTACGGTCAATGATGCGACCACGGTCTTACGTGATGAGCAGGGACAAGCGGTAGTGCAGGTCATGGGTGGATTGAGGGTGATCCCCTCCCAGTGTATCAGTTGTCGTTTGTGCGTCAATCAATGCCCATTGGGGGCGATCTCATTCATCCGCCGAAAAGCCGTGATCGATCCGGAAAAGTGTATTGAGTGTTATATCTGCGTGGAAGGCAAACCGGTGGGTTTCAAGGGCTGTCCAGTCGGTGCGATCCAAAGTAACTAACCAGTGATCTAGAATTTGCCGACCTCAAAGAACCGGTCGATCTGGGGGATCAGAGCTCTCTGTGCTTCATCCAAAGTTCCCGCAAAGAGCAAATTACTGCCTTCGAGAAAGATGATCCGGTCGGCAATACGATGGATGGAAGCGAGTTCGTGGGTTACGACGACGATGGTCATTTTGAGTTGTTTTTTCAGAGCCAGGATCAATTCGTCCAATGAGGCGCTGGTCAGCGGATCAAGACCAGATGAGGGTTCATCACAAAAGAGGATCTTGGGGTCGAGAGCTAATGCTCTTGCCAGCGCTGCCCGTTTACGCATCCCGCCCGAGAGTTCATTGGGTAGCATATACAATGCATGACCCAGATTGACGAGTTCCAGTTTTACCCGGATGATCCTCTCGATCAGGGCGGGGCTGAGATTTGTGTGTAGTTCCAGGGGGATGGAGATATTGTCGAATACGGTTACCGAATTGAGTAGCGCGCCATTTTGGAAAAGCATCCCCACTTGCCTCAGGATGAAATCAAACTTTTCGTAGTCGAGGTCGGTAACTTCCTTGCCCCAGAACTTGACGGATCCGGATGCGGGCTGATAAAGGCGAAGGATATTTTTGATCAGGGTCGTCTTGCCACAACCGCTGCCTCCGAGGATAACGGTGATCTCATTAGGATAGATATCCACCGAAACATTGTCAAGGATCACCTTATCGTCATATTTGGCGGTCAGGTTGCGAACACTGATGATCGGTTCCCGGTGGATACTCATATATATAGCAAACTAAACACGGCATCAATAATGATCACCGCAAATATGGACGTGACGACAGAGGCTGTGGTTGCCGTTCCCACGCCCTCGGCACCGCCTTTGACGGTGAATCCGTAATAACTGCCAATGATCACAATCACCCAGGCAAAAACCGTGCTCTTGACCAAACTGATCACGATATCTTTTACGGTCAAGATCTGGATCGTACGGGTGACAAAGGTGTGTAAACTGACATCGAGATAGGTGATTGCGACCAATAAACCACCGACAATTCCCATCAAAATGGAAAAGGTAACCAGGATCGGCATGATGTAAGTAATGGCATGAAACTTCGGCACAACTATAAATCTGATGGGATTGAGCGCCATTATCTTCAGAGCGTCGAGTTCTTCGCTTACCTGCATAGTAGCGATCTCGGAAGCGATGGCGGATCCGCTTCTGCCGGCCACAATAACTGCTGTGATCAAGGGTCCCATCTCGCGCACCATGGTGATCGAGAGCAGATCCGCAAGAAAGACGTTGCCGCCAAAATTGCGCAACTGGATTGCCGATTGGAGGGACAGGATAAAACCGATGATAATAGATAAAAGAAAAACGATCGGCAATGCTTGGACACCCAAGAGAATTGCTTGCTGAACCGTAGCTCCCCGGCGCTGGCATTTCCGGTTTACCAGTCCGTAGGCAGACCAGAAGAAAACATCGGAAGCAAGATTGATACTTTTTGCCAAATTCTTCATGGAGTTGATAAAACTAGCGCCGATGCCTTCAAAAAAATCAATGCGTTCGGGAGCTGGTATGGGTTTTAACTTGTGGGAGGAATAAGTTCCTATCATTTCCCGAACCGCAGGAGATCCACCGCTGAGTATCACGATACCGCTGACTGTTTCCATCATGACTTGGATTTCTTCCAGGAAAGCTACACCAGCGCTATCGATCAAGGTCACTCCTGAGATATCAAGCATCACCGGTTTGTTGTGGTTCAGTATCCTGTTCACCTGCCGACTTTGATCTTCGATCGTCTCAAAGACCAATGAACCGGAAAAGTAGATAGTATTATTTTTAAATTCAGCGGTACTCATCATCAATAGAATAAGGACAATCTGACAAAGGAACTGAAATCGAAGATCAAATATTCTTTGAATGCCTGATCATACTTGAGATTGGCTTTGAGATCGATGGATACGTTACGCAAGAGACGGATATTGATCCGATTCTCATTCTCCACCTTGACATTACGATCCTTCGTCTCCATCGGAAAAAGGACATCAAAGGTGGAATTGACCGTGAAGTGCTTGAAGAGATTCATCAATGACAGTATCAAAGTGCTTTCCACTCCCCTGGTTATGATATCTTCCTTTTCCCTATATACGTCATAGTTGCCCTGAGTTCCAGCATAACTGAAGTTTCTGCGGTGATACTCCTGCTTCCATCCCAATCCGGAGCGGATACCGATGGAGGCATTGGGACTGAAAACAAACCGATAGGTGAGTCCTGTTCCCTCGCGAAGAGTAAGAGGAAAAAACGCTACCTTGGTACGTAACCGGTTTTGATCATTCCAGACGATTGAGTCACCGTTTACCCGGTATAAAATCAGATCCTTATCTTCGCTAAAGAATACGTAATCATCAAACATATGAGTAGTTACATCGCCTCTCGCATAAAACCCCAGGGTCTTGAGGTATTGGTACTTCTCCAAGGGAAGAAATAATACGGTATTACGCATTGTGTAATCGTCGACATCGATCCGATTATCCGATCCCGTAGTCAGGTTCATACCGACGTCATAGACGCTGCGACCTATGTAATGAAGATGGTGAAAATTGGTTTCGATGCGGTTATCAAACTGACCGGATAAACTGAAACTACGGGTGGGTTGGTCTTTATCGACGCTATTATTGGAAGCTATACTTAGATTGAAGTGGATGGCGCCATTATGGATTCGTCGCATACCTCGGGTATGCAGAGGGTCTCCAAGAACTCCTGCTCCGATCAGGACTGTCCGTTCTCCCTGGGGGTTAACGACAATGGTGAGGACCTGCGACTCCCCTTCGAAGGTGCGAACTGTCGTAAAATCGCGCAAATCGTTCCACGACCCGCCCTGTAAACGAATCATATAGTTACTTTCGGGAAGGATCCATACCTTGTCCGGTTCGTTGATATCATCCTCTCCAATGGAAAAACCCTGACTCAATTTGGAGAAGTAATGATCTCCCGATTTGCGGTGATACAGGTCATAATTCATACGAACCCGATTGTAGCTCTCGTCCATAATGATGATCACCAGTTCGCTCCACTGGGGATCTAACACGGTTCTGCGATTTGGCTCTATGATAATATTTTCCACCACCACATCTTCAGTATCGCCCAAAAAGGCATAATAACTACCTGGACGTAGTTTGAGCGGGATACCCATTTGTCCGGTTTCCTTGAATTCACCAAAATCGACCTCATTGCAAAATACCGAATACTGCATTTCAAAATCGGTGGTGGTGATCAGATTGATCAGTAGCTCCCCGTATAATTCATCGCTATCAACCGGTTCAAGTAATTGCAGAGTCGAACGGCGGAGAACTTTTTGGGCAATTTCTGAAACCTTGTCATCAGGTCTCCTACCGATCAGAAAATCTATGCATTTAGCGGCGAACAGATCAGTTTGATACATCAACATATCGTTCAGGGTTTGAACCAGATATATGACAGAATCGTCCTTGAGGTTCTTCAATTGATCATTCCGATGGCTCAAAACTACTTGTTGGGTTTTAGCATTTCTCAAGTTAAATTCCAGATTCAGATATGCTTGGGGTTTTTCTCCCCCGATCTTTTCCAAGTTATTGATCTGTGTTTCCAGATAATAATCCGGGGTCATTTCACCGAGATCCCTATCCACGCGGCGGAAGATGTTGTAAGCGCGAAAACGTTGCATTACCAGATTTGGAATGGCATCATCGAGACGATTTGCCCACATGTCATTGGGGAGGTATGTGACTTGTGAGAAGTACTCCCTGACCACGATCTGATTGCGGCTGTAAGTGCGTGATATGGTGGCATCAACAATCTCCAGCGTTCGGGGCGCGGGTTCCCTTCTGACCAATTGAGGATTCTCGGTTGACTTATAGTAATCAAGGACGTAATAGCGGGTGGGAATTCTCTGGCTGGTGCCAAAACAACCGGTCAAAATGGTTGCTGTCAGCAGGACAATGACACCCGGGAACAACTTTAGTATGGCTTTCATGTTGTCTACCTCAGTTGCCCCGAATCAGGATCGCGGGATTCTCAGCGATCTGCCTGGAAAAGTCATTCAGGTTTTCTGTTGTCTCCCTGATGGATTCGAGGGTTTCGGTTATACTTGAACGACTACGCAGCAAAGTTCGGTCGAGATTGGCGATCAGGTATTTGCTGCGTTGAACGGCTTGGGTGAGTTCCGTTACGAGATCAGCCAGATTTGCTTTTGTCAGTTGTTCCGCAAGGGTATTTGCATTTACCATGAGCGAATCGATTGCCGGTGATTCGAACAATTGGTTGATTCGGTTGATCGAACGGTTGAGGTTGGCGGCAATATCGTTTATCTGTGTGGAGGTATTAAGGATCATCTGGTCAGCGTGCAAACCGATATTTCCCAGATGATGACGGGTCTCATTGAGTATAGCAGTGGTTTGCGCATTGATTTCACTGATACTCCTGTTCAGGGATCCGCTGATCGCATTGAATTCGGATATGAGTGATTTAGTCATCAGGCCCAATTGGGTATTTGTCTGGGTGAACAATTCTTCCATATTGGTGGTGGCGGATGTGGATATGGTTTCAATCCCTTTGGTGGTCGATTCAGTGATCTTACTGAGATTGATCTCCAAGTTATCCGAGAGCGAAGTAAGATTTCGGTCTGCATTTTCGGTCATGGTCGCAACGTTGCGGGCGAGTTTACCAATATCCTCCAGAGTCCTATTGAGATTTTGATTGGCGCCGGCAAGCAATAGTGAGGTCTGGCTCAGGATGGAGGCGATATTCATCCGGTTCTCTTCATTAATAAGACTAGCGATATTGGTAGCAATCTCATCGATCTTGACCGCGATGGCTACAGCTCTATCGGTTATATCGTCAAACATGGAAATGCCGGTAGGGATCCGTGAACCGGGTTTCAAATCCTTTGCGAGATTGGTTCCACCCCGGATCTCGACTGCTTTGAGTCCGGTTATACCGACATTGATCAGGACTGCTTCGCTATCCTCTTTTATCGGGGTTCCGGCTTGAACACTTACTTCGAGGACGATCCTGGTCATGTCATTGGGGCTGATGCTCAATCTTTCCACTCTGCCCACCCGAATTCCCCGAAAGTTCACTGCTCCCCCCACCTGAAGGCCGGCTACGGAATAGTCCTCGAACTCAATATAGTAGATATCACGCTTTTGCATCAGGCGATTTCCGGCTACCGCGAGAGCGAAAATCAGGATCAAGATCGTGCCGATAAACAGGAATACGCCCAATCTGATTTTTTGTGACTTGCTTATCATGCTTATCTCCTATTTCAGGTGCTAAGATTACCGTTGATCAGACGGTGTTTCAAATGCAAGGGGCTACCGGCATTGATGACTACATCCCCCTCTACTATCACGTCCTCCCCAAAGGACACATCACCCATGATCTCAAGGGAAGAGCAGTTGATCAAGGATGGGATTCCATCAGAAAAGCGCTGCCTCATCTGATCCACGCTCTGATAGTAGCGGTCATCGAGTTTAATCTCCGGTGTTTTGGATAGGTTGCGCTTGGGCACAATTTGGTATTGGTCATTCAATTCATAAACATCCGACCACAATGCCAGAAGGTCGCTGGTATTTTTGACCGGGGCAAACCGCTGACGGGGAACGACGAACGCCCTGGATCGGACAAAGACGCTGATCGCTGCGCCCATGGCAGTTTCCAATTGATAGACCGGGGTACCGTCAACGTTTTTGGGATTGACGATCAATGGCAGTTGCATGATCCCGTCATGGGAGATCAGAGTCCATTGCAGTGCTTTCAAATCAATCCATAGATTATTGGTATTGAAGTATTTATAAAGGTCGATGTTTTGAAATTCACTTACCTCTTCGCTGGGGCATTGTGCCAATTCACGCAGCATCAGATGTCCTTGTCGGTCTTCGCAGAGATGTCCGCCTTTACTATCGGCAGGGGTGCGTTCACATACCTCCATCACAAATTGGATGTTGTTCTTTTCCATATATAACGGGATGGATGTGTCCATCGTAGCGCCAAGATTATCGGAATTGGAGACGAAGGCATAGCGGTAGCCATGTTCGACTAGTTTATCCAATATTCCGGTGGATGAGATTGCGGTATAGAGATCACCATGCCCCGGTGGATTCCACAGTTTAGAACTATCGGAATTCTCCAATGGCATCAAGTCCTCCCGGCGGATACGGGGAAACTTGTTTTGGATAAAATACATCGGAATAGGCTGCCTATCGAGATCGGGGTAACGTACCAGATGCCGCACGGTGTCATCATGCGTCGTAAAACTGTTCATCATCAAGAGCACGCAATCATATCCGCTTTGGGCTCTTAAAAACAAGATCTGGCGGGCGATGATGTCCAGAAAGTTCATATTGCCTTTTACCGGCAGAAGGGATTTGGCTTTGGAAAGCCCCATGCTGGTTCCCAGACCGCCGTTCAACTTGATGATCACCGTCCGTTTCAGCATTTCCGAACTGCGCTCATGCCTGATATCATCATATCGTACTAGATTTTGCTCAGTGGGCATCTGTATATCGGTTTTGCTTAATTTACCAGTTTCGCCTTTGCAGAGTTCATCATAATAGTTGATAAAGGTGCGGATCACTTCATCCCCGATGCCTTCTGCTTTCATCATTTTGACAAAGGCTATGCTCATAATGAATCTCCTGTTCTCATGGCAGCGGATATAGATCCCCTGTC
>JBBISI010000035.1:15329-18815 GCA_037441405.1 Candidatus Cloacimonadota bacterium
TATAATCTATCCGATAGCAAGCTTTCGACCAGATCATCCTCAGTGTCAAAGGGGATGGTGATGTGTCCCTGATCCTCATGGTCGATGTTCCACTTGGCAGAAGTAGCGATAGAATTGGGATTTCCTGCCCAATTGCGTCTTGCCACGCCACCCATCACATCCCAGGACAGCCCGCTGCGCACGATCCGGTCTGCCAGTTCGCTGCCGTCCAGGAGGATGCCATTGCCGCCATTGATACTGCGGCCTATTCCCACGCCACCGCCATTGGAGAGGACAACCATGGTCATGCCTCTGGCGATATTGCCGGCAAAGCAGTGCGTAGCCATTTCCGCCATGACGTTGCTGCCGTCAGTGATATTGGCGGTCTCGCGGAAAGGAGAATCAGTGCCGGAAACGTCATGATGATCGCGCCCTAGCATGACTGGACCGATCTCACCACGACGGATCATTCCGTTGAATTGGAGTGCGATCTTGATCCTACCCATTTCATCGGCATAGAGGATGCGGGCTTTGGTTCCCACGACCAGTTTGTTTTCCTCAGCAGCTTTGATCCAATGGTAATTATCCCGATCTATGGCGGAATTTTCCAAACCGCCGATCAAAGCCATTGCCGCCTGATCGGTCCTTCTCAGGTCTTCATCCTTGCGGGACAGGCAGATCCAACGGAAGGGACCGTAGCCACGATCAAAGCAAAGCGGACCCATGATGTCTTCCACATAAGAGGGATAGATAAAGCCATCATTGGGATTTTGTCCGTTACGTGCGATTGACATTTCTCCGGCGTCTAAGACCGAAGCCATAAAACTATTGCCATAATCCCAGAAATACGAGCCCTTAGCGGTCAAACGCCTGATCACGTGGTAGTGCCTGCGCAGCGATTCATCCACCAATCCTTTGAAAAGGGCGGGATCGTCCCTGATCAATCTCCTGCCCTCGGCGAAACTCATTCCCGCTGGAGTGTAGCCGCCTTCATAGACCGCGTGGCAGGAGGTCTGATCGGAAATCAGCTCACAGCAGATATTATGGACATCGATATATTCGAGCAGATCGACTACGTTGCCGTGATAAGCGATTGACAATGGTCTTTTGCTTTGACGGCACTCATTTACCAAGAGAAAGATCTCATCTAGATCGGATGACACTTTCGCCACCCAGCCCTGAGAGTGACGCGTCTCGATCCGGTTTCGGTCAACTTCGGCGATAACGCAGATCCCGCCGGCGATTTCCATCGCTTTGGGTTGAGCGCCGGACATGCCGCCCAGTCCTGATGATACATACAGAACGCCTGCCAGATCCTTGTCCTCAGGGATACCCAGATACTTCCTGCCGGCATTCAGCAGCGTGATATACGTGCCATGCACGATCCCCTGCGGACCGATATACATCCATCCGCCTGCGGTCATCTGTCCGTAATTGGCAACACCCAAAGCGGTCAAACGCTTGAATTCCTCCGGATTATCCCATCTGCCGATTACCAGGCCATTGGTGGAAATCACTCGGGGTGCTTCCTCCCGTGAGGGAAAGAGTCCTACCGGATGCCCGGATGCCATAACCAGAGTCTGATCAGCTTTCATATTCTCCAGATATTTCTTGATCAGCTGGTATTGCATCCAGTTCTGGCAGACCTGTCCGGTCTCGCCATACGTCACCAGTTCATAAGGATATAGTGCGATATCAAAATCGAGGTTGTTATCGATCATCACCTGGATAGCCCGGGCAGGGAGGATCCCCCGATAGTCGTCCACCGGCTTTCCCCAGATCATACCCTGGGGACGATAACGGTAACCGTATATCCTGCCCATGCTAAGCAGTTCCTGCAAAAATTCCGGGGCGAGATCTCGGTGAAGTTCCGGGGGGATGTAGCGCAGCGCGTTTTTGAGCGCTGTTCTGATCTCAGGCCTGCTCAGGTTCAGTCCACGGTTCGGAGCGCGGCGGATCCCCGGCACAAATACCGGCTCCGGCGGCAGGTCCATGTCCAATGCGATCTTCATTGCGTTTCTTGTTTCCCGGTCCATTCAGGACCTCATTTCCGTTTTTTCATCATGATTTGCAGGATGGTCAGATCGGTCTCGCTCATACCGCCGTAGACCAATTCCGCGAGATTATTTATAGTTTCTTCAATATCGTCGGTAATAATGCCATCTTTGGATGATATGCAGACTTCATTCAAAGCCAGGAGCGCCGCTTGGACGGCAGCGCTGGTATTGGTCGCCACCTTGAGCGAGCAACCCTCTTTGGCACCGTCGCAGACCATGCCGGCCGTATTGCCGATCATATTCTTTATCGCATAGATCACCTGCTCCAGATTGCCGCCCAGCAGATAGACGATCCCGCCCGCAGCGGCGGAAGCGGCGGAAAGGCAACCACAGAGACAGGAGAGTATCCCGATCCTGGATTTGATATGGATCGAGATCAAATGTCCCAACGCAAGCGCCCGGATCAATTTTTCCTCATCGCTATTGCTCTTTTCCGCTACGGCGATGATCGGCAGCGTGAGAGACAAGCCCTGATTACCGCTGCCGGAATTGCTGATCACCGGCAGGGTGCATCCGCTCATCCGGGCATCGGTGGCGGCGGCTGTTAAAGCCATGGCATAATGATGGATGTCATTGCCGATCAATCCGTTTTCCATCTGTATCATTATCGTTTTCCCCACGCCGATGCCCCGTTTTTGTTCCAAGCCATATCCTGCGATACGCCGGTTGATGGTCAGGCCGAGTTCCAAGTTCTTCAGTGCATTCGCATCTACGGTGTCACAGAAGGCATAGATATCCCGGATGCTGAGATGATCGATGTTTACGTAAGGCTTGATGCCTGCGTCATTTATTTCGTTATGCTCGATCACCTGCCCATTGAACTGCAACTGATACAGCCAGTTATGACGCCAACGGATGATGGCGGCAGCAGTATTACCGGTTCCCGTTACCCGGGCTTCGATCCAGACCTTCTCCTTGGTATCCGCCAGTTTGATACAAAGATCCCCGCTCGCGATCAAAGCATTAGCCTGGGCGATATGCTCAGGCTTGAGTGCGGAGAATAGTTCCAGATCCCGGGCTGTGTCACAGAGATAGATCCCAAAGGCGGCGGCGATCTCAAGTCCGATCTGAACGGTATGCGGAATTCCAACTCCCATACCGTTCTTGAGGATATTGGCGCTGACCAATACTTCCGCCTTCTTGACCGATTCGCCCAAAGTTCGGGCGGCATAAGCACATGCCAGAGCCACTGCTGCCGGCTCGGTGCAACCAATTGCAGGTGTCACTTCCTGCCGCAGTATTGCGATCATTTTGTCTGATTCTGTCATTGTCCATACCGTCACTTGGATTTTTTCCCGTCTATTCGTCAAAAGCAAAACTGTCAAGGGGATTATACCAAAAGTGCATGCTGTGATCAGGAAATTAGATAAAGACCAGCCGCCCTCTGACCCCGGGTATCATTGAGGAGGACGGCTGATCCGCGTTTCATCGCTTCGGATTACCCATCCGC
>JBBISI010000036.1:0-18183 GCA_037441405.1 Candidatus Cloacimonadota bacterium
TGAAAACGTAGAGAGGTATTTACACCCGTGGTCGCCGTAAAAAAGACCGAGGCGTTTTGAGTGAATGCACCGGGGATAAGTGTGGTGATGATATCCACCAGGAGGTTGTCCGTCCCATTCCAATGGAATGGCGTCATAAATTCATGGACATTCCAGCCGTTGACCGGCAGGAAATTGTTCTGATACCAGACCTGGGTATAGGTTCCCACCTCAAAGGTAGTGGTCAGAGCGGTCTGGGCGGTGGTCTTGATCCGAATGGAGAAATTGGGCATCGGCGAACAATTGTTCACGGTTTGCACGTTGAAGGCGAGCGCCCAGATATTCCCGGCAGATGCACCCGCACCGGTCAGATCGGAGGCACGATAGAGATATTGTTGCCGGAAGTTTTTGAAAAAGGTTCCATAGGGTGTGGGGGCTCCTGTAGTAGTATTTACCGCCGTCCCTGTCCCAATAGTGTATTCGACCGGATTTGCCCAGGCAAGACCTGTGATTCCCAACATCAGCGTCAGGAACAAGCATATAATTAATGGTTTCTTCATGATGGATACTCCTTCTTAAGGTTTATTACAATGAAGAATGGGAATGGTTGACCGATTGTCCCCGGAGGAAATGACGCCGGAGGTCTTTGGATGGTGATGAAACGGGGGTCAGGAAACAGGGCGCCGGAACCGGAGGAGGCGGATAAGTAACGTGCGATAAAATTACCATGATAAACCTCTGGCGGATATCGGCACGGTGACGTTTCCTGGATTGATTCGACCTATTCGATTGAAATAAATGCATGATGACATGTGACCATAGATACAACGATGCCTGTATCCCCTACAAGCCGTGTGTGGACAACCCTTATTCTCATAATACAGCATTTTGTTCTAACTCTACCTCGCTGTTTCTCAGATCATAGATTTCCGGTGCAAGCACGAGAATCGTCCGGCGCAAATACATCCAAGCCACGGACTGTCAATAGTTTGAAAACTCTTAACGACAGAAATCATCACGCTGAGCTGAATGGAATTCACGACCTGTTTTATGTCAAGAAGTTTTTTGGGGGAGGACAGTTTTTACCGGCAGTTCAGCGTCGCACTACCGGTGTTCCAGGATCGCAGACCGCCTGATCCCATCATACTCGAAGCGTATTTTGAATGCGGGACAGGGGATCAGTGATTCTGCCAGCTCAGCCCATTCGATACAAGTAATGCCACTATCCAACATGTCCAGGATACCGAGGCAGCATACTTCGACTGCCACCGAAAGGCGGAAAAGGTCGAGATGGAACAAGGGTATTCTTCCGCCATAGTATTCCTTGAGCAGGACGAAAGAAGGGCTATCGATCTCTTCGGTGACGCCCAGATGTTTGCCCAAGTGTTTTACAAAGAATGTTTTGCCGCTTCCCAGTCCTCCATAGAGGAAGATGACGTCTCCGGCTTTCAATTGCTTAGCGATGGATTTTGCCAGATTGACGGTATCTTTTGGTGAGTTCAGTTCAATAGTTTTCATGAAGGGTTAGCCCAATAAAAGGCCGTCCTTGAACGCGACAGGTTCAAGGACAGCGGGAGTTATCATACAGTCCTATGGACAATACACACGGATCATGCGTTTCCGCAAGAGTCATTTGAGAGACTTTGATTTACAGATAGCCAGGGGCAGGATCATCTCTTCCATCGAGATACCGCCGTGCTGGAAGGTGCCGTTGTATTGCCGCTGATACTGGTGGTAGGAATTAGGATAGACGAAATAGTAATCATCTTTGGCGAAGATAAAGTTATCCACGATCCCTTTGGCAGGCAAGCCGCAATCCGAGGGTTTTTTGACATAAACGGCGTGACGGTCGTTGACGGTGAGGTTTTTTCCTTCTTTGTAGCGGACGGTGATCGAGGCATCGCGGTCACCGATCACTTGGGTGGCACGATTGACCTTGATCGATCCGTGGTCGGTGGTGATGATACAGATCGCATCCTGCTTGGCAATGAGTTTGAGCGCTTCATACAGTGCGGAATGCAAGAACCAGTGTTTGGTAAAGGCGCGTAGTCCTTCTTCATGGGGAATAGTCTCTTGCAGGATCTGGTCGCGGGTGCGGTGATGCGCCAGCAGATCGAGGAAGTTATAGACGAGGACGATGAGTTTTTCATTTTTCCAGGTCTCGATCTTGCGCAACACGAAATTTCCCTCTTCCATATTGAAGATCTTGACGTATTTGGAAGTGGGTTCGAGGTCATAGCCGAGTTCGGCGAAGTGTTCGTCAAGCAATTGATGTTCATTGCGGTTACGGCTGTTGTCGAGTTCGCTGGTATTCACCCAGTATTCCGGATAGCGTTTGGCGATATCCACCGGCAGCAGACCACTGAAGATGCTGTTGCGGGAATAGGGTGTGGCGGTGGGCAGGATGGAATAATACAATTCCAGCTCCTCTTCAAACAGTTCCTGGATATAAGGTTGGATGGCGAGGTATTGATCCAGCCGCATGCAGTCGATGATGATGAGGTAGATCGGGACATTGTGGTCAAAATTTGGTGCCACATACTGTGATATGACGTCAAAAGACAGGTTTGGACGGTCATCGGAAAGCAGCCATTTGCGGTAATTGCGTTCCACAAAATTGGTAAATTCGGTATTGCAATTGCGCTTTTCGAGGAAGTGCGTCTGCCGCAGTCCTTCATCATTCACCTGATCGATCTTGAGTTCCCAATAGGACATCTCCCGATAGATCTGTGCCCATTGCTGCCAGTCCGGCACAGCAAAGAGCCGTTGGTTGAGTTGGGAGATGAATCTGGTATATTGTTCGCCGATCTGATTGGCGCGGATCTCATCCGCTTGGAATATCTTTTTGATCGCCATAATGATCTGATTGGGATTGACCGGTTTGATCAGATAATCGGTGATCTGGGAAGCGATGGCTTTGTCCATCAGTCCTTCTTCTTCACTTTTGGTGACCATGATGATCGGGATCGAGGGATTGATCCGTTTGATCTCCTGGAGCGTGGTGAGTCCATCCAAACCGGGCATCATTTCATCGAGGATGACGAGGTCAAATTTGGCTTCCAAAACTCGATCGATGGCATCGCTGCCGTTGTTGCAGGTTTCGACATGGTAGTCCCGATCCTCCAGAAAGAGGACAAAGGGCTTGAGCATTTCTACTTCATCGTCCACCCAGAGTATGCGCATGAGTTTCATCGTGTTTCCTCCTTGAAGGCTTGAGTTTGGGATTCAAACTGGCGCTGACGCTCCTTGATCACCTTGCTGATGGCGTTGAGGTCAGCATCCTGAAAAAACAAGGCGAGTTTGAAGTTCAGTTCCTTCCGTGAGCAATTAAACCATGCAAGCATTCTCTCCATATGTTGTTCTGTGATGATCTCTTTCATGTCCTTATCGGCTTCGCGCTGCTTTGTCCTGAGATCTTTGATATGGTTGCGCAATTCATTCGCCGGCATATCCTGCGCTTTTTCCGTCCATTGTTCACGAGTTTCCCAAGGTGCTTTGGCGACAAAGGGACGGATCATCTGCAGCCGATCCATGCCGATGGCTTTGATCGTTTCCTCATCCATATCCATCTCATCGATATAAAGTTCAAAGATCTGGCTCAGTTTGCCGGCAAGCGCATTATTAAAATTGTATTCCGCCTCGATAAAGTCCTTGAAATTCTCATAGCCCTTAAACCGGAATATCTTGGTTCTTTTGATCTCGGAAAACAATTGTCCAAGTGCAATGTAATTATCTTCGAGTTTGTCCTTGAGCGAAGCGACCGCCTTGAATTTTTCGTCCGGGGTCATGCTTTCGACATGTGAATAGCGTGGATTCATCTTTTATGTCCTTTCATATCTTAGTCGATGGGATAATATGTATGTCCAGCAGCCGGAAATTCGCCGGTTCTCACTTCGCCGGCATAGCGTTCGAAGGCAGCGGCGCTCAGGTCATGGATGGCAGCATAGGCCTTGACAAATTTAGCCGGATGGGGTGTCATACCGAGAATATCGTGATAAACGAGCACCTGTCCATCCGTAAAGCGTCCCGCTCCGATCCCGATCACCGGGACGAGCAAAGCATCACTGATCTCTTTGCCCAATAGCTCCGGTATGCCTTCCACGACCAGCATGAAGGCACCTGCTTCCTGGACGGCGATGGCTTGGGATAGAAGCGCCGCATGATCGTCAGGATTTTTGCCCTGCACCCGGTAACCACCAAAGCGGTGGATGGATTGGGGCGTTAGTCCCAGATGCGCACAGACCGGGATCTCACAGTCCACAATGGCGCGGATCACCTCCAGCCGGCTTTCTCCGCCGCCTTCGAGTTTGACCGCATCAGCGCCGCCTTCGATCACCAGACGGGAGGCATTGATCCGGGCATCCCTGGTATCGAGGTGATAACTCATATACGGCATATCGGCGATGATGTATTTCTGGGGCGCACCACGCCGAACCGCTGCACAGTGACGGATCATGTCTTCCATCGTCACTTTCAGCGTATCCGGGTAACCCAAAACCACCATCCCCACGCTGTCACCAACGAGGATCAGATCGATCGAGGTCGCGTTCACGCAACGCGCTCCCGCACAGTCATAGGCGGTGACCATCACCAATTTCCCGCCCTGGGCTTTAATCGCCTTCATCGTGTCCGGCGTCAGAGGCATACTACTCTTGTTGTCCGTCACCAATATTTCCTTCTCCTTCGGTCACTTCGGTCTCGGCTCGCTGCTGGCTTTCATCATCGTCATAAAGGTAATCGCCGACAAATCTGCCCTGATTGAGGATGATATCGTAGATCAACGTGCCATTGGGATACCAACCCATGAACCTGCCGTTCAGGTGTCCCCTGCGGTAATTGGTGTATAGTTGCGGCGTCCCGTCTGGATACCAGACGTACATATAGCCATGCTTGTGACCGCGGCTGTAACTCTGAACCCGTAATAACCGACCGTTTGAATACCGCTCATAAGCGATCCCCTCAAAGGGCTTGCCCTCATAATAAGCGATACTGTCGATCTCGGTCAGGGCTGAATAAGCCATCGCTTCCGCCGACAAGACATATTGGCGCAGAACAATTGCCTCGTCCCCATCCGCTTGAGCCGGGAGCGGCAGTACTGCCGAAAGCAACGTGAACATCGTCACGATCCACAGGCAATTCTGACCGCCTCTCATGAAGGGTCTGCCACGCTTGTCTTGTGTGCCTTGGTTCTTTTCGTTCATTGTCTTATCCATTTCGGTGCCTCACCTTTTTGGCGTGCTGTTTCCAGTCAATCAAATTCTGATGCCGGTGCGGCATCTGCCGATCCCTCCGGAAAAATCACTCCGGATGGCAATCGGCAATTATCCATTAGTGCTTAGATATTATACAAGAAAAATTATTCCACATCATTGGCAGACGCAACAACAACCTGAACCGGCCGGCGCTCCATCCCCAGATTCCAAACCCCCTCCAGTACCGCTGCCGGATAATGGCAATGAGATTTACAAACACCGCCCCCTTACTTCTCTCCTGCTTAATAACCTTAGTATAACCTTACGGTCGTAAGGTTATACTAAGGTTATACTAAGGTTATCAAGCAAGGAGGACAAACCCAATGTCAGGGCAGACACACGGGTCTGCCCCTACGATCATATTCCCTCATTTCCCTTGAAACCGTGTTGATCCGTTTCATTCGTCAGATCCGCGTGGCTATTCAGGGCTGATACACGGGCTCAGGGCAGACGCATGGGGCTGCCCCTACCTGAGGGAAAAGAGGGCATTGAGGGTGACGGAGATGCTTTTTTGGCGGGTGGTGGTATCGAAGATGCCATAATCGGCAACCTCGGTGGAATAGGGTGCGGTGATCTGGAAGACGCCGGCGCGGGCTTCAATCAGTTTTCCGAGCTTGGTATTGGCGGCTCCGGTGATCTCCAGGGCACGGGAAACGGCATCGCGGGTGGCTTCGGCCAGGAGTTCCTGCTTTAACTCCGGAAGTTTGGTATAGAGGTATGAGAGGTTGGAATTGGATAACACCAGTCCGCGCTGGGCAAAGAAATCCAATTCCAGAGCGACCTTTTCAATCAGATCGATATTTGGCCAGATAACAAAGAGATTCTGATTGATGGTATAACCGGTGATCCGGCCTCCGTATTCATAATTGGCATTGGAAGTAGCCGGCATGATGGTGATGACGGTATCAGCGATCCCCTGCCGGATTAGGTAGTTTCTAAATTCCATTACGTCCCGATTGATGCGGAGCGTGGATGTGTGCAGGTTTTCCAGGGATGAACTGGTCTGGACGCTCAAATCCCATTTGACGAGATCGGAATCAAACAGTTTGCTGGCATAGCCAACGATGCGCAAACTGGTCCGCGGCAGCCGGCTTTGCAATAGGAAAACTCCAAAGACGGTCGTGGCGATGATGAGGGCGACGGCAATGACCCCCCAGGATCGGGCGATGGTCTTGTCCCTGGTGACTACGATCCAGATGATCAGGGCAAGCAAAGATATGACTGCGAAAATGACAGGCATCAGTGGCATGGTTACTCCTTTACGGTTTCGCGCCGATTGGAAATATCGGGTTCAGGCTGTCAAGCACAATCTGCTAATGAACCAGAGATTTCCCTTGACAAATTAATCAAGGCAGTGGACAAGCGAATTGTGAAATCCAAGGATGTAGAGCGATGAATGTTTGCAAAGGTAAGATCATTGGCAATTATCGAATTCTCGGCGAATTAGGCAAAGGCCTGCTGGGGGATGCCTATCTCTGCGAGGAAACTATCATGGGCTTCAAGGCGGTTCTTAGGGAGACCGGGATCAGGATCGACCCGGATGACCCAGATTTTCCCGATCTGGTGGGACGCGTAAAATCCCTCTCCGCTTTGAAGCATCCCCATATCTGTGGAGCAAAGACCGCCATTGTCCATGAGGGCAGGTTGATCCTGATCAGCGATTACAATCCGGGTAGAACCCTCCAATCGGAATTGGATGAGAAAGGTGCACTCGGCGAAGAACGGGCGATCAAGATCAGCAGCCAGATCACGGATGCTCTGATGTATGCCCATCGGGAAGGAGTTTTCCACGGCAGATTAAGCGCCGGCAAGATTCATCTGGGCAATGCGGACTCCGTGAGCATCCGCGATTTCGGTATTGCCAGCATTTTGGGAATGAGGATGTATCCTGCGGAATTGAACAGGTATGATCTTTCCGGACAATTACCGAAAAAGCGGATGGCGGGCATGGAATTGGACATCTATGAGAACGGATTGCTCTTGTATCAGATGCTGACGAACAAAACGCCCTTTTTACCGGATAATGAGTTTTACCTATTGCTGCTAAACGACCGGTTGCCTCCGGAATTCACCATCCCCGCCGAAGATGCTCTTTCCGCCAAGGCGGTGGAACTTATCTCGATCATGAGCACGGTCACTCAGCCGCCCTGCAATCTGATGACCGCCAAGGAGATAATGCTGAGAAGGCAGGAAAGTGATGAATCTGTGGAATCTGCCCAACCCATCGGCCGGAAGGTGGATCTATCCCCGATCGAACTGATCAGGGTGGAAGGCGGGATCTTTGAGATGGGCGATCACTATGATGACGGCGGCAAAGACGAGCGGCCAAAACATCTGGTCAAACTCTACCCCTTTTACATCGCCAAACATCAATTGACTCAGAGACAATGGGTGGAAGTAATGGGCTATAATCCATCCTATTGCAAGGGCGATGATCTTCCGGTGGAAAGCGTGAGTTGGCTGGAAGCGGTGGCATATTGTGATAAACGGAGCATAATGGAAGGTCTGGTGCCTTGCTTCAGTTTGGATGGCAATCCGGAGCCGCGGGATTGGTCACGGGGAACGGTCTATTGCCGTTTTACCGCCAATGGCTACCGTCTGCCTACGGAAGCAGAATGGGAATATGCCGCCCGGGGCGGGAAAATGACCTCCGGTTATCGCTATGCGGGCAGCAGTAACGTAATGGAAGTGGCATGGTGCCGGGATAATGCCAATCGCAAGCTACACCCGGTCGGTCAAAAAAAACCGAATGAGCTGGGCTTATATGACATGAGCGGCAACGTCTGGGAATGGTGTTGGGATTGGTATGACGCCAAATTCTATTCGCCGACGCCGGTTCTCAATCCCACGGGTCCGGATCAGGGCGTGAACAAGGTCTTGAGGGGTGGGTCATTTGCCTATCAGCCCAGTTTTATGAGGGTTGCCTGCCGCCATAGTTTCGGCGCCACCATCCGCTACGACGGAAATGGACTCCGCTTGGTAAGATCTTACCTGCAGGCGCAACCAAGCAAATAGGGGACAAAAAAACCACTCAGCGGTTCAGTATTTCCAGCATCTCCCGTGCCAAGCGGCTTTTGGTCTCGTCGTCGTTGATCTCGACGGTCTTTTTCAGGTAATAGACGCTCTCTTCGATATTCCCCAGTGCATGATGGATCATCGCCAGATGATAGGCGACATCTCCGGGCAGATCTTCCAAAGCGGCGGGGATCGTCATCCACTCCAGCGCCGTGGCATAATCACCTTTTAGATAGTGATACCACGCCATACTGTCAAGGGTATGCGGATCGTTCGGCTCGATGAATAAGGATTTGCTGATCAATTCCCCTGCCTCATCAAGATCACCTCCGCTGATAAGCAGAAAGTAGCCGAGATTATTCAGATATCCGGCATTATAGGGATATAGTTCGATCGCCAGGCGTAAAAGAGGGATGAGAGCATCATGGTCGCGGTTCAGAAAATAATGTTTCTGCAATTCTTCGATCTGCTCAGGATGGTGGAATCCCTTGTCCCACAGATACCTGGCACAATTGTAACCGATCTGCCTCTCATTAGTCCTGTCCGGGGGCGGTTCATCCAGTAAGATGGTATGTAAAGTGAGGCTCAGATAATCACGGATCGGCTGGGGCATAACATAAGCAGGTAACTTGTCAAAAGCTGCGGCCAGATCCCACCTTTCTTGAACTCCGAGATTGCTGAATGTCTTTTTGTTGCGGTTTAGCCAATCGTGGATATAAAAATGGCAGATCAACTTCAGGTCGGACAGGGAGGGTAGTTTGGCAATGTATTTGCTGGTCTTGACATAATCATTGGCGTTCATTGCCCGGACAGCGGCAAGGGCAAAGACCATTGACGTACCATCGGGGGAAGCGGGAAGGGTTTCCACGGCGTTCAGCACCCGGTCAAAAGTCCTGATCTTGTCCGTATTAAAAGCGGCTAAGGCAAGTGGTAAAAGAAAATCGACCTCTTTGAGTGCCAGCAGATCCTTTTCAAGTTTGAGGATGGCGTCATACTTCATATAATCGATCATCTGAGCAATAAGCGCTAGGAGATGATGCCTGTCATCCGGCATCCGGTATGAACGGAAGAGATTGATGATTTCCGCGAAATCAGCATGCTTTACGGTTAGCATAATCAGCAGTTCCTCCGCTTCATCCATCCTGGTAAATCTGTGGATCCGCCGGAGAAGTTCCAGTGCCCGCGGGACCTCGGTTATGCTGTAAATTCTTGCCAGATAGAACAGGACGCCGGTATCATTGCCCGCGAGAGAGCGGATCCGATCCATGAGTTCCAAGTTGATAGTGCCCTCATGATCAAATTCGTAGATCAATTTGCGGATATAGGCATTGGCATGGGGATAGCGCCGGATGTAAAGATCGATCAATTCACTCTGACGGAGAGGGTCGGGGATCTTGCTGAACACCTCGATCGCCATGATCAGCATCTCCTCGTCAAAGACGGTTTTTACCCGCAGGGTATCAATGAGACCAGTCACCAGTGCCGCATCTATCCAACCCTGATAATAACGATCGACATTGACGGATAGCAGATGCTTCATGAGAGTATGGCTTTGGGGATCGCTTTTCCACGCTTCGCGCAATAGGTAGTCGGCGCCATGCAGGTCACCGATCCGATAATGATAATCGCCCGTGATAAAGAGGAACTGCGATCGGATGTTAGGATTGGAGGGCGGGATCTGTGGCGGCATATCACGCGACATATTACTGCTGCAGGCGGTAAGAAACACAAAAAAAAGAAACGCCATCCAGAGCACATTGCTTACACAACGAACCCTGGATAGCATGATCTGCTTTGCGACGTTTATCATCGCTTGATCTGCAAAGTCCCGGATATCATATACAATTCGAGCAGGAGCGGAAGTTTATCACCGGCGGGAAAGAAGACGCTGTTGTCGATCAGGTAAGCGCGTTTGCTGGGTTCGTGCCAAAAAGCAAAACTCTGGAATCCCCCGCCCACCAGGTGATTGCGGTTTTCCCAGGGTCCGATGATGCGCCAGCCATCATAACCCGCCAGGGTAAAGCGTTCGCGCCTGATACTATGGGCATCGAAGACATCGCCGTCATAATACTTCATCGCCAGTTCCGCCCGTTTGGTGATCAGCCAGTCACTATCGACACTGTCCGTCTCCATCGGCTCATAATAGATCGAGACAAATTTATCCGGTATCTCGCGGTTGGGCTGTCTGGCACGATAGAGAAAGGAGAGAAAGCGTCCGGTCTTATCATTGGAGTAGAGCCGATAGTTCTCGGGTATCTGCAAGGAAAAAGGAAAATGCTCCCAAAAATCAGCAGCGATGGTCTTGGTCAAATAGGTGTGATAGGCGATCCTTTCGGTGAGCCGTTTGAGCAGGATGGAAAAGAGGTTGTTTGCCTGGGCGATGACAAGTTTCTCGAGTTTTTCCGCGTTTTCCGCCAAAAGATACAATACGACCTGATCACGCACCCAGCGGTTCTTGGCGATATACATCTCTCCGCCGCTTTGGCGGACACGCTCGACATGCTTTGCGCTCAAGGAATTGATAATATGACGGGAAACGGTATCCCCGCTGGAAAGATCCCCGATTAAAACCAGATTACGAAATTTGGTAAGGCGATCAAAGTCCTTGATCTCTGCCAGATGTAGGTCAAAGTAACGTTCATTATAGACGATGAACATCTCTCGCTCGATGGTGGAGCGCATAAAATCTTCCAACCGGTTCCAGTTGCCGGAACCGCTGAAGACATAGACGTCATAGTCCTCGCCAAAAGCTATCGGTTTGGCAGCATCAATGATGTCATCAAACTTGCTATAACGCTGACTCAGCGCAGATGATCCTGCTTTCTGTCCACGACATCCGATCAGGATCAGGAGGCAAGCCAGCACGATCACTATCCTATACATGATATCTCCTTTGTAACATCGCACTCCGATGGTTACATTTGTCTTCCGAAGGGACGCATTCCATTAGCGCTCTCTACTGTGGATAAGATAATTCACTCCGCTGATCAAAGTAATGCCTGCCACCAGCCACCACCAGATGTTCATGCTTACCACCACCCATCGGGGCTGGCTCCTAAGCGCCGCCCACAATGATAACGCCGCCAGGATACCAGCCATTTGCATCACTGTCTTCAGTTTGCCCAGGTGATCAGCGGGAACGACTATCCCGCGCCGCTGGTAGATCTCTCGCATGACGGTGATCAGTGCCTCGCGGAACAGGATAATAAAAAAGACTGCTTTGGATATGGCAAAAGGAGAAGCCCAGGCCAATACCGCCAGCGCAGACAACACCAGCATCTTGTCTGCCAAAGGATCGGCGATCTTGCCAAAATCGCTCACGATATCCCAGCGCCGTGCCAAGAAGCCATCCAACCAATCGGTAGCGGCTGCTACAACAAAGATCAACAAGGCGAGGTGGAAAGAGTATTCTATGGATCGGTTGGCGATCACCAACAAAAAAACCGGAACCAGGATGATCCGAAATACCGTAAGAAGATTAGGGATGTGTTTCATCGCTCCCGGAAGCGGTATTATCCCATCCATCTGGGTCAGCGTACGGGGCATGAGCAGGTTCATCCGTCCGCAGAAGTTCCGCCTGTTCATAGGTCTTTTCCGAGATCATGACGATGATCGAGGCAATGATGAATACGATCAATTGCAAGCCAAAGATCCACCAATCGAGAAATACCGATATCTTATTGAGATATAGCAGGATATAATAGAGAAGGGGGCTAAGCGCCGGGGGTATGAACAGCATCAACACAATATGTCGGATATGAGTCCGTTTTTCTCTCATTTCATCGACCACTGTGCGCTTTCGGTATGGACGCAGCCGCACTAGCAGATTCTCATAATTCAACCGCATAAAAGTGACCAACATCAGCAGCAATACCGCAATAAATCCATTCAGGTAGATGGAATATCTCTTTATCTGGTGCAATTCGCCGATGATCTTTTGCCACAGTGCGGGATGGGATTCGATGTCATTGGCATGAACGTATTCTCCGATCAATGCCAACAGCGAATCGCGCTGTCCGATCACCTGATAATCGCTTTTCAGATGGATATGGACGATGTCCGGAAGATTGAATTTTGCCAGAAGATCATGCATGATATTCAAGGAATGACTTTCTATCACTTCGAGGCTCGCATCCATTCCGCTTTGTATCCGGATGCTGTCCACAGCAGGATGGATAACCAAAGCGCCGGATAGTGCCTGTGCAGCGGTGGAATCAGCCACGTATGCCATCAGTGGATAGGAGGTCAGTTCATCCAGCTTGCCATGGGCATAATCGGCAGCCACATAATTGATTATCGTCCATCCAACCAGTGCCAGGGCGGCTACTGCCAGTAAAAACGTAAAGTGTAACTTCATTGGACACCTCTTGTGCGTTTCAACGCGTTATCTGCTGTATTGCGTCTGAGTAGATGGAAGACACAGTACCTTCCCGTATCCTTATCCGGAATGATCTTGATCGTGTCAAGCAGAGAATTCGCCAGCGCTGCTTTGAATTCATTTGCCCGGAATACCGGATAGAGAACAAAAGCATTGCCGCCGAAACGCAGTATATGCTCACATGCTCTGATTACATCCAGCATCGAACACAGCAATTCGGTGCGAGCCAGCGCACGGGAACGATCAGGACTGATGATCCCCGCTTCCATTTTGATCCAGGGAGGATTGGTCACGATCAAGTCAAAACTATCGCCCCACTTCTGAGGATATCGGATATCGCCGATGGAAAAGGCGGCATTTACGTTACAGACGCTGGCATTATACCCTGCCAATTCCACCAGTTCCGCCTGAATATCGATCCCGCTGATCCGCCAGCCAGGACGCTGTAAACCCAGCATGATCCCAATGATGCCGCTGCCGCAACCCAGCTCCATGACTTCCAGATCGGTTTCCGATTTATACTGCACCACACATTTCTGCAAAAAAGCTGCAGCACATGTAACCGGATGTCCGAAGTTCGGTTGGTAGATGTATTTGCCCTCCAGCGGCAGGAATACCCGCCGGTAGCCATTGATATCCATCAAAGAGCCAGCATTCGTTCGAGACATACCAGCGCCCGCGCAGCGATCTCCGCCTCCGGCTCAATCAGATGCTGTTCAAAAAACAGGGAAGCACGGACATCTGAGAGGCGGGTTTTTTTCATATTCCGGCACACCGCCCGTCGGCTAAGCGCGATCATACTCTTGGTTGGATATCGGTGTTTTAGAAAATCGATGAGCCCCACTTCCGTTGCAAATATGATCCGGTCATGCCCTTGGGCAAATTCGATCATGCCACTGGTGGACATCACACCATCCGCATTATCGAGGATCTCGCCCGTGCATTCAGGATGTGCGATCAGAGTGTGATCAGGATATCTCTGCCGCATGCACCGGACATCAGAAAGTTTGAATCCCCATTGATGCACAATGCAATAACCGCTGTGGATGATCATCTCCCGTCCGGACTGGCAGGCAACCCATGATCCCAGATTCTGATCGGGGACAAAGATGACCGGTTTACCCGCAGGGATGGAACGCACCACTTTGACGGCATTGGACGAGGTGCAACAGATATCGCTCTCCGCCTTGACTTCCAGTGTGGAATTGACATAGCAAACAACAACCGCTCCTGGATGTCGCGCTTTGAGCAGACGCAATTGATCTGCAGTTATCATATCCGCCATTGGGCATCCCGCATCCGCTACTGGCAATAAAACCTTGACGCCGGGATTGAGGATGGCAGCCGTTTCCGCCATAAACCGCACTCCACAAAACACAATGAACCGTGCATCCACATCCCGCGCCCGCATTGATAGTTGCAGCGAATCGCCGCTAAAATCAGCCACTTCCAGAATCGATACGTCCTGGTAGTTATGCGCCAGGATCACCGCATTCTTATCTCGTTTCAGTCGTTTTATCTCATTGATGATATCCATTCAAATCCCTTACCTTCAGCAGCCGGTATGACCAAAGCCATTATCGTTCCGGGCTGTGGGAGGCAGGATCTCGGCCTCCTCCCATTTCGGGATGAGTACAGGCGATACGACAATCTGGGCGATCCGCATTCCGGGTTCGATCACAAAAACCTCACTTCCGAGATTGACAAGGATGATCCTGATTTCGCCCCGGTAGTCCGCATCGATCGTGCCGGGACTATTAACAATACTGATACCATGCTTGGATGCCAGACCGCTGCGTGGTCTAATCTGTGCCTCAAAACCGATCGGGATGGCGATTGCAATGCCGGTTGGAATGGCCTTGATTTCTGCCGGCATTAGGCTCACGGCTTCGCCGATATCGGCGCGGAGGTCAAATCCGGCGCTGTACTCCGTCATTTGTTGCGGGGGCAGTGCACTCGCCCTAAGGCGTTTGAAAAGTATCTTCATCCGCCGGTCTGATCAGGATTTGCGCTTGAGCAGATAGTCCGCCAGCTCGATAAACAGGGTGGCGCGTTCGCCAAACTTACGGATGCCCGCTTTGGCTTGTTCGATCAAGGTCTCTGCTTGCCGGCGCGATTCTTCTATGCCATAAAGCGCTGGATAAGTCGCCTTGCTGTGTTCCGCATCCTTGCCGATGCTTTTCCCCAGTTCGTCGGCATCGCCTTCAATATCCAGCAGATCGTCGATGATTTGAAAGGCATGCCCGATCTTGCTGCCAAAGTCGTCCAAGACCTTCAATTCCAGTTCAGAAGCTCCCGCCGCCAGAGCACCGAAGCGGATGCTGAGTTTTATCAGTTTAGCGGTCTTGTTCTCGTGGATGATGTTCAAGGTCTTTTTATCCACTTTCTTGCCTTCGGATTCGATATCGAGCATCTGACCGGTGATCAGTCCCCTGACTCCGATCTCCCTTGCCAATTCACGGATCATCTGCACTCTGATCGCTGGATCGATCTCGGCATAGGTGATCAATTCAAATGCGCTTATCAAAAGCGCATCGCCGGCCAGCAGAGCGATCCCCTCGCCAAAAACTTTATGGCAGGATTCCTTGCCCCGGCGGTAATCGTCATCATCGATATCGGGGAGATCGTCATGGATAAGGGTAAAGGTGTGGATCATCTCCAGGGCGGCTGCCACCGGAGTGACCGACTCGACATCCTTTTTAAACAACTGATAGGTGATCATGGTCAAATAGGGACGGAGGCGCTTGCCACCCGCAAAGACGCTGTAGCGGATCGCTTTATGAATCTCTTTGGGATATTCGTCTTTGCGCGGCAAAAAACGGTCGAGGATGATATTGACCTGCTCCTGCTTTTCTTTCATGTCCCGTTTAAACAACACGCGACTATCCATTGTTATCCTCGCTTGCAGGGGGGGTATTTAGATCGCCGGAAAGCATGTTGATCCTGGTCTCTGCGGCTTCGAGTTTGCTGCGGCATAGTCTGGCATACTTCAGCCCTTCCTCATACAACCGGATCATCTCGTCCAAACTGTCCTGGCTTTGTTCCAGGCGCTGTACGATCCCCTCCAGTTTGTTTAGAGCCGTTTCAAATGTAATGTCAATGGGGTTGGGTTTATCAAGCATATCATTCCACCTTATAATCACGCCCTTCTTAAACGGGGATTTAATTTCTGTCAATTATAAAATGGTCAAAACCGCCAAAACCATTCCTCCACGCAACCTGATGATGGCAGGCATGTTATTGATACGGTTGCTGATACCCCTTGACAGATGGCTATACAGCATGACCCCGCTCATCTCATATTCCAATCCCGTCGAATCCTCAAATTCCGCCTTTTCCGACAATGCGATCAGCGATAGCATCGAACCGGCCGGATAGGGCAATGCCGTCTCCCGATCCAATAACAAGACCACCTGATCTGCGCTTTCGATCCGGCTACAAACGCCTTTGTCCCTTGCCAGGAGTAGATTCTGCACCAAAGCCAGAGCATGATCGAACCTTCCCTGAAGGTCATTGCAGATCACGATCTCACCGATCCCCTGCTTCAGGCACCACAGCACCGCCAATTCCGTATCCGTCTCATTTTTGGCGGTCGGATAGCGCAAAACCGGCACCTCGGGATAGTCTCTCCCGATCGCAAGCTCATTCGCCGAATCCAGATCACCGATGATCAGATGCGGCCTAAGCCCGAGATCTTCCATCATCGCCAGTCCGCAATCCACCGCGATCAAAAGATCACTTTTTTTCAGATTGTGATAACCTGATACAATGGCGGAAGGACAGTTCCCGGTAAAAAGCCAGGCACGGCTGGCCGGACAGTTCATCGGCGGACGTAGAGGTCGTTTTCGGTCCGGTTCAGGTATGCCCCGGGATTGATCTTGCTGCCGTGAAAGATCACTTCATAATGCAGGTGCGGACCGGTGGACATGCCCGAATTGCCCATTAGCCCCACGATCTGTCCCTTATGCACGGATTCGCCCGCTTTCACCAGCGAACTGTAAAGATGGGCATAGAGCGTTTCATACCCGTTGTCATGGTTGATCCGAACATACTTGCCATAGCCATTGTCATACGTCACTTCCGTCACCCGTCCTGTCGCCGTGCTATAGACCGGAGTGCCGATGGCATTGGCAATATCGATCCCCTGGTGAAATTCCCAGTGTCCGTTAAAGGGACTGATCCGCATCCCCCAGCCATCGCTGATCCGGCCAAAAGTGGGATAGACCGATGGTATGCAGTCAACGTTACTGGGCTCCATCGGCAGCGCTGCCTCCAGATTTCCGATCATTTCGGACAGGATGGCAAATACCCGTGTCAGATAGATGAGTTTCTGTTCCACCTCATAGACGCGGGATTTGAAGGCAGGATCCTGGGAAAAGGGGATCAATTCGGGCTTGCCTTCACCTACGTATGGCAAGATCACCGGATCCTCTGCCGCGGTGATACTCTCAGGAGAAAGACCCTGCCGCACAAACAGCGAATCGATCAAAGCCGCATAAACCTCAAATTTCTCGCGCAATTGCTCGTTCTCCGATTTCGTCTTTGCCAGTTCAGTTCGCAAGGCATTCACCGGGCCTATACTGATCACAAATCCGGCAGCGCCGAGCAGGCACAAAACGAGAATAATCGCCGTTGTATAAATTAACGGACGTGACAGCAAAACCTGCCGTCGCCTGCCGTCCATGCCATCCTGCAGAGTCAACTGTAATCGTCGGGAGGGGATAAAATCATCATGCATCGTTATATATTTCTCTTCCCATTAATTATTATGCGTTTGCCTCAGTGGAGAAAGAAACGTTCCAATCCACTGGTAAATCCCTCAAAAAAATGGTATCCCGTAGGGGAATCGAACCCCTGTTGCGTGACTGAGAATCACGAGTCCTTGGCCACTAGACGAACGGGACGCTCTAAAGCACACATCCGGAATCCCGACCAGACCGGATGCGATCTCGATCTATTGTGGCGACCCCTAGGGGAATCGAACCCCTCTTGCAAGAATGAAAATCTTGAGTCCTAACCGATAGACGAAGGGGTCGCAAACATGTCTGGTGATCCAGGCTGGAATCGAACCAGCGACTCTCTGCTTAAAAGGCAGATACTCTACCGCTGAGTTACTGGACCTCATTTTCGCATCGGCGGTGCCACACGATTTAATCCGCCTGTTTTTGTCAAGCCCAAATTCAGCAACTCCACATCTCTACCCTCTCAACCTCCTCTACCCCCCCAACCTTACATTACGCACCTTCGGTAAGACCCCCTGACCAATGGCACTGTATTCATACCATATATAGGAGCGTTGCACATACTGTAATCACCATATATCGAGACCGTGAACAACAATAACGTCTCTCCTTCCGGCGCAGTTAGTAACAACTAAGGATAGTGCCTGTCCGATAGTTTGGATACTCGTTGAGTCAACCACTCTGAGTTATCTAACGGTCTCAGGAAGGTTTAGATTCAAATAGAATAGTGATTTCTCCTGAGTTCTCCCTGCTTGATAACCTTAGAGAGTGTCGTCACGAGATTGACAAAAAAGCTACCCTGAATATTATGGCAACT
>JBBISI010000037.1:0-17370 GCA_037441405.1 Candidatus Cloacimonadota bacterium
TTTCCAGTGGATCGACTCACCATTATTCAAGCACTTAGGTGTAGGAAAGATTAGTAGGTGGGTAGATCGGGATGTCGGTTTTCCTGGGCAAGAATATGTGGATTTGGATTAGTACGTATATCTTTATCACTGATTTGCAGTTAGGTATTCTAAGGTCATCATCACTACAAAAAGAGTTATTGTTAGGGAGTTGCATTCACCCACCCGGTTTGAAAGGGAGCCGGTAGTAACCCATACCCATCGGCATTTGAAGGTTTAGGTTCAATTACACTGATTTATTGAAGGGTCTTTGCCGAGAAACAAATCCGTTGTGTGGTCAGAAATAAACTTCCAAATTCAAGATCGGGGTCTGATCCTTCATCCCCATATATGCTTGAGCGCGGGATTGGCTGGAATGGATGCGGAGAATATCCACTGCGCTTACCAGGTGGTTGAAGATCAATACGCCAGTAAAGACCTTTACATAATTCCGGTTGTTACGTATTTGGATCCGGATGCTATTGTAATTCTTGCGCTTATCCACTGAATCCCAGTTCCAGGACAGTTCCTCGCCATAGATATTGGCATCGATATACTGCTGCTGTGCGATCGGGTCATGGGGGAAGAGTTCCATTGCCTTTTCCCTGATCATTGCATTGAAACCGCCTGCTTCAAATCCGCTTGATTGGTATCTTCCCAAGTGGCTGAAGTAATCATAGCTATACGTTCCAGGTTGAATATGGGCATAATTGAGGGCGTACTCGTAGGATTCACGGTGTTTGATCTCCGCTTCCCGGTCAAAGTAGTAGAGAGACATCCATGCCAATGCCTCACTCGTCAGCATGGCATAGCCATATTGCCGATAGGAGCTGATCTGCCCCCAACCTGGTATCAGTAGCGATTTGAGAAAGAGTGTTCCCTTGCTCTGAGCGCACAGACCGACCCAGATCAAAGACGCCAGCAATATGGCAAGAATCCTTTTCATTAGTTCACCTAATATCGCAATTGATAATTCAGCATCACCTGATCGCTAGAGGGAACGCTCAAATACACTGAATTGTGCCCCTTTTGACGGCCATGGATCAGATTGACATCGATCACGCTCACCAAGCGGTTGAGGATCAATAGTCCCAGAAATATCTGATTCTCCATCCTGGTGATCTGGTGTTTGCGACGCATTTGCTTGTAGTGATGCCAGTTTTGGATGTTTTCCCATTGCCAGGCAAACTCGCCGGTGTAAGTGTTATTGGATATGTAATCCTGATATGCCTGGTGATTATTGAGGATGAGTATGAAATAATTGCGCGCTATCAGTTCTTGAAACTGGTTAAAGTCATCGCTACCAAAGTAGTTTTGGATCACTTGATAATAGGAATTATCACGATCCAAAGGCACTCCGGCATACTGAAGCGCATATTGTTTGTAAGAACGCTGTAATTCTCTGATATCGTTGGCGCTATGGATATAAAAAGACCAGAGCACAGCATCCGCTGTTATCAGTGTAATTCCGCGGTTTGTATGACCGGTGAGCAATTCTCCGCTTCCCGGCAGGACCGCTGACATAGCCGTATGTATCCACCGGTCGGATGCGGACATCGTCACGCTAAGGCAAATCATCAGCAGCGGGAGAATGGTGTTTTTCACTAAAACTTCCAGTTAAAACCCAGCATCGGAGTCAATTGATCATTTTGAAGAGAGGCGTAGTAATGCATGCTGAACTCACTACTCGCCAGATACCTACGGTTGTGCTTGTTGACCAGCAGGACCGCATCCAATCCGCTGCTGATATGGTTCAAAGCCACCCCAAAAGCCAGCATCCGCGCCATGCTATAATTATCTTCCGCATTATACCGCATCTGGATATATTTGGATCGCATGGGCGTAGCAGAGGGATGCCCGGGATTGACATAGTTGACCCCGGGGTCGGCTGGATTATATGTGGCGATCGGGATGTTTCCCAGCCAACGGCGATTCTGAGGTTGCAAAGGATTATAACTCCATATCCAAGCAGCGTTGTAGACATCCTGATTCAAGACAAAAGTGCCGGTCGCATCAGCAGCAAACTGATAATACCAGTCCACCCAACCGAAGACGTATTTATTGTATTTGCCGATATCCTCGTAAAAGTGCTGGGTATTGCCCGAATCTAGACGAAAGAACTCGCTGTCGTAGATGTCACTGGCAAAGAGACCGATCATAACGTTGTGAACCGCTGTCTGATAACTCCGGTTATATCTTGGTCCGGTGTAGCCATCCCAGACATTGTCATAATCATTCCCGCTGATGGTCTCGCCGTTGGCGAAGCGTTCAAAGTCACGGGTGATTTCGTTTCCTTTGTTGTTATAATAGATGATCCCGGCGATCAGCCCGACCTCCAGGATGGGAAAGATATAGGTCGTGAATGAGGATCGATCGGCATAAAACTGACCAGCTCCAGGCAAGATCATGGAGTAGAACATTGCCCGGTGGGCGTTTTTACGTTCATGCCTGACCCGTATCAGGTCATTGGTTATTCCCACTGAATCGGAGTGGATAACCTCATCTGCAAAAAGAAAGTCATCGGATCGGAACGATCTCGCTTGAGTCGTTACCTGGGCATGAGTACCGATGATAATGACCAATAACATCAAGACAAGGCTATAGTGTTTCATTGGTTCCTCCGTTCATGATTACTCTCTGGCAAAGCGGATACGCTTGCTCTTGCCGCCATGTTCCACGACAGCGATATAGACCCCGGGGGCAAGCTTTTTGACCCCGACCAGTAGATCACGATCGTTATTTGATGAGGGCGGAAAATCTTGTTTGTGAATTAGTTGTCCTGATATATCATATACTTTCAAGGATACAGCCCTGGGAGCGGCCAGAACCCTGATGCGGAAATCCGGACTCCTGACCGGATTAGGAAAGATAAATGCGGAAAAGTTCTTTCCCGCTGGCGGATCATCTGCCTGGAATGAACCGATAAAGGAGCCCGTGCTGCCATTGCGCAGTCCGTTCCATTGAATGGGATTTTCCAGTTGCTGACCTGACCCGAATACCTGCAAATTGCCATCCTGGTCGCAGTAATACCAATAGACGATTCTAGAGTTTTGCATCCACACCAGATAACTACTGCCTGAGGGTCTTGTTCCCATAATGGAATAGCGGGCATTTATCCCTCCGGAAGCATTCAGCGCAATATATCCCCCGATCACAGGCATCAGAATCAGGTTCGCATTGTCCTGTTTGATGATGTATGAATGCTCATAAGCCGCTGCTATCCGGGGATAGATGTTTTGAGGATAACCGGGAAGAAGTGATCCTTCGATAGTGATGGCATATATTCTGTTCCCGATGCCAAAGGTCAAAGCAGGTGTTCTGTCATTATATTGAAAAACCGCTAGTTGCGTCGGTTGGCTGGCTGAGGAGGGATGATTGAATACTTTGGTGATACTATCACTGTGGAATCGATATACGTGACCCCCAGTGCTGAGGTAGTAAACATGCCTATCTTCTCCGGTCTGAATAATCACCGGCTCATACCTGCCGGCCGATTCTGGTAAGCTGTAAGTGGTAGTTATCAAAAAATCCGGGATCGATACAATCCGCAAGTATTCCGGGGACAAGACATATAGTTCATCATCTGCCGAACATTTGGCCAGGGCCAGGCCAATAGCGATCGAATCGTGAACAGTACGGTTGTAACGGTAGAGGTAGTCACCGCTTAAATAGAACAAATAGCCTCCGGCAAAAAGGGGGACGGAAGTGATCGGAGCGGGACTATCGATACTCCATTCACTCAGTGCGTCAAGAGCAAATTCCAGAAAGCGGATGCTGTTCGCTTCTACGGCCACCAATTCTTTGAAACCATTGCCGTTCACATCAGACACCACTATTGGCAGATCCGCTTGCAGCGGAGTCATATCCAGGGGTCCCATCAGATTTGTCCAAGTATAGGTCGGGAATGATACATAGGTGTGTAAATTGATCGTGTTCGGCCCGATCACCGCTAATTCCGGAGACAGCGAAAAACTGCTGTTTATCAGAGGCGTGGCCACGACCGGATCATTATCAAATGAAAAGACCTGCCCGCTATTAAAGAAACCTCCGTTCACTCTCAACAACATATTGGGGCTGGGATGACCAATATGGCTCAGTGAATAAAAACCAAGTCTTCCGGCATTATCCCTGAGGGCGGGGATCGTCTCAGCTCCCAACGCCGGACGCCATATTTGATTTGACCAATTGACGAATTCGCCATCGGTATTGAGATTGGGTTTGTTTTGATGAAAATACTCGTAAGCAGTTCCCGTCCTGAACCAGGAATAGTCATATCCAATGTCGGGAAGATTATCGGCTTCGATGATCTTTACTCCGCGCCGGTTGTAACTCACATTCACCGTATTGTTCTCATAATGTGAGCGCCAGTTGCCCTCGTTGTCGATCACTCCCTGATTGTAGATTAGATCGTTATCAATATGCCAGACGAGGATGCCACCGCCGATGGCTCTTCCTTGCGGATCGACAAAGGATGGCAGGAGGTAATCGTATTCATAGGTCGGTTGGTTCAAAGGATCAAGTTCTGCGGTTGGATAAAGGATCACCCTTCCATCCAGAGCGCTATTAAGCGCTGTGCCTCCATCGCCGTCTGGATCTACATTGCGATTTTCCACCAAGATATATTCGTTTTCATTAAGGGGAATCTTCAGTATCGTCGGATGGATAGTGCCTGGATCCTGGTGATGGGATCCGGCGCTAACACGGATATCCTGATAAAGCGGGATTTGATCGACATCCTTGAGTCGTCCGCTCTGGCGATAGTAGGCATCGAAGAGCAGTTTTCTCGACCACGCTCCGGGCAATACTGGCAGGATCCCTTCTACTAAGTTATTAGATCCATCGTCATTAGGCCCATCGACCATAAGTCCCGTGCCACCACTGTCCATGATATCAAAGACGCCCACCATCGGCTGAAAATTAAAGACATTATACAGATCCACCATACCCAGGGAATGACCAAACTCATGGGCCATGACAGAATTAATCGCACCGTAGCCGGTATGGAAAGTGACCCCGCCTTCGGTGTAACTGCGCAAGTCTTGGGTAATCATGGAAGGAACATTGCATGCCGTCGAGATCAGGACGCTGCCGCCTGAGACCACGGCTTCTTTGCCATTGCCGACGCGGATAAAGAACGATGGCAGATCGGATGGAGTATTACCCAATACATCGTGTTGCCAATCCGAGCCAGCATGAATGATCATAAAGTGTCCAAAACTGCCAAAGTCGATCTCGGGATCAATGGCGTCCGCGGTCTCGAATGCGGTCTTGAAGTACTCTTCGATTCTGACAACAAAGACGCTGGACGAAGCATTTGGCGGATTGTAGTAGCCCATGGTCTGGGGCAGGGTATATGCCTGACGGTCTCGAGGCCAAACCTCGTACTCCAGATCATAAGATCCATAAGAAACTGCCAGATAGTAATGCCTTAGCGCTTCTAAATTCGCCTCAAAGAAAGCACGGTCATGCGGCGGGCTGCCAATTGTGGTCTTCCAATTCGGATCTGGATCCAGCAAAAACTTGCCATTGCCCGTAGTCAAGGGATCGTCGGACACCTCTTCTTGAAAATCGACCATGATCACCAATAAACGTCTGTACTCTGGGTTCTTTGAGCGGCGTTGAAATTCGCCTCCCGGGGCTGCCATGCGCAAAAGATGCGTATGTGGATGCCGGATCGTGCCACCCCTCTCGGAATGGCGGTCAAGCACCACTTTTTGGGCTGTTAGCATAACCCCTGACATAAGTATCATAAGAAGTATCAACCAGTATGATTTATACCGCATGGCCAAATCCGGAATTCCGCCCATCCGGGCAGTCCTTGGAGAAAACGAGCCGAGCCGGAACTTGGTTGAGATACCGGCTCGGGCAAGTGGTCGTAAGATCATTTGATATTTTTTCCGTTAGACTTGGTACTGATATGAGTTGACCAGAATCTAAAACTCCGCTCCCAAAGAAAAATACCTGTGGCTATCCCCCAATCCACCCGCTTCGATCATGGCAAAATCCGCCATGATCCGGTACTTGTGTTTGAAGGTATATTGGAAACCGACACCGAAACTGGGACCCGTGATCTCACCTGCTTTGTCATAAAAATAGCCGCCTCGGAGAAAGATCAGATCAAGATAGGTATACTCCGCTCCAGCGCTATAGATCGTCTCTTCAAAGGGACTCCAGCCCGTTATCAAGCGCTTGAGGAAGGGATCCTCATTAGCCAGGATCTTGCTGGCTTCGACTGAGACAACCGCGCGATTGGCAGGTATATCCAATGCTTTGTAAGCCAGTCCAGCACGGAAGGTCATCGGCATCGGATCTGCCTGATCCTGGTTTACATATGTTACTCTGGGACCCATATTCTGCAGCACCAGCGCAGCATCAAGATTATCTATGAATAGGTTGCGGTATTTCGCACCCGCATCAAAGCCAAAGGTCAAGGTCTTGCCTTCGGTGTCGGTAAGACCTGTAGGAGGAGCAAGATTACTGGAAATTATCTTAAAATTGGCGCCTATTCCCAGCCCCCCTGGTAATAATTCATAACCATAACTCAGGGCGGCGGCGACCTCGAAACTATGGAATTCGCCCAGTTCATTGCCAGATTCGTCGGTCTTCTGCTGCGTTCCCATATCCATCCAGACTATATTGACGCCCAGATTGCCAACGTTATCAAAGTATTGATTGACTGCCAGATAAAGATAATACATGTCATCTATGCCCAATCCTCCGCCCTGAAACCAGGGGGTATGATTGGCTGCGAATTGTGTCTTACGGTTAAATGCCAATGCGCCCGGATTCCACCAGCCAGCATAGGCATCATCCGCTACTGCGGAATACGCGCGTCCCATCCCGTTTGCTCGGGCTCCGGGCTCGATGGAAAGGAACAGCAAGGTTGCTTGGGATATCGCCAGCATCAAAGACGGTAGCAATATCAATGCTCCTATGATCACTGTTTGTATCAGGATCTTATGCCGATTCATTTAAAACCTCCATTTGGTTGCATAAGAACTGCAGGACACGGTAAACGTTCCTGCGTATTTCCACTGTTCTTTGCCATAATACTAATCACTTTTATGGACAAAACAAACAGCGGGTTTATTATCTGTCGATATAGAATGGCTCTGCCTATGTAACAATTTAAGTTCTCTCTATCTCCTTTAAGGTGGTGCCGAAGGCCGGAATCGAACCGGCACGAGCCCGAAGCCCGGTGGATTTTGAGTCCACTGCGTCTACCAATTTCACCACTTCGGCACAGCACTGCCACTTATTATCTTCCGATAACTTGTCAAGTGAAATCTGTATTTAACAGCCAGATTCAATCGAATAATATCTATAAAGACCGTTAAATAATTCAGAGAGCTGACCTAAAATTATCCTCCTTGCTTGATAACCTTAGTATAACCTTGGTATAACCTTACAACCGTAAGGTTATACCAAGGTTATAAAGCAGGGAGAACTCAGAAGAAACCACTATTCCGCTTGAGGTTAAACCCTTAGAGACCGTTAGATAACTAAGAACGGTTGACTCAGCGAGTATCCCGACAATCTGACAGGCATAATCCTTAGTCATTACTGACTGCGTTGGAAAGAGAGACGATATTGTTTTTCACGTTTTCGAAATTTGTGATTCCAGTGTGTGCAACGCTTCGAATTTTCTACTTTCTTTCTACACACATTGCCCGAAAATATCGGATTTTGCGATAAAGGACTATTACTCAGAGACCACAGCACATAATCGACTCACCCGAAATTGAAATCTTGAGGAAGCAATGTACGGTTTTCCGGCGCCATCAGATGTTAGGCGTTGGTTTCAACCACCGTTTCGGATCGTGATAGTACTACAACCCTACTGGGTTTTCAGACATTGTGAGGACTTCAGTCCGAACAAGAGACATATGCCAACGTATTATACAAGAAGGATCCTGGTCCAGCGAGAGAGGGTTTCTCCATCGACAATGCACCCTTTGCACTAACCTGGGTGAAAAAAAGATTTACAGAATACCGCATCTTGTCAGAGTTGAACAAGGAACAAAAACCGAGGTGATAAAGTGAAAACAACATTGCTGATACTGCTTGCTGTAGTCGTGGCCCCGCTCTGGGCGCAAGGTCCGATCAATCTTCCCCGCGTCTATATCCAGAAACTATTGCTCGATACCGGCGAGACTCCACTGGTAACATGGGATGGCAAGACTTCCGCTCCGGAATATCTGCTGACCGCATACTTCAAAGACATACAGGGCGACACGCTGCGCTCGGATGTCCATCCACATCATACCATCTGTGTCAAGCGAGTTGGCGACGGCAGGATACCCGAACCGATGGTGGTGGCATACTTGCAATTGGGCAATTTTAAAAGCGTGTGGCAAGCTGGTCAAACGATTGTATTTGAGATCACTCACGTTGAAAGTGGGGAGAATATGACCTGGGAATTTGTGATTCCGGAAGGGACGAATTTGCTGCGCCATCTCAATGAAGCATTGACCATCCCGCCATTTAGCAAGAAAACAGAGTAGCATGCTCGAAAGGATCAGTAACCCGATCGTCCTTGAAGGCGAAAGCGATTATGACCGCGCCCTTCGTCCCCGTCAATTGAACGAATTTATCGGACAGGACTCGCTCAAGCAGCAATTGGAAATTGCCATCGCCGCTGCCCGGATGCGTAATGAAGCATTGGATCATGTCCTGTTCTATGGTCCGCCCGGATTGGGTAAGACCACACTGGCCAATATCATCGCCCGCGAGATGGGCGTCCAGATCACCGTCAGTTCCGGACCGGTGATGGAAAAGCCCTCCGACCTTGCCGGCATCCTGACCAACATGCAAAAGCACGAAGTGCTGTTTATCGATGAGATCCACCGCCTGAGCCATGTGATCGAGGAGTATATCTATCCGGCGATCGAGGACTTTCGCATGGAAATCATCCTCGATAGCGGTCCCAGCGCGCGCACCTTGAGGATCGATCTGGAACCATTCACTTTGATCGGAGCAACCACGAGAGCGGGATTACTCACCGCTCCCCTGCGTGATCGCTTTGGTATCGTACTGCGTCTGGATTATTATGATTTTGCCTCTATCCTTCAGATTATCAAGCGTAGTGCCAGATTGCTGGACATTCCGCTGAATGAGGGAGGTGCTTCCGAGATCGCCCGTCGCAGCCGTGGCACTCCACGCATTGCCAACCGCCTGCTCCGGCGGGTGCGTGATTATGCCCAGATCAAAGGAGACGGCGTCATCACTTTGGATATGGCGACCAAGGCGCTGGCAATGCTGCAAGTGGATGAGGCAGGATTGGATGAGATGGATAAGCGTATCCTAACCACTATCATCGGCAATCATCGTGGTGGTCCGGTGGGCTTGAAAACCATCGCCGTCGCCATCGGCGAAGATGCCGGAACCATCGAAGAGATCTTTGAGCCCTACCTCGTCCAGCAAGGCTTTCTGGAAAGAACCATGCAGGGCAGAAAAGCAACTCATAAAGCATATCGCCATCTGGGGATCGATCCTCTCTCCGATCAGATGGATATCTTTTAACGCCGCATCCCAAAACCCGGTATATGGGCTATAAAAGCAATATCCTCAGCAACACGGGCAATCAGGGGATCAAACTTATTTTCGGTGCTTTTATCAGCGTTGTGGTGGCACGCTCCCTGGGACCCGACAATCAGGGACATATCGCCTATCTTATTCTGATATTCGCCCTTATAGGTTCTTACGGCCATCTGGGGATCACCAATGCCAGCATCTATTTCCAAAAGCGATCCCAGCATCGGGAAAGCCATATCCTGAACGTCAATACCACGGCGCTCCTCCTCCTCTATATTCTGATTAGCGCAATTATAACAGCGCTACGTATGGGCGCACATTTCTTGAGGCAATATGAAGGATACCTAATTGCCGGTGGTCTGATGCTGGTTTTTTGTCACCTGATGGCCGGGCTCTTTAATTCCTTCTACACCGGTAATGAGCGAATTATCGAAAGCAACCGCATCGACCGCCGGATCTTTATCGGCAAGACAATGCTGATCGCTGTCCTGTGGCTGACTGATCACCTGGACCGCAATAGTTTCTTTGCGCTCACGGTTATTGGAATGATCTTATACACTTTGATGCTCAAACGCCGCTTGGGAATGAGATGGTCGCCGGCACTGGACTGGGCCTTGCTCAAACAGGAACTGTCCTATGGATTTATGGTCTATCTCTCGGCTATTCTGCTGTTTCTGCATTACCGGGCAGATCAATTCATGATCAGGAACCTGCTGGGAAACAGCGAACTGGGTATCTATACCGTCTCTGTCACTTTGGCTGAATTGATGTTTCTGGTGCCGGCAAGCATCGTGACCGCACTTACCGGAAAACTCTTTAATACCGGTGATGACCCCCAAAATCAGAAGGTGACCGCTCAGACGGTAAAGTACACTTTATATCTCTGCACCGCCCTCTGCCTGATCGGGATCTTTGCCTCCCGCCTGATCCCTCTGGTCTATGGATCATCTTTTGCAGCGGCAGTTGTTCCCACGATGATCCTCCTGGCAGGCGTGGTCTTTGCCTCGATCGCCAAGGTCTCCTTTATGTATTATCTGGTCAAGGGCAATCCCTATTTTCACCTTGTTATCGCCTTTGTTACCTTCGCTTTGAATATACTGCTCAATCTTTTCCTGATTCCCCGTTTGGGTATCAAAGGAGCAGCATGGGCATCCTCCATTTCCTATTTCGTTTATGGCACCTACTATCTCGTCCTATTCATCATGCGTGAGAGGCTCGGCTGGAAAAATGTCCTGCTGTTTGGACGAGAGGATATAAACTTCCTAAGAACCGCGCCAAAACCCGAAAATTGCTGATGAGGCGTGATGAACATGAAGAAATGCGGAGGATTAGAAGGCTGAGGGAGTTGAGGGATTTGAGTATGGAGGATAGAGGAGCGAGTTGATATTAGTCACGCGGAAAGAAGGATCGGAAAAAGGTTGGCAATGGACACAAAAGCCCGGGATGGTGGTCAAAGGATACTTGTGGACACCTGATGGACGCATTTATCAGGATCACACTCTTGCCGATCATTTTACCGGGATTAATGGCATTACTGACTTCAAGGATTGGATCCAACACAGCACGGGGAACTGGAGTGCCATCCTCGAATCCGATGCCTGGTCGATAGCGGCGGTGGACAATGTAAGGAGCTTTCCTCTCTTTTATACCCTCAGCCAAAGTGGCGAACCGGTCATATCAGACGATGCCTATGCTTTGTTGGAATACTGCACCGCCATAGATTGGGATGAGAATTCAGCCGCCGAAATGCTGGTCTCCGCCTATGTTTTCGGAGAAGATACCTTGATCAAGGGCATCAAACAACTTCTACCGGGATCGCTGCTGCTGTATGATAAACTTACAAATAACGCGTCCATCGATCACTATTACCGTTACCGTTCTGAACCCAGTGATGATAGGGGCAGCGAATACCTGATAGAAGAACTCGATGCGATACTGCTTCGTTGCATAAACCGAGCTCTAGTTTCCATAGAAGACCGACCGATCATCCTCGCCCTCAGCGGGGGATACGATTCACGCCTGGTCTTGTCGTTGCTCAAGCGGGAGGGAGCAAAGGATATCATCTGTTACACTTACGGAATGAAAGGCAATCCCGATTCGCGCATTTCGCAAAAGATCGCCAATCATCAAGGCTATCCCTGGCACTTCGTTGAGCATGACAGAAGATCGCATTTTCAGGCATTTCATAGCGAGGAGCGGAAAAACTATTACCGTTATGCCAATCATTTGTCCGCTACGGCTCATATCCAGGACTTGTTGGCGGTCAAGGAACTCAGGCAAAGAGGCGCTATCCCTGAAAATAGCGTCTTTATGGCGGGTCATTCCGGCGATTTTATGGTCGGAAGTTATATCCCCCAGGCCTGGAAGGACCGGCAGAAGGTCAAACGTCAGGAATTGCTCAATGAACTCTACCGGCAGCAGTATTCACTTTGGGATTGGTCGCACCACCGGAACACCTGGCAGGACATCTTTGACCACAAAATCATGAATTATCTCGATATCCCCGAAGATATGGATACTTTCACCGCGGCAGCGCTGGAGGAGGAATGGGACTGGCAGGAGAGGCAGCCGAAGTTCATCATCAATTCCACCCGGGTCTATGAATTCTTTGGGTATCAGTGGAGGATTCCGCTGTGGGATGAGGAATTGACCTCGTTCTGGCGCAGTTTGCCCCTCAAATATCGTATTGATCGGGTATTGTATCAATTATACGCCAACAAGCACCTGCCCTATCCCGGGCTGACCGTTCGCGGTTCCATTTATACCCGCGCCTTAAACAAAATGCTGCTAAAACTGCATGGAAATCTATATGATGCCCGTTGGGGAAGGTTTGCGGACGCCAGAGACCCGGCATCTTACCGCAAGGCAAACATCTCATCCGTCTGCGACCCGGACTATAGGTATCCGGACTTCGTGAACCAGGGTCAGCGTCTTCTGGATACTCCGATCAACGCCATTCAGTCCTTGGTGACGCTCAATGAGATACTGAACCTGATCCGGTCGTGGTCATCCATCGATAAAAGCGCTCAAATTCATGCTTGAGACCGGCAAATTCCGCTGCAGCCCTGATCTGATCTTTGGTTCGGGCCGCTTTGTTAAACTTTACCGCCACTTCATGGATCGCTTTCAAAGATAGATTTGACGCCACTCCTATCAGGGTGTGGGTCAATGCGGCCAATCTCTGGTAATCGCATTCATAAAGCGCATCACGGTAGGGATCGATCGTAAATTCCGGGGATTCGGCCGCAACCCGGAGCATGGCCAGGATACATTCCCAATCCGCCAACCGACTCAGGGCATCGTCCCGGTCGAAGACCAGCAAGTGCTCTTCTGACGGGATCAATAGTCCTCCAGATGATTAAATTCCGGACTCTCCACCCACAATTCCGGACGCATTAGCATTTCGATGATGTTGTCCAAAAGTATTATCTGCTTTTTCTTGAGATCGATCACGCTTAGCCATTGTTTGCGTGCCAGATCATCATATATCTCGCTGAGTGCCCTTTCGTAGGTATCCAGCGCCGTCTGGTGGCTATCACGCGCATGACGGTATAGATTGAGGTGATCTATCTCGCATGAGAATTCATTGATCTTTGACTTCAGTTCATAAAACACGTCCCTGGCATTGGCAAAGAAATCAGCGCTGGAGGATGATCCCTCATTGTGATCTTCCCATTCATTCATTTGATTGACCAATTTATCCTGTTCATACGCCAGCATTTCAAGGATGTATCGCACTCCCGGATTGAATGAGCATTTGTCGGCCAGCAACCGGAAATAGTCATAACCGGTCTGTTCTGTTTGTAAGGCGTTGTCTATGTGGGTCTTCATATCTTCCTCACGTAACGGTAATCTGCTGAGATAATACGCATCTCTGATACTTTTTGCAAGTCCAAATTTCCGATCAGTCCACTGCCTAAGAATTATGACCAAACCACTCCCGGAAAAGGATTTTAATTGACAAAACAATTGCGTCTGATACCGTGTATTTGTCAAATGGTACACTGAGGTTAACATTATGATTAGATATGCCTTTATCGTCATGTTATGTATGCTCGCATGTTCTGGCTTCGCTCAGAACGGTCTGTTTGATCTGAATTTTGGCGAAGCGGTCGCTATCTCCATATCCACAATGAATGCAAACGGTTTCAGAAACACCGGTTTTAGCCATTCGGTGCTGGATTTTGCACCGACCAAAGAAAGCCCGTCCCATGAATTTGTGGATGCCGTCATGCTGGTTTTTGATCCCGACACCGAGGTTTTGGTGGGCTGGTTCATCAAATACAACGGCAATAACAGCAGCGACATCGACAAGGTGATATTGGATGCCTTGGTCAGCATGCATGGCGATGAACAGCAGTATGACGAGGATACAGACCAATTGATCTGGCATCTTGGCGGAACCCGAACCGTGTATGCCATGTACACCCCCGACGATTGTTTGGTGATCCTGTATTTTGATAGGGAGCATCAGCATCTCTTTAACTTTGAGGAATGAAGCACTGTTCGTGGCGACATAGTGGCACTACAATGCGGCAGATCCTTCGCCTTGCTTTGATCTCATGATCCTCCCGAGATCCAGCCGAGTACTCGGCATCATCTCGGGAGAAACCTGGATCGAGATCGCTTTGAACAATCCAGAAAGCAATGACCCGGCATAACTTACCGGGTCATTATCCAATAATGTAAGTGCTGCTTGCGATCAGTCGAAGCGCAATACGATGAACTGCGGGGTTTTGTTTTTATCCTGGACATACATCCGCATGGTTTTACGGTTTTCCTTTTCCATCTGCTCCTGCGCCTTTTGCAGGGCGGATAAGTATTCCGCTGGAGAATTAACGGTAGTGCCTTCGATCTGTTGGATCACAAAACCGGTCTCCATTCCTGCTTTGGCAGCAGGAGAATTGGGTTCCACCCGGCTGACCAAGACACCTTTGGTCTCGGTGATGCCGAGCTGTCGCGCACGTTGGCTGTCGATCGCCTCCACGCTTATTCCGGTAGCAAAGGAACTGCGTGTGCTGCGCTCTCCGCTTAGTGCCATTGCATCCTCAGGGAAAGCGTCGAGTTTGATCTTCAGCGTCTTTTCCACATTGTCGCGGATGATCTTGACGGGTACTTCGATTCCCACTCTTGAGGTAGCGACGGCGATCCTGAATTTGGGTACATTGGGGACTTTTTCGTTATTAAATTCGATGATGACGTCACCTACCGTCAGTCCGGCTTGTTCCGCGGGAGAATCCTTTTCCACTTTGGCGACCAAAACGCCAGCGATCTCCCTGAGATTAAAGGCTTCCATCAGATCGGTGGTGATCTCCTGGGGTAGGATGCCAATATAGGCACGAGTAACCTTTCCTTCTGCCACCAGGTCATCGACCACACGCTTGGCGAGATTGATCGGAATGGCAAAACCGATGCCGATATTACCGCCGCTGGTGCTGGTGATGGCTGAATTGATCCCGATGACCTCACCTTTGATATTCAGCAGGGGACCGCCTGAATTACCGGGATTGATGGCGGCATCGGTCTGGATATAATCCTGATAAACAGGGGAATTAGCGCCAAAATCCAGATTTGCCCTGCCAATGGCGGAGATTACTCCAACCGTGACCGTCCGGTCCAATCCGATATTCCCAAAAGGATTGCCAATGGCGATCGCCCATTCACCGATCTCCAATTTGGCGGAATCTCCCAAGGGAGCAATGGTCACCTTTTCATCGGCGTTGAGTGTGATCTTTATAACGCCGACGTCGGTTTGGGGATCAAGCCCGACAATCGTGGCCGTATACGATACTTTGTCCGCCATGGTAACGGTGATCGTTCCATCCCGGCCTTTATCCACTACGTGGCTATTGGTCATGATAAAGGCTGTCCGGGTGGCAGGATTGAATTCATAGATGAAGCCACTGCCCATAGAAGTGACCGGTCGGTGTTGCTGACGCGGGGTCTCCGGAAAGAAATACCGGAAAAACGGATCATCAAAAAACGGATTGCGGAAATTTTGAACCACCATCCGTGATTCAACTCTAATTTGAACAACAGATTCCCGAACGTCGCGGACAATTTTGACGAAGGGACTTGTGCCATCGGCATTTAACACCGGCACGCGGGCAAAGGCACAAGATGCGACGCTCAGAGTAATCGTTATCGTCAATACAAATCTGATCATTTTCATTGATTTCTCCCATGTTTATCCTAAGAATTACAAATAAAAATTAGCAAATTTCTAGATACCTCGCCATTAAAATTGATCCATACTCTCGAGCGTCAAGATAACCGGCAAGGCATCGCGGTCAAGAAAAAAATGCTTGCAATAAGGAGACACTCCAGCCAGATTGCTCTCATGCAAAGTAAATCGACCGACCCGGAACCAAGAATTAAACACAGAAACGAAAAAGACCTCATGATGCCAGTGAAGTACCTGAAAGGCGTAGGCGAAATGCGCTCCCGCTGGATGGCAAAACTGGGGATCGAAACGGTCTGGGATCTGATGCGTTTCTTTCCCTATCAATATATCAAACGCGACCTGAAAGTCAGTTTGTTTGAATTGGAACCCGGGATGAAAGTGGCTCTCACGGTGCTGATCAGTTGGGTGGATGTCCGTCTCACGACCCAGCAGCAAAAACAACTTAATGTGGGCGTAAGTGATGGTAAAGCATGCCTTACTTGCACCTGGTTTCACTATCCGGAGATCTATGAAAAAGCATTGCGTCAGGGACAGAAGGTCTGGATCAATGGCTCGATCAGTGAATACAATGGCCAGTTGCAAATGATCCATCCGGAGATCGAGATCATCTCCGATGAGCAACTGGAGGACAATTTCTGGAAAGCGCGACCCGTCTTGCCCGTCTATCGCCTCAGCGGAAGCCTCACCCAGAATTTCTTTCGCCGCACTATCTATCAAGTTTTTAAAACATATTCCAAACTGATACAGGAATCATTGCCCCAATTCATCCTGGCAAAATACCGCTTTCACGAGATGCGAAAGGCATTGCAGATGATGCATTTCACTACTCGTCCCGAACAAGTAGATACGATCAGGAACCGGTTCGTCTATGAAGAATTCCTGTTCCTCCAATTGCTGTGGGCGCGGCATAAACACTATCACTTTGGCAAAGACCGGGGAATTGCCCTTGAAAACAAACGGGAGTTGACCAGACAACTCTATGGCCTGCTGCCATTTGATCTCACTGCTGCCCAAAAGCGGGTTCTCAAAGAGATCTTTGCCGATATGACCTCATCCTGTCAGATGTCACGCCTTCTGCAAGGGGACGTGGGGTCCGGTAAAACGGTCGTTACACTTTTTGCCATGCTTTTAGCGGTGGAAAATGGATATCAGGCGGCTTTGATGACGCCGACCGAGATCCTAGCAGAACAGCACTATCGTAATATCTCCGCCCTGCTGAAAGGCATACAAGTCAAAGTGTGCCTGCTCAAAGGCAGTTCCTACAAAGGCAAACAGCAGACCAAGGCAATGATCGAAAGCGGAGAAGCACAGATCATCATCGGCACCCATGCCCTGATCCAGGATGATGTCCTGTATCGCAATCTCGGATTGGTGGCCGTGGATGAACAACACAGATTTGGCGTAGAACAGCGTTCGCTTTTATCAAGAAAGGGACTGCGTCCCCATTTGCTCTATCTCTCCGCCACACCCATCCCTCGCTCCCTGTCCATGACCGTTTATGGAGATCTGGAAGTTAGCATAATCGACGAATTGCCGCCCGACCGGAAACCAGTCAACACCCTCATCCGCTCCTCCGCCAAGATCGATCTGGTTTATTCACAAGTCCGTAAGGAACTGGCATCCGGCAGGCAGAT
>JBBISI010000038.1:0-16809 GCA_037441405.1 Candidatus Cloacimonadota bacterium
CGCGCCATTATCGGTTTACCGATGGTTTTCGCCGAGAGTTCTTGATTATAATTCGAGACCGTTGAATAACTCAGAGCGGTTGACTCAACGAGTATCCAAACTATCTTACAGGCACAATTCTTGAGACCATTGAACATCCTGGGATCATCAATATTGTGGTAGTGAGTAAGCAGTATCATCAGATTACTGCAACAATTCCGTAAGTGCCATATCCAGTTTTTGCGTCTGTGCTTTGCGTTCCATGTGCCATGGGATCTGGTATTCCGGCTTGATGCCCTGGTCAATATCCGCAAGGATACGTAAAATCTGATTTTCTATGGCACTGACCGACTCCATGGGACAGGTGTAATGATGCCCGTTTTGGTGGAGGATATGTGTCAACTCAAAATCGTGAGGAGTGAGAGCAAGGATATGCCTTTGGGTGCGGAGGTATTCAAAGATCTTGCTGGTTACCACGCCTTTGTTGACACCGACATTCAGAATGACGATAAGTACTGTGGAGCGCATCATCTGTGTCAGCGCTTGCTTATGCGGGAGATGGGGAGTAAGATCGATGATGTCCGAAATCCCGCTATCTTTGATTTCGTTCAAGTATTGGATAAAGAAATTGCCAAAGAGACGGATGCGCACATTTGACGGCAACATGTTTGCGCGGCGGAGTTTGTAAAAAGCCGCAAAGAGATTGCGAAAGTTTCTTTTGCCGGAGAGATTGCCAAAGTAACTGAAGGAAATTATGCCTTCATCCGGTTCACATGGCTCGAGATCGGCAAAGTCATCCTCATCCCACCCGTTATACACAGTCATCATCTTCGGGCGAAGATGCTCTCCGAATGCCTTACATGTCTCCGGGATCGTGGCTTCGCTGCAATAAGCAATCAGGGATGCCCTTTGGAGAAAACGCTTTTCCCATGATTGAGCAAAGAGTTTGTGCAATGGCGTGATAAATTGCGAATAATCCCGGAGCAGCGTCCAGAAGTCGTCCATATCAAGGACATAAGGGATCCGGGTAATGCGTGATAAAAAGTAAACGGCAAGTGCAGCGGAAAAGGGTTGGCAGGTAACATAGAGCAGGTCATATTGCTTTCGTCGGCATGCTTTGATCCCTGCAGCAAAGGCAAAGGGCGCCCATCCAACTTTTTCGTCAAGCGGGCAGATCCCCCTGACAAAGCGCTTGATCCGCTCTGGCGTATTTAGGTACAATCCTTTGGTATCTTTGCCGGTAATTCTTGTAATACCCTTTAGGATGGAGCCGGGATCGATGCTGAGAGTACGGATGATCGAGTGCTGTTGCGTCTCTGTGAGGAGGGTTTCTTCTTTGAGCAGGTATTGAATATCGGAAATGGTAACGACATCGATTTCCCATCCGGATTGGGCGAGATACTTGACTGTCTTGAGGTTGCACAGGACAGCCGGTCCGGCAAGGGGTGGGTAAAAATATGAGAAAAAGAGGATGCGTCCCTTCATTGCGGATCGGGGTTTTCTGAGATGAGGGTCGATATACGGTCGAGGAGAAGGGGCTCAAGCCGTTCCCAATTGTATTTCTCTTCGATCAACCGCCGGCTGTTTTGTCCCATGGCTTTCAGTTCGGCGGGAGGGAGGCGCAGCAGTTTTTTGATGGCTGCGGCGATCTCTGTGCTTTTGTATTCTACGCAGAGCCCTGTATGGTTTTGGCTGATGAGTTCGTTCATCATAAAAGACTTAGTGGCGATCACCGGTAAGCCGGCGGCATAATATTCCAGAAGTTTTAGGGGGATAGCCTTGCGAAAACGTTGATTGGCGGGATTAAACATCCATATTCCTACTTTAGAACGGCGGAGCAGGACACCGATCTTGTCGGGCGCTATCCATTTCTGATAAAAGACGATGGCATTCAGATTATAGTCGTTCAATTCCTTGAGAAAGCGTGTTTCTTCTTCCGGGAAGTGAAAGCGGCCGACCATCAGGACTTTGAGCCAGGAAATTTCTCTTTTTAACAATGATATGGCTTTGAGGAGCTTGAATGTGCCATGATCGGTGGATAGACCCCCGATATATACAAGATCAAAATCCGTCTCGCAGAGATATACCAGGTTGCCCCCCAGTTCACACACATCACTCCAGGTATTACGGGCAGGATAATTGGGGATGATGATGCTGCGGGAGCGCTGCTTAGGTTTTTTGAGCAGTTTTTTTACGATCAATTTATTGACTGCGATATACAGATCGGCGTGGGCACAGGCTCGATGCTCTAAAACAAGATAGACAAGTCGGGCAAAAATCTTCATCAGCGGAGGATATTTTTCGGCAAAGGCATCAGCGTAATACTCGTGGATGTCATAGACCAGTTTGGCGCCTGTTTTCTTTTGGATCGCCCGTCCGACCAGTAGGGTCCATGGTTCTATGCAGATGATGATGTCCGGTTTTATCTTTCGGCACTTTCGATACAAGGCCCAGAGAGTATTCAAGCGGGATTCCGTATCGGTAAGGTGCAGGGAGGGATTGGATTTGGGTGATGAGATACCAACCCGTGAGATGATCGATACTTCGGCGATCTTGGCTAAACTAATGGCAAGTTTATGATAGATCCGGGTCTCAATGGAGGGATGATCCAGAGTAATGATGCAAATCTTCATCTTTGAACCCACAGAAAAAAGACGCTTCGGGAAACTTGTGCCAACCACAGTTTCCCGAAGCACTTGTTTTTAATGTGTTACGTTTTGGACCCGCTGATGTGAACAACGGGAATCGCAATTTAGTATCGCTCGGCTTCCTTGTCCAATTCACTGAAGGACTGTGACGCTTTGAACTGGTTGTAAAGCGCTTCCTCGTTCTGAATCTGGAATTTGAGATTCTTGTTCACTTCGTTTCTGGGGATCTTCAATTGGATGAAAGTCTTGAAGCGGCGTCCTTCAGGTTCCATCACTGAGCGGGTCTCTGTCTGACCGGTGAGGATACCGGAGAATTTGGCTGAGGCCACTGCTTTGACGACATTCTCCGTCATAGCCAGCACTTGGGGATCAATGACACCCGCTTCTTGTTCAAAGTTCTTCATCATGCTTTTGACATACACTTCGACATACTGCGCGGCTTCGGACATGGCATTTGCTCTGGCGGCGGTCAATGATGCGGCTTCGCTGGCACGGGTGGCTTGACCATAAGTGCAGACGTAAGTCGGGTCATTTTGAGAATTCCACCATTGTGGGCGATAGACCAGATCACCATCCGGCTTGGCGCCACCCTTTCTGCCCGCGCATCCTGTCACTGTGAACAGTATGACAACGAGCATCGCCACCGAAATAACTCTTGCTGCTTTCATATCATCCTCCATGATGATTTATTCGAGGTTCCTTTCATCGTTAACATAGGAAATCGTGCTGATGGGAATTAGTGCGTGATTTTTGTCAATCTTAAAAACTGTCCAGAGGTTTCCCGGCAGTTCACGCGGAACTGTGTATGAAGCGATAAGTATATTGTTGCCATACAGTTGCACCGTTGCTCCGCTGCGGGAAAGTTGGGAGGAATTGGCTTCGGATCGGTGGGAAAAATCATAAACCGCACAGAGGTATTCTCCGCGAGTTGGTTTGTAGATCGTGATCGTTTCCGGCCCGTATCCGTCAGCATCATCCCGGTCAAGAAAATCCTTTCCCTCGATGAGAATCCGGTTTCGGTGCCAGATGTGAAATCTGCCACCCTGGGGGTGCGGCCCGGTGAGGTGGACATCGAGATCAAGCGGTCGTGCGCCCCATGTAAGGATGATACGGTAATCCATCGTTTGCGGACTGATAGCGATCACATACTCTACGGGGTTTTCGTCCCACGCCATGCGCACGGGGTGAGAACTGCCGATAAAACCTTCTTTGCTGACTTTAACGTGATATTCACCGATCTCCGGATCGAACCAGGCAAATCCATCCGCATCGGTAGTCCGGGGCATATACTGCTCATCTCCGCCGGTAAGCAAAAGGGTAGCGCCTTCCACCGGACTGCCGTCCAGGGCGTTTACCAAGTTGATCAGGATGACCTTGGTTTTGGGATAGAAACGGATTTCGCGGTCTAAGGCACCGGTCGCTGCATCAAGCGTAAAGACCTTGCAAGTGAGACCCCTGCCTTGTTCAATCATAAAACTACGCATCAACTGGATACCTCGATAGACGTCGATCCGGGGTTGGGTATTACTAATGAGATCCCAATCTTCGTTAAAATCATCATCGGCAAATTTGTCGCGGATCCAAAAGGAAAAATATCCTTCACTTGACTTGATCTCAAAGGTCTGCTCACCGGTTCCGGTGCCTGTTTGCCCCAGCGAGACCAATCTGCCACCCAGAGCAGAACCCTTGTATGCGCCTTGGACACAGGCATACTCACCGCCCGTTGAGCCGGTAAGGATGCCGTTCAATTCTCCAGCCAGGTTGTCCCACTGAACAACAATCCGGTAATCCACGCTATGTGCACTCAAACCGGACACAATCAAGCAAACCAAAGCAGTCATAAGACATTTAAACACGTGTTTCTCCTTCACTGGGTACTGGTAAAGAGCGGTTTCGGTGATTCTTCGACCATATCGATCTGTCAAGACAAATTATCGAAGTTCGGGAATCCTCCGCTTTGCCTTTGTCTCCATTGATCAAAGTTATTTGCCATCAAAGGTCGATCTGGATTGCCAACTACCATTCCACGCATCACTTATACTCGCTTTTGCTCCAGGTTTATGCCGAGATACTGCCGAAGACTCGGCTTTATCTCGGGAGAAACGCAAGTTTAAATCAGGAGGATCATTCACGTGCCGATATCAAAGTTCTATAGTTCTCAGAGGGTGTATCGCGAGAGTGTAATCAAGTAGCCATACCTGTCCGCATTCGCATCGATGATGCAGCCGAGCACTGTGATTGACCGGGTGTCTTTCCGGGATGATTATGCGCAAAATTGGTGGTTTTCATCTATAAAGGGTGCACTACGTCGGGATTTATGTTGACAAAAACCTGCTTACCAAATCCTAATGCCTCTCATTAACTGATTGATAATAGGACGGTATGGCGCATACCGACGGAGAAAACATGAATATACTGGTTACAGGTGGTGCCGGATTTATCGGCTCACATTTGGTGGAACGTTTATTGGCTGAGGGACATCACGTCAGCATCATCGACAATCTTTCCACCGGCAGATTGGAAAACATCGAAAGCTTTAAGGATAATCCCAATTTCCGCTATGTCATCGGAACGGTATTGAACCGTGAATTGATGGACAAACTCATCTCGAAAGCCGAACAGGTCTATCATCTGGCTGCTGCGGTGGGAGTCAAATACATCATCGAGAATCCGCTTCTTTCGCTCAAAACAAATATCGTGGGCACCGATAACGTCCTCGAACTGGCGAACAAATACAAGGCAAAGGTCTTGATCACATCGTCTTCGGAAATCTATGGCAAGAGCGAGAAGGTGCCTTTTTCCGAACAAGACGACCGCCTGCTGGGTTCCACTCACATCAGCCGCTGGGGATACAGTTGCTCCAAAGCGATCGATGAATTTCTGGCGCTGGCTTATTTCCGCGAGAAAAAGCTGCCAGTGGTGATCGTGCGCTGTTTCAATACTGTCGGCCCGCGGCAGACGGGTCAATATGGGATGGTCTTGCCAAAGTTTATCAAAGCAGCATTGCTGGATCAACCCATCGTGATCTTCGGCAGCGGGCAACAATCGCGCTGTTTCGCTGATGTATCTGATGTGGTGGATGCTTTTATCAAACTGATGAACTCCAGGAATTGCGAAGGCGAGACATTTAACGTTGGCACTCAGGAACCGATATCGATCGAGAATCTGGCACTCAAGGTCAAGACTATGTGCGACAGCAAATCCCGGATTGAATTCATGCGTTATGAGGACGCTTATGAAGAGGGTTTTGAGGACATGATGAACCGAATGCCTGATCTGAGCAAGATCAAGGAATACATTGGTTATGAACCAAATTATACTCTTGATGACATAATAAAGAGGATGATTGAATACTATGAGATCTGATACGGTCTTGTGGATCGTGATCCTGTCCCTGTTGAGCGGATGGGTATCACTGATGGCTTTTACCTCAGCGGCTGCCCCTCAAACGCCGATGATCAGCGTAGGGATTGCCGGATATGTGGACGCTCCCGGGATATATCGCTTTCCACTCGGGACTCATCTTTCAGATGCCGTAAACATGGTCATGATGGGTGAAGAAACGTCCCAGCCACCGGTCAAGGATTTGATCTCCTCGCGCCGGATGGCTGTTCTCGATACCATGCCCGCACCCACTATTCCTCAGTCCATGCGTCAGATCACGATCCGGCGCGACAATATCCCCAAGATCTATGATCTATCCCGCTTTCTGCTGCTGGGAGAGATGAACCAGAACCCTTTGCTCAAGGATGGCGATAACATCATTATCAAGCCGGTTGAACATACAGTGACCATCTCCGGAGCGGTAGTGAGACCAGATGAATTTGAGTATCTCGCTGGCGATAAGGTGGGCGATCTGGTCGCCTATGCCGGTGGATTCAAACCGGAGGCGGATCTCGGGAAGGTGTTTTTGTATCGTTATGACGACAATATGGTCACTTTTCAGACCAGCGGCCTGGATCTGAGCCGGTATAAGGAAGGTCCAACGGCAATAGATATTCCCTTGAGGTCTGGTGACAGGATCATGGTACCGGTGAATTCTCAATTTCGCAGGAGTTGGAAGGTTACGGTCGAAGGACATGTCTATTCCCCCGGCGAGTATCTGATATCGGATGAGACCACTTTGTACGACATCCTTGCCCAATGCGGCGGTCCCACGTCCCATGGTGATCTTGCCACTGCCTATGTGGTCAATAATTACCTTCACGGCCAGGCAGATCCCGATCTGGAACGGCTCAAACTATTGCCGATAGCGGCTATGACGCCGATGGAATACAATTATATGCGCACCATGATGCGCCAGATGAGAGGAAAATACTCACTAAACTTGCAAAAGACCTGGGACAGCCAAGGTAGCGAGCATAATACTCCTATGCACGACGGCGATTATATCTACGTCCCGGAACGGATCAATATGGTGTGGGTTAGCGGTCAGGTGCGCTTTCCCGGATTGGTGCCCTATGTGGAAGGAAGAAAATGGAAGGAATACATCGCCGTGGCAGGTGGATTCACCAATAACCGGAGATTGGGTGGCGTCCGCATCATCCGATCCCATTCCGGCAATTGGATAAAACCAAACAACAAGATCAACATCAATCCCGGCGATATCATCCTGGTGCCGGAACAGATCGACCGCGATATCTGGCTGGATATCAAGGATGTCGTCTTGCTTACCTCTCAGGTGATGACGATTTTAATCGGCATACGTACCTTGACAATAAAGTAATGCATCCCAATTAAGGAGTTTGACCACTGATGAAAGTTCCAATGCTCGATCTTCACGCTCAATATGAACCGCTGATGCCGGCTATCCGTCGCAATCTGGATATGGTATTTGAAGAACACCACTACATAATGGGACGCCAGGTGAAGGAACTGGAAGATAAAATGCAGGACTACCTTCGGATCAAATATGCCATCGGTTGTGCTTCTGGAACCGATGCCCTGCTCCTGGCACTCAAAGCCCTGGAGATCGACGATGGCGATGAGGTGATCACCACCCCGTTTACTTTCTTTGCCACTGCCTCGACCATCTGGCGCAACAATGCCAGACCAGTCTTTATTGATATTGATCCCAAAACCTACAATATCGATCCCGACAAGATCGAGGCAGCGATCACACCAAGGACGAAGGCGATCATGCCGGTTCATCTTTTTGGTCAACCAGCAGATATGGATACCATCATGCAGATCGCAGCGAAGCATGGATTGGCGGTTATTGAGGATAACGCCCAAGGTATCGGGAGCACTTGGAACGGTAAAATGACCTGTTCCTTCGGTGAGATCGGCACCTTGTCCTTTTTCCCCAGTAAGAATCTGGGTGCTATGGGCGATGCCGGGATGTGCCTGACCAATTATGAGGACTTGGCGGCAAAACTTCGCCAATTGCGCGTTCATGGCGAGAATCCAAAATACTTCCACAAATGGGTAGGCCTAAATAGCCGCCTGGATACGATGCAGGCAGCCATCCTCTTGGTCAAACTGGACGCATTGGCTCAGTGGTCAGAAGGACGGCGCCAAAACGCTGAATACTATAATGCCCACCTCAGGGAGATCCCACAGATCACCACGCCATATATTGCTCCGCAAGCGACTACAATATACAATCAATACACTCTGCGCTGTGAAAACCGTGACGGTCTGATGAAACACCTGCAGGACAATGGTATCGGCTGTGCCGTCTATTATCCGCTTCCCTTGCACTTACAGGAATGTTTCGCATCACTGGGATACCGGGCAGGTGATCTGCCTGTCTCGGAAGCCGCATCTCAGCAGGTGCTTTCCATCCCGATCTATCCTGAATTGACAATGGAACACAAAGAATACGTAATAACGGCCATTAAAGAGTTCTATCTTAAGAGGTAAATGGATGCATATCATCGTCTGTATCAAGCAGGTGCCTAATACGACCGAGATCAAGATCGATCCCGTGACCAATACTCTGATCCGTGAGGGAGTAGAGAGTATTCTCAATCCTTTTGATACCTATGCCGTCGAAGAAGCAGTACGGCTCAAGGAACTTCACAATGCCACTATTACGGCGATCAGTATGGGACCGCCACAGGTGGAAGATACCTTGCGTGAGGTCATTGCCTTGGGGGCAGACCGGATAGTCCTGCTTTCAGACCGCAAGTTTGCCGGCGCTGATACCTGGGCGACAAGTTTGACCATTGCCAAAGCGATCCGAAAACTTGGGGACTTTGATCTTATCATAACAGGGCAGCAAGCCATTGATGGCGATACGGCACAAGTGGGTCCAGGAATCGCCACTCACCTCGGTATTCCACAGACCTGCTTTGTTCGCAAGATTGAGAGTATCGACTGCCGGAAGATGGTCGTGGAACGACTGATGGAAGACGGCTTTGACCGGGTGGAGATGAAAACCCCAGCGCTGATCAGCGTGGTAAAGGAGATCAATACTCCGCGCTTGCCATCCCTGCGTGGCAAACGCAATGCAAAGACAGCAGATATAACGATCTGGAATTGTGAAGATCTGGGTGTTAACGAAAAGGATGTGGGACTCAATGGCTCACCTACGCAAGTAATAAAGATCTTTACTCCCAAGATCGAGAAAAAGACCGAACGCTGTGAGGGCTCACCAATTGAGGCGGTGGACGCCATCATCAAGCACTTGAGCGAATTGAGTAAATGAGGTACGATTATGTTACACGCACCTGACATCAGCCCTGATATTATCAGTTTTTCACTGTTTGGTACCCAACTGCATATCCGGTGGTATGGTTTCTTTTATGTCCTAAGTTTTACCCTGGGATATATCCTTTACCGCTACAACCTGCGCCGCAAGGAGATTACGATGAAGCGCGAGGATTATGAAACCCTGGTCTTCTATCTGATACTGGGCGTCATACTGGGTGCCAGGATCGGGTATGTCCTATTCTACAACCTTTTCCACTTCATCCAGGATCCACTTTCGATCTTAGCCGTGTGGCAAGGTGGCATGTCTTTCCATGGCGGCGCATTGGGTGCCATCATTGCGGGACTGATATTCTGCAGGCGAAAAAAATATGATTTCTACCGCCTGGCTGATCCTGTTATGCCTCTGGCTGCTATCGGATTGGGATTGGGGAGATTGGGCAATTTCATCAATCAGGAACTCTTTGGAATACCGACCAAACTCCCTTGGGGTATGGTCTTCAAGACCGCTACCGATCCGGTTCCTACGCCACGTCATCCTACTCAGTTATACGAAATGCTGATCGAAGGAGTGATCCTGGGACTATTGAGTCAGTATATCTTTTGCAAGTCCAAACGCATCGGCGTCACCTTCTGGTTTTTCGTCGGGTTCTATGGATTCATGCGTTATTTCATTGAATTTGTCCGCGTGCCCGATGACCTTGTCTTTTATGATAGGTATCATTGGTTGATTGGATATATGACCATAGGTCAGGCATTGAGTTTGATCATGGTCATCTCTGCCATTTTTGGGCTCGCAAGCGTGTATCGCCGGAGCGAAAAACAGGTCAATATGACGAGAGGAAATGAGTAATGAGGCGTTCTATCCTTGTCGCAATCTGTCTAATCTTTGGTATCGGACTATTTGCATCCAGTAACAATGCCGAAAAACTACGCATCGAACTAGAGCGCTGGCGCAGTTTCCGGTGTGAAGGCATCCTGCAACTAAACTACGGTATTCTGTCATTGCGGAACATGTTTGTCATGACCAAAAAAGGCAGTGAGATGCGTCTCGATGTTCTGAGCGGGGGCGCATGGGGTAGCGGCGGATCGCTATTTTCTTTCTATATGGGCGATTACTTCAGTTTACATTCGCCGATGATACCCAGTTTGCAGGAACTGGATCTTGACATAATGCTCGAAGGGATAAATCTGGAAGTGTTGCCAAATCCAGATATTCTGATGAAGATGTTTAGCGAAGATGTGCACAGCACCCGCAAGGCGGTCATTGACAGCATCCAGATCTACTTCAATCGAAACATGCAGATCGAGCGTGTTCATGACCCCCGCTCAGATACGGAAGTGGCGGTCCACTACAATCGTCGCGGCAATCCGGATACCGTGACCATTAAAAATCGAGGTAAGACCGTGGCTCTCCTCCAGATCGATGAGATCAAGTTTGGCGAATTCCCCATCGAACCCTTGCCACCACTATTCAAAAAATCCGGCTTAGCGCCTCCCAACGACATGCCGGAACCACTGACACCCTTCCCAGAACCGGAATAAGGATACACCATGATCAACCGCTACTGCCTGGCTTCGATGGAACGCATCTGGTCTCCCCAGAACCGCCTGGAGTGTTGGCTGGAAGTGGAACTTGCCTCCTGCCACGCCATGTATGAACTTGGTATCATTCCCAAAGCCGATTGGGAACAGATCACAGCCAAAGCAGATTTTAACCTCGATCGCGTGGAAGAGATCGAAGCCGTTACCAAACATGACATGATCGCATTCCTGACCAACGTTGCCGAATACGTAGGCGAGCCCTCACGCTGGATCCATTATGGTATGACCTCCTCCGATGTGCTGGATACCGCCACTGCATTACAACTCAAACAGTCCGGCGAACTTATCCTGACCGAACTCTATCGCCTGGCAGAAACGCTCAAATTGCGCGCCAAGGAACACAAAAAGACCATTTGCATGGGCCGATCGCACGGCATCCATGCCGAGCCGACCTCTTTCGGACTCAAGTTTGCCCTCTGGTTCGACGAGACCCAACGCAATATCACACGGCTTACTGACGCTATAGCAGTTGTTTCGGTCGGACGATTTTCGGGTGCTGTTGGTAATTATGCACATCTGTCACCTCAGGTGGAGGCAAGGGCATGTAAGCGTCTTGATTTGGTTCCGGACAACATCTCCACCCAGGTCATCCAACGCGACCGCCATGCCCAATTTTTATTCTCCCTCGCGCTGATCGGTAGTTTATTGGACAAGATAGCCTTGGAAGTAAGGCATTTACAGCGCACCGAGGTGGGCGAAGCAGAAGAGAATTTCAGCAAGGGACAGAAAGGATCATCGGCGATGCCGCACAAGCGTAATCCCATCGTAAGTGAACAGATCTGCGGTCTGGCGCGTGTCCTGCGTGGTAATTGCCAAGCTGCACTGGATAATAATGCCCTGTGGCATGAGCGCGATATCTCTCATTCCTCGGTCGAACGGATCATCCTGCCTGATTCCTGTATCCTGACGCATTTTATGCTGGACAGAGCGATAACTCTGATCGAAAGTCTGGTTGTCTATCCCCAGCGGATGAAGCAAAATGTGGAGATGTCCCGCGGACTCGTCTTTTCACAGGCCTTGATGCTGCACCTTACCAATACCGGTATGAGCCGTGAAGATGCTTATACCCTGGTTCAAGAAAGCGCCATGCGCTGTCTGGATGGAAATACTCCCTTCCGGGATATTGTCCTTGCCAATCCCGCCATCACCAACGCCATTCCAGAAAAAGAGATCAGGGATATATTTAATTATGACCGTTACCTGCGCAACGTGGATCATATCTTTGCCCGCTGCGGGATCGTTTGACATTTTGACCAATCAATCACACGAACAGGAAAAATAGCAATTCTGTTTGTTTTGGAAAAAGGAGTCAATATGAGTACATTGATTTTGATCACTCTGGCAGTAGCGATGCTACTTCCGCTGTGCCTGGCAGCACAGAGCAGTGAAGCGGATAGAATTCTCGGTGTCTGGTACAATGGCGAGAAGACCGGCAAGATCGAGATATTCAAAACCACTAACGGAACCTATGGTGGCAGGATCATCTGGCTCAAAGAGCCCAATGATGAATCAGGCACAGCCAAAGTGGATCATAAAAATCCCAATCCCGAATTGCGTTCTCGTCCCCTGATGGGTTTGGTCGTGGTCACCTGTCTCGAATCCAAGGGCAAAGGTTCATACTCCGGCGGCAAGATTTACGACCCCAAATCAGGAAACACCTATTCCAGCAAAGCGGAACTGGTGGACAACAGCACACTCAAACTCCGCGGTTATATCGGCGTCTCCCTGTTCGGTAGGACAGATATTTGGACGCGCACCCAGAAATAGAATGATGAATAACCACGTCCAATCATATGTCGTTACTGACTACAAGATCCTGCGCCAGATCCAGCGCCTCAAATACCGCCGCCTGATACTGCCGATCTTTGCGATCTTATTGGTTCTGATCATCGCCTTTTTCCTGCGCGGCAAGGATATTTTGTATTATCCCCTCCTGTTGATTACGATAGCGGCGATTTCATGGTATGGCTTCGTGATGATGTGTTTTCGCACCAAGGGAAAGATCAATGAATCAGAACCCGTGAGTTTACTCATTCCCATTGAAGGCAAGATCAAATCACTACGCTCAAACGAAGAAATTCATTCCATCCGCATTACCAAGGCATTTCTCGACGTGATCGAGATTCGTGCCCCGATGACGGGCAGTTTTACCCGTGAGGGTAATAATCTCATCGTCGAGACGGAGGAAGGAAAAATCCACTTCCTCTTTCACAGCGACAACATCATCTGGTTTGACGATCCAGAACCCATCTCCGGCAAGGTGATCGGCATCATTATCGGCAGGGGCACCTGCACGATAAACCTTCCGGCGGCATATCAACCTCAGGTAGCGGATGGTCAGATCGTCTTTGGCGGTGAGACGATTATCTGTTCCCTCAAGACCGCAGTTTCTTAGTTATTCGCGCCACGTGCTTACCCTGAAAACGGGCTCCAGCTAGTTCATTCTCCGAAGGGAGGCGTTCGCCGCTTTGGCCAGCGATAGTTGACGCTCCATAAGGCGATCCGCCGCTGATCTCGTGTAATGTCCCCTGACTGGCGAAAGTATAAGGTAGCCCGCTGACCAGCATCCCATGGTGAAGCATAAATGGAATGAAACCCAGGATGGTCGTTTCCTGTCCCCCGTGTTGGGTCGCGCTTGAGGTAAAGACGCTGCCGATCTTGCCGACCAGTGCGCCTTTTACCCATAAACTTCCCGTGCTGTCCAAAAACTCCTTCATCTGAGCCGGGACCATCCCAAAGCGGGTGGGGAATCCGAAGATCACCGCATCCGCACTCTCCAGATCTTCAATCTTTGCTTCCGGGATATCGGAAAAGTTCTTCTGTGCTTCCAAAGCGCCCATTTTGATCAGGACTTCTTCCGGCAGCGTCTCCGGCACCCGCCTCAAGATCGCCTCCATTCCTTCTATTTCATTTACTCCCTCAGCGACGGCCAGCGCCATCTGATGGATGTGACCGTAGGTCGTGTAGTAAAGGATAACCACTTTCATTATTCTCTCCATTTGTGTAGAATTCGATTATAAGATAATCCCGTATTGAGACGCGCCAAAGATCAATTTTGTTTTATCTTATGCCCGCCAGTAAGCGGGATAGATCCGCTTTATCCCCGTCATTCTTACCATCCAAAATCAATGCTCATAGAAGACGAGCCATCACCAGCCAGCGATGGCTGCTCCATTGGAAATAACCATTGAATAATATGGGGTATTGTTCTTACGGTCATAAACTAACTAATTGTCAGACAAGATCCGGTATCATTATAGCGCCATCAGATGCTAGGCGGTGACTTCATTCACTGTTCGAAACGCCGCGAACGACCAACCCCAAAGGGTATCAGGGCTTTTTTAAGGACTTCCGTCCGAGGGTAATCCCCCCTCCCGCTGGACAGGGATCCTTCTTTTATTACGCTGGCAGACGTCCCTCGTTCAGACTGAAGTCCTCACAATGTCTAAAAACCCGGTTGGATTGTATGTACTCCCACGTCCGAAACGGTGGTTGAAACCACCGTCTAACATCCAATGACGCAGAGAGGCAGATGATATTGCTTTCACACGAATTCATTATCTCAATACCCGGTGAGCCCACTACGAGCAAGGGTCTCTTATAGTAAGCGGGATTATTCGCCGATGACCTTGACCAACACCCGCTTGCTTCTCTTGCCGTCATATTCGCCGTAGAAGACCTGTTCCCAAGTGCCCAGATCCAGTTTGCCACAAGTCACGGCAACTACCACCTCGCGTCCCATCACCTGTCGTTTCAGGTGAGCGTCGGCGTTATCTTCATAGCCATTGTGCTGGTATTGAGCGTAGGGTTTTTCCGGCGCCAGCCGTTCCAGCCAAACCTCGAAATCGTTATGCAATCCGCTTTCGTCGTCATTGATAAAGACCGATGAAGTGATATGCATCGAATTTACCAGGCAAAGACCTTCGCGGATACCGCTTTCATCCAGACAGCGCTGTACTTGGGGAGTGATATTGATATACTCCCGGCGCTGATTGGTCTGAAAATGCAATTCCTTGCGGAAATGCCTCATATCACACAGCGAGCGGCCAGGATCTTATTTGATAATTCGGTTGGTGTCGCACATACGCAATCCGGCTCGGCATCTTTGATCTCTTTTTCAGATCGGTAGCCCCAAAGAGCGCCGCACGAAACCATCCCGGCGTTCTTGGCGGTTTGGATGTCGATCGCGGAATCGCCTACCATAAGGATATTCTTGGGGGCGATCTTGAGTTTCGCAGCGAGCTCGAGAGCGCCTTCCGGGCTGGGTTTTACCGGTTCGCCGGGGGTATAACCGAGGTAAAATTGGAAAGGATTGTTACGCAGGTTGACTAAAGAACCGCGGAAGAAATAGCGCAGCATCCGTTTTGTAAATTCCTGTGGCTTACTGGTTAAAACCGCCAGTTTCATCCGTTTCATGATGCAGGTCTGGATCAGGTGCAGGATACCGGGATAGGGACGCGTGGTTTCGCGCCATGCATGTTCATAATTTTCCACGAATTGCGCTTGGAAGTGTTCGAGGTCTTTTGTCGTGTGTGGTCTGTCTTGTAACGCTTTTTTGATAAAGACGTCCAGTCCTTCGCCGATCAGTGTCTTCGTATGTTCGATCGTGACCGGATTGAACTTAAAGAAGGTCAATGATTTGTTCAATGCGGTATGGATGTCCTGGATAGTATCCAACAGGGTGCCGTCCAGATCGAAAATCACGCTCTTGATCTGAATTTGCTTGTCCAAATTTTCTCCTATAATGAGTTCCTATTTTGTATTTCAATGGGAAGCGCTGTTGTCGCTTTGCCGGTGTATAATGACAGATGGGGGAAGGGGATCTCGATCCCTTCGGCATCGAACCGTTCTTTGATCGCGATCATCAGGGAGGTTTTGGTTATAAAAAAATCATCCTTGTTACACCAGACGCCAAAGGTAAATACAACACTGGAGTTACCAAACTGATCCACCCAGACCGCCGGAGCGGGATCCTTGAGCGCCAATGGTTCCCTGTCGGCGATTTCGGCCAAAATGCTCCGCACCCTGCGCAGGTTTTCCTTGTAAGCGACCCCTACCGTTATATTTACTTGCCGGATCGGATAACGCGTGATATTGATCACTTCCGACTTGATCATTGTCTCATTCGGGATCCGGACAAATCTGCTATCTGGCGTCTTCAGTTTGATCGAGAGGAGATCGATCGATTCGATGGCGCCAGTCGTAGTGCCGACCTGAATCACATCGCCGACCATGAACGGCCTTTCCGAAATCAGGAAAAATCCGCTGATCACGTTGGAAATACTCGTCTGGGAAGCAAAACCGATGGCCAATCCAAAGACGCCAGCCGCTCCCAGAAGCACCGATAACTTGAAACCAAATTCGTTCAGGATGCTGACCAGAATGACCAGTATCCCCAGATAATACACTAAACGCAGGATCAATTGCTCCGCTTGGGCGGACAATTTGTCCTTGATTGCTCTGCCTAACAAGCGTACGATCATTTTGATGACCGGAAAACCGATCCCGACGATCAGTAATATCCGGAATATCTGCATGATCCGACCTGTATCGGAGAAGTACTCAGCGATCTTATCAAAGAAATTCATCGTTCCCCCGTTCCTTTAAGGTTTGACACACAAACGCTGGCTAAATCATTCGTCCGCTACTTCTGGACAGGTGCACTGAAAACAGCACCAAACTATGGCGTAGTCATCAAGTGCCAATATATGTGGTCTCCTTTTTCTGTCCATAAATATTTTAGTGCTTATTAGAAAACATATCCAAATTACGGTGAAAACAAATTATAGAATTTAGTGCCTTCTCCGGAAGGACGCTTCCTTGCTTGATCACCTTAGTATAACCTTAGTATAACCTTACGGTCGTAAAGTTATACTAAGGTTATTAAGCAGGGAAGAATGGGTAGATGACCATAATCAAAGAG
>JBBISI010000039.1:0-16782 GCA_037441405.1 Candidatus Cloacimonadota bacterium
CTTAAATTATCCTCCCTGCTTGATAACCTTAGTATAACCTTAGTATAACCTTACGCACGTAAGGTTATACTAAGGTTATACTAAGGTTATCAAGCAGGGAGGACTCGGGAAAAAGCACTCCTCCGGTTGAACCTAATCCTTTATGAGACTGTTAGATAACTCAGAGCGGTTGACTTAAAGGCATCCAGACTATCTGACAGGCATAATCCTAATTTTTTACTGACAGCAATGGAAGGAGTGACGATATTGTTTTTCACGTTCGTGAAATTTGGTGATTCCAGCATGTGCAACACTCTTAGATATTGAGATCGTGAAAAAGCAATACCATCCGTTATTTGAAACCAGGCAGAAAAGTATTGACAGAAAAAGGGTGTCTTAAAGAATGGCGCCTCACACCGTTGAATACGCTTGAAACGTATAGCACAAGTCCTAAGAGTTGCAGGGACTTATAGTTCTTTAGGAGGAACAATGTTTCGCTTCTTACGAGACACTCGTAGTGGGTGTCGTCGTGGTGGAATAGGGATATTCTGCCAAGCAATGCCAACAACAATGAGCAGCAAAGAGCGCTCCCATCTGGGACGGCCCGCACCGTTTGGGCTTGAGTTGCGTTTATTTGCGGCGGCATTTTTTTGTAAAAAAAGTGGAGGTGCCTGTGAGTAAGCAGGAAAATCGTATCCGAATCAAGTTGAAGGCCTATGATCATCGTTTATTGGATCAGGCGGTTGCGGATATCATCAACAGCACCCGCAATACCGGCGCGAAGATCATTGGTCCCGTTCCTTTGCCGTCGGAGAGGACGCTTTATACCATTCTCCGTTCCCCGCATGCGGACAAGAAGAGTCAAGACCAATTCCAGATGCTGGTTCACAAGCGGTTGATCGATATCATCAATCCTACTCAGCAGACGACGAACCAATTGAAGAAAATGGTCTTGCAGGCGGGCGTCCATGCAGAGATCAAAGCCAATACCAGGAGTTAGCGATGTTGGGAATCATAGGAAAGAAAATCGGCATGACCCAAGTCTTTGACGAGAACGGCAAAGTTACACCGGTAACGGTGATCCAAGCCGGACCCTGCCGCGTGGTGAGCAAAAAAACTGTGGATAGTCATGGTTATGAAGCGCTACAACTGGGTTATGAAGACATGCCAGTCAAGCGAGCGAAAAAGCCGATGCGGGTATTGTTTGAGAAAAAAAGCATCCCAGTATTCCGCTTTTTGCGTGAATTCCGTCCTGGTGGTGGTCAATCGATCGAAAGTATCAACGAAGGCGATGAGATCAAAGCCGACTTTTTTAATCTGAGTGACAAGGTAAGCGTCACCAGCAAATCCAAGGGACGCGGTTTTACCGGCGTCATCAAACGTCATGGTTTTTCCGGCTTTCAACAGTCACATGGCGTTCACGAGTCATTTCGCGGTCCCGGGTCGGTCGGTCAATGCGCTCAGCCCTCACGTATCTTCAAGGGTATGAAGATGGCAGGACAGCATGGTAATGCCCAGGTCACGATCAAGCACCTCAGAATTGTCCGGATTGATGCCGAGAAAGGTTTGATCCTGATAAAAGGCGCTGTACCCGGTCATCGCAATTCACTTGTAACATTACAGAAAGAACTATAGGACGGGAGCATACAATGGCAATAGCAATGAAGTTTAATTCCCACGGCGATAGACTAGACGAAGTGGTTCTCCCGGACTGCATATTCGAAGTTGACGTTGACTCTCCCAATGCGCTGCTGCATCAGGTTGTGACCATGTACCAAGCCAATCAGCGTCAGGGGACGGTGCAAAAAAAGAGCCGTTCCATGACTGCGGGCAGCACTCATAAACTCTTTAAACAAAAGGGAACGGGCAATGCGCGGGTAGGAACCAAGCGCACTTGCGTCCGCGTTCATGGCGGAAAGGCATTTGCGATCTTCCCGAAGGGATGGTACCGCAAAATCCCCAAAGGGATGAAGCGCCGGGCTTTGCAAGTGGCGTTGACCGATCGCGCCCGCGATGGCAGGATCTTTATCGTGGATCAGCTGCAGTTTGACCAACCGAATACCAAACAGGCGATCGATCTGTTGAACAAGATCGTTCCGGAACGCGGTCGGAAACTGGTGGTCACGGAAGGACACCACAAACCCACGGTCAAATCCTTCTCCAATATACCCGATGTGATCACCGACAGAGCAGATGGGCTGTATGCTTATGAGATATTGAGCAGCAGTTACATCATCCTCACCGGCAACGCTCTGAAAAAAATTGAGGAGGTATTCGGATCATGATTCATCCGCGTCAAATCCTAATCGCTCCGTTGATCACGGAAAAAACCGGTCAGCAAATGCAAAGAAACAATACTTATTCTTTCAGGGTCAGCATCAATGCCAATAAGATCGAGATCAAAAAAGCTATCGAATCGATCTTTGCGGTCAAGGTACTCAATATCAATACCATTCGTTTAATTGGCAAACCCAAGAGATTGGGACGCTACTCCGGAAAGCGTCCGGATTGGAAAAAGGCGATCGTAACGCTTCGCGAAGGCGATAAGATTGCCGATTTTGAAGTATAAAGGAGTGAAGAAATGGCGATAAAGAAATACAGACCGATCATTCCTACCCTCCGCTTCAAGACCGGCTACACCTTTGAAGAAATTACTAAGACCGAACCGGAAATGAGTTTGTTGAAGCCGATCAAGAAGAGCGGGGGCCGTAACAACCAAGGCAGGATCACTTGCCGCCATCGTGGTGGTGGTCATCGCCGGCATTATCGAGTGATCGATTTCAAACGTGATAAATCAGGTATTCCAGCCAAAGTAGCCAGTATCGAATACGATCCCAATCGCACTGCACGTATCGCTCTGCTGCATTATATGGATGGCGAAAAACGCTACATCATCGCACCCGAGGGTCTGGAAGTCGGTATCAAGGTCGTCTCTGGCCAGGATGCAGAGATTTCGATCGGTAATGCCCTACCGCTGGAAAAGATTCCCTTGGGTTCCTTTGTGCATAATATCGAACTTAAGCGTGGTCGCGGCGGTCAGATTGCCCGCTCTGCCGGTGCTTATGGACAGGTGGTCGCCAAGGATGGTAATTACGTCCACGTGAAAATGCCATCTAACGATGTGCATCTCATCCGCAAGGAATGTATGGCAACCATCGGTCAGGTCAGCAATCCTGATCATAACTTAATCCAATACGGTAAAGCCGGCCGCAGGCGCTGGCTGGGGATCCGTCCCACCGTTCGCGGCGTGGTGATGAACCCGGTGGATCATCCGATGGGTGGCGGTGAGGGTAAATCCTCAGGCGGACGCCATCCTGTTTCACCATGGGGTAAGCCAGCAAAAGGCGGCAAGACCCGTAAACACAAGAAGTATTCCGACTTATACATCGTCAAATCTGCGAAGAAGAAATAGGGGAGAGAATAAATGGCACGTTCAATCAAAAAAGGACCGTTTGTTGACGCCCATTTGGAACACAAAGTGGAGCATCTCAATCGCGAAGGCAAAAAGTCCGTCATCAAAACCTGGTCTCGCCGTTCAGTCATATTACCCGACTTCATAGGTCATACTTTTTCAGTTCACAATGGTCACAAATTTGTGCCGATCTATGTAACGGAAAACATGGTGGGACACAAACTGGGAGAATTCTCGCCCACCCGAACCTATCGCGGTCACAAAGAAAAGAAGAAAAAGGGCAGATAGGAGTAAGTAATGGAAGCCAAAGCCACTCTTCGTTTTACTCGTGGTTCAGCCCGCAAGGCACGTCTGGTACTCGATACTATCCGTTATAAACCGGTTGATCAGGCGCAGAGTTTGCTCAAGTTTTCACGTCGTCGCGCTGCAACCGTGATCTATAAACTTCTGCAATCCGCCGTCGCCAATGCACAACAGAAGGACCCCAAGATCGATCTGAAACAGGTGTTCGTCACCAAAGCAGTTGCCGATGTAGGTCCGCAAATGAAACGTTATATGCCCAGAGCCCAAGGCAGAGCGTATATGATAAATCGACCAACCTGTCATATCTCCCTCGAGATACAAACCATAGAATAGGAGAATACTATGGGACAAAAAATCAATCCTACCCTGCTTCGTCTCGGAATCAACAAGGAAACTGAATCGGTGTGGTTTGCCAATGGTAGAACCTATGTGGATTTTCTCCAGGAAGATATCGTTGTCCGTAACTACATCCACAAGCGCCTGAGTGACAAGTCGATCTCCCGGGTAAAGATCACCCGTAAGACTAGTTCGATCAATATCGATATCCACACCGCTCGTCCGGGACTGGTGATCGGTAAAAAAGGCGAAGACATCGAAAAATTGCGCAATGAACTCAATGTTCTGATCAATAAGAACAAAGCCAATCCGATCACGGTTTCGATCAATATTGAACAAATTGACCGCCCTTGGCTGGATTCACATCTCGTTGGTGTGGAAGTAGCCCGTCAATTGGAACAACGGGTATCTTTCCGTCGGGCAATGAAACGAGCCATCCAGAACGTCATGAAAGAAGGCGCTCAAGGTATCAAGATCCAAGTATCCGGACGTCTTGGAGGAGCTGAGATAGCCCGGACTGAACGATACAAACAAGGCAGGACGCCGCTTCACACTCTCCGTGCCGATATCGATTATGCAGTGGTTACAGCCAATACTACTTATGGCGTGATTGGTATCAAGGTGTGGATCTACAAGGGCGACATTCTGAATTGAGGAGTAAGTAAATGTTAGCACCCAAAAAGATAAAACATCGCAAACAGATGAAGGGCAGACGCAGCGGTTTGGCTTGGAATGGATGTAATGTCAACTTTGGTGATTGTGGTTTGATCGCCCTGGAAGGTGCCTGGATCACCAGCCGGCAGATTGAATCAGCCCGTATTGCGATCACCCGTCATATGAAACGTATTGGTAAGGTCTGGATCAGAATTTTCCCGGATAAACCGGTGACCAGCAAACCTGCCGAAACCCGTATGGGTAAAGGCAAAGGCGCGCCGGATCACTGGGTAGCCGTCGTGAAGCCGGGAAGAGTCCTGTTTGAATTGGAAGGTGTGGATGTCAAAATCGCCAAAGAAGCGATGCGGCTCGCATCACACAAATTACCTATCAAGACCAGAATGGTCGCCCGGGGAGGAGTAGATTTATGAAGGCCGAAGAAATTCGCGAACTATCTGTCGAAGATATGCAGCACAAGATTGGAGAATTGCGCATTGAACTCTTTAATCTGCGCTTTCAAAAAGCCAAAAATCTGCTCGATAACCCCGACCGTATCCGTTTGGTCAAACGCGACATCGCTCGCTTTTTAACCATTTTGAAGCAACGTCAGTCAGTGAGGTGAAGAATGGCACTTGGACGTAAACTAATTAAACAGGGTATTGTCGTCAGCGATAAGAATGAAAAGACCATCGTCGTCAAAGTTGAGCGCCAATTTATTCACCCGCTATACAAAAAGACGGTTCGCCGCCACAAAAAAATTATGGCTCATGATGAGCATAACGAAGCAGAGGCCGGCGACGTCGTCCAGATCCGGGAGTACCGCCCGATGAGCGCCCGGAAAAACTGGATTTTACACAAAATAGTAGATAAAAGGAAATAGGGGTTTTGGGATGATTCAGGCACAAACCATGTTGAATGTCGCTGATAACTCCGGTGCCAAAAGAGCGATGTGTATCAAAGTACTGGGCGGCACCAGACGGAAATATGCTTCCGTTGGAGATATAATCGTAGTTGCGATTAAATCCGCTTCTCCCGGTGGCAAAGTAAAAAAAGGAACCGTGGAAAAAGCAGTGATCGTCCGAACCGCCAAGGAAGTCCGACGTAGCGACGGCTCATATATCCGGTTTGAGGATAATGCGGTGGTGATTATTGATGATAAGCATGAGCCCAAGGGTACCCGTATCTTTGGTCCGGTGGCACGTGAACTGCGCGAGCATCATTTTATGAAGATCGTCTCGCTGGCTCCGGAAGTGTTGTAGGAGGAATCATGCCAGACAAATTGAGAATCAAGAAAGGTGACTACGTAGTCGTGATCTCCGGTGATGACAAAGGAAGAAAGGGACGGGTGCTCAAAGCATTCCCCAAAGACAAGAAAGTCATCGTCGAAAAAGTAAACATGATCAAAAAACATACTAAACCATCGCAACGTAATCCCCAGGGTGGTATTGTCAGCAAAGAATCCGCGATCTATGCATCCAAGGTGATGATCTTTAGCGACAAACTCAATACGGTGACCAGACCTACCGTAGTTACCCGCGAAAAGAAACGCATCCGCGTGTGCAAGAAGACCGGTGATGAATTGTAACGGAGAAAATGATGAACCGAGTGAAAGAACACTACAAAACCAACGTCGTGCCAGCTATGCAAAAGAGATTCGGTTACAACAATCCCCATCAGATCCCCAAATTGGAAAAGATCGTGGTCAGCATGGGTGTCGGTGCGGCAACTCAAAATAAAGCGCTTCTGGATAATGCAGTAAAAGACCTGGAACGAGTGACAGGTCGCAAATCGATCATTACCCGCGCCCGCAAATCGATATCGAACTTCAAGTTACGTCAAGGTATGCCGATTGGATGCAAAGTAACTCTGCGGCACGAGGTCATGTATGAGTTTATCGACCGGCTGATCTCGATCGTGATCCCCCGGATGCGCGACTTCCGCGGTGTTCCTGTCAATGCGTTTGACGGACGGGGTAATTATTCCTTGGGACTCAAGGAGCAGATCGTGTTCCCAGAGATCGAATACGACAAAATTGATATGATCCGGGGTCTCAACATCACGATAGTAACCTCAGCAAAATCCGATGAGGAATGCCGGGAATTGCTCAGAGAACTTGGAATGCCATTCCAGAAGACGGAATAAAGGAGAATACCTTGGCAAAGAAATCATTGATTATCAAACAAAGAAGAACTCCCAAGTTCAAAGTCAGAAAATATAACCGCTGCATGCTCTGTGGACGTCCACGTGCTTATATGCGAGAGTTTGGCATGTGCCGTCTCTGCTTCCGTAAATATGCTTCCGGGGGACAAATCCCTGGCGTGACCAGAGCAAGTTGGTAATTGTGTGGAGGAATAAATGAGCGTAAGCGATCCGATAGCTGATGCATTAACCAAGATCCGCAATGCATATCGTGCCGGACATACGCAGGTTGTGATCAATCATAACCGGCTGATGGAATCAATCGTCAAGATTTTGGCGGATGAGAACTTTATCAATAATTACCAAGTCTTGGAGAAAGACCTGGAACACAAGATCCATTACCGTCGCCTAAAAGTCAATCTGCGTTATACAAACGCCGGCGATCCGATCATCCAGGGACTCCAAAGGATTTCCAAACCCGGACGTCGCGTCTATGTAAAAGCGGATAAACTCCCGAGCGTTTACAACAACAATGGCTGTGCAATCATCTCGACCAGTCAGGGCGTTATGGTTGACCGCGATGCCAGAATCAAATGCGTCGGCGGCGAATACATCTGCAAAGTTTGGTAGGGGGATCAGATGTCACGTATTGGAAAAGCACCCATCAAACTGAGCCCCGGCTTGTCGGTTTCTGTGGTTGACGCTGTTGTCACCATTAAAGGAACGCTGGGAGAACTGAGTTGCCAGTTGCTACCGGGAATTACAGTGGAACAAATCGAAGACCAACTCCTTGTCATGAGAACTGGTGACAGCAAGGAACTGCGTGCCCGTCATGGGCTGACCAGAGCGCTGCTTCAGAATATCGTTACCGGTGTGTCCGAAGGTTATCTCATCACATTACATGTGATCGGAACCGGATACTCTGCCGAGAGATTGGGACCATGGTTGAGGTTGTCGCTGGGCTACTCCCATGACGTAATGCTGCAAGTTCCCCAGAATCTGACGGTCGAAGCCGAAGCGGTTCCGCGTTCCAAGGGAACACGAACTGACCTGCAGGCGATCATTCACGTCAAAGGTATTGATAAACAATTGGTTGGGCAATATGCCGCTGATATCCGTCGTTGCCATCTGCCCGAAAATTACAAAGGCAAAGGCATTAGATACCTAAATGAAGCAGTCACAATCAAAACCGGAAAAGCCGGATCCAAGTAAATGAGGTGTAGTAATGATAAAAGCAAGTTATGTAATCAAAAATAAACTACGTAAAAAACGCCGGGCAGCAATCCGCAAGCGTCTTCACGGAACGGGTGAAAGACCTCGGCTGGTCGTGTTTCGGAGTTTGAAAAACATTTATGCACAGATCATTGACGACCTCAACGGAAAGACATTGGTTTCAATGTCCAATATAGCCAGAGAATTTCAGGCGGAACCAGGAAAGAAGACCGAGATCAGTTTTCAAGTAGGGGCAAAATTGGGCGAAATAGCCCTTGCTTCTGGAATCACCAAAGTTGCGTTTGATCGCGCCGGGTATAAATACCATGGCAGAGTAAAAGCACTGGCAGAAGGTGCCCGTAAGTCCGGGCTGGAATTCTAAGCGGGAGGAAAAGTGAGCTACGAACAGTATCAAAAAGAAGAACCAAGCATATTCGAAAAGATAGTGGAGACCAAACGTGTCGCCAAAGTGGTGAAAGGCGGAAGAAACTTCAGTTTTAGCGCTATCGTCGTGGTCGGAGACAAAAAAGGTCAGGTAGGTGTTGGCACAGGCAAAGCCAATGAGATCGTCGATGCTATCCGTAAAGCCAAGGAAAAAGCGGCAAAATCGATGTTTGACGTTCCAATCGTCAAAGGCACAATTCCACACGAATTTATCGCCCGTTATGGAGCCAGCCGAGTCATGTTAAAACCAGCATCTCCCGGTACCGGTGTTATCGCCGGCGGAACTGCCCGGGCAATCTTTGAAGTGGCAGGGATAGAAAACATCCTGTGCAAATCACTGGGTTCAAATGCACCCTGTAACGTGGTAAAGGCAACAATTATCGGTCTTAAATCCATGCGCACTATTGATGATATTGCCAGGTTACGAAACAAGACGGTTGCCCAACTTACAGGACAGGAGGAAGCGTGAAGATCAAAGTTACTCAGATCCGAAGCACAATCAACCGCAAAGAGAATCACAAACGTATCATACAAGCGCTTGGATTGGGAAAGATCGGTCGATCGGTTATCCATGATGACAGTCCTGCAATACTCGGCATGATCGACAAAATATCATATATGCTCAAAGTAGAGCCGGTTACTAATAACCGGCATGGAGAACAAGCATGTTGACACTACAAAATCTGGCCAGACCTGCCGGAAGGAAATTTAAAAAACGTCTCGGAAAAGGCCAGGGAACGGGACAAGGCAAACAGGCAGGACGGGGCCACAAGGGTAAGAAAGCCCGAGCCGGGGGTAAGGTGCCTTCATGGTTTGAAGGCGGACAGATGCCAATTCAAAGACGTTTGCCCAAACGCGGATTCAAGAATATTCACCGCACTCATTACCGTATTCTCAACCTGAATAAGTTGCACGACATCGAAGAGACCGAATTTGACATCCAGAGACTTGAAATGCTTGGCTTGATCCCATCCAAGGGTCAGAAATGCAAACACAAGGTCAAAGTTCTGGCTGCCGTCAAAGAGGAATTCACCAAAGCCGTCAGTATCAAAGCAAACGCTTTTTCCAAAAGAGCGCGTGAGATTATTGAGAAATGCGGTGGTAAGGCGGAGGTAGTGTAAGTTGATTAATACAATCACCAATATGTTCAGAATACCCGATCTTCGGAAGAAACTACTATTCACGGCGCTTTTCCTGGTTCTATACCGGCTGGGCAGTTTTGTGCCCGTGCCCGGAGTCGATGTTGCTGTGTTGAAAGAGTTCTTTTCCGGAGTCAGAGAAGCAGGTGGCAATACCCTATTTGGATTGCTTGATCTATTCGTCGGTGGTAATTTTGAGCGCGCATCAATCTTTGCCTTGGGGATCATGCCATATATCACGGCATCGATCGTGATCCAATTGTTGGGCAGTATCGTCCCTTATTTTGAAAAATTGCGTAAGGAAGGTGCTGAAGGCCAGAAGAAATTGAATCAGATCACTCGCTATGGGACTGTGATGTTGTCAGCTTTTAATGCGGTGGGTATCCTGGTGTGGCTGACTTCACTGCCCGATGTCATCCCTCGCGGTGGTAGTTTGTTCTTTGGCACCGGATTGGTCACTTTGGTCACTGGAACCATGATCGTTATGTGGATCGGTGAACAGATCACCGAACATGGGATAGGAAACGGCATATCACTTATCATTTTTGCCGGCATCATAGCCCGTTATCCAGCTGGGTTTATTTTAATGGCTCAAAACGTAATTGCCAATACAGGTTACCTGTTCAAAGCCGGGCTGGCGGTCATGGTCATGATCGCCGTAACCGCTGCTGTGATCTTTGTGACCGAAGCCATGCGCAAGATTCCGGTTCAATATGCCAAGCGTATCGTTGGCCGGAAAGTTTATGGCGGTCAGAGCACTTATATTCCGCTTCGGGTCAATACCGCAGGCGTGATTCCGATCATCTTTGCCCAGTCAGTGATTATGTTTCCTGCCACGATCGCCGCTGTGATCGGAAGAAGCGGTGGTTTTTGGGTAACTCTTCAAAACTGGCTGTCGCCTGGAGCGGTGTTATACACCACTCTCTATGTCCTCCTAATCGTATTTTTTGCCTATTTTTATACGGCGATTGTGCTCAATCCCACGGAAATGGCGGAGAATATGCTCAAGTATGGTGGCCACATACCTGGCAAAAAACCCGGTAAGAAAACAGCTGAGTACATCAATTCGGTTCTTGTCCGGATCACTTTGCCAGGAGCGATCTTCTTTGCTTTTGTTGCACTGATGCCCGAAGTAATGAGTTCCAGATTGGAACTGCCTTTTTATTTCGGCGGAACCGGACTGATCATCGTTGTCGGTGTGGCTTTGGACACATTGCAGCAGATAGAATCACATCTGACCATGCGCCATTATGACGGTTTTATGAAAAAGGGAAAACTCCGCGGTCGTAGCGGTGGCGGTCGATGAACATGATTTACTTGAAATCAGCAAAAGAGATTGAAATGATCCGTAGTTGTTGCCAAATTGTCGGCCAATTGCTCGATGCCTTGGCTGAGATCGTAGTTCCCGGTGTATCAACTCTACAGATCAATGACTTTGCTGATGAGTTTATCCGTTCACGCGGTGCCACGCCATCCTTCAAAGGATATCAGGTTCCGGGGTTCCCTCCCTATCCCGCGGCTGTTTGCACGTCAATCAATTCCGCTATCGTCCATGGCATCCCCAGAGCGGAACACATTCTGCAGGAAGGAGATATCATGGGGATAGATGTCGGAGTTTATAGGGACGGATACCATGGCGATGCAGCGCGCACTTATGCTGTTGGCATAATCAACCGGGCAGCCGAAAGATTGATAGAAGTGACCCGTGAATCCTTACGATTAGGTATCAATCAAGCCGTGCCTGGCAATCGCGTGGGTGACATCTCTCATGCCATCGGCTCTTATGTGATGGCAAATGGATACTACGTTGCCGACTATTTGACCGGTCACGGCATAGGCAAGACCTTGCACGAGGAACCTGTCATCCCCAATACCGGTATTGCTGGAAAAGGACCCCGTCTGCAAGCAGGGATGACCCTGGCGATAGAACCGATGGTCAATGTCGGAACAAACAGAGTTCGAGAAGACGGCTGGGAGTATTTTGTGGCAGATGCATCGCTTTCCGCCCATTTCGAGCACACGATATTGATTACAGAAACCGAACCGTTAATTTTGAGCATAGCGTAGAAAGGGAAAGCATATGGCAAAAAATGGTGTTATCGAAGTCGAAGGTGTGGTAAAGGAAGCGCTTCCCAATACGCAGTTTCGCGTCGAACTGGAAAATGGTCACGAAATACTGGCTCATAGTTCCGGCAAGATGCGCATGAATTATATTCGTATACTGCCAGGCGACAAGGTCAAAGTCGAGTTATCGCCCTATGATCTTACCCGCGGCAGGATTACATATCGTTATAAATAATGCCTGTTCCTACGAATAAGCGTTAATTTAGGAGAATCAAAATGAAAGTCAGATCATCCGTAAAGGTTGTATGCAAGGACTGCAAGATTATCAAACGCCACGGAGTGATCCGGGTAATCTGCAGCACTAACCCTAAACACAAACAGAGACAGGGTTAAAGTAAGGAGGACCAGCTTGGCACATATTGCAGGAATCGATATCCCCAAAAACAAGAGACTAATCTTTGGTCTAACCTCCATCTATGGCATCGGTCGATCCCACGCCATCGAAATCTGCCAGAAAGCTAATATCAGTCAGATGAAAAAGGTATCAGACCTGACAGTCGAAGAAGAAAAAATGCTACGCGACATTATCCAGAACGATTACATCGTAGAGGGTACCCTGCGCACTCAGGTTGCCATGAACATCAAACGCTTGATGGAAATTGGTTCTTATCGCGGCCTGAGGCACAAACGCGGCTTGCCCGTTCGGGGACAGCGCACTCAAACCAATGCGCGCACCCGCAAAGGCCCGCGTGCCGGTGGTTTGAAGAAAAAGAAATAGGAGTTATACCATGGCAAAAAAAACCAGAGTTAAAAAGAAACGTGTTCGCCTGGCATTTGACGAGGGATTGATCTTTGTCCACTCCAGTTTCAACAACACGATCATCACGCTGACCGATAGGTCGGGAAATGTGCTTGCCTGGTCAAGCGGTGGCAAGATCGGATACAAGGGCTCACGTAAAAGCACCCCATTCGCCGCACAACTGGCAGCGGATGAAGTAGCGAAAGCCGGACAGGAAATGGGGATCAACCGCGTCGGCGTGATCGTCAAAGGTCCTGGTGGCGGAAGGGAATCTTCTGTTCGCGCCATATCAGCCACAGGTATGAAAGTGACCATGATCAAAGATGAAACGTCAATTCCCCACAACGGCTGCAGACCACCCAAAACCAGACGTATCTAACGGAGGATAACGAAAATGGCAAGATATACCGGACACAAAGCCAAACTGTGTCGTAAGTTCAAAGAAAACCTGTTTGGTCCCGCCAAATACGATAAGATATTAACCAATAGAAACTTTCCGCCCGGTCAACACGGACGCACCATTCGCCGCAAGATGAGTGACTATGGGCTTCATCTAGCAGCAAAACAAAAACTTAGAACCATCTACTGTCTCTTGGAAAAGCAGTTCCGCAATTACTTTTTCAAAGCCGCCAAGATCAAGGGCGTGACTGGCGACAACTTGATACAAATGCTGGAACGCCGCTTGGACAACGTGGTCTATCGCATGGGATTTGCAGTTACCCGGATGCAGTCCAGGCAATTTGTCAATCACGGACACTTCCTGGTCAACGGCAAGAAAGTGGATATTCCCTCCTACCTGCTCAAACCCGGTGACATCATCGAGGTGCGTGAAAAAAGCCGCTCCATGCCAATGCTACTGAACGCCATGGAACGAACCGAACACAGTTCCCCATATTCCTGGATTACAATAGACAAGGAAAACATGCGTGGGATCTTTGAGAGTATTCCTCCTGCCGCTGAAATACCGACCACTGTCGATGTTCGACTGATCGTTGAATACTACTCCAAGTAACCAAGAACGAGGAGTTTAACATGATGTATCTTGAACCTTTGCAAATGCCGGAGAATATCGAAGTTGACAACGCTTCATACACTCCCAATTATGGCAGATTTGAAATCGGTCCCTTTGAACCTGGCTTTGGCACAACCATCGGCAATACGCTGAGGCGTGTCCTTCTTTCATCAATACAGGGAGCAGCGGTTAGGTTTGTTCGCATTGAAGGTCTGCATCACGAATTCTCACCCATTCCCGGAACGAATTCCGATTATATCGATCTCATCCTGCGTCTTAAACAATTGGTGATCTATTCCTCTTCGATCGATGAGGTTCTGGTCGTCTTGGAACACAAAGGCAAAGGCATCATCACCGCCGCCTCGCTGACAGAAAACCAGTATATCAAGATCCTGAACAAAGACCTTTACCTACTCGAAGTGACAGAGGATATCGACCTTAAGATTGAATTGTATATCGGAATAGGCAGAGGATATATCCCTGCTGACCGGCAAAATACTGAAGGCAAGCCCATCGGATTTATCCCTATCGATTCAGTGTATTCACCCGTCAGAAAGGTCAATTTCAGCGTTACGCATCAACGCGTAAAAGAAAGAATGAACTATGACAAACTGATCCTTGAGATCCATACCAATTCCGCGGTCGAGCCCAAACACGCTCTCTTCCTATCCGCCAAGATTCTCAAGGATATGTATGCCAAAATGAGTTTGTTTGAAACCGAACCCGAATACATTAAGGATATCAAAATGGATCCCGAATTGGAAGAACTTGACCGCATCATGCGCATGAGCGTCAAAGAGATCGAGCTGACCGTCCGCGCTGCCAATTGCCTGTCCACGGCAAAGATCGAGACCATCGGCGAACTCGTCAGTAGAACCGAATCAGAGATGCTTAAGTTCCGCAATTTCGGAAAGAAATCTCTCGAAGAGATCGTCCTCAAACTGAAAAAATACGGGCTGGAACTCGGTATGGACGTTGATACCATCAATATGCGCATCCGCGATGCTAAGAGCCGTGGGATAAAATCTGAAGATTTTTCATCCGCTGATAGTGCCGACACCGGACAACCGGTGGTTTCCACGCCGCCCCGAAAACCAATTCCCGCTACTGCTAAGAAGAAGGTGAAACATGCGACACAGAGTTGAAGGTAGAAATTTCGGGCGGGAAGCCGACCAGCGTAGATTGATGATGAGAAATCTCGTCAAATCCATCATCGATCACGGCAGGATCACAACCACTCTGGCGAAGGCAAAGGAAATGAGACGTTACGTCGAACGAGTGATAACCTACGGAAAACAAAATACCGTGCATGCCAGGCGCCTGGCGTACAGCGTCCTCGGTGACCACGATCTGGTAAAACGGCTCTTCGATGTCATCGCTCCTGCCATGATGAATCGCAACGGCGGTTACACTCGTGTCCTGAAAACCGGTTTTCGCAAAGGAGATTCCGCTCCCCTGGCAATCATTGAATTCGTCGGGGATGTTGCCAAACCCGATACCAAGCAAAAAAAAGAAAAGATCAAAGCCAAAGACCTGGCAAAATAGCCAGTTACAGATAACGACTAATTACACGATAAGCCCGATTCCACTTCTGTGGTCTCGGGCTTCTGTGTTGGGGCGGGATTGCTTGATGCCGACCGCCATAGAACCGCAATGGTAACGGGCTTTTGCAGGAACTTCAATTCTGTACCAGTTACCCAATCATCAATCTCCAAATTGAACACAGATAATGCAGCAGAGAGAATAAGTTTTGTCATAACTATCATAACATCATTTAGTTATGAATTCACTTTTCAACTGCAATACAGTAGAAACTTATCCAGTTCTTTCTCTTGAAAGCTTATAGAAATCATTGTCCATAAAGTGTTCCGGTTTTTTATTGGTCTACAACCGCATCATTTGGGTTGAAAAAAGCGTTGCACATGCTGGAATCACCGAATTTCGAGAACGTGAAAAACAATATCGTCTTTCCCTCCAGCGCAGCCAGTAATAAAAAGGATTATGCCTGTCAGATAGTCTGAATGCTCTTTAAGTCAACCGCTTTAAGTTATCTAACTGTCTCAAAAAAGTTTAGATTCAAGCGGATTAGTGTTTTCTCCTGAGTTCTCCCTGCTTGATTACCTTAGTATAACCTTACGGTCGTAAGGTTATACTAAGGTTATACTAAGGTTATCAAGCAAGGAGGATAGTTTGAAGTAAAGGATCAAGGACGATCATATCGAATACGACTCAGGATGAATCCCGTAGGTGTCTCCGGAGCACATACCCCGTTTCCGCCGTTTTATTGGAAGTGTAGGACGACAACAGCTCTGCTGATGATATAATGAAGACCCCTGCCTTTCGAGATAAGTGCCTACCAGGCAGGGGCCATCTTATCTTTTTGTCCCTTTGGGGGAGCAGGATAAAGATATGGACAGCCTGTGCCCGCTTGGCAGATCCTTGAACCTGTCAATTCCGGTGCGGAGAGTATTGCAGACGCGGAAGCCGATGTTGTTGTTCCGATTCGCTACCCGGCAGTTGTTGGCGCTATTGTTCCAGTTAGCGCCCCGTTTCACACGGTTCGACCCGCTCTACTATCTTCACCCAATGCCGTCGCATATTCTTTTGACCGTTTGAAATGAATCCGCTATCCCGGCAAATGCAAACGTGCTTTGTACAGAACGGCACAAAGCCGCTTCATCGATCTGATTATTCTTAAACTGATATTGCCTGAGCTTAATCTTCGCCACCAATCTTTTTACATTAACCGCTTTCAGCCTGAGTAGATTGGGAAAAATCCTGAAGCCCCAAAATGGCAACCCGTGCATACGACTGTTAAGCAACACGCTACCTGGCTTTACTGCCAGATGCAATTCCTCCTCCAGATACTTTTCACACATCCGGAAAGCCACTTTCAGATCAGCTTTGCCGTTTGAGAAGAGGATCATATCGTCCATATACCTGATATATGGAAAGCGTAACATTTCCATTACATAATGATCAAAGCCATCCAGATACACATTGGTAAAGATCAGGTAGGGCGGGACACCCTTTTCCGCAGCCAGTTCATTGCGCCGTTCTCTGAGGGCAAGGAACAAACCCTTCTGGGCATCTGTCTCCAGATCAATATCTTTGGTTCCTCCCATTTTCTCGGTCTCATACTCGATGGCAAAGGTCCAGAAAAACTTCGAGTTCTGCTTAAAAAACGTTTTTCGATGCTGATCACGCTCTTGCCAGCAAGAATGTGACCAACGCGGAATCGTCAAAACTCTTCCGGACGGGGTCGTATTCCACCGTGAAGACCCTCAAC
>JBBISI010000040.1:0-14093 GCA_037441405.1 Candidatus Cloacimonadota bacterium
AATCGTCTTTTTTGCGTTGTTGCTGTTCGATCTCCGTATAGATGAATCCTTCCTCATAGTATAGCCCATAGACCGCAGACAATTGCTGATCGAATTTTTCCTGATCGAATACGTCACCTTCCTTGAGAGTAAAGAGTGAATTTAATTTTTCGTCGGTATAGAACTCATTACCCGAGATCTCCACCCCACCGAAGCGGTAAAAAGTTCCTTCCTCGATTTGGATGATCAGTTCCAACGCACGTTCGTTGATCGATTTAAGGTCCCAGGAGGCGATCCGTGCCTCAACAAAGCCATGCTTGCGGTAGAAGGACAATAGATTGACGATATCCTGCTCAAACTTCTCTTCTTCAAAGCGTCCGGAGCGAAGTAGATTTGCTGGTTTGGTCTTCATCCGGCGCAGGAGTTGACGGTCATCAAAACTATGATTGCCCACGAAAGTGATCTGACTGATCGCCACCCGTTTCCCTTCATCGCAATAGATGTCAATATTGATCCGGTTATCCGCCAGGCGGGTCTCCCCGATCCTGATTACGGCATTGTTATATCCCCGAGTTACATACTCGCGGTGCAGTTTCCGTTGGATCTCCAGTTTGTTCTGTTCCGTCCAAAAACTTCCGGTGCGCAAAGTGTACAATTCGTCTATCTTATCTTTTTTCAATACCTTAAAGCCATGATACTGCACTTCGTTGACCACCGGATATTCGGTTACGGTGATGACGATGTTCACGCCCTGCATGTAAGGTTCTGATTCAAACACGATATCGCGGAAAAGATTCATCCGGTTCAGATTCTTGATCGAGCGCGAAACCTCGTCAATATTCAGCGCGTCTCCCACCCGGATGCTTATGGCGGATGTGACCAATTCCGGGTCTATGTTTTGATTTCCTTGTACTCGGATATCATATATCGTCTGTCCTCTTGCCCTTGCATGTAAGGTGCATAAAACAACCATAAACAGCGACAAGAGAGCGAGATGTTTCATTCGTGCAAGCATAATACCTCCACTTCGTTCGCGATTTGGCCATTTCTAAGGTGAGCAGGATTTAGTAAAGACATTTTTTGATGTCGCAGGATCGCTTACCATCGGCGACCAAATTTTGGCACTCAGTTTAGTGGAGGTTGCTGAGCGTCCATTCCAATGCCTGATCGATCATTTCGTTAGGTGGATGGGTGATCATTCCGCTTTGCATCATCAGATCAAAAGCGGCACGTGATTCGGCGATGTCTTTTTTGGCGATCTGATATGCTTCATCACAGCTTACTTGACTGCGCGCCACACCATCGGCAATTGCTTGCATCGCCACCTCACGGGCGGTGATGGCAAAAACATCGCTTTCATCCATCTTGGGCACTATATTATCCCGTGAGATACCTCTGTGTTCAGCATAATCTGCCAAAGCATGCGCTGCCCGGATCGCCATATTGTCGGTGATCTTACGTGCTCTGACCATCAGGGCGCCTTTGAGAATGCCCGGAAAACCGCAGGAATTATTGATCTGATTGGGAAAGTCACCTCTGCCGGTCGCCACGATACAAGCGCCGGCTTCTTTGGCTTTGTCCGGGTAGATTTCCGGCACTGGGTTAGCACAGACGAAAACGATGGATCTTTCATTCATCATACGGATCCATTCCGGTTTGATCGTATCCGGTCCAGGGGTGGATAGAGCGATCAGGACATCCGCTCCCTGCATCGCTTCGCCCATACCGCCGATCTTATCCGGATTGGTGATTTGCGCCAGCTCCCACTGCTTGAATTTCTCGGGATTGGTGGCTATATCATTCCGATCGAGGTGAAGGGCACCACGGCTGTCAAAGATGATCATATTCTGCGCCGGCATACCGCTTTGTATCAAAAAACTGGCAATGGTCGTATTGGACGCGCCAGCGCCATACAACACGGTGCGGATCGCAGAGATCGATTTGCCGGTGATCCTGAGCGCATTGATCAGACCTGCCAGGGTTACGCAAGCAGTGCCTTGGGCATCGTCGTGCCAGACGGGTATGTCGCATTGCTTGCGCAGGGTATCTAATACCTCATAACAATTCGGTTGGGATATATCCTCCAGATTGACGGCACCGACCGATGGCTCCAGCATCAGGACAAAATCGATCAGACGCCTGGGATCCGGCTTACCTTCGCTATTGCGGTTATTGACGCATAATGCGATCGCATCCACTCCACCCAGGTATTTCATCAGCATCGCTTTACCTTCCATTACTCCCAAACCTCCGGCAGGTGTGCAGTCGCCATCGCCGAGGACACGTGTCGAATCGCTTACCACCGCCACCAAATTACTGCGATTGGAAAGGGTAAAGGAGCTGTCATGGTCGTCGCGGATGCTCGTGGAAACTGCCGATACTCCTGGAGTATACCAGACGTTGAACCAATTGAATCCCCATACCCCCGCTTTGGGGACACTCTGCATCTTGCCACCATAAAACTGATGTGCCATCAGAGATAGACGTTTTAAAAATATGGTTTGCGCCGCTGAACGGCGAGAAGGCTCCACCCGTGCCGCAATTACTTCTGAGAGGTTGCTCAAATCTGCTCTGATCTTCATACTCCAATCCTTTTGATATTCTTGCAACGCATTAAACTGCGATCAACCACGGCCAGGAGGCATAAACTGAACCCCATGACATTGTATTTGGCGTCCACTTGTGAAGAAGTGACTTTTTGGTCAATCATTTTTAGCCCGCTTAGTTAATCAGAGGCATTGTCCTAACTATAGCACATATAAGATTTCCGGCGACATCAGATGGTAGGCGGTGGTTTCAACCACCGTTTCGGATCCTGAGTGTACACAAAACCTGACTGGGTTTTTAGACATTGTGAGGACTTCAGTCCGAACGAGAGACATATGCCAGCGTACTAAAGGAAGGATTCCTGTCCAGCGGGGGGGGATTTCTCTCGGACTTGAAAACTATCCTCCTTGCTTGATAACCTTAGTATAACCTTAGTATAACCTTACGACCGTAAGGTTATACTAAGGTTATTGAGCAGGGAAGATAATGGCGGAAACACCATTCCGCTCGAATCTAAACCTTCTTTGGACCATTGAATAGTCCTAGGTGGTTGACTCTACGGCAATATCCACCTATCTGTCAGACAAATTCCGTGGTAGCTGCGGCCTGCGCCGGAGTGCGAGACGATATTCCTTTCTCTCGTTCTCGAGATTTAGTGATTACAGCAGGTGCAAAACTCGTTTATGGGTCATGTGATATCCAATCCCGCATGACAATCCCGGGTGGGGCGTCCGGATCAATGCCGGGAGAAAAAAGTGTTTGACAATATCGAGCCCTTTTTATGAACGTCCAAGGCATCGAAGAAACGACATAAAATTCCAGATAGGAGCCCGTCTATGACGCTGAAAAGACCCATAGCAGTCCTGTTTCTGCTCATCATACTGGTGGTTGTGGTTTCACTGACCGTGGCCCAGTCATCCGAAGAAAGGAATGCCTTTGTGGTTGAGGATTTCCGGGTTGAGGACGTTCCCCATGATGATGGAACAGGCCTGGTATTGAGCTGGAAACCACTTGACCGTCAATCGCGCATCATTGAATATCGTATTTATCGTGGTATCTCCTCTGATACTTTGTTTTATCACGCATCTATTCCCGTAAATGTCAAAACCGGAGTGGCTGCAGAGAAGATGTTTTACTATGATACATCATGGAACACCCTGGTCGAGACCAAATCACCCACCCGGTTGAGACGTGAACGCAAACAAGCCCAATCCAGTCCGCTCTACCGAGCCATCCCTCGCGATCCTGATATCATTGCCGGATTGGTGCCACACTTCAGTTTGCTGTCCTTGATCCCAAACAAGGGTGATTATTACCACCTGACCCGCAAGAGTTTTTCTGCCGATGTCAGCGATAGCATCGTTTATGCCGGGATCAGTTTGCGCCGATCCAACATCCTGGCGCAGCTTAAGCCGCAGGGTGAGTATTACTATACAGTGGTAGCCGTTGATGAACGCAGCTACTATCACGAGATGGCGCCCATTACCAAGGGTAAACCTCTGCCCAATCCTCCAGAACCAGCGCAGTCCCTTTATGCAGCGTTTATCGAGGACAAGGATACCATTCAGTTTGAATGGCAATATCCGCTGTTCAGTTTAGACCTGCACACTTGTAAAATACTCATGTTGCCGGCTATGGAAGATTCGATCTGGGTCGCCAGACGGAAGCAACCGGGATACGGCGGACTCAATCCGATGGTTTTGGCACATGAAGGAGTCTTATCCGCGGGATCGGACACACCCAAAAACTATAAGATCGTGGACTTGAAAAAGTTTTATGCTCAGGGATTTGCACCCGAGCAATTCAAAAACGCTCGCTTTGCGCTGGAATTAGGCGACCATCAAGGTCTCCGCTCCTTTACATCGCTGATCGAGCCAACAATTGCCAATAGCGCCATGCTCCCAGGTAAACTAACATATCGAGTCGAGGATAAGCCCAATGACAAAGGAGACCGCCTAGTCGTTATCTGGGATTATCCAATGGTATTCTTGACCAAGACATCATCTTTGGACGATGAATTCCGTCGCTTGAGGGTAAATTACCAGCTCAACGCCCCAGAGAGCCAAAGGGTTAGCAACATCTACTTTAAGTTTTTTGAGGTTGGTAACGACAAACCATTTCAAGTCATAAACGAGTTTTATACGGATAATGCCATCACGGTCAACACTCCCGTGGGATACGATCATATGAAGGGCTTTCTGGTAAGAATGACGCTCAAAGGCACGCCTATGATATCGCCGGGTTATTCAGTGGAACAGGATCTGGTCTGGGATACAGACATGCGAACATTTATGCCCGGCAAATCACTGCGGGTCAATGGAGTGGATGTATCGCAGATCAATACCGCTGTTTACCGTAAGCGTCTCAACGGCGATTTCTTTTCGCTGGTTAAATCCATTCCATCCTATGATTCCAGTTTTGAAGTGTCTGTCCCTTATAAGGCAGCAATCTACCGCTTGATATCAGGCATCAGTATCACCAGAGGCGATTCGGTCTATACTTACACAGGTGACAAGGTCTTTGCAAGAACAAGAACCAAAGACGATCCTGCCGGCGCAATGATGATGATCCCTTCCACGCTTGACCTGACATTTGACCGTGACGCTGCACGCACCATCCAGACCAGCTTGTTCCCCGATGAGGCAAAAAAGATGGTGGATGAAGCACTGGCAAAATTGAGAACAGAACTTGCGGAACAAAAGGAAACCTTGAGTAACCTGTTCTTCCAGAATCCCCAGGTGGCAGCCAATGCCCAGGATCGATCCAACACTCCGGAAGATCAGGCGATCACAGCAACCGAAAAGAAGATCGAAAACACCCAAAAACTGATTCGGATGTATGAAGAAAACAATTATCTGAAGGAAGCCAACGGCATCGGTTCGCGTTGGAGAAGGATCAGGTTTATCTCCCGAATCCGTGAAAGAGATCGCAGGTTGATGGCTTATCACGTCGTCAGAACCAATGGCAAAGGGCTGTTTACGGAAGCGGAACATAACCGGGATGCGGATGGTAAATATCTCTATGAGATCCCGGTATCCAATTGGTTTGACCGCAATAAATTCACTACTCTGGTGGCAGCAATTATATTTGGCCTGATCGTGATATATTTCCTTACTCTTGCCAAACGCGGCAGAACGTTGTATATCAGACCGATAGCAGGATTGTTCGAGATCGATAATGCCATCGGACGTGCCACCGAGATGGGGCGTCCCATACTCTATTGTATGGGTATCGGCGGCGTGCAGGATGTGTCCATTCTGGCGTCCTTTGGGGTCTTGAGTGCAGTGGCTCGCAAAGCAGCGGAATATGATACCCGCCTGATCGTTCCCTGTTATGACTTTATAGTCACTCCAATAGCGCAGGAGGTCGTCAAAGAAGCGCACTATTCCGCCGGCCGACCTGATTCATTTGATCCACATAACGTATTCTACCTGACCAATTCCCAATTCCCCTATGTAGCGGGAGTCAATGGTATCCAGGTTCGTGAGCGGGTGGCGACCAATTTCTTTATGGGCTTCTTCGCCGCCGAGTCGCTCTTGATGACGGAGACCGGCAATCATATCGGCGCCATCCAGATAGCTGGCTCTGATGCTGCCACTCAAATCCCGTTCTTCATTACCACATGCGACTATACGTTGATCGGTGAGGAGTATTACGCAGCGTCCACCTATCTCAGCACTAATCCGATGATGTTGGGAACACTCAAGGGTCAAGACTATTACAAGTTCCTGATCATAAGTTTCCTGATCATAGGCACGATCCTGGCGACTTTCCAGATCACCCAAGTAACTAATCTATTTCCTTCAAGATAAAGAGGTAAACCGATGAAGAAAACCATTCCAATGATGGTAGTGATGATCGGCGGACTTGTCTGGCTATTTTGGGTATTTAGTCCGCATTATTTAATGCAGGAGGATTTCCTCAATAAGTTCTTCATTCCATGGTCGTGGGCGATGATCCCTCCGGCGACCATACTCGGTATCGTGAGTTTGTCCATGATGCACAACGCCAAGATCCGACGCCGGGCTCACAAATGGCAATACAGTTTCTTTTTCTTTGCGGGATTCATCACCATTACCCTGGCAGGTTTCTTTGGCGGGACTCAGAAAGGTGGGCTGTATATGTGGATGTTTGAGAATATGCAGATGCCGATGAGTGCGACGATGTTTGCCCTCCTGGCGTTTTATATGGCATCCGCTGCGTATAAAGCATTCCGTGCCCGTTCGCCTGAGGCGACCGTTTTGCTATTGGCAGCGATTATAGTGATGCTGGCACAGGTACCGATAGGAACGCGGATCAGCCGATTTCTGCCCAATATCTCGCAGTGGATCCTGGACGTGCCCAATTTGGCATCCAAACGTGGCATCATGCTGGGCGTGGGTCTCGGCAGCATCGCCACATCACTGAAAATCTTACTTGGAATAGAACGCTCCTACCTGGGCGGCGGTGATTGATAGAGGGGGATGACATGAAATTCTTTAAACGTATGCAAGAACTCGACCGGCGCTGGATCTATATGATCATTGCGCTGGCGATCATCATTCCGCTTGTGATCCCTTTTGATTCGGACAATCTGACCACACCTCCCACCGAAAACCTCTACCAGATGATCGATTCGTTTGCCGGCAGGGAAGACCGTGCTATCCTGATGAGTTTTGCGCATGATGCGTCCACGATGCCGGAACTCTTTCCGATGGAAGTAGCGATCCTGAGGCATTGTTTTGAACGCAATATCAAGGTCTTTACCTTTTCCAATTCGGCGTTAGGTGCGCCCATAATCGATTATGCCATCAATACGGTCAAAGATGAATACCCCCATATCGAATCAGGTGTTCACTACTGTAATTTTGGCTTCAAGCCCAATCTCTTTGCCATGGTCATCGGCATGGGTGACAATATTGCCACTACGATGAACGTCGATGCCGAAGGACGGAAGGTGGAGACGCTGCCGATCATGCGCGGAATCACAAACTACACCGAAATGAATCTAGTAGTGGAGTTTTCCGGTTCAGTGGCAGGTGGAACCTGGATCGTTTATGCCCGACCCAAGTTTGGCCTGAATGTGGCCGTTGGAGTAACGGCTGTTATGGCGGCGGATCAATATCCCTATTTACAATCCGGACAACTCATCGGAATGCTCTCCGGTCTCAAAGGCGCCGCTGAGTATGAAAAGATGGTGGATATATTTGCCAAAAACAACCAATCATTCAGCCGCGAAAAACTGAATGATCCCTCGGTCAGAGAAATGATCAGGATCACCACTCAGCAGGTGGCGTCATTCTCACCGGACGAATTTGCCAAGTTTTTGGACAAATATCCCCAACACCAAGGACTCCTCGAGCAATACAAAGTGGATAGGGATGGAAAGGTCGAGATCAATTGGACTCAGATACCACCTGAGCATGCTGAACAATTGGGATTCTTCGCCATGGATGAGCTGCAGCGCCAAGCTAATCACATCAAATATGCCTTTAAGACAGCACGGGTTGGTATGAATGCACAATCTGTGGCTCATATCGTCATGATCTTGTTCATAGTGGTCGGTAACTTGGGTTACTTTGCCCAGAAACTCTCAGAGAAGAAGTAAGAGGAAGATAAGATGACATTTGAACTTATAAGCAATCTGGTAGGTGCGTTTTTTACCCTTTGTATATTCTCCTTCTTATACAAGGACAATCCCCTCTATCAAATGGCAGAACAACTGCTGGTGGGTCTATCGGTGGGCTATTCATTGGTCTTGACCTACCATCGTGTTTTCATCCCCTACGTCTATCAACCGATCATGATCAGACATCAGTTTGTCCTGATCATCCCCTTCCTGATCGGTGTTCTATATCTCACCCGGCTCATTCCCAAATACAGTTGGCTGTCACGGTATCCGATCGCATTTTCCGTCATGGGCGTTGGTTCTTCCTTTGCTCTTTCGCTGCATACTGCGATCCTGGTGCAGATGCGTCAGGCAATGGTTCCGTTAGAAACGATAAATCTCACGCTGATCTTTGTCGGCACTTTGACCGTGTTGCTGTATTTCTTCTTTTCCAAAGCGCATACTGGCACTTATGGCAAGTTTGTCAATGTCGGTAAATGGTATATGATGATCGGCTTTGGTGCATCCTTCGGGCTTACTGTAATGGCGCGTGTGTCCCTGCTGATCGGCAGGATCCAATTCCTCGTAATCGATGTAATGGGCTTGATGAAGTAAGTAATGCCGGTAACATTAGCATTGACGGATTTTAAAGCCGGCAAACCTTCGTGAGTATGTCACATTCGCTGTGGAGTTGTCCGAAGATCCGCATATTTCTGTTTCCGGTCTGTTTTAACCTGGGGATAGGAATCCTCCGCAATGAATTGGCGTATAACCATTAGTTTCTGATATGCTCACAAGGAACATCGGTTTAATGAGTGTTGAGGAATGTACGATATACAATGCACAATGGAACGATCATGATGCGAGATCGGAAATAAAGATGGTACATATATGAAATGTAGGCTTTTAATGACGGGGATAACTCTGGTCGGGTTGTTCATTCTGCTTTCGCTTACTGCCTCCGACGAAAGCTGTTTTCATGGCAAGATCACCGAATTTTGGGCACAGGACAGTCCTTACGATGACGGAAGCGGGGTACTGCTATCCTGGACGCCTCTCAGTGACCGGGAGAGGGTGATCGAATATCGCATTTACCGCGGCGTGTCCGAAGACACATTATTCCATATCAGAACGATCGAGGTCGATCCCAAAGCAAGCGTAAGCGGTGATCGGCTATATTATTACGACAAGGACTATCAGATCTTTGTCGATATGGAGACGGCTCCTTCGCGATTATTGCGGGAACGGGGGGTGACATCCGATAGTCCTCTTTTCCGGCAAATGCCCAGAGATCTTAGCATCATAGAGCGATACCTGCCACATTTCACTACGCTGGGGATGTTCAAAAACAGTGCGTTCTTCAATCGTAGCCGCCAGTTCACTGATGCTGACGGAGTGACCAATGCCGGTCTTCCATTGAGAGAATTTGCTTCCCTACTTGCCAATCCCCTCTCCGGAAACAAATATTATTATACTGTTTTGGCAGTCAACGAACGTGGCAGGTTAATGCCCTATGCTGATATTCAATCTGCAATCCCAATGGACGACCGTCCTGATACCACTACCGTTCTGACCACTGCGTATGTCCCGGAAGAACAGAAGGTTTATTTTGAATGGCTGCCCACCATCGCCAGACCGGATATTTCCCTCTGGTCGGCATGGCTTATGCCTCGCTCCTCTCTCCCACTTTATTACCAGCAACAAGCATTGAACAGAGAAAGTCCTTTTGAGGGCAACTTTGCCGATTGGCAGAGATCTTCGGTTAAATTGTTTCAGATCGAGAACAAAGATGCTCCAGTGCAATATCACTACCTCGACCTATCTGATAGGGGCATCGAACTGCCCTCAAACCTCCGGGATTGGGTTACCGTTTTCGGTTGTATGGACTATTCAGGTTTGTGGGCATTCAACATCGGCAAGGACATAAGAATCGCTACCAAAGAGGAAATGCCAGTTTTGCCAGCCTTCAGCGCCGCCAATAAACGCAACAACAAAGGTGATACATTAGTTCTCTCTTTTGGAAAACCCATCGCTTATGTGACCAAAGTCAATTTTGAGAACCGCTCCAGACGCAGATTACTGGTCAATTACGAGATTTCGAACAATAAGGAGTATCGGATCAATAAGATATATTTCCGGTTCGAGACACCTGATGGAAAACTCATTGCCGAAACTACGGAGCATTATCTCGACCGGATCATTAGCGTCAGATTACCCGCTGAACACGCCGGGATCAGCGAATTCAATGTCAAGACCGGGTTACTTTATGCCGGGCACAGGCAGAAGACAGACCTTTATGGGACCCAGACCGTCAGATTTGACGTGGAAAACAAGATATTCCTACCGGGAGACGTCCATAGTTTTGGCGAAAACCTTTCCCAAGTCACCTATGACCTTGGAGCCAGGTCAAAACTATCCGCTGATTATGTTCATGGCAAAAGAACTCAAGCCATATCCCGATCATATGATGATATCATCCCCTACCCCAACGACATTTACAAACTCATCCTGAGAGTCGATCCCGAGAAGGGTTTGGTCTTGTTTGATCACATGTTTACCGTTGCCCTTGATGATAACAGCGGCATTCCTTTTCGGGCATCGCTATTTCGTGAGTGGTTTGAAGCCGATCTGACAAAGCAGAAAAATGACCTTGCTGATTTCAGGGAGCAATTCAACGCAGCCCCCAATCCCGCCGCAGCAGATTCGCTGGAACAATTGATCACGATCAAACAGGGACAATTGGATGCAGTTGTAAACCATCCGGTGTACGCGGAAGTCAAAAACCAGACCAATTCTCGCCGCTGGCTGAGAACCCTGCAAAGATATGCCCAAAACAATTCCCGGACAATGTCATACAAACTCATCGTCTCGGATGGCAATGGTTTGTATGTGGAATCGGAACCATTGACTGACGAGAAGGGCGAGATCAAATGGATTATGCCTCTGCCCGATTGGTTTGACTCCACCAAGACCATCACACTGATCGGAACCATCCTGTTTACGCTGCTTGTCGTTGTTGCCGTGATCCAGTCACGTCGAGGTGGGGATTTGTATATCCGTCCCATCGCCGGTCTGCACGAGATCGACAATGCCGTGGGTCGTGCCACGGAGATGGGCAGGCCGATAATGTTTGTTCCCGGCTGGGGGACATTGGGCGACGTTTGCACCATTGCCTCGCTTATGATCCTCAATCAGGTGGCACGCAAGTCAGCCGAATATGACACCCGTATTATATCGCCGAATTGTGACTATATGGTAATGCCTCTAGCTCAGGAGATCGTCAAAAGCGCTTATAGCGAAGCCGGACGTTCTGATGCTTTTAACCAGAACGACATCTTTTTCATTTCTTACGACCAGTTTCCTTTTGCTGCTGGGGTGAATGGCATCACGATCCGGGAACGTGTAGCCACGGTCTTTTATATGGGATTTTTCAATGCTGAGGCACTACTGATGACCGAGACAGGAAATGCCTGTGGAGCCATCCAGATCGCTGGCACGGACGCCATTACCCAGATTCCTTTCTTTATCACTACTTGCGACTATACCTTGATGGGAGAGGAGTTTTATGCCGCCTCCGCATACATGTCCCAGGATGCTGATCTGATCAGTGCCCTCAAGGCACAGGACTATTTGAAGGTATTCATAATCCTGGGGATGATCATCGGCGCAGCCCTTTCCACGCTAAATTATACGGGATTTATCAATGCCTTCCCGATCGAATAATGATTATATTCCCTACAGTGGATTCCAGCATCGGCTGGATCAAAAATCATGTGAATGAGGTATATCATGACCCAGATACCTACTGCCACCCTCAAACGTCTCCCTCAGTACCTGGAGGTCTTGTATCAGTTAAGAAGGGCTGGATTGCGTGAGGCATCGGTAAATAAGATCTCCGTCTTTGCCGATACAAGTCCTCAATTACTTCGCCGGGATCTGAGTTACACCGGCTTTGCTAGCATACCCAAGGTTGGTTACAAGATCAAAGACCTCATCCAGGCGATTGAGGTCTGCCTGAATTGGAATGCCGCGTCCGATTGTATCCTGGTGGGCGTTGGTAATTTGGGTAGTGCATTGCTCGGATATCAGGAATTTGCCCAAAAGGGATTGCGAATCGTAGCCGCATTTGACAAGCACCCCCAAATCATCGGTACCAAGGTTCACGGCATTCCGGTCTTCCAGCTTTGCGATTTGAATGGCTATGTCATGAAGCATCACATCGGCATTGGAATCATAACCGTTCCGCCCGACGCCGCTCAAGCAACCGCTGATCTGATGGTGCAAGGCGGCATCCGGGCGATATGGAATTTTACCCCCCAAAAATTGCAGTTGCCTCCCAAGATCATCATCGAACAGATGGATATGTTTGCTTCGCTGGCAGTGCTATCCAGACGCCTGGCAGAACAGCACAGGGCGGAAAACGACTAAAGGATAACATTTACTCTATGAAGGTGTTATGTATATCACCCCGCGCTACCATCGGTGGCTTGGAAGCACTGCGCTCCGGCAATCAGCTCATCCAGGGCATCATCTATGTCGCAGCGGCGGCAAAGTGTGCCGGTCATCAAGTTCAGGTCGATTTTGGGGGATTGGATGACATCGAGATCAAGATCAGGCAATTTAATCCCGACGTCGTAGCTGTTTCCTGTGTTACCGCCACCTATCCGATGACCCGTGAGATCATCCGCAAGATCAAAGACCTCTTTCCGGATATCAAGACCATTATCGGGGGTCACCATGCCACGTTTATGTATCGGGAAGTGATCAATGAATCAGGCGTGGATTACGTTTGCCGTGGAGAAGGCGAGGAGGTCTTTCCCCTGCTGCTGGATTCCCTGACCAAAGGCGATCCCTATCCCGCCATTCCCGGCATCGTCTTTTACAAAGACGGACACTTTCACAATGACGAGACCATCGCCTTCCTGACAGATATCGATACTTTGCCTGCGATAACGCCCGATCTTCTGGCGCCGGGCTTGAAGTTTTCGCCCAAACTTGTCTCCAGCCGCGGTTGTCCTTTCAAGTGTTCATTCTGTTCCATATCCGCTTTCTATAACGGTAAATTCCGCCAACGCAAGGTGGAGGATGTGATCGCCGATATCGAACGCTTCGTTGGCTGGGGCTATGACAACTTCTGGTTTCATGATGACACTCTCACCGCCAATGTCAAATGGGTCAGCGATTTCTGTAACCAAGTGATCGATCGCGGCTTCAAGATCACTTGGAATTGCATGTCCCGCGTCGATACGATCTGCCGGGATCCGGGACTGGTCGCACTGATGGCAAAAGCAGGATGCCGATTGATGTCCATCGGGATCGAAAGCGGTATCCCCGAGATCATCGAGAGAATGCACAAAAAGATCGATCACGGACAGATCAAACAAGCCATCCAGATCCTAAATGAAACCAAGATCTCCCACAATTGGTTCATGATCATCGGTTCCGGCGACGAATTCGATACCCACGAGTATATCCAAAAAAATATCAGGTTCTTCTGCTCCTTCAAGTTTGGTCTTGTCCTCGTCTCCGTCCTGACCCCATTCCCCGGGACCGAGATCTATAACAAACTCCAGGCGGAAAACCGCATCCTCCACTATGACTGGGAGAAATACGATATCACGCATTGTGTCTATCAACCACTCGGTATGAGCCCCAAAGAACTCGAAAGTTACCTAAAAAGAGCATACTTCCGCATCTATTGGAGCATGGGACTACGCATCATTCCCGTCATCCGTCATGCTATCCGCAGCGGTGCTCTGAGCAGAGAAAAGATCTCCCGCATCATCAAGGTTTTCTGGAAAATCTATATCCTCCGTAAACCATTCGAAAAAGCCATCTCCAAAAAGGACTGATAGACACTCCTATTGATCGGTGCAACCTAAGATCATGCATGTCTCGCACTGCTCCCCCCTTGTCCGATTTCTCCCTGCTTGAGACCGTTAAAAAAGGCTCTCTTTCAAACTTAGTGGGTAAATGCAAC
>JBBISI010000041.1:0-13621 GCA_037441405.1 Candidatus Cloacimonadota bacterium
TGCGCTTTTTGAAAATCTTGTCATCAACGAAGGCAGGATGCTCAATCCCAATTTTACCGATTACAAGATCCCTACATCCATGGATGTACCCGATGAAATCATACCCATCATCGTGGAAGTAGCCCAACCGGATGGTCCTTATGGTGCCCGTGGCATTGGGGAGCATACCATGCTTCCCGCAGCGCCGATGGTTGCCAATGCCATCGCCGATGCGCTTGGGATCAGGATCAAGAGCATGCCGATCACTGCGGAAAAGGTAGCCCTTACCGTCTTGAACGGTAAAAAGGAAGTGGAATGAAACCGCTGGCAGGCATCAAAGTCCTCGATCTCACCCGCGTCCTTGCCGGTCCATTCTGCACCATGATCCTTAGTGATCTTGGCGCTGAGATCGTCAAAGTGGAAATTCCGGTCAAAGGCGACGATTCCCGTGCCTATGGACCCTTCAAAAACGACCGCAGTTTATACTTCCACAGTATCAACCGCGGCAAGAAAAGCATCTCGCTCAATCTCAAACATCCCTGTGGCAAAGAGATACTCAAACAACTCATCCCTCATTTCGATATCTTGGTTGAGAATTACCGTCCGGGAACAATGGAAAAACTGGGATTGGGCTTTGAAGTTTTCCAGCAGATCAATTCTCGTCTGATCTATGCCGCTTCTTCCGGTTTTGGTCACAGTGGACCTTACTCCCAACGTCCGGCTTATGATATCCTGGCGCAAGCGATGAGTGGGATGATGAGCATCACCGGCTGGAAGGATTGTCCGCCTACCCGGGTGGGCATGTCTTTGGGCGATATTACTGCCTCATTATTCACTGCCATTGGCATCAATGCCGCCCTCTATGCCCGGGAGCATACCGGCTGCGGACAAAAGATCGACGTTGCCATGCTGGATTGTCAAGTTGCCATCCTGGAAAACGCTCTCATACGCTATCAGGCGGAGGGCGTCAATCCCGAACCAATCGGCAACCGCCATCCCACGATCTCGCCTTTTCAGGCATACCAGTCCAGCGATGGATTTTTCGTCGTCGGAGTGGGGAACGATGACATCTGGGCGGTTCTGTGTGAGGCGATCGGCAGACCGCATCTGGCAGATGATCCCCGATTTGCCACCAATAAACTCAGATGTGAGAACTTGGTAGAACTCAACGCCATTCTCGAACCGGTATTTGACCAGCAATCAACTGAATATTGGCTTGACCTCCTGGATCTTGCGATGGTGCCATGTGCTCCGATCAACCAGATCGAACAGGTGATCAATCATCCGCAACTCAAAGCCAGGAATATGATCATTGATACTTATGATCCGATCGCAGGTGGGTTCAAAATTGCCGGTAACCCGATCAAGATGAGTTCAATGCCGGATCATGATTCTGCTCCCGGTGCGCCTGAGATCGGAGAACATAATTTTGAGATCTATGGTTCTCTTATCGGGTTGGGAGATACTGACCTCAAAGCGTTGCATGACGAGGGAGTGATATGAGTTTGGTCCACCCTCTACCCTTGAAAGCATCAGCAGATATGTTGCGCAGCGGAAAACTCGATCTGATCGGGCATCTGGAAACCATCCTGGACAGAGTGGAGAAAAACGAACCTCGGTTGCTTTCTCTGCTGCCGGTATCAGATCGGCGCCAGCGTATCCTCACAGAGGCAAAGCATTTGCTTGAGCAATATCCCGATCCGCAGGATCGTCCGCCGCTCTTTGGCATCCTCGTCGGTATCAAGGACATCATCAATGTTGATGGATTTGAGACGAGAGCGGGTTCCAGATTGCCCCCGGATGCCTTTGCCGGAGATCAGGCGAGTGTCGTCAGCCATCTAAGGAGAGCCGGAGCCATTATCCCCGGCAAGACGGTAAGCACCGAATTTGCCTATTTCCAGCCCGGCGAAACCCGCAATCCTCATAACCCTGACCACACTCCCGGTGGTTCCTCCAGCGGTTCGGCGGCAGCCGTGGCAGCGGGATTCTGCCATCTGGCGATCGGTACGCAAACCATCGCCTCCGTCATCCGTCCCGCTGCTTATTGTGGAGTTATCGGATTCAAACCCAGCCAGGGGCGCATCTCCAATGACGGCATCATACCCTTTTCCCGGACAGTGGATCAGGTCGGTTTATTTACCCAAGACATTGATGGCGTTACCAGCGTTGCTGCTGTTTTGTGCGCTGAATGGAAGGAGGAGTGCAGTCCGGATGCTCCTCTCCGGATCGGTATTCCGCACCGCACTTTTTTGGAGCAGTCAGATCTTCTTGACCATTTCCACTCAATTTTAGATCATCTCCGGTCCCATGGTCACGAATGTATCCAGACCGATTTATGGCAAGACATCATGCAGGTCAATGAGATGCATAATGCTTTGATCTCCCATGAGTTTTATCTTGATCACCGGAATCTATTCGCTACCTATGGTTCATTGTATTCTGTACATTCACGGCGTCTGTACGAGAAAGGCAGATCTCAGGAACCGGAACAGATCAATAAAATCAGAACTTTGAGGGATGAATACTCTCAACTGATGAGGGATTATATGCAGCGTCTGGAGATCGACCTGTGGCTCAGCCCGGCAACGACCACTGATGCACCGGCCGGAATTGCTTCCACCGGCAGTCCTCTCATGAGTTTACCCTGGACATTTAGTGGTGTTCCAGCGCTCACGATCCCCACCGGTTTTTCCGCGCTGGGTCTGCCATTGGGACTGCAGTTGATTGGGGCATGGAACAAGGACGAGATCCTATTGGGTCATGCCAAGACCCTGGTTCGGTCATGGCATCGGTCGGTTTAAGGGGATTAATGTCTTTACTGGCTTCTTTGTTTTTCCTGCTCGATCAATTCACCAAATCTGGCAGCCGCCAGGTCGAGCGCTTCCTGAGGTCTATAATCGCCTCGCATAGCACGTTCCAAAAAATTCTTCAATTCCATCCGCGCCAGAAACCATGCACCCAATTGAGGCTCAAACACCGCATTATCGAGTTGGTCATAGATCGCTTTGAATTGGGGGAATTCATTGAGGAAATTCTTGATCGTCTCCGTCTGCATCGCACTCTTACGCACCGGCATATAACAGGTGGCGGCTGACCAACGGGCGGTCTGCTCGGTATTGGTGAACCACTTGATAAACTCCCAGGCGGCTCGTTCGCGTTTGGGGTCGCCGCTTCTGAAGATAACGATATTGGCTCCGCTCACGGCATTTTTACTCGTCCTGAAGGTAGGTAGGGGAGCGTAGCCGATATTAAAATTGATCGGCTGCTGACGCATATGCGTGATCGAGACGCTAGAGCCCTCATACATCGCCGCTATACCCGCCATAAAATCGTTTTGTCCCTCATATTCCCGCACCAGATAGACGGTCTTGTCCTTATTGATCAGGTCGGTGACAAAGGTCAATGCCTCCACGCCATACCGGCTATTGAGCACCGGTCTATCTTCCGTATCGATGATTTGACCGCCCGCTTGGTGGAGGAGATTGATGAACTGCCATTCGTTGATATTGAAATTGGTGCCATAGGTCTGGCGTCCCAGCGCCGGATCCATTCTGGTCAGGAGACGGCAGTAATCCCTAAATTCATCCCAAGTAGCGGGGAAATAATTGGGATCAAGACCGGCACGGAAAAAGGCATCCTTGTTGTAAAAATACGCCCGCACGCTTTTATTGAACGGGAAAGACCAGATTTTACCCTGATAGGTGATGGATTGCCGGAAAACGGGATAGATATCGTCCAGATCCTCGTCCGTAAAGTCATCGTCCATGGCAAACAGTGAATCGATCGCCACCAATACATTTGCTGCCACATATTTAGCCGTCCAACTCTCAAAGACCTGAGCAATGTCGGGTTGTTTATTTGCCTGGATCGATGCCATCAGTTTCTGCGATAGAGCGGTGTAACTGCTGATCGGATTGACCACGACCTCGATATCCTTGTGAGTGCGGTTAAATTCCTGGATCATTTCATTCAATGCATCGCCCAATGGACCGCTCAATCCGTGCCAAAAAGTAACCCGGATCTTATCCGATCCGATCATTCTGCCACAGCCACCGATCATTAAGGCGACCACCAGAGCAACGATTATCCCATACTTTATCATCTTTATCTCCATATACATAAGTAGGGTCAAGCTGCCGTTCAATCCGATAATCCTGCGGACTGGACGCAACCTAGATCCATCGATTCCCGCTTTGGCATTTTCGTCAATGATTTTGATGATAACCCGGTAGCGGAGGATTCCGGTCCTCCGGATAACATTGTAGTTGACAGTTCGGCCGAGAGCAGAAAGGATATTCCCCGTTGTCCTAGGATCGGGTTTGCTCTTTCACAGGCCTGATCCCGGAGAACGATCAGCTAGGAGACACAGTCATGAAACAGACCGATTTTACCGTTGCTTATGCCCGGATCCATCTGCCGGCGAAAGTAGTGCTGGCAATCACCCAAAAACCGGATGGCGGGTATAATCTTATTACGTTGGAATGGTTTATGCGCACCTCGATCGCCCCGCCCATGTTTGCCATATCCATCGGACACAGCCGTTTCTCACTCGAGTGTTTGGAGCGCAATCGTTATTTCAATCTCGTCTTTCCGGCAGTGGATCAGAAACCGCTTCTGACCTTTTGTGGCTCTAATTCCGGCAGAGACCTGGATAAATTCAGCGAGACCGGTGTGGAATACTTCCAGGGTAAACTGCATAAACTCCCGATCCTAAAGGATGCCGTCGCCAATTTTGAATGCGAGATCGTCAGTCAGGTGCGCAGTGGCGACCACACCATCTACGTTGGCCAAGTCCACTACAGTTGGTTAGATAACGAACAGGAACTGTTCTTCTATAAACACAGACAGCACACCCTTCATTAGTTTCCTTTGTATCCCGATTTTTGTGAACAATCCGCAAACTCTGTCTGGTTCAATGGACTCTGATATCTGACCCAGAGATCTAAGCTACGGCTTTATCCTGCACCAACTCTGTGGGATGCTTTTATACTACTACAAGCACTTGCACCAATGTATCGTATCTTTCTCACATACAATCTGCTCCATAGTAACACCTTCCCTGCCCCATGATCAAGCGCTTATCCAGCGTTAATCAAGCGCTATATTACCGCTTGATTAAGGGGGGGATTATCGCTTGATTAACACTGGCAAGTAAGAACATGATCAGGGGATCGTGTTTCCACTATCAATTTGGTAACGCTTTTTAGATAACCTGTGACCGCCGAGGGGGACATTGTAATCCAATATTAGCGGATAAGTTGTAGTAAGGGACTGTCACACTATAACAACAGGGATGGCAGTCCCGAATGTGCAATAGGTTGAATCAGATTCTCAGCAGGTTGATCTTTCCATCCAGTTTTTGTATAAAGGCAGCCAATAATTTGACTGCATTGTCGAGATCGGAGATAGCTATGACCTCATTAGGAGAGTGCATATAGCGATTGGGAATGCTGAGCACGCCGGTGGCTGAGCCGGTTCTTTGGGAGTGGATGGCGTCAGCATCAGTGCCTGTTCCAGCGGGAGCGATCTCCACTTGATATGGGATCTCCAGAACTTTGGCAGTATCCTGGATCAGGGAAAGGATCTTGGGGTGTATGGCAGAGCCGAGAGTGAGTACTGGTCCCTTACCGAGTGCGACATTGCCATAGATGCGTTTGTCGGCGTCGGGGATATCGGAAGAAAAGGTCACATCCACGGCGATCGCGATATCCGGTTCGATACGGAAAGAGCTGGTGCGTGCACCACGCATGGTGGTCTCTTCGCCAACGGATGAAACGGCGTAGTAATTTGCCTTGATCGTCTTTTGTGCTAGTTCGCGCATGACAGCGGCAGCGACATAGACGCCGGCTTTGTTGTCGGTGGCTTTGGTAATGATGAGGTCATCATTAAGCATTTCGATTTGTGAATTGTAGGTGATGACATCGCCAAGAGAGACCTTGGCACGGGCATCATCTTTGGTTTCGGCGCCGATATCGATCCATATATCTTCGATCTTGAGTTTGGGTGGATCTTCGGTGCCGCGCATCATGTGGATGGGTTTCTTGCCGATGATGCCGCGCACGATCTGACCACCATGGTGAATATCTACGCGGAGCCCGGGCAGCAGATTGAGATCAAAACTGCCCAGGGTTTTTACGTAGATGTATCCTTGGTCGTCGATATGATTGATAATCAGTCCGATCTCATCGGCATGACCAACGATCATCACCTTTTGTTTTCCGCTGCCTTTTTTGAGGGCGATCACGTTTCCGATGATATCGGTCTCCACCTTATCCGCATATTTCTTGAGATAGGTGGTAACCACCTTTTGGGCAGGGCTTTCATAACCCGAGGGGCTGGGGGCATTGAGAAGGGCGTGAAAAAATTTGAGATTGGTTGTGTCCATTAAACATCCTTATGGTTAGCAGTTATTGGCGGTCTCGTCAGCAAATGGATTGAGTGTCTTTTTGATTACCGTTTGTTCGTGGGGAACCAGGCAGAGGAAACGAAGGGTGTCCGTTCCTACGTTCTTAAACTGATGTAAGAGGTTTGGATCGACGTAGATGATATCACCATTGGCAAAGGGCATTTCACCGCGTTCGGTTACCAGCATCCCACTGCCGTCCAGGCAATAGATCTCATGTTCCCAGTTATGCTGATGATAGGGTGTATTGCCATCGGGTTCGACTTCAAACATCCGCATGGCAAAATTGGGGGCACCGTCCTTTTTACTGATCAGCCAACGGATATTGGCGCCATTGGCTCCTTCGGTAAATACCGGTTCAAGAGCGGCTTGATCGTAATGCATCAGTTTCATTGTTCCTCCCGGAGAGATTGTTTTCTATGGATATACTAAAGCGATCGGCGTTAAACGCTACAACGCAGAAATAGAAAACCCCGCAACATCCTGACACGCGAGATACTCCGGAGTTTTTAAGTCATCAAAGCCATCAGGATGATCTCCTGAAGTAGTGGTCTATTTCTTTTTGGTGAGTTTTTGGATAGATTTCTTTTCTTTGTGGGTGAGATGGAAGGTCTCCACAACCAGGTTACTTGCGATGAAGATGGATGAATATGAACCGAAGAGCACACCCAAAGTGATGGCAAAGGCAAAGTCATTGATGACTGAACCGCCAAAGAAAAGCAGTGCCAGAGCCGTCATTAGGGTGGTGCCGCCGGTAATGGAAGTTCTGCCCAGGGTGCGGTTCAATGATGTATTGAATACCTTTTCATAGGGCTCCTTGCGGTTCAGTTTCAGGTCTTCGCGGATGCGGTCAAAGATCACGATGGTGTCATTGATCGAGTAACCGACAATGGTCAAGAGCGCAGCCACGATCTGGATCGAGATCTCCTTTCCGGTCAGGGCAAAGATGCCCACGATGCAGATCACGTCATGGAAAACGGCCATCACAGCCATCAAGCCGAAGGTAAGTTCAAAGCGGATCCAGATATAGATTATGATCAGCAGTAAGGCTATAAAGACCGCGTAGATCGCATCAACACGCATCTCACCGCCGACTTTGGGACCGACGACAAAGAAATCGCGGATCACGTCATCGGACATACTTCTACCGGCGATATAAGGAGCGAAATTCTCTTTCAGGACGCTGACCAGTTTTTGACGATCATCCATGCTGCCTTCCGTATCGATTTCAGTCTGCTTGACCTTGATCATAAAGGTGGCGTTCGCAGGATCATCCACATATTGGATCTCGGCATCGGGGAAACCATTGGCACGCAGGATGCTACGCAATTGATCGATCCTGACGGGTTCGAGTACGCCGGTGGGGATATCGACCGCTACTGGCGATGCGGGTTCCGGCAATTCAGTAGAATCAACGCTGACTATCTCTGTTGTTGCTTGTGCTGTGGTCTCGAGTTGGCTTTTTAGGGCTGCCCTTTGCTCCGCGTTGAGCGGTTTAAGATTGATTTGAGTGGTGATACCGCTGGTAAAGTCGATGCTCCAATTCAATCCCCGGGTAAAAATACCGGCAAGACCGGCGATGATCACGGTGAGCGAAATGACGTAGAAGACGTAGCGGAATTTGACGAATTGAATGTTTGTATTCTGAAATAATCTCATGTTTTCGCTCCTATATGCTCAATTGGGTCTTGGTCTTGCCAGCCAGAAGGCTTTCTAGGATGGAACGAACCAAAATGATGGCGGTGAACATTGAGCCGATAATACCGATCGCTAGTGTGACGGCAAAGCCGCGGATCGGTCCGCTGCCAAAGTTGTATAATACACCTGCTGCGATCAGAGTGGTGAGATTGGCGTCCCAAATAGTGATGATGGCACGTTTGTATCCGGTATCGACAGCGCTGCGTGGGGTCTTTCCGATGTCCAGTTCCTCTTTGATCCGTTCAAAGATCAGTACATTGGCATCCACCGCCATACCGATCGTGAGAATGATACCGGCGATTCCGGGAAGAGTGAGTGTTGCACCAAAGGCGGTAAGCATCGCCAGCACGAATCCGATGTTGCAGAGAAGGGCGATATCGGCGATCAAGCCACTGAATTTATAGAATACCAGCATAAACAATACCACGGCAAGGAATCCGATGAGACCGGCGATCTTGCCGGCTTTGATGCTATCAGCACCAAGCGTAGCGCCCACCGTTACTTCGGAAAGGACGTTGATCGGTGCTCTCAGATTACCTGTATTGAGTACGATGCTGAGTTCCTGCGCTTCGGAATGGGTAAATCTTCCGGTGATCTGTGCCCTGCCGCCAGCAATGCGTTCCTGGATATTGGGAGCGGAATAGACGACTCCATCCAGGACGATGGCCAATCTGCGGTTAACGTTGTTGCCAGTGACGCGTTCAAATTTGCGTCTGCCTTCGGGATTCAGTTCCAATGAGATGTATGGCTTGTTAGCGACCCGGGGATCACTTGCTTCGGGCGAGCCGTATTCGACCAGGGCGGATTTAATGTCGCTACCGATCAATTCGGCATTTTCCTGTAATACAAATAAACCACGGGGGGCCCTTTCGTCTGCCAGATCACGTTTTTCCATTGCCAGGACATAACCGACCGGCAGGGCTCTGGCAAATAGCGAGTCTGCCATCATCGCGGTTACGGCATTGAATTCTTTGGTGCCGACCCGAGGCAGCATATATCCCCCATCGGTAAAACTGAGCATGGAACTGAACAGACCATCCAATCCGGCAGCTTCTTTGGCGCTATCCGGAACAGCGGTAGTGACATCGGAATGCACTTCTGACAAAATCGGGAAGAGATTAACGTTGTTCTTGACAAAAAGGTCTATGACATCCAAGATGTCATTGGCTTTTTGGGGGTCTGCCACTAGTTTGAATTCGAGCATGGCGGTTTGTTTTATCAGGTTTTTTGCATTATTGGGATCATCCTTTTTGCCGGGTAATTGAACCAGTATGCGATTGCGTCCGAGTTTTTGGATAGAAGGTTCGGCAACACCAAATTGGTCAACGCGTTCACGGATGATCCGGATGTTGTGGTTGACCGCATCATCGATCTCGTCCGAAGCCAGTTCGGAAGTGTCTACTTCCAGAAGTAGTTGCATTCCGCCCCTGAGGTCAAGACCCAGATTCAGTTTGTGTTTTGCCCACCAATTCGGAAGCATGCTGGTCTCGGTTTGGGTTTGTTCTGTTGTTCCGCCAGCGCTAACCGCCGGTTTGGAAACCAGAACGGATATGATCAGCGGAGTAAGATAAAATAGTATCACCACAAAGAAAACTATCGTCACCATTCCGCGCCAGGAGGATTTTTTCATTACTCTATTTCTCCCTTACTTAGTTAAATTCATGAAAAAACAGGTTCTGTCCCTTATTTTTGAGGTCGGTTCTTTCGTCAAGTGATTTATCGACCGATGGTCTGATCGTTGTTTTATTGTTTGGTTGCCGGGTGTGGTTCCTGTTTGAAACCAACCGACTTGTTTTCCTGTTGTCCAAAGATCTTGATCTCGCCAAACTGACTCTCAAAGGTATCGATATTCTTTTGTAAGATCTGAAGTAATTGCTTCGCATGCTGGGGGGTGGCTACTACCCGAGTAAAGATCTTGGCATCAGGGATACCGGGCAGCATCCTGCCAAAGTCAATGACAAATTCCGAGGGGGAATTGGTCACGACGAAGAAATTGGCATAGATCCCTTCACCTACTTTTTCATCGATCTTGATATTGATCTGATTGGGTGGTTGCTGAGTCATAATAAACGCTCCTTCATTCAATTACATTGATATCTGATGAATCGGGATGACGATTCCGTTTGACTGAAATTTGTCAATCAGTTTCCGATAATGGGGTGATTGCTGGCAAAGGCCAATATTGGCGAGAATGATCAGGCGGTCACGCGTCCGGCTCACTGAAACATTCAATTTACAATCGATACTTCCATCAGCCGAGACCGATTCGATCAATCTGATGTCATTACGATGATTGAGCGGGATCGAGAATATAATGTTGCTGCGTTCCGAGCCCTGAAACCGCTCCACGGTATCGATCGTCAGCGTTGGATACGTTTCGCTGGTCACGTTACGGATGGCGTTGATCTGAGTCCGGAAGGGGGCAATGATACCCAGATCGGTTCCGGGATCGGAAATGATACCGGCATTCGCCAAGACCTTCAGGATATGATCGATCAAGCGTATGTGCTGATGGTCGATATGTTTGGTTTTTGCGGGTGGAGTGTCGACCCAGATGATCCGGTTATTGAGAAACGGATCATCACTATTATAGCGGTTAAGTGGCTCCTTCTGCCGCTCACTGCCGCAGACCAGACGATTCTGGTAATTCTCGCTGATCAGGTCGGCAATCTGGGTATGCATCCGATAATGACGGGTGAGTATCGACCAACTCTGGTGCCAGTTATTGCGGATACAAAGACGGATCAACCGCGCAAAGAGGGATTGATTGTATGCCTCAAAAGCCAAATCCTGCAGCACCGGGGACACGAATTTATAGGGAAGGGGTGATTGAACTACGATACAGGGCAATTGATTCAGGTCACCGATCAGGATCGTCTTCCTGATCTGGGCTGCGATGCCGAGGATGGAACTCTCTATGATCTGGGATGATTCATCGATTATGAGTTCATCGATCTGCGATATGCTGGTCAGGTCATTGAACCATGTGAGGCAACTCTGGACAGTCGATACCCAGACCCGGTTATCTTTGAGGATCTGGGATATATCGTTGAATCGCTTGCCCTGCGTGATGTTATTGAGAACATTCTCGCTCAGAAAGGACGAATTGCCCGTGCGAATATAGGGGATACCGTGCTTGAAGAGGTTTTGGCAGATCTCATCCACGGCACGATTGGTGGAACTCAGGATGATCAACCGTTTGGACGTATCCTGCCAGAGATGCTGCACATAGCGGGACAGCAATTCGGATGTTTTGCCTGTGCCGGGCGGACCCTGCACGAGGTAATAGTCCTTGCTGTTGCCGATCTGTCTGATGATATTGGAAGTGTCATAAGAGGGTTCGGCTTCCAGATCCTCTGTTTCCAGATCCGGTTGCCGGATACCGAAGTACAGTTTTCTTTTACTTTCTTCAGTTTTGAGAAAACTGATCACACCGGAGAGTGGTGCGTATAATGGTGCTTCGAGGATATCTGGTTCGATCGACCATAACGAATTGCTGTTCAAGCGATATCCATTGGTGATGCCGCCACGGATATTGATCTGCACCGATCGATCGTCAATGGCGACGATGTTTCCGCGCAGGATCTCTTGTTTATCTACTTGCCGGCTGGATTCATAGAGGACAATGAGATCGCCTTGGCGAAAATTGGAGATGTTTTTGCTGTCTTTGAGGGTAAATCTGATGCTCTGTTGAGTCCAATCCACGATCCGCATGCCTGTGATGATGCCATAATCATTGATCTTGTCCTGAACGCTCAGACGCCACAGGCCATTGAATCCATAGATCCCTTCCCGCCTGCCGTCATTTGATCCGATCTTGACGTGCCAGATCTCACGGATGGCAAATCTCACCTGATTGATCAGCCACTCATACTCGTATTCAGAGCAGTTCCGGAGGCATTCGATCACCCTGTTCACCTTATCATTGGTAAATTGTGTGCCATAGTCCACCGGGGACAGTTTGAGCCAGTCAAAGAATGCCTGGGTATCGGTCAGTAGGAGGCGCATAAGTCCGATGATCCGGTTGCGGCACATCAGCAGGTTTTGTTCGTTGACGATGCCGATGGGGACATTTCTCAGCGGGTTGTCCTGATCTTCAGAATAGAAGATGCTGCAGTGTCCCAGATTTTGCCGGCCATAGACGTGTCTCACCATCATATAATAGCCGACCACCTGCATCCGGTTTTGGATCCAGATATCATTGTCCTTGGCTTTACCACTTTTGAGTTCCACGATCGAGTGTTTGCCTTCGCGCAGGTAAAGGATGTCCAGCCGTCCCTGCAACCCATATTGCGGACAGATGAAAGCCGGCTCGATCAAGACCCCGTCCTGGCTGAGTGAAGCGGCGAATCTAGTAATCTGCGGAAAGTGATTGGCTTTGATGGTTTCGTGAATGCGTTTGGCGGTTTCCAGTCCCAGAGCCACCATCGAGATTGAGTGGTGGGCAAAACACTGGCGAAAGAGGTCATTATACTCCTGCTTCGGTCTCAGGATCAATTCATCCAGCATCGCATTGACCATCTTGCCTTGGACCATCTTATCCGTGCTGGGTTCTGAGGTCAATTTGCCGAGGACGAACAACTGGGGGTAATAGGTGTCGCTGGTAAAGCAATCAGCGATCCCGGTCACATCGATCAGAAAATCGGGTTCCAAGACCACCAGCGTTTCCGGATTGGTGGCATAGACATGATCCTTGCCGGCAAGGACGCTGAGGTTCTCAAAATGGATCACACAATGCTGCCACAGTGATCTTGCCAGATGCGTCCATTGTCTGCCGGGAACATCGAATTTGAGGTCGTCATAGAGGATGATCCGGCAGTAGATACCCAGTTCGTTCAGCGCCCCGATCTCCAGTTTGCGTTGATTCCCGTCCTGGACGACCTTCCAATCATGCACCGTAGCGCTAAAATCGGTTTTGGGATTGTCCTTTCTGACAGTGTAGAGCTGGGCTTGAACTTGTTTTAGATAATCACTCAAAGCAGGATGGTCTTCGACCGCTGAAACGAACCGCAAGAGATCACATAAGACGAGAATGGCGGAATATACGTCGGTATCCGTGACTTCTGCCTTGTCCTCATGGATCACCTCATTGCATTTCAGACGGAGCAGATTGACCTGGGTGTTCAGATCTGCTGGTACGTTGAATTCGGTGTGGACAAATTGCATCCGGGCGAACAGACCGCTGAAAGTCACACTGCTCGAGAGGGTTAGGTTTTTATAAATACACTCTAGAATATGCCGCAAAGCGCTAAACTTCTGCTGATACGCGCATTCAACCGTGAACTGATCGATCAGACGTTTTTGCAGATCAAGCGCCAGATCACGATCCATCAGACAATCCTTCATATTGTAAACCACTGATCCTTATAATTTTATCACGTCACTTCCATCCTCCTGTCCGCTGATGATACGTCAAGTAGTTTGTTGCTCCGCCTCATTCATTACATGACAGTTGAAAAACTCAGAGAGTTGGCTTAAAATTGTCTTCCTTGCTTGATAACCTTAGTATAACCTTACGGTCGTAAGGTTATACTAAGGTTA
>JBBISI010000042.1:0-13606 GCA_037441405.1 Candidatus Cloacimonadota bacterium
GTCAACCGCTCTGAGTTATCTAACGGTCTCAAGAAGGTTTAGATTCAAGCGGAATAGTGCTTTCTCCTGAGTTCTCCCTGCTTAATAACCTTAGTATAACCTTACGGTCGTAAGGTTATACTAAGGTCATACTAAGGTTATGAAGCAAGGAGGAGCAGGGGTAATCACCGGCAGGATCGCCCATATCAACTGCTGAAAATTGACACTTATATTCGGAGTGTCCACCTTTGGGAGATAGAATCCGGCATATAGCGTTTATACTTGACATCAAAGACCTCAGAAAAAAGATGGGAACCGATATGCATCTGTAGCTCAGCTGGTAGAGCAACTGACTCTTAATCAGTGGGTCCGGGGTTCGAATCCCCGCAGATGTACCACACCCAATCCGTGTGCGGTCTTTTGGGATCAATGTATGCGGTGATATAGATCAGATGCGGCGATTTGCTCTTTGCTCCGCAGAAAATGTGCTAAAGCGCGGATTTTTACCTCTGCCGGCTTTGAGCGCCGGCTTATTTTTTATGACAAAGGAGAAACTGAAATGTCAGCACTGCATAAAGTGGAAAGCCAGAAGGACAATAGATTTGTCTTCACCTCCGAATCGGTTTCCGAAGGTCATCCGGACAAGGTCTGCGATCAGGTGTCGGATGCGATATTGGATGCATATTTGGAGCAAGAACCTATGTCGCGGGTGGCATGTGAAACGCTCACAACCCAAGATAGGTTGATCCTGGCGGGTGAGATCAGTTCAAAAGCGCAGGTGGATGTGGCAGCGATCGCCAGAGATGTGATCAAGCGCATTGGCTATATCCATCCGGACAAGGGTTTTGACTACAACTGTCAAATACATAATTATCTGCATCAGCAGGAAAGAGCGCTGGAGGAGAACGACGGTGCTGGCGACCAAGGGTTGATGTTTGGCTATGCCTGTCGCCAGACCAAACATTTTATGCCCATCCCGATCGTCCTCTCCCACAAATTGTTACAGCATCTTGCCAGAGTCCGAAAGGATGGGACGATCGACGCCTTGTTACCGGATGCCAAATCTCAGGTTACTTTCCATTTTGACAATCGCCGTCCAGTCAAACTGGACACGATCGTCCTCTCCACTCATCATCAACCCATGGACGATAGAAGTTTTGCCCTGCTTCAAGAACAGATCAGAGAACTGGTCATCATGCCGGCGATCAATGAGATAGAAGCAGAAAGCCAGCATTTTTTTGAAACCGGTGACTGTATTATGAAGATCAATCCCCTGGGTAAATGGGTAGATGGCGGACCGGCGGCAGATACCGGACTGACCGGCCGTAAGATCATTGTCGATACTTATGGCGGCTGGGCTCAACATGGCGGTGGGGCGTTTTCGGGGAAAGACCCCACCAAGGTTGACCGCAGCGCGGCTTATATGGCAAGGCATATCGCCAAAAGCGCGGTGGCATCGGATCTGGCGGAGGAGTGCCTGGTGCAATTCAGTTTCGTAATCGGTGAGAAGACCCCCGTATCCCTGATGGTCGATACCTTTGGTTCGGGTATCGTGCCCGACCGTGAGATCGAAGAATTGATCAAACGCAATTTTAACTTGACAGTATTGGGAATTATCGATTACCTTGACCTCAGGAAAGCACAGTATTTTGATACTGCTGCCTATGGTCATTTTGGCAGAACAGATCGTGAATTCACGTGGGAAAAGACCGTTGTTTTGAAGTGACCGGTATAGCCAAGCGGCATCGATCGCAGTTACTTATCTCCAGATAAAGAGGTAAACGATGGACTTGTATCAGCAGATATTACACACCAGACCATTTTTTCTGATCGCCGGGCCCTGCGTGGTCGAGGACGAAGATACAATGCTGAGGACAGCGGAATACCTCACCGAATTGGGGCAGAAGTATAAACTCGATTTGATCTTCAAAGCATCATATAAAAAAGCCAACCGCACCGCCGAAACATCTTACCGGGGTCCGGGACTGGATGAGGGATTGAATCTACTTCGTATGATCGGGGAACAATTTGGCTTGCCGCTTTTGACCGACGTGCATGAATCAACGGAAGTGGCGGCGGTGTCCGAGGTTGTAGATGTGATCCAGATACCAGCGTTTCTCTGCCGCCAAACGGAACTCATCCATACCGCGTCTGCCACGGGAAAGATCGTCAATATCAAAAAAGGGCAATTTATGGCTCCGGAAGATATGCTGCCGGCAATTGAAAAGGCAACTTCGGTCAATAATTACCGGATCATGCTTACGGAACGCGGAACCACCTTTGGGTATCATGATCTGGTGGTCGATTTCCGTAGTTTTGGCATTCTCAAATCGTCTCATTATCCGGTGGTATTTGACGTTACGCACAGTTTGCAAAAACCATCGTTAAAGCGCGTATCGGGTGGAGCACCGGAATTTGCCTTGATGATGGCATCGGCAGCGATGGCGACCAATATGGTCGATGGTCTCTTCATCGAAACACATCCGAACCCACTGGAAGCATTGAGCGATTCTGCCAGCATGGTCCCTTTGTCCAAGGTCACCGAGATCGTTGAGTCCTGTATCCGGATCAAACACGCAATGGATGCGACCCATGTCTAATCTGATGAAACGGATCTCCAAGCCGCCGGTTGATTGGGATGCCATCCGGATAGTCGTATTCGATTGTGATGGTGTTCTGACGGACGGGAGCATCATCCTCAGGGATGACGAAAGTGATATCAAGCGATTTTGTGCTCAGGACGGTATGGGGATATATTTCCTGATCAAAGCCGGGCTGATACCCGTGGTAATCACAGGCAGAATATCAGCCGCTCTCAACCTCAGATGTGCCGAATTAAATATTGAACACCAATATCAGGGAATTCCCAATAAACTGAAAGAATTGGACGATCTACTGCTGCGAATCGGTTTGAAATGGAAAAATGTGGCCTATATGGGAGATGATTGGAATGATGTGCCTTCCATGGCAAGAGCCGCAGTTTCCGCTTGTCCTGCCGATGCTCCCGCCTCGATCAGGGAAGTAGTTGATTGGGTGTCCATACGTAAAGGTGGCAAGGGGGCGGTGCGTGATTTTGTGGAATTGATTCTGCTTAAGAAAAGGATCCTGAGCAAAACCATCGAGGCGTATCTTGCGTCAGTATCTATTTAACTTGATGCTCTTCAGTGCGTTATTGGTGCTTTTGTCCTGCCGGACCGACAAAATGGAAGTGGCTACTTCGTCATTGCCGCGAAATGTTCCGGATGAGACCAGTTATCAGGTAATCATCACGGAGTATATTGGGGATCGGGTCGATTACACTCTCGACGCGCAAAAGATAGTACGCCATTATGATCGTCGCCTGACGCATTCCTATAGCGTGATACTGCAGAATTTTAACGAACGGGGACTACTCAATTCGACCGTCAAAGCCGATACGATAACCGTTGACGAGGCGCGTAACATCATAATCGCCACCGGCAATGTGTATATGTCCTCGATCAATGGTAGTATCAGAGCGCCGCGGATCATCTGGGACAGGAACGTTGACGAGATCTTCGCTCCCGCAAAGGTGACGCTAACCCGGGGTGATGATGTTTTGCGAGGTAATAATCTGCGAACCGATACCAGGATCTCGTTTGCCGAGATGAACACCGTCTCCGCAGTAGGTAGAGTGAGTGAGAAAGAGTTTGATTGGTAGCACCCTGCTGGCTGCGTTTTTGATTTTGTTCTGCCAAATCCTGATCGCCCAGTCCGGAGAGACTTTTCGCTTGATCCATTCGGACTTCCTGAACCTGAGTACGGCACAAAATGAACAGATATTGCAACTCAATGGCATGGTGCATTTTTTCTATGGCCAGATAGAATTTAAAAGCCAGCGAGCCATCATCTGGGAAAAGCAGAAGATCGTCCGTTTGTTTGATAGAGTGTGGGTTTCCACCGATACTCTGACCCTGGTAGCGGATAGCGTGGCATATTACCGGATACCGGAACAACTGCGCCTTGGAGGCAATATTCGGGTCACAGAAAGCAAGCCCGACGGGACCTTTCGCTGGATAACGAGCAATCATGCCCTCTATGACAAAAAACAAAAACGGCTGACCCTCTGGGATCGGGTTCGTGCCTTTGATAAGCAGGAAAATGCCTACGTTTCCTGTGGTTATGCCTTTTGGGATAGGAACCAGGGATATGCCTATATGGTGGAGGAGCCGGAGGTCTCAGGAGGTAGTCCTGACACCTTGCGGATCAAAGCTGGAAAGATGGAGTACTTTGAGCAGGACCGCAAACTCATCGCTACTTTTAACGTCCAGACCAGCACCAATGAGTATCAGGCAAGGAGTGACTTTCTGCTCCATTTTCTCAGGGAGGAGAAGGCGGTTTTTACCGGTAAACCGGTGTTCTATTCGGATTTTGCCACAGCCGAAGCGGTGGAATTCTATGTCTATCTCCAAAACCGCAAGATCCAGACCGCCGAATTGGTGGATTCCTGTCTGGTAAGATTTTCCGAGGAGCGGGACACCAAACAGGAAAACTGGGTGACGGCAAGTTATATCAAGATCAGTTTCCAAGACGATAATATCCGGCATTTTACCGCCGAAGAGATGGTAAATTACTTCTTTGTCCAGCCACCCAGCGATAGACGGGATTTCTTTATCAATAGCGCCAGCGGTGACTATCTGGAGGTGAGTTTCAATGATGACAACAAACTTGAGCGGATGAAGATGAGACACAACATCCGTGGCAAGTATGTTTTTAAGAACGGGTCTTGATAAAAAAAAGTGATAACGGAAAAATAATAGTCGATGACTAACCATAAAATCAGAGCGGAACACCTGATCAAGATATACGGCAAGCGAAAAGTCGTTAATGATCTATGCCTTGACATCGATCAAGGCGAAGTGGTCGGTATTCTCGGTCCAAACGGGGCGGGAAAGACAACCACTTTTTATATGATCATTGGGTTGGCAAAGCCATATTCGGGCAGAATCCTATTCGACGATCTCGATATTACCCATAAACCGATGTTCAAACGTGCCCGGCTGGGTATAGGATATTTGGCGCAGGCACCTTCCATTTTTGCCAAACTTACGGTAGAACAGAATATCCTGGCTATCATACAGACCCTCAGATTACCCAAACAAGTGCAACGCAAACGCCTTCAATTATCTCTTGAGGAACTCGGATTGACTCATCTCGCTAAACAGAAAGCATATACCCTGTCTGGGGGCGAAAGGCGTAAACTGGAGATTACGCGGGCATTGGTGACCAATCCGACATTTCTCTTTATGGATGAGCCTTTTGCTGGGGTCGATCCCATCGCCGTGGCGGATATTCAGGATATTATTAGCCAACTGAGAGATAAGAATATCGGAGTGATGATTACCGATCATAATGTCGTCGAAACTTTGAAAATCGTCAATCGTGCCTATATTATCTACGAAGGTAAGATAATTGTATCCGGTAAGTCCAAGGATCTGATCAATGATGAGAAAGTCCGGGAAGTGTATCTGGGAGAAAGGTTTATGAGCAATCAATTGTTTGAGTGATAGATATGGGTTCGTTAGAGCAATACATCAATTTAAGACAGAAGACGGAACTTGCCCTCAAGCCCAAGATGTTGCAATCCCTAAAACTGCTGTCTTTGCCGATACTGGAATTGGAAACGTATATCAAACAGGAACTGGTAAACAATCCATTACTGGAATTGCGCGAGGATAAAGATGACGAGGACTTGGAGGAGGGTCGTAACGAATATCAAGAGACAGAATCCAATAAAACTCTTGAGGATACCAGCGCAGATGAAGAGATCAAGCAGACTCTGTCTGAAGCCAAAGAACTGACTGATATTCTCGACCAATGGAATGATTTTCATCAATCCTCGGACACATGGAAAGGCGATGGTGACACTGATTACACAGAATCATTGATCAAGTTTGAGGAAGATGGCAGGATAACATATCTGCAACAACTTTTCGTCTTTGATCTTACGGAGGAAGAATACCATTTTGCTTGTGAATTGGTCGATAACTGCGATAGTTACGGCTTCCTCCCTTCAAACTTTAACATCTACAAACTCGGCAGGCAGTTTGGTTTGAAACGAGCACGTACCGTTGAGATCCATGCCTTGGTCTTATCCCTTAGACCTCAGGGAATAACGGCGCGCAACATATCCGAATGTTTGATGGCGCAACTGACTGAAGAACAACGGAATAACCGCATTGTTTTAGGAATTATCACGGATCATTTTGATAACCTGATCCACCGCCGTTATGGCAAAATCGCATCTTACTTCGGTGTCTCGGAAGAATGCATATTGAAAGCGCGGGAACAGATCGCCAGACTTGATCCCAAGCCGGGGCTGCGTATTCTGGCTTCCAATACCGCTTATATTTATCCCGACGTGACGGTCAAACAGATCGGCGATGAATACGAAGTAGTTATAAATGACAATGTTACGCCAAACATCGTGATCAGCCAACGTTACCGAAGAATGATCAATCGCCACACATTGGACAAACAAACCATGTCCTTTGTCCGCGAGAAGATCAATTCTGCCAAGTTTTTGATCAAATCCATTTATATGCGGATGAAGACACTGGAGCGAGTGACCCTATCCATAGTGAAACACCAGAGAGATTTCTTTTATAATGGCAGCGGAACGCTGGTACCGCTCACTTATTCCGTGATTGCCCAGGACTTGGGAGTAAGCGAATCAACCATCTCCCGCGTAGTTAAACATAAATATGCCGAAACGCCTTACGGGATCTACTCCCTGAAGGACTTCTTTACTTCCACGGCGGGAACTGATGATAACTTTGAAACAATTTCCCGTCAGAAGGTAAAAAGCCAGATTATCAGGTACATCGAACAGGAAGATAAAGATCACACCCTCAGCGACCAGGAATTGGTAGAAAAACTCAAGTCCGACGGATTCAATATTTCCCGCAGAATCATCACCAAATACCGTGATGAAATGGGAATCCTGAACAGCAGATTGAGAAAGAACATATCATAGTGGAGGAAGATTTGATAAAATACCAAGTGGCGGTGATCGGGGCTGGGCCGGGAGGTTATGAAGCGGCTATACGCCTGAATCAATTTGAGATATCCACGGTCGTGTTTGAGAAGGAACGCCTGGGCGGTGTGTGTTTGAACTGGGGTTGTATTCCCACAAAAACGCTGGTAAAATCCTGTGAATTGATCAATGAGATGAATAATGCTCCTGCATATGGGCTAAAGCGTCAGACAGACCTATTTGACTGGCGGGACATATGTGAAAGAAAGAACAAAGTGGTGGAGCAGATTGTTGGCGGGATAGAATTTATCTTCAAGAAACGCAGTATCCCAGTGGTCAATTCTACCGTCGTTTCGATCGAACGCCAGGAAACGGGATTTATTGTCATGACCGACAAAAGCGAACAGTATCTCTGTGAGAAAGTGATCATAGCTACTGGCTCTATCCCTCGTGAGCTGCCAGGGGTGAAAGCCGATGAGATCAATGTCCTGACCTCTACCGGAGCATTGGCGTTGGATACCTTGCCCCAGGAACTTGTCATCATTGGCGGTGGTGTGATCGGATGTGAATTCGCATCCATCTTCAATACCCTGGGAGTTCAGGTCAGGATCGTTGAATATCTGCCACGCCTGATATCTGCGGAGGATGAAGAAGTGTCCAAACGCTTGATGATGGCACTCAAGAAATCAGGCATCAAGATCGACCTCTCCCTTGGTGTGGAATCAGCCAGAACTGAGGGCGAACGAGTGAAGCTAGTGTTATCTGATGGTTCTGAGATTGTTACGGATAAGGTTTTATTGAGTTTAGGCAGAAAACCGAAATGCGATATCCGGTGGGTTGGCGAATTTCCCCAATCCGACCGCGGTTTTATTATCATAAACGATAGGATGCAGACCACTTTGGATGATGTGTATGCCATTGGCGATATTACCGGCAAGATGCTTCTGGCTCATATCGCTTCCAAACAAGGTCTGATCGCAGCAGAACAAATCAAAGCACGATTGCATCATGAGGAGGCGCGGCATAGTATTATCGATTACAGCAACATTCCACGTTGCACCTTTACTTATCCGGAGGTGGGTTCGGTTGGACTTACCGAATCGGAAGCAAGGGACCGATATGGTGATATAATCATCGGCAGATTTCCTTTTACCGCCAATGGCAAAGCCGTGGCGATGAATCACAGTTTTGGCTTTGTCAAAACCATCGCCCGAGCCGACAGTCAACAACTGGTCGGGATGCACATCATTGGACCGCAGGCAGCTGAATTGATTGCTCAGGGTTCTCTCCTGATCGGATTCAATGCTACTGCTGGAGATATTGAAAGAGCGGTTTTTGCTCATCCCACTCTGTCCGAGGCGATAATGGAATCCGTCGAGGATATTCGTGCTCTTGCTATTCACAAAATATAAACAAGGAGGACTTAGATCATGCAAATCACCATTACCGCTCGTCACTTCGAACTAACCAAAGCGATCAGGGATTATGTGGAATCATCATGTCTAAAACTTAAAAAGTATTTCGATCATATCATAACCATCCACGTTACCCTCGATCTGGAAAACAGCCGCAATCTCTGTGAGATCTCTTTGCATGCATCCAAGTTTATTTTGCAGAGCCAGGCAGAAGAGATGGATATGTATCTGTCCATCGACAGCGCTCTCGACAAAATGGAAAACCAGATAAAAAAACTAAAAGACCGGGTTACTGACCATCAAAAGAAAGCACTCAAGGAAAACTTCGATGGCTATTCCAGAGCATCGACGATTCGTTCCAACGGTAATGCAAAAAACCATAGAACGATCAAAACCAAGCGTGTGGTTCCAGAGATAATGTCTGTCCATGAAGCGCTTGACAAGCTAAATGAGATCGATCAAGATTTTCTCATCTTCCGAAATCTGGAGACCGATAGTATCAATGTCCTGGTCAAAAAAGATGATGAGCACTTCAAACTGTTTGAGCCGTAAACTACGGCTTGGCCATCATACCAAGATCTTGCTGATAGCGCTTTATACCTGAGCCGCATCGGGGATAGATCGCGTATATTAAGTATGGATCATGAGATCAATATCAAAGCCAGCTTTATTGATAGTGCCGGTACTATACATACTTGCCCGCATTAAGGGGAGGATCGGTCAGGAACCGCTCTTCCTAATTTACCAGACAAACTGCATGACGGGAGAATTATGAAAGAGATTACTGTCCGTGAGTTTTTCGATGCCAGAAAAAAAGATCTGGCGCTATCCTTGAATACCGAATTGGAGACCCTGAACAAGAAGATCACCTCTCCTCATGTAAATCGTCCGGGTCTTGCCCTGTCCGGATATCTTGAAGTGTTTTCATCAGGCCGGATCCAGATCTTTGGCGAAACGGAAGTCCGCTACCTGCAAACCATGAGGGACGATACCCTTTATAACCGCATCAAAGATCTCTTTACGATGGACGTCCCTTGCATTATCATATCCAAGGGTTTGTCGCTGCCACTCATTATTGAACATCTGGCAAATGATATGCAGATTGCGATCCTTACCTCCAGGCTTTCAACGGTGCATTTGATCCAACACCTCATCCGCTACCTGCAGGATGTGTTTTCTCTGGAAAAAACCATACATGCCACCCTGATCGATGTCTTCGGGCTGGGGATACTTCTGACGGGAAAAAGCGGGATCGGTAAAAGCGAATGTGCACTCGATCTGGTTCACCGGGGTCATAGTTTGGTTGGTGATGACCTGATTACATTGCGTTTCATTGATGAGCACCTCATTGGCAAATCAGGCCGGGATTTTGGTCACTTCATGGAAATCCGTGGAGTGGGATTTGTGAACGTGGAGAAGATGTTTGGTATCGAACGTGTCCGCCGCAGTAAAACCATCGATTTGCAGATCGAATTGATGCCCTGGCAGGAAAACCTCGATTATGAACGCATCGGCTTGGCTAATACCTATGCGGAACATCTGGGAGTCAAGATACCCATTATTTACTTGCCTGTCTCCCCGGGTAAGTCGGTTTCTGTCATAATCGAAGTAGCCGCCATGAATATGATCCTCAAAAGCGTCGGCTACGATGCGGCAGAGGATTTTAACCGTCGCGTTCAGGAGGAGATCCGCAAGAAATCGATGATGAAAAATACTGCCCCAATTACCTCCAAGAACAATGACGACACGCTCGATAAAGGTTGAAAACCGTCTGGGGCTCCATGCCCGTCCGTCGGCGCTGCTGGTTAAAACAGCCACCAAGTACCGGGCTGATTTTTTCATTGAGCGAGGCGGTGAACGAGTCAACGGAAAAAGTATTATGGGTGTCATGATGTTGGCTGCCGAACATGGCTCCGAACTTACTCTGATCGCCGATGGCATCGATGAGAAGTATCTAATTGATGAAGTGGTCGATCTGATTCAATCCAGATTCAACGAGGACTGATGATCACAATCAAAGGACTAGTGGTAAATTCCGGACTCTTTATCGGGCGGATCAAGAAGATTAAAAGCAGTCACATCGTTCCACAATTCAGGAGGATATCCGCCGAGGATTTAGAGCAGGAACTGGTCGCTTTCAAAAAAGCCCGGAACACTGCTTTGATGGATATCCAATCAACTCTGAACAGCCACCAACTAAGCACCGAAGACCATAACATCATCGAAACCCACCTACTGATCATTGATGACCCCGATATCAGAGACGGCATCGAGAATTTGATCAAAACGAAACTAATATGCGCAGAATATGCTGTTTATGAATTCTTCTCATCTGTCATCAGACAGTTTGAACAAATGGAAAATGATTTTTATTCACAACGCAAGGCAGATTACAAGGACATTTCCAATCGCATCATTTCAAACATAAACGGAGATGACCCATACAAGAATCTCCAGATCGAGCCGGATTCCATCGTTGTCGTGCATGAGATCACGCCCAGCCAGGTTACTACTTTTGCCCATCTGGGCGTAAAAGCATATTGCTGCGAAAAAGGTAGTTACAATTCTCATAGTTCGATCCTGAGCCGGGCATTGAATTTCATCGCCTTGTTTAACCTCCCAGACCTCAATCAATCCATTCAGGATGGCATGCTTGCCGTGCTTGACGGGATAGACGGAAAATTGATGTTGCAGCCAGATCCTGAAACGCTTCAGCGGTACCGTCAGTTAATAGATAAGTGTGAGTCCAACAATACCAATCACTGCTCGCTTAGAAACCAACCTGCAGTCACCAGAAATGGCATCGGGATCAATCTCTATGCCAATCTCGAACTTCCCCAGGAATTGGAGAGCTTACATAAGTTAAACTGTGATGGGATCGGGCTTTTCCGGAGTGAATTTCTGTATCTCAGTCGCAATTCGTTGCCTTCGGAAGACGAGCAAAGAGACATATATACTTCGGTGTTACAAGCGTTTGCGCCACGTTCGGTGACGATCCGGACTTTTGATCTCGGCGGGGATAAACTTACTCATCTCATACCTGGCTCAAAAGATGAGAATCCCTATCTGGGCTGCCGGGGGATCCGTTTCTCGTTTTCACAGGAAAAACTATTCCGAACCCAGATCAGAGCCATAATGCGTGCATCGGTAAGTGGTAATGCCAGGATAATGTTTCCAATGATCATCGACTATTCTGATCTTGACCGTGCCAGGCATATTGTCCGTTCCTGTATGCAGGAATTGGAATCGGAAGGTCATGTTTATGACAAGTCGATCCCTCTCGGAGTAATGATTGAAATACCCTCAGCAGCGCTGTGTTCTCGCCATTTGGCGGAACATTGTGATTTTTTCAGCATCGGCACCAATGATCTCGTTCAATACACGTTGGCGGTGGATCGCAACAATGATAAACTCAATAACTATTACATCCAACATCATCCTGCAGTGCTCAATCTGATCCAATTGACTATCAAAAATGCCAAAGAAGCCGGTATTCCCGTTTCGGTATGTGGGGAAATGGCTTCGATCAGCGAATATGTTCCGCTTCTGATTGGTTTGGGCATCACCGATCTCAGCGTTAATCCCAATCGTTTGCTTGAGGTCAAGGCGATTGTCCGCAAGTGTGATGCCGCTCTCTTTGATACCATCCTGTCTATTCCATGTTTCGAGACCGTTGATCAGACCGAAAAACTGATTTACCATACACTCAAAGCATATTACGAATAAGGCGACATTCACTCTCAAAAGGAGAAAGACATGCTCAGACTTGACTATCAAAACATGCTTTATAGTTCAAAGATTCGCTGCGGTATCAGTAAAAACCAGATCGATAAAATGATGCCCGCCGTGAGCGAGGCGCATCAGGATATTGCCGACGACAGAAAGCACGATATCCTCGGCTTTTATGATCTGCCGGAGCAGGACTTATCCCGGGTCACGGAATTTATCAAGGGTTTGGATAGTCGTTTCGACACAATGATCGTTCTGGGTATCGGCGGTTCCGCTTTGGGGAATAAAGCACTATATTCGGCATTAAAGACTGAATGTCGGCTACCACGCCGAATCCTGGTATATGACAATGTTGACCCGATCTTCCTGACCGAGATAATGGGCACCATCGATCTTGACCGAACCATCTTTAACGTTATCACCAAAAGTGGAACCACTGCCGAGACCATGGCGGCTTATATGATCATCGCTGATCTTTTACAACAAAGATTTCCCGCCGATTATGCCACCCGTCTGGTTATAACCACTGACAAGGAAAAGGGGTTTTTGCGCAAGGTAATTGCCGATCAAGGTTATACCTCTTTCATCGTGCCCGACAATGTCGGAGGCAGATTCTCCATTTTGACCGATGTCGGCCTTCTGTCTTCCGCTTTTGCCGGTATTGACTGCGCTGGCCTGCTCGTGGGAGCAAGGATAATGCGTGAACGCTGCCAAACAACCGATATCTGGCACAACCCCGCCTATCTTAATGGATTGCTCCATTACCTTTACCTGCGTTCCGGTAAGAATATCACGGTCATGATGCCTTATTGTAATGCTCTATATGATTTTGCTGACTGGTATCGACAACTGTGGGCGGAGAGTTTGGGCAAGCGCTACGACCGGCAAGGTCGCGAGATCTTCGTAGGACAGACACCGGTCAAGGCATTGGGAACCACCGACCAGCATTCCCAGATCCAACTCTACACCGAAGGACCTAATGACAAGGTCATAACCTTTCTCACCGTTAACAACTTTGATCATGACTACCTGATCCCCGATCTGCATCCAGACAGGGAAGAGGTTAATTATCTCGGTGGTAAAAAATTGAGCGAACTGCTCAATGTGGAACGCACTGCCACGGAGATCGCCTTGACCAATGCCGGCAGACCAAACGCCAATCTGGTTTTTGACCGTCTGGATCCTCAATCAATTGGGCAGTTCATTATGCTCTACGAGATCCAGACCGTTTTTACCGGCAAGCTCCTCAATATCGATCCCCTTGATCAGCCGGGCGTGGAAGCAGGTAAAATTGCCACTTATGCCATGATGGGCAAACCTGGCTACGAGCACCAACTTGCAGAGATCAACCGTTATCTGGCGGAAAGAAATCAGTTGACAGATTAGGCGCTCCAGAAACTGTGAACGCCTCCATAGGGGAGGATTAGTCCTAATTGGTAAGGCAGCGGTCTTGAAAACCGCCGGGCTCTGCCCATGGGGGTTCGAATCC
>JBBISI010000043.1:0-13602 GCA_037441405.1 Candidatus Cloacimonadota bacterium
ACATTCTGAGCAGTTGAATATGTCCCTCCTGCCGGACTGAAGGTAGGGGTGGCGATATGGGAATTACCTACTCTCGGATCGAGAGGGTTATCCAGTTCCCAGCAACTGCCAGTCAAGAGGCAAACAGCAGTTATCAAAAGGGTGATGATTTTCACTATTTTCCCCTCCCGGTGCGGTTGTACATTTCACTCTCCACATTAGTCCTTGCGCAAGTTGTTTTAACCAGTGCTTGAAAATAATACAAGGCAGAGATGACATTTAAGCCACAAACTCCGAAAAACTTATTGCGCGCACTTTCAAAGTCCTTGCGGGCGTTTTGGGCTGCCAAAGGTGTCTCCGCTGCCATGTAAGTTTTATACGCCTTATCGGCTTGGAGAAACATATACAAGGACGCGCCTGCCGTAATGCCCATCGATAATAGCCCTCGATTTTGTGATCTCTTTCTTCGAGCGTATAGTTCCATGATATAATCTGGCAATGGTTCAAAATTGAAGTGTTGTTCAACATGCTCACTTTCGCTGAGGGTTATGTCCCGTTCAATGGCATAATATCCCCAACTGGAGGCAGTTATTTTATATGATCCGGGATAAGCACTCCAAGTTTTACTTCTCACCTTATCACTCCTGCCCGTGTTTTGGTTTTGAATCTTGAGGCTGGAAAAATTCTGTCCGGAAATAAAACTGAGAGTTGCCGGGATGGGGATGAGTTTAAGATCGAGTGCCAGCACATCCTTCTCTCTGATAGTCAAATCAGCAGTATGTGTCTTGACGGGTATATCTGTCGCGTTCTGAGGTTCAAATCTAAATGTTCCAATTCCCGTGGGGATCTTTATCCGACCGCTGGAAGACAACGTGGCAATCTGCTGTCCATTTCGTAAAACGATAATGGGAAAGTAATCAGAATCAATACGGAGGATGCCTACACTTAACTCGTGGATCAAGTGTTCTTTATAGACCTTTGCTGCGTCAATCCTTATCTTTTTTACTATCGGAAGATAATGGTCATCAATGGGTTCGATTGTGACGCTATAGGTAGCTGCAAGCAGACCCCGGACAGGACCGACAAGTTCCAAAGGTGTGACACCTATCAGCCGATCATCGATCCAGACCTTGCTTCCGTTGGGATTGGAGGTCAGTATGAGGTCTCCGAACAAAGGTGTGAGTTTTATCGTATTTTCGGCTGATCTGGTGGCTTGAGTTTTAACCTCCACCTGTCCTTCGCGGTACATGCTTCTTCTTACATGGACGACATATTCTGATGGGACAGGATCAAAGATCAGAAATGGCGACTTTCCTTTGAGGGCAGGATATCCCTCAATGGTGATCTCAGAATCGGCAGGATCGGTTTTGATCGTGAAGCGGTTGTCTCTTTGCAGTCTCTGCTGCACGGATGTGATCTTTATCTCAAGTTGGGTGGTCTGCCTATCTTCTATCCGGACGTTTTCGCCAAGTTTGGCATTTTGGTAAAAATATTCGACTACCCACGAACCCACCCCAAGGTCTGGGATATTCAGCGCATATCCGGGTTTGATGATGTCTTTGTACTGACGATTGATAAATATCTCCGTCTCAAACTCGGATGTAATCCGCAAATTGCCGGTCAATTTTTGTAATCCCTGTTGAACGGGTTGCGATGTAATCGGCGGTGGTTTTGGCACGGTTCTTCGTTCCTGAGGAGCCACCGCAAAGACGAAATCGCCGCGACTTAGATTGGGATTGGCGATTGTACCAAATTTGGGAGTTTGTGCCCCGTGGGAATAATTTACCACTTTATCTTCCAGATAAGAGCCCAATTCCTCACCGGTCACGTAACCATCTTCATTGAGATCGGCATCGCCCTCACCCAATCCCACGAGCAAAGTTGCTTTGAAAATGCTCTGGTCGGGTACCAGCTGATCAGCAGAGCCGGCGGCAATGAATTGCCTTACCGGTTGAGAGGTCTTAAGAGTAATGATCTGGGGTGCCGAGCGGCGGGTAGAGAAGATCGTTCCGGAGAAGCAACTGTCAAACAACATCAGCACATGCTTGGATTTCACCAGTCTCGCAAAATCAACGATCTTATTCATAGATATGGATCGATTCCGAAATTCGCCGGGATTATTCCGATGAAGGGGAGCATCAGTGGGAACGATATAGCCCAATTCGCTACCATCCGCCAGGGTCTCGGTAAATCCGTGTCCCGCAAAGTAAAAGATCAAGGCACGGTTGGCATCTATGCCCTGGATATCGACGAAGTTGTTCAAAGCATTGAGCATCTGAACACCTGTTTGGTTTTCCAGCACCTTCGTGGTTATACCCAATTTATCAAACATCGCTTTGATATCGCGGATATCTTCTTTTACCCCGGGTAAGCGGTTAAAATGGTGATAGTCATAATTTCCGATGATCAAAGCAAAGTAATCCGAGTAGAGAGGTATCTCTTCCCCATTGGGCAATCTGAGCTTCACAGCAGCCCAGAGAATGCTGCTTGCGCACATAAAGACCAATAGAAGAACTTTCATAACTCACCTCAACATGCTTTCTTCCCGAGGCCCGAATACTCGTAGTGAATATATATGTCAAGAACAATTTTTCTGGGTATTCCCCCATTTTTTATACAAACGTATTTTCATCATCCCAGGCTCGATCAGATCTGCTCTATAAGGTGATTTGCCGTAGTGCCTGGTGCTGCGAAGGCAGATCTGCATAACTTGATTGATTCCGTAATAGCTGATGCAGTTTCGCCCAGGCCTTGGTTCTAAAACAGGGCAGCTTTGAGAATGCCTCGGCAGTCTTAGCCACGATAAAGACCACTGTACAATCAACAGCCGGTTGATTCGTGATGGATCGGCTGTGTTACTTGGCATCTATTATGAGATAGTGGTCATTTGGAGGTTGATTTCTGATGTTTTACCTCTCTAAATGTCCCCGATTAGAACGTTGCACATACTGGAATCACCAAATTTCGAGAACGTGAAAAAACAATTTCGTCTCTCCTTCCGGCCCAGCCTTATTAACCAAGGATTATGCCTATCAGACAGTTTAGATACTCGTTGATTCAACCGCGCTGAATTATTCAACGGTCTCAAGAAGGTTTAGCTTCAAGCGGAATAGTGCTTTTCTCCTGAGTTCTCCCTGCTTAATAACCTTAGTATAACCTTACGGTCGTAAGGTTATACTAAGGTTATACTAAGGTTATCAAGCAAGGAGGACATTGACAATCTAAGATAACAGAGGAAGAGTTGGGTTAACAAAAGAGCAAGCCGGGGCTTGCTCTCATTCATATTAATAGCACGGATGGGAAGTCATCATTTGATATGGAAGTTATCCAAAAACTGTTGCAGGATAATGGCGCGGGTGGGGTGGCGCAGTTTTTTGAGGGCTTTATCCTCGATCTGGCGGATGCGTTCTCGGGTTACCTGGATGATCTTGCCCACTTCCTCGAGGGTGCGCCGGTAGCCGTCGTCGATGCCGAAACGTAATCTGATGACGCGTTCTTCGCGGGAGGTAAGTGTTTTAAGAACGTCGTCCACTTGTTTTTTAAGGAGTCCTCGTTCTGCCAGCCGTTCTGGAGAAATGATTGTTCTGTCTTCGATAAAGTCGCCGAGGATGCTATCTTCGCTGTCATGTCCGATGGGTTTGTCGAGGGACACCGGTTCTTTGGAAATGGACAGGATGTTTTTAACCTTTTCGACGTTTATCTCGAGGGCTTCGGCGATCTCTTCCGGATAGGGCTCGCGTCCCAGTTTTTGCATCAGGCGGCGGCTGGTGCGGTTGATCTTGTTGATCGATTCGATCATGTGGACGGGAATACGGATAGTGCGTGCCTGGTCGGCGATGGAGCGGGTGATCGCCTGGCGGATCCACCAGGTAGCGTAGGTGCTGAATTTATAGCCCTTACGATAGTCATACTTCTCCACGGCGCGCATCAGCCCTGTATTACCTTCTTGGATGAGGTCGAGGAATTCGATACCCCGGTTGTTGTAACGCTTGGCAATGCTGATAACGAGACGAACATTGGCTTCGATCATCTCGTTTTGGGCGCGTTCTTTGATTTGTTCGGCGCGTTCGATCTCACGCAGGAGGAAAACGAGTTCGCTACCGGTCATCCGGGTCTCCAGTTCGACGCGCCGGATCTTTCTTCGGGCGTTTTTGATCTTACGCAGGGTCTCGATGAAGATACCGGGATCTATCTTGGTTTCATTTTGGACGTCTTCAAAATCCTCGTCAGATTTCTTGGCGCGTCTGCCGTAAGTGCATATTTCATCAATTGTATAGCGTTTGATACGGGTAAGCTCTGTGATGCTGCGCCTGCTTTCTTCGATGCGGTCAACCAAACTTCGGATACGGTAAGCCATCCGTTTGATCAGTTTGTCGTTAAAACCCAATTGGGAAAAGGTGTTGATCAATTGATTGCGGAGTTCATCGATTTCCACCTGGCGGTTAGCGGTACCGGTATCGTCAAAGTCGCAGTTATCGAGGATTGTACCGATTTTATCGAGCGTAACTTCGTTTTGTTTTAGGATTTCGCGGAATTTATCGATCTGGCGGCTGTCCTGATTCTTGTCGATCCAGGTTCCCAGATCCACTTTGAAGATCTGATCGAGGCGGACGCGTCTTTCACGGTAGCGATGCAGGAAGTTATACATTTCGCGCAGGGTGCTGCCGGATTTGAAAACATTCTGATTGATCATGCGTTGGTAGATCTCGATCTTTTTGGCGACGCGGATCTCACCTTCCCGGTCGAGCAGAGGGACTCTGCCCATTTCTCGGAGATACATTCTGACGGGGTCATCGTAATAGCGTTTGGTCTTAAATTCTCTGGGTGCCGGACTCTTTCGGATCGATATCGATCCTTTTACCACCCTTTTTTCGGTTTCGTCGATGATTTCGATCCCTTCTTGTCCGAGGTCAAAGATAATATCCTCCACCTTGTCGAGGATAAAGGGGCTGCTGGGGAGATTGTCGTTTATTTGTTTGAAGGTGATGTAACCGGTTTCCCTGCCCATCTCGATCAGTTTTTTCAAACACTCGTTATAAGTTATCATCAGGTCTCCTAATCTTGGTTATCATATAGGGGTGTGGTTATGACTGCCTTGGTCATTTGACGATACTGTCGCATCAGAGATTGTTTTTGTTTGAGAAGTGCCGGATCATGCGTCTCTTTGATCTTGATGTCCAGTTTCCCGATGTCATGCTCAAGTTTACGGACAATTACCTGATTCAAGGTATCCTCAAAGCGCATATCCGGTAATTCGGCAAAAAGCAGATCTGCTATCCGTTGCTTAAGTTCAGTCTTGTGCTCAATCTCTGCCAGCAATTGCGCTGGTTCGGCAATCTCATTGGACCTGTCCTTTTCACACAAATACTTATAAATCTGACGGTATTCACCATCGAAAAAGTAATCCTCAGTGAGGCGTTCGGCAAACAAATTATAACTGTTTTTATCTTTTAGTGCCAGAATGATTATGTAGCGTTCTTCGATATACTCCTCAAGCGTATGCCTCTGAGAGCCGCCAGTCGCGTGCGGAGCGCTGAGTTTTAGTTTGCTTAAAAGCGAATTCTCGTTTACCCGGAATGCTTCGGCGATGTTTTTTACCCAATCCCGCCGCATGATCCCGTCCTTAATATTGCGTACAGCATCGAGGATTTGGGCGATTCGTTCGGCTCTGGGTATCTCCAGGGTTTCATTATCAGCGAGATAATCGGGCAAACTGCGTGCCCGTTCGATCAGATCCAGCATTTTTTGATTGCCTGATTCCAGGAGAAAGGTATCAGGATCCTGATCTTCCGGCAAGACCACGATATAGGGAGTCAGCCCTTTACTCAAAGCCAGCAGGGCAGATCGAACCGCTGCTTTCTGACCTGCCCTGTCGCCATCATAGAGTAAATAGATATTATTCGCATATCGCGCCAAGAGGTAGATTTGATCATCTGTCAGAGCAGTTCCCAAGGTGGCAACGCAACCGGAAATACCTGCTTCATAGAGCCGCAGGAAATCAAAGTAGCCCTCACAGATGACCGCTCTTCCCGTCTTTGCGATCTCATACTTTGTCTTGAATAGCCCGTATAACTCTTTGCCCTTGGTATAGATCTCGGTTCCGGGAGAATTGATGTATTTGCTCAATTCCTTGTCGCCGGAGAGCGTCCTTCCTCCGAAAGCGACCACTTCCCCGATGTGGTTGTGAATGGGAAACATCAAGCGGTTGCGGAACTGATCGATGAGATTGCCGCCGACCAGGGAGAAGAGGCCGGAACCCTTGAGCAGATCTGTCCCATAACCCTCTTTGAGCAGGTGGCTAACGAGTCCTTTCTGACTGTCCAGGGCAAATCCGATCTCCAGCGCTTTTGCCGTATCGGGACTGATCTCCCGCTCCTGAAGATAGTCCAGGACATGCTTGCCAAAGGCGAATAAATTGCCACCAAAGTGTTCTTTAGCACTTTTATAGACCTGCAGGAGTTGCTCCCGTTGGGTGGAGATGGTCTTGGTCCTATCGCGGTCAGGGATGGCAATACCTGCTCTTTGTGCCAGTTTTTTTACCGCTTCAATGAAACTGATATGCTCATAGTCCTGCACAAAACTGATGACGTTCCCTGCCTTGCCGCAGGCAAAACACTTGAAGATCTGCTTGGGTTCACTCACGTGGAGCGAAGGATGTGTGTCATTATGAAATGGACATATCCCGCGCCAATTGGATCCGACTCTCTTGAGCGGCTGGTAGGAACGGATCACGTCCACGATATCATTGCCGCGTCTTACTTCGTCGATTAATGTACTGTCCATGCCGTCCTCACAGGGTCACGATCGTTACACCGCTGCCACCAGCGTCATAGGATGCCGTGGCGATCTCTTTGACTTGTGGTTTCTTTTGCAGGTAGTTACGCACTTTTGTCCGCAGAGCTCCAGTTCCTTTGCCATGCACGATCCGCAGTTTGTGCAAGCCGGCGAGCGTGGCGTTGTCAATGAATTCGTCCAACATGCTCTGCGCTTCGTCAAAGGTCAGCCCCAATAGTTTGAGTTCAAATTTTGCTGACATCGGCGCAACGCGGTGGCAGATTACCTGCCTGATCGTATCAGTGGGTTCCTGCTCAAATTCAAAGATCTGGTCGGCGGCGGTTTTGACGGCGATGCCGTTCATATCTACCACCACTTCATCATCCTTGATCTCCAGGACAATGCCATTGGTCTCAAAACTGGCGATCCAAACGCGGTCACCGGGTTTGGGTTTGAATATGCGTTTCCGGTTTTGCGGCTGCAATTCTATGTGTTTTAGATTCAGATCCTGGCGCAGGGCGTTTAGATCCTGCATCTTGCGTTCGGTGAGGACCTTTTTTTCCTTGCGGTCAAGATGGCGGATCTCATCCAGTTCCTGCTGCAGTTTTTTCTGATATCTGACCAATTCCTCTTCCAGTTCCCGATACATCTTTCGTTTGCGTTCTTTGATCTCTTGTTCCAGCCTCTGGGATTTATCTTCTAATTCTTGAGCCCGTGCCTGCAGATTCCGGGTCTGCAATTGGTACCGATAGATCTCTTGTGCCATTTGTTTGTTTTGATTCTGCAGTTTCTGGAGCAATTCGGTAAATTCTATGTTCTGGCTGCCGCATAGCGATTTTGCTCGCTCGATCAATTCGGTGTCCACGCCCAGTGCCGCCGCGACTTCGATAGCGTAACTGTCGCCGGGCAAACCACGCACAAAACTATATGTCGGCAGCATCGATCCGCGATCAAACTGCATCGAGGCATTTTGACAGCCGGGAGTGGTCTCGGCAAAGGCTTTCAGTGCAGTGCAATGGGTAGTGACGATCCCTCTAACGCCGCTAGTAACAAAGCGTTCCACTAAGGCCTGTGCCAATGCCGCACCCTGTTGCGGATCAGTGGCAGCGCCTATCTCATCGATCAAAACCAAAGACGACTCATCACAATGCTCCATCATGTTCCGTATCTTGCTCAGATGCGAGGAAAAGGTACTCAGAGCATTCTCGATTGATTGATCATCACCGATATCGGCAAAGACCCCGGAATAGATTCCGATCTCGCTGGTATCATCGACCGGAACTGGGATCCCACTCATCGACATCAGAGTCAATAAACCCACCGCCTTAAGCAATACCGTTTTACCGCCGGTATTGGGACCACTGAGAATCACAAAGCGATTATCGCCACCTAATTCGATATCAAAGGGGATCACTGCTTTCCGATCCTTCAGGTGCAGGATCAGAAGTGGATGCCTTGCGCCCCGGAGTTTCAGAGATGGTTCTGCCAGGATCCGGGGAACCACCGATTTGAGAATGCTTCCCATTCTGCCAATGGCAAAACGCTTGTCAAATTCTGCCAGAAGATCCGTATTCCTCAGTATCTCATCACCGTGCTGTCTGATCTGCCGGGTATATTCGCAAAAGATCCGGTAGATCTCTTGTTTTTCTTCATGTTTGATGATCTGAAGTTGGTTATTCAGCGGCACCACGGCTTCCGGCTCCATAAAGAGGGTGGCTTTACTGCCTGAGACGCCTTGCACGATCCCTTTGACCGCCCCCCTCGCACTTTCCTTGATCGGCAGGACATAACGGTCATCGCGTTGCGTAACGTATTTATCCTGAAGGAAATGTTCATAGCGATTGTCCTGAATCATTGCCTGCAGCATCTTTTGGATCTGTCCTCTCAGGGCTACGGTTTGCTTACGGATCCGGCGCAATTCGGCAGATGCGCTGTCCTGCACTTCGCCTTCTGCATCAAAGATCTCATTGTAGCGGCAGCAGATCTCGGGTAAGGGCACGATCTCGCCCAATCTCTTATACAACAGAGGTGCGTCTTGGACGAGGGGACGGCGGGCATACAGGGAATCGGCGGCAAGTGTGTTTTGATAGATTAACTGGAACTCCTCATAGCCCATTACGTTAAATTCCACACCATTGAACAGATGATCGATCCGGCTTACCGCTCCGAAATCAGGATCGACCCCCGCTTCCAGACACTGCTGCACCGCAAAATTGAGGGTCAATTCATTCTCTATCAGTTCCTTGTCGCGCAAAGGGCGAAGCGTGCCCGCTGCGCATACCCCGATCTCGCTATGACAAAATGCCCCGATCTGGCTTAGGATCTTGTCATATTCCAGATCGCGATGACTCTCCTCCGGGGCGGCGGTTTGTATCAGAGTTTTCAAGGCGATTTACTGTTTCTCCGTTCCTTCTTGGGAAAACTGAGCGAGCCGCACTTTTGCGGCAAGATCCCAACGGATCAGGGCTTCTTGTTTGATGACCTCGATGGCTGAATAGACACGATGCTGGACGGGGTCTTTCAATTTATCACGAGCCGAGGGGATGTAATCAATGATCAAAGTAAATACGATCACGATCCCCAGCCCACACAGCAATCCCAAAAAGCCACCCAGGATCCGGTTGAAAAAACTCAGATTCCAAATCAACATCGTCCGCTCGACCAATGATCGCACTATCCGGGAGATCAGATAGACGAATACAAAAAACAATAAGAGACCGACGACCCATGCCATAATCTCATTGAAGCCAAACTTATTGATCAGTGCGCTTTTAACCAGAGAGAAGAAGTGGCCGACCAGAAAGAACACCGCCACTATCCCTGCCAGGTTTAATAGCATACCGACCAAACCGCGCCTTAGTCCATGCCACACCGCAAATACCAAAAAGATCGTGATCAACCAGTCAATCATGCCCATGATCCAACTCCTTTGCACTGTCCCAACTATCTATTGGGTCATCAGGTTGCCATACAAACGGCCTCGACCCCGCTTACTCTGGGCAGACGGGGTCGGCAACATCATCATCTATACTACCAAGGATATCGATCGGGTTTGTCACCTCAGGCCGTTTTCCACAGCCCCAGATAACTGGTGAATATACTCAAACCCATCTTACGCTGTAAAAGCGCACCTACTTCATATAGCGTTGCATCTTGCGCTGGGCTTTGAGCATCTTACGCCGCGACGCATTGTCTTCTCGTTTGCGACGAACGCTTGGCTTTTCATACGCTTGATGCTTCTTGATCTCAGAGAGCACAGCCGCCTTTTCACATTTCTTCTTGAATCGCTTCAATAAAATGTCAAATGGCTCATTGTCTTTGGCTACTACTGTCGGCAACTACATCACCACCTTTTTTTTCACAATTTCTCAGGGGTCACGGATTCTAACTAACGCTTTATTGTCAAGACAAAACGAAGAACATCCTATCACCACGAATCTGCCCGGCTTGTCTCTATCCACGAATTTACACCAATTGACACGGAGGAAAATAGGTAGAGGGGGTTGAGATGAGTGTTGTTTGATAATGGAGAATTGTGAATGGGTAAATGAGTACTGAGATTGGCCATCGAGGACCTAGGGTCGCTTTCCGGTGACGACCCGTGTGCTGGTTGAGGAGGTTGAGTGATTAATAATCACACGGATCGGACGGATAAAGCTGAAGGACATGAGTCAGGAGGGCCGGGTGTTTCGTCACTCAGACTTCCGATGCTCCGTCTTCTTCAGTACTCATGATAGCAATAGATAGTTCTCTGCTTTTGGCAGAGGATCGAAAATCTCCGCTATGCAATAATCTGCCAGCTCGCGAGGCTGCACATTCATAGGTAGGGGGTGCAGCGAAGCGGAATCCCTGCATCCATGAAACAGGAACTACCCCCCCCCTTCCTCCTTGCTGCAAGGAGGACAATTGGTTCTGTTCTTGTAAGCAGGAATATTCTGAGTTACCGAAAATGGGGGAAATGGTAGATCTGTGGAATATTGAACTCTTAAAAGTCACGAACTGACACGAAAAAGAAGGACAGGGATTAAGACATAAGATACCAGCTAAACGGGTGGCTATTTCCTTACGATAGAACGAGCGAGCCGGAATCCGATGTATTCCTTTGTCGTGGTGGGAGAAAAACTAAAGCGGTGGCCGACCGCGCAGGTGGTGGAAGGGGAAATCCATGAACCGCCGCGCAGGATGCGGAAAGAACCACCTTCCGGTCCTGTGGGATTAGTGTGGGTGCCGGGTTCATAGGAACGGAAGATATCCCAACACCATTCCCAGATGTTGCCGCTCATATCGTGGAGTTCGAGTTTGTTGGCACTTTTGAGTCCCACTTCATGGGTGCGCTGCTGGGAATTGCCACCAAACCAGGCGACGGCATTGATATCATTTGATCCGCTGTAGGTGAAGTTTTCATTGTGAATGCCGCCTCTGGCAGCAAACATCCACTCCATTTCCGTGGGCAGGCGATAGCCGTCCGCCGTCCAGTCGCATATGATATTATGATGATTGGCATCGTCGTTATTCCAGCCCTCAGGCCAAGCATCGGGATTGGCAGGAAACCCGATATAACGATAGGCAGGTGTGAGTTGTTCCGCGATGCTTTTTCGATTGCAAAACTCAATGGCGTTATACCAGGAGACCTGATCCACCGGACGGTTCGTGTTGTTGACAAACAAAGATGGATTGCTTCCCGTTACCGCTTCGTATTCGGCTTGGGTAACCTCGTATTTACCGATCAAGAAGCTGCTGAGTGTCACTGTGGAGGCGCCGTTGTGGAAAGTGCCGCCCACCACGCTGACCATCTGCGAGAGCAATGGGGTAGTGCAGATCAGGAACAGCCCCAAAAGTATCAATGTGAGCTTGCTCGGTTTCATATATGTTTACCTCATGGAAAATCATTGTCTGCTTTGCATGATGGGACAGCACTGGGAGGGACTGATTTAGTCAAGCACTTTTTGTCTGGGGCATCCAGTTTCTGCGCTTGAAGCGGCATTGAACCATCTGGAATTATCTTTATGGGGGAATAATTCACGCTCGAATAAAAACCGCTTTTCCCCTGCCAGGAATTTTCACAACTTACCGCGTATCGATCCCGACATACGTTTTATCGGAATGACAATCTGACAGGTTCACAAAAGTATGCGACAATTGGCAGTTATGGAAATGGAATGAGAAAGGAAGTAAGAATGAGAACACTTGTTGTAACTGGTATCATAATGATGCTCTCGGTGTCCTTTATGGTGGGCGAATGCGCCCAAAGTGCAGAACAGCAAGACCCAATTATTGGTCATTAATGCGTTTTGTGTCACAGAACTTCACGGCAGTTGGAATGCCGATATGGGATACAAACCGGTTTTTTGTTACGCACCATACTGATGAAAGTTTCATTGCCAACGCAGGACTACATCTAAATCATTACCGGGCAGGTCGCTACTTTCCACATCCATACCCCCGTGTGATCGCAAAGCGGGAGGAGGTGTCCACCCTCAAACTGAGATTGCCCATATCCCTGCATGTGAGGAACGCGAAAAAATCTGATCGAGCCCAATTTTGGCCTTGGCCTACATCCGGATACCCCCGTATGGAACAACGCTAAGAAACCCGCGACCTGATCTCCAATATCTAAATCCACAACTGTAATTCCACCGAAACATATCCATCGCTCTCGCTTGGATACAGTATCTATCCGTGATGGATTTCGATTGGCTGTTGCTGGCATTAAGATAGAGCGACGATCTTACGTTTCCGATCTACCTTGACTCAGAGTTCATACTGTTTTTTCTGGACGAAGAACCACGACCAAGCACGCGGATTTTGCCGTCATCATGAGCTACAGGTCGTTCTGATCCCCAGTCAGGCCGCAGGGTTAAGTTATTTGTGGTGTAGTGCTTTTTTTAACGAATCCCATGAAATAGAGAACCGAGCCGTCGCCGCAGGTAGTCAGATTGTCTCTTGCCCGGATATATCTTGTCCCATCCAATATCCCATCAAACAGGAGGTAGGTCTCAGAGATATTCATATCCAGATGGTATAAATTGGCTGCGCCATAGACCGTTTGCGAGCAACAGAGGTGTGTGCCGGCGGGCGATTAAGGAAAAGGAATGCCCATGGGCAATATCCAAGATCTGGCCTTCGTCGCTGTCATAAACCGTCATTCTCAGGGCATCAAAATCCGGCATTAGAACCGGCATGGCAAAGATACGTTCGTCCAATGAAACCCCGAAATTGTGATTATAGACACTTTCATCGATGATCGATACCGTACGAGAGCCGTCGGCATCACACCGATACAAACTCGTTTTCATCGCATTGATAGATGCGCTAAAATAATAATATCGGTTCAGATCACGCCGGTAGATAGCATACTCCGCAAACTGTTCGTTGTCGATCTCGACCCGATCCCCCGTTTGCAGATCGAGCCGATCCCCTGCAGTATCCGCTGATCAGTATTAGAACCAAAGACTGGGTGAAATTGCATCAATTCATCCATTATAGAATCATTCCCGTCATACAGATCTGCCTTTGCAGTACCAGGCACCACACAAATCACCTAATAGAGAAGATCTTATCAAGTCTTGGCAGATGAAAACAAGGCTGGCATAAAAATGAGCGAATGTCAAAAAGAGCGGTTTTTCTTGACAGAAAAGCGGCCATCCAAAATGTGGAGCCGCTTCAGATGCGAGGTGGAGCAGTCAGGTAGCTCGTCGGGCTCATAACCCGAAGGTCGGAGGTTCGAATCCTCCCCTCGCTACCACTATTTTTGAATGAGTGCTGCTAAGGCAAGACTCTTTTTTATCAAGGCGGCGTAGCTCAGTTGGTCAGAGCAACGGAATCATAATCCGCAGGTCCGGGGTTCAA
>JBBISI010000044.1:0-12172 GCA_037441405.1 Candidatus Cloacimonadota bacterium
TGGTCTTTATCCGCCTCGTATCCCGTTTATCACCCTATACTTCTCTTTCCGGCATCCCCTCCTCCTTGCTTGATAACCTTAGTATAACCTTACGGTCGTAAGGTTATACTAAGGTTATACTAAGGTTACGGAGTAAGGAGGAAATGAGTGATCAGCGATAGTCGTAAATGATCCACCCTTCTCTGCCTAGAGCGACCAGGATGTAATCGTCGTGCAGGGCGACATCAAAAACCGGATGGGGCGTATTGACCCAGTTAAGTTCTTTAATTCTGGAGGGATTACGGATATCGAGGATCCGTACTCCGCCGATGCCCAAAGTAACAAATATCCGGTTGTCCTTGATCTCGATGTCGTGGATATCATAAGGGAAGCGGTATTGGTTAACGAAGACGGGTCTGCTGAGATCACGGATATTGATGGCGATCAGTAACTTTTGCGCGCCAATCCACACGATATCGCCATTTTTCCTTATCCGATTGGCATTGATGATCTCATAGTTGGTTCCCAGGGATATGGGAAACAGGATCTCGGATATATCCACCGTGACCAATCCAAAATCGTTCAGGGCATAGAGATATGGGTATTGGGCGATAAAATCGACAATTCCCCATTTCTCCGAAAAGGTGGATTTGAGTTCGCGGTTTCCCCCGCTGCCGATATCCATGATATCGATACCTTTGAACCGGTCGGCGATATAGAGCAAAGATCCCTCGCGGGTGATCCTATCGCCGGTGATTGTGTAGGGAAAAAGGATCTTACCGAATTGATTGAGAGAATCGATCTCAACGACGGTATTGGTAAGTTCACGGGAGCAGATATATAGGTGGCGGTTTCCGATTAGATCAAGGTCTTCGATGGAATAGACGGAGTAAAAAGACGTCTCCAATCGGGGTGACCACATATTGAATAGCGAGTATATCCAGACGTGGTGGCTGCTATTGACGAGGAGGTTCTGGTCGATGACCCGGATCCGGTTTGCTTCCACACCACGGATGTGAGCGATAAAATTGACGAAGCGCCGGTCAAGGCAGTGGGCGGATACGATCAAAAAGATCAATCCAAGTAGAACGAAGTATCTTTTCATAACTACTCCAAAAGATGCGCTATGATATCGGTAGATCGGATACCTTCCGCCTCCGCGGCGAAAGATACCAGGATGCGGTGTTGGAGCACGATCCTGGCTGCGGATCGGACATCATCCTCGGAAGGGGTTAGACGCCCTTCCAGAGCGGCTTTGCTCTTGGCTGCCAGGATCAGGTATTGGGAGGCGCGGGGTCCCGCTCCCCAATTTACCCATTTATTGATATATTCGGTTGCCTCAGAACGGTTTGGTCTGGTGGAGCGAACCAGCTTGACGGCATACTCATAGACGTGTTTAGCGACAGGTAACTGCCGGATGGCGCGCTGGATGCGGATAATGTCGGGGGCTTTGAGGGTTGGCGTGATCTCCGGGAGATCGATCCCGGTGGTGGTCTGGGCGATCAGGATCTCCTCCTCATAATCGGGATAGTCGATGTCGATATAGAACATAAATCGATCAAGTTGCGCCTCAGGCAGAGGGTAGGTGCCTTCTTGTTCGATCGGATTCTGGGTGGCCATCACTATGAACGGCAGATCCAGATCCCAGGTCTTGTTTCCCGCAGTGACCTGATACTCCTGCATCGCCTGAAGAAGAGCGGATTGGGTTTTGGGCGGAGTGCGGTTGATCTCGTCGGCAAGGATGATATTGGCAAATATTGGACCCCGGATATACTGAAATTGCTTGTTTTCCGAACCCATGGGCGAGACCAGGATATCGGTTCCGGTGATGTCCGAGGGCATCAGATCCGGTGTAAACTGGATGCGGTGGAAAGTGAGGTCAAGTGCCTTGGCAATGGTCGAGATCAACAATGTCTTCGCTAATCCGGGCACACCTTCGATCAAGATGTGTCCATTGGCTAAGATGCCGATCATGACTTGTTCGATGACACTTTTCTGTCCGATGATGGTCTTTTTTATCTCATTCAGCAATCGATGGTGACATTGGCTGAGATCTTCGATCTGTTTGATCAAATCCTGTTCATTTTGCATTTATATCTTCTCCCTGAAAAATCGTTTTTAATACGTTAAAGCCCGATACACCAAAGGCGATCATCCCCAACAGGACAATGATAAAAGCCGTCAGAATATGAGCGGAGGCCATGATTGCTGCTGCGCTGTCTTTCGTCAACCCAAATCCGATGGAAAAGATGATGATCATCATCCATTCGTTGCTGCCAAGTTGAGCCGGCGGCTGCGGCAAGGCATAGGACAGGTTGATCAGAGTGTAGCCAAATAAAACAATAAAGAATGGCAAGTGCTGTCCGAAGGCCCGGATGATCAGATAAAAGTAGATCCCGTCAAAGATCACACCTACTGCCGTAAGCAATACCCCCCCCGTCAATACCGACCAGTGATGTTCAAACATATTGAGCCCGGAGATGAATATCTCAAGATTGGCAGCGACCTTGTCTTTCAACCCCCTCGGCAACCAAATGAATAGACGGTTGATGATATTGATGATCCGCACCTTGTAAAGGATCGCCATCAGGATAATGGTCAGTGACAGAATAAACACCAGGATCAGAAGCAATACCAGAACGATCATCGCCCTGGAATGACCTATTGGAATAAAAAAGAGGGCGGTCAGGACAAAGAACAGGGCGATTGTATCGAAGAACTTGTCGATAAAGATGGATGGTAGCGACTGTGCGACCGGGATCTGGCGATGCCGCTTGACAAACCATGCCTTGAGAAGCTCGCCCAAACGAATCGGGATCAGATAATTGACGAAATTGCCGCCCCAGACAAAGATCCAGGTCTGCCAAAGCGGGAGCGTTACCCTTTGGCGCAATAGGATGTTCCATCGGACAGAACGGATGAAATAGGCAGCGACGTAAAAGGCAAGGGCGATACCGATCAAGCCGTGATCGGCATTGCGGATGTAGGTGTTCATTTGATCGATATTTACATACTTCAGCCAGGCGCCGATCATGATGACGCCGATGATAAATCCAATGATCAGTGATACTTGCCGGCGTTTCATGGGGACAGTGCTCAGGGCGTGAACAATAAATACCGGTGATGAGCCCAATACATCTTTACCCAAGGCGGGGCAACGCGTTCAAACCAGGCGTGTCGCAGCATCCGGTCACTAAAAGAGGGCTCCTTTCCTTTGTAGTGATCCAGGCAGGAGAGCGTCTTGTGTGATGAAGTTCCCGCATCCCGTCGTCCCTGATAAGGTGGCTTCTCTCCAATCCCCAGTAGGGTCAAAATGGGTTTAAGCCAAGGTATCCGCAGGAGGAATTCCTCTTTGTTCATCCCGATATCCGGCCAGGGCGGGCAATCAATGTAATCTTGATCTACAAGTTTCCATGTCCTTCTTTTCATTTCGGAACAGATGAGAAACTCTGATATGTATTCGAGATTGACCGTTTGGAGCGAGGCATCATGGGCATTCTTCATCTGCATCCTCATCCCCCATCCGGTTTGATTGGGAATACATATCAGGATGGCCTTGCGGGTTACACGGCATAGTTCGTCAAGATATGAGGATAAGGATTCGACATACCAGATCGCAGAAAAATTCCAGGCAAGATCAAACGACTTATCTGCATAACCGAGTTTTGAGTATGCCGTATTTTGAGTGATCGCCAGCGGCAGACCGACTTCCTGCCAGATCGTACGGATCAGGTCGATCCTCTCAGGATCATGATCCTCGATCGTCACCTTACATCCATTTCTGGCCAGATCCATCGAATTGATGCCGGATATGCCGGTAAATCCGAAAGACGGGGTCTCGATCACACTTCGGATCCGGTAATGTTTCCGGATCAGATCAAGTTTTCGGTTCAGCATTATCCGCTCGTATGATGACCCCAGGCCCTCATGTCTGGTAATGAAGTACTTCTGCCAGTCGGTGATGATCGGGATCGCCATCCTATTTACGGTAATCCTTGATCACTACCCGAAAATCAGGTATGGTATATCTAACGGTAAGAGACATGATGTCATAGACTTCCTGGACATCAAAAAACCAGCTGCGAGAGAGCAATTGAAAACGACTCAGCCACTTCTCGCTCTTCATCCCCCTTGAGACCAGTTCACCCAGCCGGAAGATCTTTTCATCGAAGATCATCCTTTTGGGATAATTCGTGGCATGCAATTCGCGAGATATGAAATTAATCAGATCTGCGAGTTGGACGGGCTCACGATCGGCGACATTCAAGGTCAGACCACTTTCATAATTACCGTCAAGTAACCACAGAAAAGCATCGGTAATAGTTTCCACGTGGCAAAGATGGATCCATATCCTCTTCATCAATAAAGCAAACCGGTGTTTATCGACCATCCGCACCATCTGATACGGAAAGCCATGATCACCGGTGCCGTAAGTAATTGCCGGACGCAGTATGGCAGCATGTAAACCCCTGAGAATGCCGTGATTGATCAGTTTCTCGGCTTCTATTTTGGTATAGTGATAATAACTGTCCGGTACCTTCTGGGTCAAGTTGTTTGCTGGAAGTTCGGTAGGGATCGTTCCAAAGACACCGACAGATGAACAGAATATGAACCTGCTATCGTGTTTCAGGGCAGATTCCACCAATTGCCCGGTACTCATAACATTTGTTTGGTAAAAGGTCTCGCGCTTGTAAGTCCTGCCCCCGCGCAGAGCGCCAAGGTGATAAATAATATCAAATGAATTAGTTTCAAGGAACTTCTTGAGACCTACAATATCGGCGAGATCGATGGGAATTCGCTCCACCGAACCTGGCCAACCACTGGTCCTCTGATCGGCCGTACCTGGTCTTACCAACGCTGTAATGTTGTGATCCCGCTGTTCAGTTTGTAAGCGATGGAGGACATGACCGCCGATAAACCCGGTCGCACCGGTTAGAAGTATCCTGTTTGGCATTATCCGAAGATGCGTCTGAAAAAATTATATTTACGAGAGTTTCGAAATGTGGATTGTCTTTCCTTATGAACCCGGACGTAAGTTCTGGGGAGTGCTTTATCTTCAATAATATATCTGGGGTGCTCGCAAAATAGCAATTTGGCAGCGTATTCATCGATATTGGCACCAATAATCACTTTGGCTGCAAACATATGTTCGTAGGATGATCTTACATGATCATCCGAGGCAATGAAATGAACCCATCCCCGATCCGTAATATACCATGCAGTATTTTCCACCTTGTTTCCGTAACAACCCAATAAACTACCAGCATTTACCTGGATATAGACATCCTGCATCATCAGATTGTATACTTCCCGGGGATTGACCATCACCCCGACATACCTTTCCGTATGTGCTAATATCGGCTTAAAACCCTTTCTCAGTAGCTGATACATCATACCATAAGCATCTATGGGTTTACCATTAAGTTCACATTCTACCAGGACATAAGCAGAATCGCCCATCGTCAAACCCATCTTCAGAACGGCATCCTCGATGCCAGGCAACAAAAAAACCTCAAAACCCGGATATAGATTGATATCTATCTGCTGGTGCTTTACTTCCTGTCTAAACGTCTCAAACTTGGACATATACTCGCTTTTACTGTATCGGTAGTGACCAGGGAAATAGTGGGACGTCAGAAAAACGTCGCTGATTCCTCCCTCAGCCATCAGCCGCAACTGAGAGATCGAGTCCTCCACCTTTTTTGCACCATCATCAATATCGGGCAGAATGTGACTGTGGATATCGATCATCTTATGGCAGATGCTCCTTGATCATCAATATAAACTCATACAGGATATCATTGTTCGGATATGGTTTGATGATCTTGCCACACTCTCCAAGGAGTTGTTCCACAGTATAGCGTGCCTTGTCAAAACCCATCAGACCGGTATAACCGGATTTGAATGCAGGTACAAAGTCCTGGGAAAAATCAAAATCATCACCACCGCGATTGTAGTCCTCGATGATATCCTCAATGATCTGATGTGCGTATCCCAAGTTTTGGGCATAATTGATCATCAACTGCCTGGTTTCCGGATCAGCATCTGACATAAGGCAGGCAAAATCTGCTGCCGCTTCCAGCAAAGATCCCGTCTTCTTCAGGTCAATAAACCTCAATGTATTGAGTTTCATCATCTTACGCTTGTTTAACAGATCCACTGCCTGACCCCCGATCATCCCATAGGTTTTGCAATAATCGGATAGCATTCGCACGCTAGCCAGAATCTTGGCATCGTCTGAGATTCCACCAATAACCTCAAACGCAAGCGTATAGAGAGCATCAGCTGCCATGATAGCAGTTGAGTTACCAAATTTGACGTGACAGGTGGACACACCTCTCCGATCCCTGCGGCCATTGACAACATGCAGATCATCATGAATAATGGAAGCATTGTGAATCAATTCCAAGGTGCAGGCGGCACGAACTATATCGTTGATATCTTCGTTCTTCTCGTTACCTGTCAGCATCTCGAATATGGCTATGGTTAATAGAGGACGCCAGCGCTTTCCACCGGAAAAAACCGTATAACGCATTGCCTCTACTAAAACTTCTGAGCGTTCACAGTCAAAACCGAGAAAACCCTTCAAAGCATTCTCGATCATCTCCAGCCGCGTTTCAAAATATTTTTGTATAAGCAATGGACTCTCCCTTATGTTTGATTCTGACTTACCACAGTCTGGACGCGTATGGTACTAGGTTTTCTAAAAATTGTCAAGTTATTTATTACCTGTTTGCCTGCGCTCGTATGATATCGACCATTGACCCATGTGTAAAATAAAGCGTGATGCGCCTTTAAGCGCATTGGAAAAATAAAGATATCCTTCGACTGCTGAACCCGGAAGAAGGTCGGAAAAAACCAGATAATTCATCATCAACGTAGCGTAAGCATTCTGGTGATCCTCGATAGAAACAGGAGCAGGTCTTACATCAAGTGGATCGGAGGGTTTGGTCACCATCATTTCGAGCCGTAACAACTGCAGCAGATGATACAGCGGCAATGGATCAAACTGGAGACCCTCAGATACTACCGCCACCTGCATATTTCTCAAGGGTATGATCTTATGAGACAGGTTCCTAATCTGGACGTACATGACAAAGTAATTCTTGGACATGGTATGAGAATCCAGCATAGGCGACTCAGGACGGACAACGACCATCACGCTGTCCGTCCTGATAATGGCAAAGGTGTCATCTACTCTGACCTGAGTATCAGGCAGTGGATAAAATGCGCTACTCGCGCAAGTTGCCAGCAACAAGCATATGCTTGTCGCTGATAACTTAAGCCATATCTTCTTCATCCACCAGTTCATCTGTTTCATCATCAAATCCGACACACACCTCGATGTCATCCACCATGTCGTCGTCAACCGTATCAACAGACAACATTGCAGACGCCGCTTCAGTCTTTTCGCTCAATAACCGGGCTTCATGGTCGAGTTGTTCATCATCGGGTTCTGCGGCAATAATGGTTATATCGTGCACTTTATCACCAGGATTGAGGTTGATCAGTTTCACTCCCTGAGTATTTCTGCTTACCTGTGAGATATCCGCCACCTTTTGCCGGATGATCATGCCATCTTTGGTGATGATCATCAGGTCATCCTTGTCATCGACCAACATCAGAGCAGCCAGATGACCGTTCCGCATTGTGGTTTTCAAAGTTATTACACCGACACTGCCCCGACGGGTAATGCGGTAAGCCGGAACAACCGTCCGCTTACCGAAACCGTTTTCACTAACAGCCAGTATTGTTTTCCCGCTTGGTGTTCCGTTATCCATAGTATCTTCTTGATTTATGACCGTCATGGAGATAACATAATCGCCATTGCGCAATCGTATCCCCTTTACACCCTGAGTGTATCTTCCGGTCTCTCTTGCGTCTTTCTCATTGAAACGGTTGCAAAAGCCATCATGGGTAGCCAGCAGGATATCGTCATTCCCTTCAGAAATCCGGGCATCGATCAATTCATCGTCCTCTCTAAGTTTGATGGCATTCAGTCCTGTGCTCCGCGGTCTTGAGAATAGTGGCAGAGCGGTTTTTTTGATCAGACCCTTTCGGGTGCACATGATGATGCTCTGATTCTCGGAGAAGTGTTTTAGTGTCACAAAGGCACGGATCTTTTCCCCTTCAGCCAGTTTAATCACATTTACGATGGCTTTTCCCCGTGCCGTGCGGCTGGCTTCGGGCAATTCGTAAACCTTTACCCAATAGCATTTACCGTAATTGGTAAAGAATAAGATATAGGAATGGGCAGATGCCACGAAGATATACTGAATAAAGTCATCTTCCTTGAGGTTACTTGCCGTCAACCCTTTTCCACCTCTTCCCTGACACTTGTAGGTATCGATCGGCAGGCGTTTGATGTACCCGTCATGGGTGATGGTAACGACCATCCAATCATCGGCAATAAGGTCTTCGATATTCAAGCCGCTGCTACCGCCGGGAAGGATGACAGACCTCCTGGGATTGAAGTATTTCTCTCTGATCTCAAGGGTTTCCTTTTTCATCAGTGCCATTCTCAAATCGCGGCGATCGACCAGATCGCGGAGGCGTTTGATCGTTTTGAGCAGTTCTTTATATTCTTGTTCGATCTTTTCTCTTTCCAAGCCGGTAAGGCGTTGCAATCTCATTTCCAGTATTGCTTTTGCCTGAATCTCGGACAAGCCGAATTTGATCTGGAGTTGTTCATTTGCTTCGGGTGGGGTCTGCGACGCCCGGATGGTGGCGATGATATCATCGAGGTTATCCAGAGCGATCCGGTAGCCCTCCAGGATATGCAATCGATCTTCCGCGTTCCGCAATTCAAAACTGATCCTCTTGAGCAGTGTATCATGCCGGAATTCGATGAAATTGAGGATCAAATCGCGCATGTTGACAACCTGAGGCACTCCATCGATCAGGCAGAGATTGATCACCCCGAAGGTACCTTGCAGGGGAGTGTATTTGTACAATTGATTGCGGATCACATTGGCATCGTGATTACGCTTGACCTGCACCACCAAGCGCATTCCGTCACGCCCGGATTCATCGCGCAGGTCGCTGATGCCTTCGATCTTTTTCTCCTTGACCAAATCCACGATCTTGTCGATCAGAATGGTCTTGTTCAATTGATAGGGGATCTCGCTGATAATGATCCATTCCTGTTCATTGGCAGCGATTTCGATATCCGCTTTTCCTCTGACGATGATCTTTCCCCGTCCGGTCTCAAAGTATTCTTTGATGCCATCGACGCCCAGGATAAAGCCACCGGTCGGAAAATCCGGTCCTTTGACGTAGTGGAACAAGTCCTGCGGTTGCAGATCGGGATTATCGATCATCGCCACGATGGCATCACAGATCTCGCCGATATTGTGTGGAGGCATGTTTGTCGCCATACCGACGGCGATACCGGAGGATCCATTGATCAGAAGATTCGGAATCCGGCTGGGAAAGACTTCCGGTTCTTGGCGGGTCTCATCATAATTGGAACGGAAGTTCACCGTTTCCTTATCAAGTTCGTCCAGCATCTCGATGGTGATCTTTTGCAGGCGTGCCTCAGTATAACGCATGGCGGCAGGCGGGTCTCCATCAATGGAACCAAAATTCCCCTGACCATCGATCAAGGGATAACGCATGTTCCAGGGTTGCGCTAGACGAACCAGCGTCGGATAGACAACCTGCTCTCCATGCGGATGATAATTACCGGATGTATCGCCGGCAATTTTGGCACACTTACGAAAGTGACCGCCGGGGCTGAGATTTAATTCCTGCATGGCATAGATGATACGCCGTTGCGAGGGTTTGAGTCCGTCGCGGATATCAGGCAACGCACGGGACACGATAACACTCATCGAATAATCCAGATACGCCTGTTTGAGTTGATCCTCTATCTGTATGTTGATAATCTTGGCTTTATCGCTCATTTGACACTCCTTCGCTATATGTCGAGATTCTTGACGAACCTGGCATTCTGCTGGATGAAATCACGGCGCGGCTCCACTTCGTCCCCCATAAGGATGGTAAACATTCTATCCGCTTCGATCGCATCATCCATCTTGACCGAAATCAATATCCGGTTCTCCGGATCCAGTGTCGTCTCCCACAATTGATCCGGGTTCATTTCGCCCAAACCCTTGTAGCGTTGGATGATAACCCCTTTATCACCTAACTGCTTGACCGCCGCATCGCGTTCATCCTCGGTATAGACATAGTGCTTTTGCTTCCCCTTACGAACCAAAAACAGCGGTGGTTTGGCGAGATAGACGTTACCACTTTCAATCATGGGACGCATATACCGGTAAAAGAAAGTCAGCAGAAGCGTGGATATATGAGCCCCATCGATATCAGCGTCCGCCATTATGATTATCTTGTGATATCGAATGCGCGTCACATCAAACTCTTGCCCGATACCAGCGCCGATAGCCAGGATAACTGGCTGTATCTTATCATTATTCAATACCTTGTCCACTCTCGCCTTTTCCGTGTTCAACATCTTGCCCCAAAGCGGCAGTATCGCCTGAAATGAACGGTCACGTCCCTGTTTGGCTGATCCGCCCGCTGAATCACCCTCAACCAGAAAAAGTTCCGTCTTGGATGGATCGGTGATGGAACAATCCGCCAGTTTGCCAGGTAAAGAGCCACTTTCCAAGACCGATTTACGGCGGGTCAATTCACGTGCTTTACGAGCCGCCTCGCGTGATCGGGCTGCCATGATGCTCTTATTGGCGATGTTTCTCGCTTCCGCTGGATGCTCCTCAAGATACACCATCAATTTCTCGTAAACCATCGAATTGATTATGCCTTCCACATCAGAATTCTGAAGTTTGGTCTTTGTCTGTCCCTCAAATTGTGGATTGCTGATCTTGACGCTGATCACAGCGGTGAGGCCCTCACGGATATCTTCTCCGCTTGGGCTAACCTTTTCATTTTTGAGCAGTTCGACATTTTTGATATAGGTATTCACCGAACGGGTCAGTGCGGATTTGAAGCCGCTCAGATGCGTGCCGCCTTCGATAGTATTGATATTATTGGCAAAACTGAAGATGCTTTCCTGATAACCTTCATTATATTGGATCGCCACTTCAAAAGACAGACCTGGCTTCTCATAACTCACATAGATCGGCTTCTGAAACAAGGGCTTTTTGTTCTGATTGAGGTATTCCACAAAAGATACTATCCCGCCGTCATACTTAAAGTCATGGGTGCGGTCGTTGCGTTCGTCGTACAAGGTAATTCTCACCCCGCTATTGAGGAAAGCCAGTTCCCGCAGGCGAGTAGTAAGATAATCAAAACTATACTCGATGCCTTCAAATATTGTCTCATCCGGCTTAAATTTGATCGTTGTCCCGCGCCGGTTGGTCGTTCCGACCACTTTCAATTCAGTTACCGGTATCCCGCGCTCATATCGCTGGTAGTGGATCGATCCATTCAGGTGAACAAATACTTCCAGATATTCGGATAGCGCATTGACTACCGACACACCGACACCATGCAATCCTCCGGATACTTTGTATGACTTGTCATCAAACTTGCCACCGGCATGCAAGACGGTCATTGCCACCTGCACTCCCGGAATGCCCATTTCTTTGTGCATGTCCACCGGGATGCCACGTCCATTGTCTTCCACTTCAATGATATTGCCATGATGGATGATGACCCTGATCAGATCGCAAAATCCTGCCAGGGACTCATCGATGGAGTTATCAACGACCTCATAAACCAGATGGTGCAACCCGCGCTCACTCGTCCCACCGATGTACATTGCCGGACGCTTACGAACCGCTTCCAATCCCTTGAGGACTTTGATATTGCTCGATGTGTAGTTAGTATCATACATAACTCTATATCTCCCGTTTACTTATACTCACTTTCAAGCTCAGACGCTGAGAAATGTCTTTATCTGGTTGCAATATAAAATTATAGTTCTGTTTTGTCAAGGTTTTCCAGTTGCTTTTTTCCATTTTTATCTCTATATCAGACAATGCTTTACAATATGCCCCAGATTATACCTGAGTTGCCTATATAAACATCAGACCCTAAACATGACAAATATCCTCTTTATTCCCTGCAATGCATGAGTTATCGCGTGTGATAAGGATCAAGATAATCCGAACCGATGCTAACCTTCTTTCCTACTCCTTTATCATGACTCCTCCCTGCTTGTTAACCTTAGTATAACCTTACGGTCGTAAGGTTATACTAAGGTTATACT
>JBBISI010000045.1:0-12149 GCA_037441405.1 Candidatus Cloacimonadota bacterium
GTGTTTTAGCTATTTTACTGCCTTTCAACCACTTGAACTGCTGGGAAAGATCAGAAGCGTTATGTTATGGTCTTCGGCGGTAACAAAGCAGCGGTGGACAATATCCGGATCAACATCAAGTGATCTCTTAACGGGTTTTTCCGCGGCGCAGAAGAATCCAGACGAAAAAGGGACAACCGGTAAAGGCGGTCACCACACCCACTGGGAGTTCCAAGGCAGTTATGTGTTTGGCGACCAATGCGCTAAGCAAGAGAAAAGTCCCGCCCGCCCACAGGGAATAGAGATAGTTCTGCCTTTGTCCATGAGGGATGAAGCGACGGACGATATGGGGAATGATAAGTCCGACGAAACCGATGATGCCGACGTAGGACACAATTATCCCCAGGATCAGCGAACTGACCACGAAGATCTCACTGCGCACACGGTGCACCCTGATGCCCACACTGGAGGCATACATATCGCCCTGGCTCATGATATCCAAAGTCAGCGACTGGCGGTAAAGATCAGCCAATAGCACGACGCAGAGGACGGCGAAGCCCATAAAGGCATACCACTCTCCATAAGTAAAGATCCTCCCCAGATTACCCATCAACACACCCAGGATAAGCAACGTATCTTTGCGAAAAAGATACATGACAAGTGATATCGCCGCTGAGGAGAACATCCCGGCGATGATCCCGCTGAGCAGGAGACGGGTGCGGTCAAAACTGCCCCGGTTTTGAGCGACCGCCCATACGATCAGCATCGCCAGCATCGCACCGCTAAATCCGCCCAAGGGCATCAATATCGTTAGTCCCAAGACGGCAAAGATCACCGATCCCAATGCTGCACCGGAGGAAATCCCCAGTATGTAGGGCTCCGCCAGAGGATTATTCAGCATCATCTGATAGACCGATCCGATCCCGGCCAGGGATACACCGGTCAAAAGAGTTAACATCAATCCCTGCAAGCGGATCCGCAGAATGATATTGCTATCCGGACTACCGGCAAAGAGATAGATTGCTATCACCGTAAGGGTGACCAGGAACAGAACAAGGTGCAGCAAGATATGTTTCATCGCTTCTCCGCTGATCCCCGCCGCCAGTTCTCAAACAGGATCTCCAATTGCTGCAAACCCATGATGATCCGCGGACTGGCTCGCTGGATGAGATCGGGATCGATATCCTCTTCATAATAGATCCGCTGCTGGCGGGTGGCGGGAATATCCTGCCAGCCCATGCGTGACAGAACGGCGGTCAGGGGATCGTGGGAATAGCAGATCATGATGTCAGGCATCGCTTTGATCACATCCTCCGCCCTGATCCGCGCGTAGTCCCGCTCCAGTGTCTCAAAGATATTATCCCCACCCGCAGTTTCGATCAACTGACCCACGAACGAAGCATCGGACACACTCATCAAGGGATCTCGGTAGATCTCCAGATAGACCCTGGGACGGAGCAGATCTTTGTTCCGTTCTTTGATCTGTGCGATCTGTGCTGACAGGTCATCCGCCAGGGCATTACCTTCTTTTTCCTTGCTGATGATTCTCCCGACCTTTCGGATACAAGATAACATTTCATCCAAGGAGCGCGGATAGATCATTTCCACCCGAAAGCCCATCCGCCGCAGATCATCAGTGATCATACCCTGTTCCAATCCGGTGGTGAATATTATGCTGGGATCCAGGGAGATCACTTTTTCCCGGTCTATCAGCCCAAATTTTCCCACTCTGGCGATGGTGATCAATTCCAGTGGATAATTACATTCTTCAGTAACCCCGACGATATTACCGACACCTTCGATGGCAGCGATGATCTCTGCCACCTCAGGTGAGAGGATCACGTAGCGGTTCTGCCTGGCAGGCGGTTTTTGTCCGCAGCCCGAGAACAGGGCAATCAGCAAAACGATCAAGGCTGGATATGTTCTTTGGTACACGACATTTCCTAATAGATTAGGATCTTACCGTTGAGTGGAGCGGATGATCCATCGATCCGGTAAAAGTAGATCCCGCCTGGACTCAATCTCCCCTGAGAGTCACATCCGTCCCACACTGCTTCCGAAACGGAGACATTCCACTGTTTGATCAGTTGACCCCGGAGGTTGTAGATGCTGATCCGCTTAATCTGGTCACCGAGTGCGGCAAAGCGGATGAAATTGCCCCGCGGCGCTGGATTGGGCGCAACCAAGATGGCAACGGGAGCTTGTGTATGATCAGCCGCCGTTACCGCAGGCCGATAAACCTTCAGATCGGTGGGTGCCAATCCAACCGTGTATTGTTGCCAAGCATTGAAATCGGGATGACGGAGATAGACCTTGCCGGATTGACCCCAAGATGAATCCAGCACGGCGATGAATCCAGCACCTCCATCTACTGCTCCGCCTCCCGGACTAAGTGGATTCCCGCTGCCATTCAGAATCGCCCAGTCATTGGTATCGTAACGGTAAACACCGGTATTCATCAGATCCCCGATCCATACCTTGCCACTGGCATCCGCCCACAAGCCACCCAGCCTGCCTCCGATGTCAAGCGTCTGGATCACGGTATCGGTCTGCGGATCGATGACGCACACTTTGCCGAAGGCGCTGATCCAATTACCAGTGCAGGAGACATGGATATAGCCCTCGTGGGCGATCAGGTATTGCGGATTGAACCACACCGGTATCGTCTGCATCACGGAGAAGGTGGCCAGATCAATCACCGAGACCGAACTATTGGCATAACCGGACTGATATCCGCCCGTATTACTGACGTAGAGCCTGTCTCCCCACACGGCAAGACCTTCCGGTGCCTCGCCGACGATACAATCCGCCACCACCGTATAACTCTGTAAACTGATCTTGTACACGCGATTGGTAAACAATCCCGTCACATACAGATAACTCTCGTGGAGTATCGCCTCCCAAGGATTGACCGAGACGCCCAAACCGATATAACGGATCGTAACTCCGGTCTGCCGATCGATCATCTGGACCGCATTGTCCCCTGAATTGACGACATAGATATGCGCTTCATCCAGGACGAGCCGGTTCGGAATGTAGCCGAGCGAGGCAAAGGAATTATTCACCTGTTGGGTGACAGTATCAATGCGGGAGATCGTGCGCGATTCGGAATTGACCACGTAGATCAGTTCCGCCGATAGATCAATGGAATAACACACGATTATCAATATAAACATAAGGATGGGGAGAGATCGCCGGAACTGGATCAAAGCGGTTCGCATTCTGCAGTTTTCCTGCTGACTAGATGTCATTTGTTCACCTCACAATGTTATTTGTGACTTGAGATGAACACAATTTGCGGATATAAATTCGCTTGCTCCGGCGAATCTGCATCCGACTTGGTGGCAGGTTTCCTGGCTCTCAGCATCGTCATCCGATCTGGCCTTCCCATCTGGTAACAGTGACCAAACCGAAACAAGGGCTGAATACAGTGGCGGAGACCGCTCCCGCTTCTCACGGGATTCCCTTTTACCTGATAAAAGCACCATCAAGTCACAAGAGCAATCCTCCCTGACCGTATATATCTGTCAACCATTTTCTTTGCTTTCTCCCTGACCCCTCCTCCAGATCACTTCTATATCCCCTCTTAATCAAGCAAGACCGTTGAATAATTCAGAGAGTTGACTTAAAACTTTCCTCCTTGCTTGATAACCTTAGTATAACCTTAGTATAACCTTACGAGCGTAAGGTTATACTAAGGTTATGAAGCAGGGAGAATGCAGGAGACAGCACTATTCCGCTTGAATCTGAACCTTCTTGAGACCGTTGAATAATTCAGAGTGGTTGATTCAACGAGTATCCAAACTATCGGACAGGCACTATCCTTAGTTATTACTAACTGCGCTGGAAGGAGAGACGATATTGTTTTTTCACAGTCCCGAAATTTGGTGATTCCAGTATGTGCAACGCTCTTTAGCGTTAATATCAACGCTTGATTAAGGGGGGATTATCGCTTGATTAATAGGGGCAAACAAGGGCGAAGGAAGGATTTTTGCGGATCCGGGATAGTAATCGAGAATTGCCCTCAATAGCCGTACCCTCATGCAGCACATGATGCTGAGAGCGGAACAATCCGCTTGGAACCAGCGCCGTTCCGCCGAAACTCGGAATCGGCGTCAATCAAGGATGATCAATGACCCTGTCTGGGTCAAAGTCCTATTTCATCAGGATCATCTTCCGGGTATTGGAATAAGCGCCGGATCTCATCCGGTAAAAATAGATCCCGGTGGCGAGATGCGCGCCGCTTTCATCCAGGCCGTTAAATACGATTGTATGTTCTCCGGCGGATCTCGTTGCGTTAATCAGGGTTCGCAGTTTCCTGCCTTTGAGGTCGTAGATCACGATCTCGGTGGGATTTAGCCCATCGGAAGTGAAGTGGATCGTAGTGGAGGGATTGAAGGGATTGGGATAGTTGCCGATCAGTGAGACGGGAGTAGGAACCAGGGAATCGTCGGTGATGGAAACTGGTGGTTCGGTCAGGTTGTTGAGGGCAATTTTGGCTGCCTGGAGAACTTCCTTGGTATCCAGATCCTGGACAAAGGCGACAAGTTCGCAGTGCTCCGGCACCCATTGAATGGCGATCGGTAACGTAAGTTCGGTCACCATAATTTCTTGCAGGGGCATACTTAGCAGATCGACAGAAGTTCCATCAACCCCGGGGAGCATGATGTGATTGACGAAATTGAAGTGGGTCTGATCCTGCCAGAGGTAAGGGATCTCTGATTCGGTAAGTGTGAAATGGAGCACCAAATTCTCGTTGCGGAGATTTGCCCGCTTCTGCGTCCAGACCTCGATAGTGAGGGTATCCCGCGCCCCATAGCCATAGATATCCAGCCAGAGCGGAGTTTTAATGGCATTGCGTTGCAGGTAAAGTGGTACGTAGGTATTGAACAAGCTCTGGGTGTTGCTGCCGCCCACGTGTCTCAGAACACCGTCAAAGATCGCCGTGGGATATCCGCTGATGCCATAATACGAATTGCGGTGATCGGAATAGAAATTGGCATAGGGATCGCCGTTGTGGTTCTTGATCACGGCGACGTTGTAGTCCAGCGCGACCAGATCATCCGCTCCCATTGCCGCTCCCGGGCAATATGGACACCAGCCGCCGGTTCCGATCTCCAACAGCACATTCTGCCGGAACGTGGTATAGGTATTGACCCATTTGTCCATTGTATTATTCATCGGGTCGTCATCCACCACGTCTTCCAGAGACGTGACGTTAAAACTGAAGCGATACATATCGTCCGGCTCGTCCAAGATCTGCTCGCCAAATACGATGGTCTCTTGTTGGCCGGGTTCCAGCATAAAGGTAAGGGGATAATTTTCGCTATATAGCGGTTGATCCCATAGATAGGTAGTAAGGGATATCGTGGCGGTCAAAGTATTCAGTCCCAAATTCTTGATCACACAGGAAGGTTGAATACTACTGCCCGGATTCAATTGCACCACTCCGGGAGTATCAACTACTGCCAGATCATTGACGAAGGGGGTGTATAACTTGACATTGTCGATATACCAGTAATCGATATTGTAAGAATTGCCGCCATAGAATAAGGCGAACTGGAATGATAGGGATTGGACGTCAGCATTGCTGATCTGGATAGAGCGGGTCTGGGGCCCGATATTACCGCTGGGATTGACCGACCAGACAGTAGTCCAATCGCCATTATTGGAACGAGTTGCCACTCCCAACGTGTAGGATGTTTGATAGTGATCCACGAAGTGTTTGAATTCTAGGAACACGCTGCTCTGTCCCAAAGTATTGACCGGCGGTGATATAAGATAAGATTGACCATCAAACTGGGGCTGCCAGGCAAACCGTGACTCTGGCGATGAACCGCCCGCATTATTGCCCACATATCTACTCCAGTTGCTGCTTTGAGCGCTGATCGTCCACCCCGGAGGAGGATAAGTGGCGGAATTAAAATCCTCGTTCAGGAATATATCTCTGCCCGGATCAGCAAATAGAGCACCAGATGCCATTAGAATGATCAGAGTAGCGATGAGAAATGTGGTCTGGATCGTCGTTTTCATCGTTTATACCTCTCGTTAGTTGTTTGATATCGTATCGTTATAGAGCATCACGAGAATGAAGCCCAATGCATTTATCCTAAAGATAGCCAGGTTTTTGTTCAATGCAAATGCGCTGCACGCAGCACCCACCCCGGCAATTGTTCCCGCCTAATGGGCATGATCCGTGGCGGCGATCATTCGACTCATAAACTCCTACTGGGCTCAATGAGTATTTCGGTTGACAGAAAAAGGGCTGTTTGCAGGGTGACTTTTGCCGAGCAGATTCGCCTAAGGCATTTTTTGCGATGGCGGACTGCCAATGGGTATAGACGGAAACGGCTGTGCCTCCCGTGTTTGGAAAGGCGAAAGCGGATTGATCATGCAGTCCAATGCCTCCAATAGCTGTTTCCATTGCGAGGTTTCTTTATGCTCAAAAGATTTACAACCCGCGATCTGATCGTAATCGCCATCCTGGCGGCGATGGGAGTGGCGGTTAAGCCTTTGGTGGGACCTCTGATCAAGACGGTCTCGCGCAGTTTGCTGATCCCCGGAGGTGCTCTGGGTGGTGGATTCTATATGATGTGGCTGGTTTTGGCAGTAACGCTTGTCCCCCGTTATGGCAGCGGATTACTGACCGGTCTGGTGCAGGCATTGGCTGTCTTTGTTCTCGGCTGGTATGGTAGCCATGGTGCTTTTACGCTGGTGAGTTATACGCTGCCCGGAATGGTTGCCGATCTATCCAGTCTTCCTTTACGCAGATATCGAGATTACCCATGCAGCCATATCTGGATCTGTATCCTTGCCAATCTGACCGGTACCCTTATGTCGGGATATGTATTGATGCGTCTGCAGTTGCGTCCACTGCTTTATGCAGCGGGAATATCCATTTTTTCGGCAGCGGTCGGTGGGTTGTTGTCATGGTCGGTCTTCCGACAGATCAAGAAACTGAGGTTACTGTGAAACTCTGCTGTCTGACAATCCTGGCTTTGATCGTCCTGGGTTCACTGACTGCCATCGAGATCATCGGTAGCGATGGGACCAGTCATGTATATTCGTTTGGTTACTTTCGGGAACTGGGCAAGGGGAAAGTGACCACCACCCGCCACCGTGATGGCAGGACTCAGTCCGAGACCTGGCAGGGCATGCGACTTGATAATTGGTTAAAAGATAATGGCTTTACCCGCTGGCAGAATATCCGGTTGGAGTCAGAAGACAATTACGTGGTCAACATCCACCGTGCGGAATTTGATATCCTGGAATGCTGGATGGTATTTTGGCAGGGGGATGTGGAACTTGATAGTTTGAATTACCGGGTGATCTTTCCTGCGCTGCGTGATTTGTACTGGGTGAGAGCAGTGCATAAGATTGTCCTGGAGGACTTTGATCCTATGTTAATGCCCCAGCGGATAATGTTTTGGGCTAAGGAAGCCCTCAAACTGACTATTCACTCCGATCCAGAACCTTTTATCAAAACCAGCGCATACTTGATGGATGAGATCATGCAAGACATCTTTCGCCTTGCCCAAGCCGACATCATTTTAGTAAGCAGAGACGGTTTGCGTCTGCGGATGGAGTATCCCCGTCATTTGGGTGGTGCGATCCTGGAGATCGGCGAAAGCGGCTCGCTTAATTTGAAAAGTGCTCGTATCCCCGGAGGTTTATGGATCAGAGACATCGTTTATCTGCAAGCGGACAACCTAGCGCTGATTATGCCCGATGGGATCAAGCAACTGGTCGAGATCAGCCAGTTACTGCGCTGGAATCTGACACCAGAGACCAGATTCCACCAGATCAAACGATATGAACTGCGCCAGACAGCAATCGACCAAGTGATCTTGAGCGGTAGAGAATTACTGGAAACCGATTGGTTGGAAATCGAACCCTGAGATAAGACCAAACATAGTATGCTCAGTATCATTGATCTGTCATTATCTTATCCGGCTACGGAGAAGGTAACACCGGTTCCTGTCTTCGCAGGTTGGTCAGCAGAGATCGGACAAGGAGAGATCATTGCTCTCACCGGTGCAAACGGAAGCGGCAAAACGACTCTACTAAACTATATCGCAGGAGTGATCCCTGAACACATCGTAGCAGTATGCAACGGCAGAGTTTTGTTTCAGTCGACCCCGTTGCGCGATCCTTTTAATCTGAGTGATCTTTCACTCAGGGACAGATTTAGTTATCTCTCAATGGTGATGAGCGATCCCGCCATTCAGTTATTCTTTCCCGATGGCGAAAGCGAGATCGCCTTTGCCTTGGAGAATAGTGGACTTCCTGCCGCTGAGATCGAGTCCAGAATATCGGAAGTGACCGAATCATTTTACCTGAAGGATATATTGAAACAGCATCCTGCCAAACTGTCTTATGGCCAGCAGAAACTACTCCTTTTTGCCGCTTGCGACGCAATGCAGCGTTTTCTGGTGCTGTTGGATGAACCATTTTCCGGGCTTTCAGGTCGTTCATCAGAACTTGTAAGCAGGTGGTTCCTCCGTATGAGAGAACGCAAGAACACCTGTATCTTCACAGTACACCATGAGAATCACATCGCCCTCGCGGATCGAGAGATCTGCCTCTCCAATCCCAACAAAAGAAAGATATGTTCCGGATAGAGAGTATGTCCTTTTCCTGGGCGGGATCGGCGAATCTATTTACCGGGATAGACCTGATCATCCAACCAAGTGAAAGCATCCTGATCACCGGCGATAACGGCTCTGGAAAAACGACCCTGTTAAACTTGCTGGCGGGTCTGCTCAAGCCCACACAGGGCAGCATCACCTGGAAGGGCAAAGAAGTGCTGCGGCAGGATCGGAGATTCCTGAAGAGCATTTTCCATCTCAGACAAAAAGCACAGGACAATCTCATCGGCATCACTCCCCGGCATGAACTGCAAATCTGGCAAATGGCATATCCCCAGACATTTACGGATGATGCCCGGAAAGATCTCCTTTGCCATAATGCTCTCCAGGATGTCCAGGATCACGCCACCGGAACTTTGAGCAGCGGGGAGATGCGACGACTGGCAATGGCTCCGCTGATCCTCCTGCAAGATCGGGTATGGCTTTTGGATGAACCCTTAAGCGGGCTCGACACCGGGCACAAGGAATACTATACTACATTGCTAAAGAAGAAGATACAAGAATCCGGCGGAGTGATCATTACCTCCCATCAAGAGATCAAAGAGGTCTGTGGCTTCGATCGCATCTGGCGTATCAGCAACAACACCATAAAGGAAGATAGACCATGAAAAAACTTGTGACTACACTGATAATCCTGACCGGATTGCTCTCTGCATTAGGGTCTACGGAAGCGGATAGTACCCGGATCAGAACCTATCGTCTCGAAACGATCAGAGTGATCGCCGAAACCCCCGTCCAGCAGATCGGAGCAGCGGAAAACCTATTTATAAGTGAGGAAGACCGCGCCGCCCACCTTGACGTGTCATCCCTAGTCAATGAAGTTCCAGGATTGGTGGTCACTCACGGTTCCAAAGGCGAAGCCAGCATCAACCTCAGGGGCTTTGACCGGACCGCACTGAAGGTCTTTGTCAATGGCAGAGCGCTGAACACCGGTTATTTTGGCTTCTTTGATCTGCACAATATCCCGGTAAGCGATATCGAGCACATCCAGATACTCAAAGGACCGGTCTCTCCGCTCTTTGGCACAAACAACATGGGCGGGATCATCAATATCATCACCCGCAACAAACAGGATCAGCCACGCTGGTCAGCCGGTCTCCAGACCAAACGCAATCAAACCATCAAAGCAGATATCACCCATCAGCGTGACTTCAACACTTGGGATTACCGACTGTCCCTGACCGCCCTAAATAGCAAGGGCGAGATTCTTTCCTCCACTTTTGAGGACACGCTGGTCGCCTATCGGGAAGCACGGGAAAATTCCTTCCGGCAGCAATATAAACTACAATTCAATATCAATACCGACATGGGTGACTGGCATCGTCTGGGCTTTGATTTCGGTTTCCTGTATAATCCTGAGCGCCACATGCCCGGCAAGATCGATGAGATAGTAACCTCTTCGCCCCGTTATCGCCGCTACCTGGATCTCCACCGCGGGCATGCCTATCTCTCGCATGAATGGATCACCAAAGACAATCTGGTTTTCACTCATTCACTGGGGCTGGATCGATCCGGCGACCGTTATGAGGAGCATAACAGCGATGCTTACGATGCCAGTTCGCTCCGTTACGAATCGTGGATCCATACCTTGATGACCACTTACAATGCCCGAGCGGATTGGGCATACAGCCCCGCGGGAACTCTCACTTACGGCGCGGGATTGGAACACCGGTACAACAAGCGCAAAGACAACCGTGACTATCTTCAGTGGTCGGAAAAGATGCTCGTCTTGAGCAACATCTATATCTTTAATCAGTATCATCTTAATGCTCACTGGAGAGGCGGCATGGGTTTGGCTCTATCTCATTTGTGGCGCCAGGACAGCGAAAATGAGAACAACCAGCTCAATCCTGAGCCATCGATCGGCATCTATTATCAAAACCCCCAGGGAACGGATCTCAGCATGTCCGTTGCCCGAAATGTCTCCTATCCAACCATGCGTCAGTTGTATTCTCTCGGTTCCGGCAATCCCGATCTTAAAAGCCAGAAGGCATATAAGTATGAGACCTCGCTGCGCAGTCCGCTACCGTGGTCGATCATGCCCGGAACCTATCAGGTCACCGCATTCCTCAATGACATCTCTGACATGATAGATCGTGTCCGGATCGATGGCGTCAATACCTTCCGCAACGTCAGGCAATTGATCACTTATGGCGGAGAGTTGGACTTGACCTTCCAGTTCCTGGGCATTTGGGAGAGCGGATTGACCTATGCCCTCCTATTGTATGATAAGAGTAGTGATCTCCGCCCGACCAATGTCGCCCGAAACAGCGCGTCCGTGACCAATCGGATCGATCTCGTGCCGGGGATACAGTTCCGCCTAACCAATACCTGGACAGACATTCGTTACAGCAATATCGACCGGGATGTATTTGTCCTGCTGCCCTCCTATTGGAAGCATGACGCTGCCATCAGTTATTCCCATGGCAGATATACGCTTAGCGCAGGCGTGGAAAACCTCCTCGACACCAATTATGACGAGGAATACTCCTATCCGGCTGCCGGATTGAATTATTTCTTTGGTTTAAGGGCTGAGTGGTGAAACTGCATCCCATTACCCAGATCACGCTCGTGATCTGGATCTCCACGATCGCTCTCTCAAGCGCAAACCTCGCCGTTTTATCGGGGTTGATGTTCGCATCAGCCCTGCTATGTCTGGTAAATCGCAAAAATCCTCTCAGATCACTTCTCCGCCTGCTCCCGCTCTATATAATCGTTTTTATCCTGCAGATCCTTTTCCGGACGGAGGGAGAAGTGCTGTGGTCTTATGGTAGTATCAGCGTCACTGTTGGTGGTTTGATGATTGCGGTGCAGGTCGTCTTGCGCCTGAGTATCATCTATCTCAGCGCTGTTTTATTGGTCAACCTCCAGTTCAATGACTTTCGTAACGCCTTCTCGTTGATCCGGGTACCGGTGGAATTGTCTTTTATGGTCTCTTTCGTCATCCATTTCTTGCCCTTATTGTCACAGCGGTTCATGGATGCAGTTATCCTCCTGCGTTATCGTGGCTTGGATCTCAGGCGCAATTCCCTGCCAAGGAAGATAGGGATTTACCGGATCATTATTCTGACTGTGCTGACCGGGATGCTTTATAACGTCAGCTATCAGGCAATCGCTTTGGAATTGAGGGGCTTTCGCAGTCCGGGCATTAAAACGGTAAGATCCCGCACTGGTTTGGCACTGCCTGACTGGTCAGTGTTTCTTGTCCTGATGATCGCAGGAGCATCGATCCTGATCCACCCGTCCTGATCATTCTCATGTATCTTATTATCAGACAGTAATCTGCTGGTGTAATAACAGGACAATGACGGAGATTGGTGCGGTCATTGAACCCGAGGCAGGCAATGGACAGATCAATTGATCACAAGATAATGGCTGCGCTGATACCATAATTAACCCGTTTTCCGTTCATACTCCATAAGACCATTGAATCAATCTGAGAGTTTAGTGTCAAGTCCTCCTTGCTCCATAACCTTAGTATAACCTTAGTATAACCTTACGGTCGTAAGGTTATACTAAGGT
>JBBISI010000046.1:0-11955 GCA_037441405.1 Candidatus Cloacimonadota bacterium
GATTCGAACCGGGGGATAAAGGTTTTGCAGACCTCTGCCTTACCACTTGGCTATGTCGCCTATTAAAATGGAGCGGGAAACGGGACTCGGACCCGCGACATCAACCTTGGCAAGGTTGCGCTCTACCAACTGAGCTATTCCCGCTCGGAGTCTCCAGAAATTCCACATCCCTCATTTTGTCAATCAAAAACTGGGGTTCCTTCTTTACATCTACTCGTGAAATACTTCTGCAGTAAAACGAGACAAACGGGCGTTTGGATCTTGCCATGATCGTTCCGGAACACCCGCTTTACGACAAATATGGCGCAGGAAGGCGTCTTTGTCCCAGTTCCATTCCACCGGTACCTGCGGTAAAAGAAGTCCGCTGCCTTTGGGGTGTTCCAGATACAAACCATCCCGGCCGATCACGATCTGGTCGGGATCAGTTACCGGGATCATCTCGCTCAGGATAGATATCTCGATCTTGAGATGGGAAATTTCATCCGATTTGACCGGTAGAAAGCGCGGGTCTTGAAAAGCTGCTGCACGTGCCATTTCCACCACACTCTGTGCTAGTGATTTATAGCCCCTGATAGAACCGATGCAGCCCCTCAGATCGCCATTCAGATGCAAGGAAACGAATAGTCCATGTTTCTTCTGGAATACGGGATCGGTCGGTAGGGATGTTGTGGCGCCATCAAAATTGGAAGTTATCACTTGCCTGGCCAATCCGAGTAGGGTGGAGCGTTGTTCATTATCCAACATATCTGCCTCGACCCTTAATAAGATATCGCTGCGCTTAGATAACCCACTACCTGAGAATGGTCCCCGCTGGTATGACCGGAGTGAGTATAATTGAGGATCTCAACTTTCTTGGCATCCCGAAGTTCTGCCAGTTTGAGCAGGACAGCGATCGGGGCACCTCCGCAGGCTTCACAATCCCGCTGCCTCAGTTCTTTCATCAGGGAGTCCGCATCACGGTTTTTTATGTGTTTGATCACTATCGCATCCATGACTTCTGCCACCTTTGCTCGATGATAATGAGAGAGATCACTCGAGATAACGATCATGATCCGTTTATTCAAAGAAGACAATACCTTATCCAGTGCATTGGATAATGCTTTGACGGAAGCAGCGCTTTGATCGCCCATCATGATCGGACAGATCTTTGCCTCCGGGAAAAAGTGATGGACAAAAGGCAATTGCACTTCCATCGAATGCTCATTCTGATGATACCAAGGATCGATCTTCTCCAGCCCAGACCCTTCAAGGAAATCGGTAACTTCCCTGTCAGTGTCCAAAACTCCCATCGGCGTTTGATAGCGGGTATAGGGTGACAAGCTGAAACCGAAGTTGTTAGCCCGATGACTGGGATGGATGATGATAAATGAATTGATCGGGGAGCGGGATATGCGCCAAAATCCGTAGGCGGAACATTTACCGGAATAGACAAAGCCAGCGTGGGGTGTGATGATACCGAGAACGGAATCATCCCCAGGAGTAGGAAGGGAGGATGTCCAGCCCTCGATCTGGTGTTTCAAGTTAGCGCCATCACCGGAATAAAAACTGCCTGCCACGATCGTTTTACGGAGCATCCTGGCCTCCTATCTGGTTTCGGCTTCCCTGGGGATAAGGATGATGTATTCTGCTTTCTTGCGCAGGGATTGGTCATATTTGAATTGATCGATATCTCTGATCTGCAGCGGCGAGATCACAGCAATCCGGACTTTGGGGATGCGGTACCTGACGCGTTGAACCGTTCCCAGATGGTATTGGCTGTGAAAATCGCCGTTGTAATGGATGATCAGGTGTTTGGGATTGTTTTTGTGCGCTGTTACAATGCTCTCTGCCATAGTGTCGTCCTTGATGCATTGTGCGGCATAGAGTTTCTCATAAAAGGACGCCTCACCGGGCATTCCATGCCTGGTCGTAATAGCGATGGTGGCAAGGAAGCGCTTCTTGTACTCATCGTCCCAGATATTTACTTTTGCGGCGATAAAAGCTCTCTCCCTGGGAGGGAGGTCCCGTATAAAATCCATGCCTTCCCTTGCCACCCGACCGGCATACTTGCGCGGGATATTGGCTGCGACGACGGAAAGTCCGTGAGTCCTCGCAAATTCGATCAAAGGACGATAATCCGTGTAGTAATTTGACCAGGGACGAGTATTGAGTAGCATATCATCCTCGCTCATTTCGCCTGATAAATAAAGATCAAGGATATACTGGACATCCCGCTCAAACATCTCAAATGAAAGGATCAGCGGCTTTCGCCGTTGGTTGAGCAGATCGGTCAGTTCCGATTGTAGAGCGTGCAGTGTCCTGTTTCCGTGGAACTCGCCGAAGAATATAATATCATATTTGGCGAGTTTATCAGCCATATTTTTGAGGTCTGTCTCTTTGCCATTCCGCCCTTGAATGATCCGGTAGTCCCGTCCGTAGATTACGGTTACCATTAAAAGCATGATGATCAGAAAAAAAAGCCAGCGCATTAATACTCCTTAGGTTTAGTTTCTATCGATCTCATGAGATATGGTATTCAGGTTTTGATAATTTTCAAGTATGATTTTATATACCGGGACAAGTTCTTCGGGAGCCGAGATACGCAAAATTAATCTGGTATCCCGTTGTGTAATCTCACATGCAATCTCTCGAGCCTCAATGTGTTTCTTTTTATAAGATTATATGCCGGATAGGAGGTAATGATGCGGATGGTTCGCCGGCATCGGAACAATACTTAATCTTCCGCTTATCGCCAAGGATGTAGGCAAAGCAATAATGGGTAGAACTGGAGTAAGTGTGATAGGGCTCCGAGACGATCTGACGAGTATGCTCAATATCGGTTACGGAGTGAAGGAAACAGAAGAACTCCGATTATTGAATCTTGGCCCGGTGGCGGAAGGGTTGGTCAATAGTGTAATACATCTATTTCACCTTGGGCAGATCACTCCATCGGGTGGTATATTTGGGTGAGAGTTTGGCCCGTTTCATTTCCCAAAGGCGACCAGTTCCCGAACTGGCGAGAAAAATCGTGTCGTGTCCCAGATGACGGTTGATCTTATCCACCGTCTCCATCAGTTTATACCTGTGATCGTCGAGGTAACTGGTTTCAATTATATTGCGCGGCACATCTTCCTCGGCAATGATATCAGCGAGCATAACTCCTGTTTTTTTGTACTCGAATCCCTGCAGATAGATCTCGCCTAGCAGCTCCAAACCCTGCTTTACCATTTCCGGCGTATAGGCAGTAGGAGGAAGAAAGGTTGTGCTGGCGGAATTGTTGTATTGCGGTCCATCCTTGAATCGATTGGTATTGAGAAAGACCATCATATAGCCGCAGACACTACCTTGAGCACGGAGTTTTTCCGCTGAGCGGGTTATGTAGCAGGATACCGCTTCTTCCAGTTCCGCTAGATCGCTGACCTGTTTGCCAAAAGAACGTGAGGTAACGATGCTTTTCTTCGCTGTTGGAGCATCGTCGAGATCGATACAGGCATAGCCATTCAGTTCCAATACCGTCTTGTGTCCGACGCTGGTCAGATAGTGATCGATGAATTTTTCATCGGTGTTTTTTAGTTGGTAGGCGGTCTCGATCTTGTTTTGTTTCAGGAACTTGTCATATTGTTTGCCGATACCCCAGACGTCCCCGACGGCCACTCTTTCTAAGGCCTCGTCAATCCTGTCGCGTTTTAGCATGACGTAAACGCCCTTTAGGTCAGCGATACGCTTAGCGTGGTAGTTAGCAATCTTGGCAAGGGTTTTGGTGGTGGATATTCCCACTGAGACCGGAATGCCAGTCCACTTTATCACCGTATTTCTGATCTTGTGGCTATAGTCATCCAGGTTACGGATACGGAAGCCACCGAGATTCAGAAACGCTTCGTCGATCGAGTAATACTCGATCTCCGGTGTAAACAACGATAGTGTCTGCATCACCCGGTTCGACATATCGGCATAAAGGGAATAATTGGATGACAGGAGAGTGCCGCCATTTTTACGGATCAGTGTCTCATACTTAAAGCCCGGTGCGCCGATCGGGATCTTGAGTTGCTTGGCTTCATTGGAACGGGAAACGATACAGCCGTCATTGTTGGAGAGAACGACGACGGGTTTTCCCTTAAGATGGGGATTGAACACCTGCTCGCAGGATACATAGAAATTATTGCAGTCGATCAAGGCGATAATCTCGTTCGTCTTGCCGTGGTTCATCATATTCTCCTGATTTCATTCTGGTGACATCTTATGGTAATAAGGCACAAGGCAAGGAAAAAATCAAGAATCATCCGGCAGATAAAATCCAAATGCTGCTTGACAAGAGAAAGCTCTTGAAAGAGAAAGGCCCGAAGCGATGAAAATTGATGGAGACAAGATGAAACGCTCGATCGTCCTGCTCAGTGGGGGTATGGACAGTTTGGTCACGGCTGCCATTGCCAATCGGGAAAGTGCTGAATTATGCTTTTTGCATGCCAATTACGGACAGAGAACGCAGAGGAGGGAACTCTGGTGTTTTAAGCGTTTGTGTGAATTTTACCATCCGGTGCAGTCCAAACTCATTGATCTGCCCTGGTTGGGCAGGATGGGCGGTTCTGCTTTAACAGACAAACAGATCAAAGCCGGTAAAGATCATCGATCCGGTATTGTTACCAATACTTACGTTCCTTTCCGTAATGCGATATTGATCTCTGCGGCAGTTGCCTGGGCAGAAGTAATTGACGCTAATACTATTTGGATCGGGGCGGTGGAGCAGGACAGCAACGGTTATCCTGATTGCCGTGAGACCTTTTTCCGGTGGATGCAGGCGGCGATCAAAGAAGGCAGCAAAGTCTCTGATATCGAACTCGTCACGCCGGTGATCGCTATGAGTAAAAAGCAGGTCGTGGAAAAGGGATTTGAACTCCATGCCCCCTTCACATACTCTTGGAGTTGCTATTTTGATAATGATCTTGCCTGTGGTGAATGTAATAGTTGCCTGCTCAGGCGTAATGCCTTTGTCGCTGCGGGGATCAGCGACCCGATCAAATACAAGGAGTGATCAATGAAAGCAAGGATACTGATTATTCTTACCGGCGGTACGATCACTATGAAGAATGCGCCGCATTTGGGCATCATTCCCACCTCTGAATTTGCTGAATTTCTGCGCCGATTTCCCCAGCTCAAGGACGTCGCCGATGTCGATGTGATGGATTATTCCAATATCCCCAGTCCCTACATGACTCCGCAGATGATGTTCGACCTGGCAAAGACAATCGACCAGAAGATCCTGGACTATGACGGGATCGTCTGCACCCATGGCACTGATACTATCGAGGAAACTGCATTTCTTTGTGATCTGGTGCTTACCACTCGCAAGCCCGTGATCTTTACTGCTGCCATGCGTAGCGGCTCGGATCTCGGTCTTGACGGTCCCCGTAACATCATCGGCAGCGTCCGCGTCGCTTCCCACTCAGAGTCCTACGACAAGGGTGTTCTGGTCGTTATGAACGATGAGATCCACACTGCCAGGGACGTGACCAAGACCGATGTCGGCAAAGTGGACGCCTTCCAGTCACTCGGCTATGGTCCACTCGGCTACGTCGATCCAGACCGCATCGTCTATCACCGCCAAACCCTTTACCGGGAAAGCGTCTGGACTGACAAACCGGATACCAATGTCGACCTGATCAAGGCATGCGCCGGCATGGACGGCAGGTATATCCACTGCTCCCTTGCCCATAACGTTAAAGGCATTGTGATCGAAGCATTTGGCAGAGGCAATCTACCTAATTACATTGTCCCTGACCTGATAACTGCCATAAAACGCAACGTAGTAGTAGTGATCTGTTCCCGCGCCTACACCGGCAGAGTTTTGGACGAATATGGTTACGAAGGTGGCGGCAGGCATCTGCAATCTCTGGGCGTTATCTTCGGGGGTGACCTCCGGGGCATCAAAGCCCGCCTCAAATTGATGGCCCTCTTCGGTAAATACGATGACCCCGACCAGGTAAAGAGATTCTTCTCCGGCACGGTGCAGTGACTCGAAGATAACAAGGAAACTTCTACCACAAACGACTAAATCTGACTTAACCACGGTAGGGGCCCCACCTTATTGCAGGGCGAGCAGAACAGGGAACTCCGGCATAATGGCAGGGTGGAAATCACAATTGCCCCCAATTCTATACTTGGATCGGTGAATAATTTGGGGTGTTGTTCTTACGGATAAAGACCCTGGAACAATTTGGATTGTTGTTTAAACGGCTATAAACTAACTATTTGTCAGATAAGATCCGTTGTTATTACAGTGCCATCAGATGTTAGGCGGTGACTTCAGTCACCGTTCGGAACGCCGCCAAGGGTCAACCCGTAAGGGTATCAGGATTTTTGAGGACTTGAGACCGAGACAAATCTCCTCCTGCAGGACAGGGATCATTTTCTTGATACGCTGACAGATGTCTCTCGTTCGGACTGAAGTTTTCACAATGTCTAAAACCCAGTAGGGTTGTATGTACTCTCACGATCCGAAACGGTGGTTGAAACCACCGCCTAACATCTGATGGCGCTGGAAACTAATAAAACTGCTTTCTTACAATCTCAAGCTCTGGAGATCCCAGTATGGGCAATGGTCTCTACTATTTTCCTCTGCAAGTTACCCATCATTTGATACGACTATAAACTTCAGATTGCCCCGATAATTTACTATACGTCGGTTCTTGCTCCCAACTGCGACACCGAAACGATGTCGCTGTACATGGATCAGTTATGAGGAGTACAAGGATTACCGAAACATCGTGATCTTGGACAAAGTTAGCTGGCACGCTACCAATAGCTTGAAGAGTTTCGGCAACATCTGTTTCATATTCCTGCCTCCCCACAGTCCCGATTTGAATCCCGCGGAATATCTCTGGTCAGCCATAAGGGATCTCAAGTTCCGTAACAAGAATATCGGGTCACTGAGCGAAGTCCAGGATGTCCTCGTGGATAGCTTTCAATACTAAGACAGCAACAAAGAGATGGTTTCGAAAATGACTTAATTCAAATGGATACAGTTGGATATATGAAAACGAAATGGTATGAATCCTTCGATCTGCCGAAGCTCAAGATTTTTACTTCTTGACTAATCTAAGTACACTGAGAACATAGCAACATGAAGAAAATCCTAATTACCTTTATTGGCAACAACGACTGTCTCCTCAGGGAGGGAAAAGAGGGGGCTATCATCAGCATCCTCAAACAGCGGCCATATGATCTCTTGTATATCCTGTACAATGATACTCGTTACCTGCAATACGCATCTGACATACTGCTTTATTGCCGAAAGAAATTTCCTAACCTTACAGTAAGATATCAAGAAGCTGAATCGCTCAACCCAATAGACTACAATGTGGTTTATCCCTCAATGGTTTCCGCGATTAAGAGTATATTGAAGGAAGAGGATACCAAGGATGCTGAATACACCATATCGCTCACTTCAGGTACGCCAACTATGCATTCCTGTTGGATTCTGATCGTGATGGGCGGGATTATTGATGCCAAGCTGATACAGTCTTCCCGGGAGGAAGGTATCCAGGATGTGAACTTCTCACTCGATGATTTCCCGCAGATCAGTTCAGAGCAAAAGACCAAGATCGAACTCACTAAAACCACTCGGGAGAACAAGCTACTCCGTAAACAGCTTCTGATCAGCTATTCAGAGCTTATCGGTGAGCATGAGTCGATTATCCAAGTTAAGCGTCAGATCGATAATCTGGCTAAATATGACATCCCAGTATTCATCAGTGGGGAAAGCGGTGCTGGCAAGGAAGTGGTATCCAGATTGCTGCACTACAACAGTCCTCGCAAAGAAGGCCCATTCGTAGCCGTCAACTGTGGGTCTATTAGCGAGAATCTCTTTGAAAGTGAATTCTTTGGACATAAAAAGGGTTCCTTCACAGGAGCCATCACAGACCATGAAGGCTATTTCAGCCAGGCGGATAAGGGAACCCTCTTTATGGATGAAGTGGGCGACCTTCCACTTCCCATGCAGGTAAAACTCCTCAGAGTTCTGGAAGAAGGTACCATCCAGCCTGTGGGAGGAAAAGCAAAGCAGGTGAATGTGAGAATAGTGGCAGCTAGTAACAAGGATTTGAATCAACTTGTCAGAGAAGGCAGATTCAGAGAGGATTTATTCTATCGCATCGTTCAAGCACAGATACACTTAAGTCCATTGAGGGATAGGGGCTCAGACATACTGCTGCTTGCTCGTCAATTTTTAAGCGATTTCTCCGCAAAGAACAGAGCCGACAAGCACTTTAGTGATAAAGCTGAGAGAAAACTGCTTTCGTATAATTATCCGGGGAACGTGCGACAACTGCAGAACATAGTGAAACTGGCCTATATCCATTGCCAGGCTGATGTAATCGAGGACAGGGACATCATTTTGGTTAATTTCTCCGACAATGCTCTGAATGTTGAGATTCCATCTGAGGGGGTTGACTTGGACAACGAGATCATTCCCGCTTACTATAGGGCTGCTATGAAATTAGCAAAGAACAACGCCTCAGAGGCCGCACGGTTGCTGGGGTTGAAACCCCATACCTTTAGGGCGAGGCTGAAAGCGCTTGAGGAAAGTAAGAATAATGATCGTCTATAGTAATGATTATTACTGGCATAGGGGTGATAAGCAAAGTATCATAAGGCGTAACCATCTATCTTATATAGCTAATAGCGTGATTCCGCAGAATTGGAACGTGACATGCAAACTATATGGCCATGCCGCGTTTGCGGTAAATAAAACACCCAGGAGGCCAACATGGCCAGATTCCGATCCAACCACGGCTACCGCCAATACAATTCCGGCTCCGGCTGGAACTACACCCACCGCACCGCCGCTACCAACAAAATGGGCGGGTCGATCAGACCCGGCTACCACGTCCACCACATCAACGGTGTCAAAACCGACAACCGTTACTCCAACCTCACCGTCATACCAGCATCCACACATGCCAAAATTCACAACAAATAAATTCAAAACTAAACTCGCGGCGGGGTAAACTCTGCCGCAGGAGATGATTTTCAGGAGATATACCATGGTTAATAATACACGCAAACCTCTATTTCAGGGATTCCAGTCTTTAAAACAATGGGAAGAAAGGTACTATTCAGCCACTGATAAACTGAAGGTAAAAGATAATAGGGATGTGCAAGCAATAAGAAGATCCTATTTTGAATGGCTACACGAGAATTTCCGTAGAGAATTGCTGATTGATGTAGATACAGCTTTTTCGATTCTTATCAAGCTCTCAAAAAGATACAAGGGTTTCTCAGAATATCTCGAGACAAAAACTCCATATAAGAAAATGCTATCTCTGATAGAGAAGGGTGAAACAGACAAAGCAGAAAAAGAGTATAAACGTTTACTCGAAGCCGACCCGGATTTACATTATTCAAAAGCAATGAACCTGGCATTTCAAAAACTGAATCAGAGAGTTGGCGAATTTTCTTCAGTATTCTGTAAGCTTGACTCAATCGAAGCGAGCATGCATAAAAATCGGCATGCAATTTTCTGTGTCAAACTTGCTAACAAAATCATTCGCTTTGTATTAGAGCAATTAAAGATGCTTAGCAGAAGCGATATCAATGTGACCATAGAAGCCGTAGAAGCCGTATCGGATTTATTTCAACAAGAGTCGGATCATCTGGAGTCGTTTTTGACAGATGAGATAACACCTATGGCTATCAAAAACAAATTGGATGTTTACGAAAAATACATCACTGGGAAGTATCCTGACTCAGTCAAAGCTGCTGCTCTGCGGTCGAAAGCCGACGTGTTAGAGTTTTTGTCCCGATATGAAGACGCAGTTCTGGTTTACAAAGAATCTTTAATCCTGGCTCCCGATCAATTAGTTTGGAGTTTCTTGGCTGCAAATCAGATGTTTGGTGGATTATATAATGACGCTTTGTATTCAATCTCTAGAGCTCTTGAGTTTGATCCTGAGAATGAGAATTTCCTCATACGTAGATCTGTAATTCTAATGTTACTGGGAAGGCAGAAAGAAGCTCTTGAGACTGCAAAATCCATACCTAAATCTGCTGAGAATACATTGAGCATACTCGACGCTCTTTTATTACTATCAATGGGGGAAACAAACCAAGTCGTCGAACGGTATGCAAATCTCGAACGAAACACGTTGTCGGGTATGGACTATATAGCTTGGATATCGGGACTGTGGTGCGAAAACAAGATGAATCAAGCCTATGACTTAAGCGTATACCTTTTGGACAATATGGATACCCTTCCCGATAAAGATGATCCGTTATTTCTTCTTTTTTTGGCTTACTTGAGTAGGTTGTTTTCCTATAAAGTAAATGATCTGTACGACAAATGTATAAACAGCTTATTGTCTTCTGAGGCATCAGGTTTGTTGTTGACAGGTCCGCTAGAACTCTATGCGGATCTCGCTGATTGGTTAAAAGGAAAGGATCTTTTGAAAGAACTAGTTGAAAAAATCAGATCTGATATGTATCGTTTCGACATCACACTGGTGGTTATAGGCATTATTGATCTTGTTGCTGCCAGAGAATTCCTCGAAGAATATCGTGATTTGCTTGACGTCATTCAATATAGGAGGTATGATTTACGATTGTCTTTATTGGAAGGAAAGACTATGGAGAATGACCCTGAACTTGATAAACGGATATCCGAGTTAAAAGACTGGGAGTTTGAGTCTTTGCTGGATACTGCTTTTTGGAAGGAAAGGTATGATCTGATAAGCAGATTTTTGGATATCAGGCCTTCAGCCCGTCCATTGCATACCTGGTACAAGTTTTTGGCATACACATTTCTTGGAGAAACTGATAAAGGTCGCCAGGTTTTGGGATCAGTTGACTTCGATCATCTCATCAATATCATCAATACCAGAAAGTTTTCAGACCTGTCTCAATTCATCAATTTGGGCGAAATAAAGATGTCTCCCATTTCTCCCGGTACGGTCTTGGAACGCATAGATCATTTGTTCCCATCCAGATTTCCGTATCACAAAATTGCTCTGGAAAACTTTATAAACTTGCTTAAAATAATCTCTCATCCCAGTTTGCACAAGCCGATCGACTGGGCGGTTGAATCTGTACGTGAGACGATTAAGCAACAACCTAGTAAGTTGAATATAAACTTGGCTTACGGTGATGAGTTTGAAGACTTAATGGTGAAGAAAGCTCTGATGGACCGCTTAAACGGACTACTAACGCTCCAGGAGCAGAAGAACGCCTATGCTTCGCAGTGCTTGCGAGACAGAATAAAGGAATCGATTTTGGCGCGCTACACGGAGATCGTAGCCACCGTAAAAAGGGAGGAGCGCAACCGTATTCTCGCCAATCTTTCTCATAGTATCAAGAACATGCTTCGCGCGGTAATCGACCCCCTGGTCAACTTAAGAAACGAAGTACCAGAAAAAGGAGCACTGATCGAAAATGCTATTAAAGGCGCTAATCTCATTCGAGAGATAGTCAATGCAATAAATCTGTCATTCACGACCAGTATTGAAGATTTACTCTGGGATTCCCAGAAGCCCGGGAAAGACAGCCTGTCGCTACATGATATTATAACCAGCAGCATAAAGTACTCCATAGGCAACATGTTCGATTTTCGCTACTTTCCCGCTTATGCAGGGAACTACTTCCCCAGAAACCTGAACAAGGTTGTGTTCCAGCGCGTAAAAGACCGCTGGGATTCGATTTCATCAACAGCTAGCATATCCATGATAAAAGAATTCGTAAACGATAACATGTTTAATCTTAATGTAGAGCTATCTGAAGCGTCTATGTATCGGCTTGGAAACGAAAAAAGTTCAGCGATCAAACTGATGATCCTTTTTCAGGAGATCATATTCAATGCCGTCAAATACGCATCCTTCGCTGCCCGGAAGGACCGTTTCATAGAGATCAGATTGATTGATCATGTACAGAATCTGTCACTTACAGTCAGCAATAGTTACCGCCCAGAAGTTCAGGCAAGAACCACAGGTGTGG
>JBBISI010000047.1:0-11780 GCA_037441405.1 Candidatus Cloacimonadota bacterium
CGATGCTGTCAATAGGTCTGGACGACAGTGTGGAAGATGAGCGGATCAAAAAAGGTGGAGAATTCCAGAACCGGCTTTCCGGCAAAAGAACCGTAATGGAAAAAATCATGCGATCCTGCATCTACGAATACCTCGCGGATCAATTGGGTGCAGTAGAGCCGGCTTTTGGTATTGAGATCAAAAGCGTGGTCGAAGGGAATCTTCAACTGTAATAACCTGATGCTGCGGTCTTTTACGGCTACGGAACCAAAACCGGAGCGCTGACGCTTGATGGTGATCCTGCCTTGAGCCGCTTCATTGATAAATTCCGGCAGGGAAGTGATCCGGATGTTGTCCTCGTCCGAGATCATGCCGGATATGGTGTGGACAACCTGCCATTTGTCCTGGTGCCGGATAATGATCCCACAGTGCGACATCCCTTCGGCGCCACCGGAAAATCTGGTGACCAGATCAGACGCCAGTGTCCTGCCCCGCCGGAGTACGATATCGCCATCATTGATCACGAGGGTGTCGCAGACGGTCCAGAATACGCTATCTATCGACGAAAAGTCAATGGGAGCGTTACTGGTTTGCATGGTAGCGCTCCCAATCAGACCAGTCAACCAAAACAGGGTCAGGTATAAGGATATTTTCTTAATATAGCGGTTACTTGGCATTGAGATGAACCAGCCATTTGCCATCGCGCTTGACCAGTTTCAGATCCCCTTCTTCCGTATCTTCATTGCCGGTGATCTTGTATTTGACCGTGGCATTATCATCGTCAACAACTTCGGTGGACAGGATTTCAAACTTGGGGTTTTCTCCAAACTGTTGCACAAGCATCGGCACCAAACCAAGCAACGTGTGTGATTCCGGAGTGGAGAGTTTTTTCATGGTATCGGCGTCGCCATTTTCCAGCGCCGTCAAAAATTTGCGGGCAACGGTTTTGGGCTTTGAACCACATGCGCTGATGAACAGCATTGATGTAATGACAAGCAGGACGATAAGGGTCTTATACACGATAATCTCCTTTGACTTTTTTCTCCGCACCTCCACGCTGAAAAGTTCTGTGCATGTTAAGAAATATTGTTCAAAATCGCTGATCCAGGTAACTCCCGACTTGCATTCAGGACTTTAACGGCAACGGAGGACAAATGTCAACTATTTGCTATGATATGTATCAAGTATTGCTGTCCGCGTAAGGCGAAGGCGGTAAATTAGTTCTTTCGGGATGTCGAGTATGACTTGTAGCAATTCAAACAGGGGAGGACTCTGCAAGGATTTGATCAGTGTGATACGATGTTCTTGCAGATCGATTGAATGGACCACTTGTTTCAAGTCGTATGTTTTGTCTCCTTTGTTGCGGTGCTTGATATAAGCAAGCGATGGAAGAGCATCGAACAGAGCGATTCGGTCGGAGATCTTGAGAGTCAATTCCGGGGGTATCGGCAGGGTTATCACTTCAGCCCGGGCAAGAGGCACTTTATTGGGGATGTTCTGACATTCTGTGGGCTTGAATCCCTTTATCCTGATCCGGCTGAATTCACGGATGATCTTTTCCGTGGAAACATAGGCATGTAGTTCGAAGTCAAAGTATTCGTTCGTGCCCTCCACACCGTTTGCCAGAGGGGGGCAAAAACTTACTTTGGGATGGGGACTGAAGCCCTGAGTGTAAGCAACGGCGAGATCGGCAGCAGCGATCAGACGGTAGATCATCCGCATCCAATCCAGATGAGAGATAAATCTCAAAAGTCCGGTTTTCTCATAGAAAAGCCTATAGCGAAAAGAACGAGTGGAACGTAACTTGTCGATGAAACCCTCACTGGAGGTGTAAGATAGCGGGGTTTGATCTGCCAAAGCGGTCTCGGAAGCCCACATGGTTTGCGTTTTGGGATCACATACTCCACATCGGCAACATACATCCCGGCAATCGGGGGTGGTCAGGGCATTTTGCGCTTCGCGGTATTCGGATAGCAAAAAGTCATGGGTTATCCCGAGATCAATGAATTCCCAACACTGCCGCGCGTTCGGATCTCTGGACTGCAGTTCGCGGTCAATATCCAATCCGGTGATCAGCGCTGCTTCCTGCCAGAAAGCAAAGTCAAAGCACTCCTGCCAACCGTCATATCTGGCACCGTTTTGCCATGCCTGATAGATCCACTCGGCACAGCGTTCGTCTCCGCGGCCGATGACCGTTTCCAGCATGGATGTCTCTATGGTATGGTAGCGGATCCTGATGTTACGGTTTCGCTGAAAATAGGTTTTTACTCTCAGGATGCGCTGTAGCAATTGATCGCGGGGGAGCATGGGCGACCATTGAAAGGGAGTGAAAGTTTTGGGAACGAAGGGGGAGATGGTGATATTGAAGTTCAAGCGCTTGCGGCTGATCTGGTTTATCCGGTCGATCAGGGAGATCATGGCATCGATATCCTCATCCGTTTCAAAAGGCAGCCCGACCATGAAGTATAGTTTTACTTTCTGCCAGCCGAGTTTCATGGCAATTTCGACGGCTTGGAGGATATCGGTTTCGGTGAGGTTCTTGTTGATAATATCCCGCAGGCGTTGGCTGCCTGCTTCCGGTGCAATGGTCAAACCCTCGCGTCCAAGTTTTCCGATCAGCGTTACCAATTCGTCATCCAGTGAATCCACCCGCAGTGATGGGAGCGCAATATGGGTTTTGTCGGAATCCACTTGTTCCAGAAGATACTGCAAAAGGGGTTTGATGCAGGAATAATCGCTGCTGGACAGAGAGAGCAAGCCCGCCTCATCCCATCCGCTCTGCTGGGATTCGCTGATGATGTGACCAATTATATCGGCCATACTACGCTCTCGGACAGGACGATAGAAGTATCCAGCATGGCAAAACCGACAGCCACGGGAGCAACCACGCATGATCTCTGAGACGTGACGGTTGTGGGTCGCCAATTGCCAACTGAGCAACTGAGGAGTATGGATATCGCTCATCTCGTGGAAACGATTGAACTTTCGGATGTGGATGGCAGCGTTTCCGCGGTCATGAATCTGGGGGACATACATTCCTTCCAGACCAGCGATTATTCTTAGGCGTTCTGCTCGAGATCTTTCCTGCAGCATTATCCGGCAGATCTCTACGATCGCTTCTTCACCCTCGCCGATCAGAAAAGCATCGATGAATGGAGATAGAGGAAGGGGATTGGTTGCGCAGGGACCACCAGCGATAATGATGGGGTCATTTTCGCTCCGTTCAGACCCTCTGAGGGGTATATCAGACACGTCGAGCAATTCGAGGACATTGGTGAAGGTCAGTTCGCTTTGCAAGGTGATTCCGATGAGGTCAAATGCCTTGAGCGGCAGACGACTTTCCACAGCAAAAAGCGGGATGCCCTCTTCTCGCATGAGACCGATAAAATCGATCCAGGGCAGGTAAGTGCGGTCCGCCATGGCATAATCCAGCCGGTTGATGATGGAATACAGGATCTTTATGCCCAGATGGGATATCCCTATTTCGTACACATCGGGGAATGCCAGGCACAACTTTACGGCATGCAGTGAAGCGTCTTTATGAACGGCATTGATCTCGTTATCGATATAGCGGGAAGGCTTGGATATCAAGGGCAGGAGGTGTTCAAACTCGACAGGTTTCATTAGTTTCCTCACTTTGATTAGGGCACTGACCATAAGCGTTCCTACGATATGGATACACCCTACCTATATAGGCGTTTTTGGTCAAGTGATTAGGTATTTCTACCGGATGGCACCTCAATTCAGCAAGTAATCTCAGGATTACGACCGGTCGCTGGGGCAGTACCCATGATTGTCAGCGCACACAGTAAAGGCTAACTGAGCATTAGGGCTCAAACTTATGCACTTTTCGTTGATCCTCCTTAGCTATGCTGATCTGCGTAATACACGTAAAACTCTACCCACCGCTGATAAGGTGGATAACAGCGACATTGGCACCGGCGGGAATGAGGGTGTGGTCAAATTCGTCTTTCCGGATCAGAGTGCCATTAATCTTGACAATCAACATGGGGAAAGTAAAATTCATCTTTTGGAGCAGGGATCGGACGGTCATGCCATCTTCCCAGTCCACGGTGTTTCCATTGACAATGATGGTGTTCATTTGTCCTCGTGGTATATCCTTACCAATAGTTCCAGACATAGATTTGCCTGCATATTGGCGATTGCGGCGACCTTAGGCGCGATAGGACTGATGCCGGGAATGAGTTCGCTATGCCCATCGCCCAACAGATACAAGTTTCCTATCTGGTATTGAAGAAGTGAATTGTTATTTCCATAACCCGCCACACCGGAGACCGCAATGACCGGTCGGTCAGGGTGTAAGGATATCCACGTCTCGATCAACATTTGCTTCTGGTCAGCGAGGTCGAATGCCTCAATCAGTATGTCGCAATTCCCAAATAATTCATCAAGATTGCCCGCATCAATCCGCTTATAATGGAGTTCCAAATGGGTATTTGGGCTGATTCGGCCCAAGTTCTGAGCTATTGCATCCACCTTGGGCATGCCGATCTGGTCTCGGAAAAATTGCTGGCGGTTGAGATTGGTCAGTGTAACGATATCACAATCGGCAATAACGAGTCTGCCGATCCCTGCCCGGGTGAGAGAGAGGGCGATATTGCTACCCAGTCCGCCTGCTCCAGCAATACCGATGTTTGCTGCCTGCCAGATCCGTAGGAGGGCAGGGTCGTGTGCGGCAAAAAGGAGATCAGTCATCCTGCCGCCTGAAGTTTATCTCGATATTGGTAGCGTTCTCCGTGCCTTTCAGGTTGCGGATGAAGGCATCGATCTGGTCTTTGAACAAGCGCTGGATAAAGGGGACGATGGGCAGGGGTCTGCCATCCACCTTAATCCTGATCAGATCTGTAAAGTCCATCTTGCATTCGCTGCGCTTTCGCTTGCCGGCAATGATTTCTCGCATCAACTCATCACAGGTGGAGCCGCATTCGCTGCAGCAATCCGCATCCACCATGGGAAGAGGCTCAATGCTTATTCCCATTGCTCTAGCCATTAGGGATTTGGCATCCTGTGGGCAGTGATACATGGGGATTTCAGCATGGGACTTGATTTGCATCAGACAATCGTCTTCACATAGGTAGGGATAGACAACGATGGCTACGGTCAGATCGCTTATCAAGTCGTTCAGATGACTTGGTTTTGTGACGCAAAGTATCTGGGGAACAGGCAGTTCACGCATCCCTTCGATGATCAGGAAGTCGCCGGACAAATGAGGAAGCATATCAGCAAAAGAGAGGGGACGATCAAAGAACAAAGCAGTATCCTTGGGCCCTCGGGCGAAGACCATGCGGCTACCAGATTGACGGTGTTGCCAAGAATTGGAGCCAATGGTATCAGCGCTGTAGTCCACATTGTGGATGTCTTTGATACTGGATACATTATAACCCATCTGGGTAAGCAACGTGATCAACGATATTGCTGTAGTGGTCTTACCACTGTGATGATAACCGATGATACTAATTGTTTTCATCCCAGGAGGGCGATACAGTATGAGGAGATGCCTTCTCCTCTGCCGGTGAATCCCAGTCCTTCTTCGGTTGTGGCTTTGATCGAGATCGCACCGATATCCGTCTGAAGGTCCTGAGCGAGGTTTTCTCTCATCTCATAGATGAATGGATTTAGTCGTGGGGTTTCGGCGCAGATGGCGGCGTCGATATTGCCTATCTTATATCCCGCATCGTGGATACGTTCAATGATGTTTCGCAGTAGGATTCGGCTATCGATGTCCTGATAGGAGGGATCATTATCGGGAAAGAACGTGCCAATATCACCCAAAGCTGCAGCACCCAGCAGAGCATCAATGATGCTGTGGATTAAAACGTCGGCATCGGAATGACCCCGCAGACCTTTGCTATAGGGGATATGCACTCCACCCAGGATGAGCGGTCGTCCTGCCACCAGCCGGTGAACGTCGTATCCAAAGCCGATCCGCATACTTCTCTCCTAAGGCTGAGGAGGATTCCGACCCTCCGGATTATCCTGTGCTTTGGAAAGATTCGCTACGATAGCGTTGAACATATCTCAATCCACTGTTATTGATTTTGACACATTTTTAGGCACATCGGGATGAACACCGTGGTCAAGCGCTTTGAGGCGGTCGAGTTTGGTCAGTTTACGGACGCTCATCTTCAGAGCCAGCAGTTGCAGCACGATGGAGGCAGAGAAACAGGTCATCAGTGTGTCACCGGTTTTGGGCAGAAAGATGTATCCCCAAGCGTAATAACTGCCTTCATTGGGATTGATGCTGGCGTTTTTGTAAAGTTTATCATTCTCTTCGGCGATGACAAAGGTATTGGCACCTCTGATCTTATGAGTATTGATCTGGGAGATGGTGAGATTGACGTCTCGCTCCTCCGGTCCTGTGATATAGATCAAGGGATAATTCCGGTAGAGCGCCGCAAAGAAGTCATGTTCCGAAACCACTTCATTGAAAAGCACCGTTCCTTCTTCGGACAGATTGAAGGGAAGATTACGAGTAAACATATAGGCACCGAGGGCTTTGAAGATCTCTTTGACTTCTTTGTGTGGTATATTACGGGATGTAGCTACGTCATCGATGTGATCGATCAAGTCGCTAAAACTTCGGACGAAACTGCGGACATGCTTGAATCCGAAGACGGTATTCTTGCCCAGGATGGTATTGGGTCCATGCTTAAACTCACTTGCTTCCCGCCCTTCAGCGTGATTGAGTACTGTTTCCCGGATCTTCAGCGCACCCTCCATCGCCACGCCGCTGATCTTGGTGGCAAGAATATGCAAGGATGGCTCCATATAGATCTTGGCGGCGACACTATCGATGATGTCGCTGGTGCTTTCGATGGTCTCCTTGAGCAACAGTGGAATATCATAGAGCAGTTTATATCTTTTTTTTAACATTTCAGAGGTGATATGGTTCCTGTCTGCTTCTGAGGGCATCAATTCGGGATGGTTGAATTTCATCTCTGCTGTTTTAAGTGCCAGATAATAGAACAAAGTGATCTGGTTCATGAAACTTTTCGTTGCCGGAACGGCGATCTCCGGTCCGCACAGGATGGGTATGGCAACGTCGCTTTTCTCCTGTCCCAAGGTGGAATTCATGTTGTTGACTAGAACAACCTTGCGAACTTCAAGTTTCATCCGGTCGATGTCATTGAAGATATCGATCAAATCCTTGGTTTCTCCGCTCTGGGAGACGCCGATGATCAGATCATTGTCCTTGATGCAGTTTGAATACTCGCCACGAAAATCTCCAGGCAGGATCGGGATAATCTCCATGCGAGCTATTTCATTGAAGAATTGGGCGGCGACTTTGGTGGCATGAAAGGATGTCCCACAGGCGATGGAATAGGCAATGCGGTTGTTGGAGATGGTGTTTTTTACCTTGTCCACAAACAGGTCAACACACCGATTGAACTCCGTAACGTCTTCTGCCTCGACCAGAGAATCCAGCGCTTTGGCAAGCAGGAGTCGTTTTTTATCGAAACCCTCTCCCAATAGGTCGATAAAGACGTTCTTTTCGCTTGAAAAGAAGTACTTTCTGATAAAATCCTCTTTTACCGTTTCATCATAGATCTCACGATAATAACGAGGGATGGCTTGAAAAAACTCGTTTACTTCTCTTGACTCAGACAATTCATTGAATAGTGAAATTTTTTGATCGTAGGTCTCGCTATGAAGGATCTGATGCATCAGAGGTGTTAATGTCTGGTCGTAGCCGTGTTGATTCAGGAACATCTGCATCCTTTTGCCGGTGTTTGATCCACCTTGGAACAGTTTGACCAGTCTTCCCGTTGATTCTGGTTGGTCGTATATCTCTTGTTCCATAAAGTAATTATAATCCGGCAGCAGTTCCACATCTTCCGCGCGTAACTTGGAATATACCGGTTTGGTATTGATGGGTTCGCCAACCGAATAGATCTCATCTTCCTGATTGGGTCGTTTATACAGGAGGTTCTTTTGGGCAAACAATTGGTATGAACCGGCAGTATATTCCATGAATTCGCCTTCACGGAATGGAACCAATGTCTTCGTAAAGCGCAGGATTGCAGTCAGATCGGACGAGGCAAGGGCAAAGCGCTGCCCTTCCAGTTCTCCGACGCCAAAGTATAAACTGCTTCCTGCCTTTATAGCATACATCATGTGGGTAAGAGGATCGACCACCACAGCGGCATAGGACCCGATCAACTTATCGGTTGCTTGAATGATGGCGGCGCGCATGGCGATCCTTCGTCCTTCCGCAATTTCGGGATTGCCCGCTTTATCCATTTCCACGTCAAAATAGTGTTCTATTGTATGCACCAACATCTCACCGTCGTTATCGGAGACCACGGCATGACCCTCCTGTTGAAGGAATTGCTTCAGTTCGCGGGTATTGGTAATATTGCCGTTATGCGCGCCATAGATGTGTCTTTTACAACTCACCTCGTGCGGTTGGGCATTGAGTCTATTCACATAACCGAAGGTTGCCCAACGGACCTGGCCGCAGAACAGCATTCCGCTTTGATCTTCAATTTCAAGCGTTTTGACCAACGTACTGGGCGCTCCCACGTCCTTGAGCAGGACTATACTGTCTTTATCGTCCTGAAAGATTGCGCCGGTGGAATCGTAACCACGGTACTCCAGTGCCTTCAAGAGGACGGAGGCATATTTGCCCAGATTCAATGTCACTTTCTGCATGCTCAAACCCAAGACACCGCAACCAATACCCAAAATTGGTATGGAAATTGTCAGATTTATCCGGGAAATTACGCCCATAACCTTTGCTTCGATTTGTCTAATGATCACTTTCATAGTCATTCAGTGTTCCTTCAGTCAGTTTTTTCTCTTCTACCGTATATAAGTTGTAAATCGTTTGCATTACTGCCAGATCCGTCTCCGTGGTCAATTTGATATTGAATTCGGAATCGCGGACGATGTGAACCGGATATCCGTAATTCTCCACTACGGAGGCATCATCGGTGAATGCAAGCCCTTCAGCAGATGCTCTGTCATAGGCAGATTTGATCAATTGATAGTCAAAAACCTGAGGAGTGTTGACCTGAACCAGACTGTTGCGGTCAAGAGTTTTAACAACCTTTGTCTTATCTACTTCCTTTATAGTGTAAAATACCTCAGTGGTCGGAATAACTGCTTGATAATTCCTGACTGCCTGGAGAAGTTTGTGTATGACACTGGTGAGAACGAATGGTCTGACCGCGTCATGGATCATTACGTATCCGGTCTCGGCAGGACAGATTTTCAGGGCATTATAAACCGATTCCTGGCGAGTTTGGCCTCCGGCGATGACTTTGATGGCATCCGTGTCTTTCAGGAACACCTGATTACATAAATCAATGACGAATGGGATGTCTTCACTGGGGACGGTCACGATGATCCGATCCACGGCTTTAAACGCGTGAATGAGTTTGATAGTGTGCGCTATCAGCGGAATTCCATTGAATTCAAGGTATTGCTTCTTGATCTTTCCCGGCAGTCGTTGACCCATTCCTCCGCCAGTGATGATGGCGATTACCTCGGCGTTTCTAACCATTTGTATATCACCTTTCCGTCTTTTCTGAGGGCAGAAACGCGATTTTCCATTGCCAGTTGCCTAAGAACTTTGCTTACTTCATTGATATGCAGCGACAGGGTTTGAGCCATATCCTCCGCACTATGGGGGCGGTGGGTCAGGACGCTTCGGATGGCTTTGATGGTTTCTTCATCCAAGGGCTCCATGGTTCTGTCATACTTGACCTTAGCAATGATCTCTACCGGCGCATCGCTACACTGAGCAATGATCTGACGGGCATGGTGTAGAGTCTCCAGGGGAGCTACCTCCACCCATTCTTCGCTTCCCGGCCGGTCAAGGGAATTGATTTGCACTTTATCGGGACGGATCTTCTGGATGGCATGCGCAATCCTATCGAGTTCATCATCATGATCATTCGCCCCAGGGACGATGAATACTTCCAGCCAGATCTTATGCTTGAATTCCTGGCGTAGAGCGATCAGACCGTTTACGATATCGTCCGCTTTCATTCCACTTAGAGGCCGGTTTATGGTTTCAAACACATCCTGACTTACGGCGTCAAGGGAAGGAAGGATCACGTCCAGGGAGAGGATATCTTTGCGCACATTCGTATCCGGCAACAGGGCGCTATTGGTTATCAGACAGAGCAAATATGCGGGATATCGTGTCTTGATGTAATTGATAAGTTCACCCAATCGGTTGTATAGAGTTGGTTCTCCAGCACCGGAAAAGGTAATGAAATCCAGATGCGGGCTTGATCTTAAGTAGGAATCCAGTTCGCGGGTGACGTCTGCAAAAGCAAAGAACTCCTCACGGGTTTTAACCAGATGAGTGGTCTGTTGAACTTCACAATATACACAATTGAGCGGGCAATACTTGTAAGGCACCAGATCGACGCCCAGCGATATTCCCAGTCGTCTCGAGATAACTGGTCCGAAAAGATGCTTCAGATGCATAATGCCTTAAAAAGTGGTTCCAAATTGCAGATGCGGTTCCCAAGTGCGGTCTTGGACATTGTAGGCATAGTCAAATCCGATCAAACCAAATGGACTGCGGATGCGGAGGCCGGCACCAACGCCTTTGTTGAATTTGAGAAGATTAAAGTCCCTGAGTTTGTTTACGCTGTCTCCGGCATCAAAGAAAGTGACGGCGATGATCTGGTCGCTGCCCAAGGGATAGCCCAATTCTGTCGAAAAGATCAGGGCGCGCCTGCCGCCTCCGATCGGTCCAACCGATCGGTCAGGATAACCCCTTATCCCATCCGGTCCCGTACCGCCCAGATAAAACTTTTCGTCTGGAGGGACGTCACTTGATTTGCCGTAAGGGCTCACGTAGCCATAACGCCACTTGGTGCGGAGCGCTATCTTGTACCAGATTTCCATATACCAATTGACTTGGGCGATCTGTTTCAAATAATCAAAACTACCGCCCAGAACGCTGCCTGCCACTTCCGAAAAAAGTGTTATCTGAGAACCGGTGGTAGGAAAGAAGATATTGTCCCGCGTATCTCGACTGAGAGTGAGATTGACCGCACTGGTATAGCGCCAGCCCAGGGAGTCGAGTTCAATCAAAGTGGCATTTGCCAGCGGGTTAAGTTCGATCTGTGTCATATCGGTAATCCGGTATTTTTTGGAGTAAAGTGCATATCCCGCTATTACACGGGTACGGTTTACCCAGGGGATGGCTTGACCCAGGCGCAAGGCACCGCCTCTGGTAAATATCTCATAATAAAAGGAACTCCACTTCTTCCGGGTATAATACAGGTTGGTGCCCAGTAGAACATCAGTATCGTAGAGGTTGGGATTGGTAAAGTCCAATTCAAAGTTCTGAGTATTCCCGCCAAACTCCCAGCGTACCCCGCTTGACCAGTTATTACCGAAGAGATTATTCTGACTGATACTGAGTTGACCGACAAACTTGTCCTGGCTATTATATCCGATACCGCCGTTGGCAACTCCGGAGGGCTTGTCAATCACATCCAAGTGGATATCGATGTCACGATCGCTATTGATCACCCTATAATCCAAACGGATGTCCGGCTCAAAGAAACCGAGATTGTAGATATTCTGTTGTGAGCGGATAATTTGCGAGCGGCGGAAAAAATCGCCGGGAGCCACGGTCAATTGACGGCGCAGGACTTTTTCCTTGGTTCTGCGGTTGCCGTTGATGAGGATCTGGCGAACTCGTGCCCGCGGGCCTTCTTCGATCTGCAGGGCTATGCCCAAGTAATCGTCTTTTTTGTGTTGTTGCTGTTCGATCTCCGTATAGATGAATCCTTCCTCATAGTATAGCCCAT
>JBBISI010000048.1:0-11271 GCA_037441405.1 Candidatus Cloacimonadota bacterium
AGCGAAAAGTGCAGATTGAGCAGCGAAATCTGCAGTTTTCGTTGTCACGTTGCAACAGTGCTTTCTCCTGAATTCTCCCTGCTTCATAACCTTAGTATAACCTTACGGTTGTAAGGTTATACTAAGGTTATACTAAGGTTATCAAGCAAGGAGGACAATATGATAGTTGACAGAACCTGACGTTATTCCAGCACCACCAGATGTTAGGCGGTGACTTCCGTCACCGTTCCGAACGCCACCAGTGATCAGCCCGCAAGGGCATCCGGACTTTCGGGGGACTTTAGTCCGTTATAGATCCCTCTCCCACCGGATGGAGATCCCTCTTTAGGTATGCAGGCGGAATGTCTCTCGTTCGGACTGAAGTCCTTACAATGTCTGAAAATTCTGACGGGTTGTATCTGCTATCGTGATCCGAAACGGTGGTTGAAACCCCTGCCTGGCATCTGACGGCGCTGGAGGGCGGATGATTGCAATCTCGCATTTTCAATGTCTTGAGGTCCCAATATGTGCAATGGTCTTTTAGAGGAAATAACCGTTGACCAGCCGTTTTTCGGGATCGATCTTGGTAATGATGATCTGATTGTCGGGGCTTTTTGGGGGAGCGTTTTCGGTGCGGATGGAGATGCGTTTGCGCCAGGGCATCAGGTCAGCGGTGCAGATGCCTCTTTTGTATTTGATTACCCGAAGGTTTATGGGATGGTACAGGTGGTTTTTCTGGAGGTAGCGCAGAAACCAGTAGCGTTGGCTTTCATAGACGGTCCGGCGGATCAGATCCAGGCGGTTTTCGATGTACGGAATCAGCGCTTCAAGTGTTTCCGCTTCACAGGGAAAAGGTCTTTGCCGGTAAAAGGCCGTGATCTGGGCTTGGTTGATCAGATCGATGCAGCGGCGAATTGGAGAGGTGAGATGGGCATAGGCGGGGCTGTTAATCCCGGGATGGTGCTTGGGCGAGGTGGCATGATATGCGGATGAAGTAATTGATGAAACGCCATCATCATCAGTGATCTCGACGGACTGGATGTTTCGGTAGATCAAGGGGATCTGATGATCTTTGGCGTACTCCGCCAGCGACTGATTGTATAGAACCATCAATTCCGCCACCATACTCCGGGCAGGGCCGTCGGGATCATATGCCGTGAGCCGGATGATGCCGCCATCCACTACCGTGTTGTAGATCAGATTGTCGCCACCTCTGATCTCCGGCTGACGCTTTTGGCGGATAGCATTTGCCAAGTAAAATAACTGTTTGAATGGTTCCTTTGCCCTGCTATCATCAACCTCTAGATAGGTATAACGGCGATCGATGCGGATGAGATTGAGGCAGATATCGCTCTGAGTGACCTGCAATTCCGGATCCAGACGCAGGATCAGAGACAGGCAGGGGCGCATCTCTCCGGTACACAAACTGCCTCTCTGCCAGGCAAGCAGCGGCGGCAACATCGGGATCTCCTCTGTGGGTAGATACAATGACGAAACCCTGAGCAGCGCCTCCTGCCAGACTGCATCGCCGGCATCGATCAAGGTGGTCAGATCGGTGATATGGATACCGAGTTCATAACCATCCGCCGTTTCCATCCAGGAAAATGCGTCATCAATGTCACGCGTGGATTCATCGTCAATGCTGAAGGTGAACCGTTCCTCCAAAACTCTGTGAGGAAGGAATCGGGGATGAGAAAACTGCCTCCGGGAAAGCTCCGAGGTAAAACAGACCGGCAGACCGGAAAGCGCGGTCGTGCCATCGGTCTGGGCTGTGATATCCCCCAACGCCAATCGTAATCGTCTGATCCGCTCTTCCATGTTCAGGGAACTATCCACCGAGCGGATCAGGGCAATAATGCCATCGGTGCGCGATCCGATCAGTGCCTGTTTGAGTTCGGCGAGTAGATTATCAATCATACTCGGCTCCTCATCGGGCGTCCCGCCGCTTAAGATTCTGGCGATCAGGATGGTCATCTGCCGTCGCCTTTCCCCATCCTTTTCCGCATCCGAGCGCTTCTGCCAGTATTCCTCCGTCTCGGCCGGCGTGCGGCTGCGCAGAAGATTGTGCTTGAAAACGAACAACTCCGGATGGTCTTTGATCAGCCGCAGGCAGGCAAAACGTCGCACATCATCGCTGATCTGCACGATGCGGAACGCCTGTTCCAGAGAGATGAAATCGTGTTCAGCCAGGAGATGCTCGCGGATTGTCAAAGGGTCAAGATGATCTGCGGCTTCCTCCAGGGACATAATGAATTGCGACAGGACGGAATGGTATGCCTCCCTGCCCGCTGATCCCTCGATCACAGGCTCAGACGTATGCAGGATGATGCGCTGGTGATTGAGCAGGATGCTTTCGGCTTCAGATGTCTCCACCCGGTGTGCTTGTTTCTCGTGGCCGGTGATAATGCCGAGGCAAAGGTTTTGTCGGTGGTAAAAAGCAATGATGCTGCCGGTCTGCGGCGCGTTCATCAAGTATTCCTTTAGCGGATATGCTCGTATATTGGCGCCCCAGGGATGACTCGAACATCCGACCAACGGTTTAGGAAACCGCTGCTCTATCCTCTGAGCTACTGGGGCTGCCTGGTCGGGTTATGAATTGGACTGCGGGTATTTTGTCAAGTTTTGCATTGACATATTCGCAATTCCTACGGGATGGTGCGACGATTTAATCTTATCAAGGATAATGAGTTTATGAATATAGCTATAGTCGGAGCCACAGGCGAAGTGGGCAGGATGATGATCCGCTGTTTGGCGGAGAATAGCGTGCCGGTCGATGAACTGGTTTTGTTTGCCTCTTCCCGCTCCGCCGGCAGCCATCTCTATTACATGGATCAGCCGATTGAAGTGCATGTTTTGGAGGAGTCCTCGATGCTGCGGCGTTTTGATTATGTCCTGTTCAGCGCCGGAACCGGGATAGCACGGACTTATGCTCCGCTTGCTGTTGCGGCACAAAGCGTGGTGATCGACAATTCCTCCGCCTTCCGACAGGAACAAAACATCCCGCTGGTCGTTCCGGAGATCAACGGCGGCCTGATCCAGAGCTATCAGGGTATCATCGCCAATCCGAATTGTTCCACCATTCAAATGGTTCTTCCGCTGGCGGTGTTGCACGACCTCTATGGCTTGCGCAAGGTGATCGTCACCACGCTGCAAGCGGTATCCGGCAGCGGTAACAAAGGCATCCAGACACTGATGCAACAGCGAAGAGGCGATATGGATAAAGGGGATTATCCCGAGATCATCGATCTCAATGTGATACCCCAGATCGGAGCGCTGATGGATGACGGATATTGCAAAGAAGAAGAGAAAATGCACCGCGAAACGCGAAAGATCCTCGACCTGCCCGATCTTCCGATCAGTGCCACCAGCATTCGCGTCCCGGTCGTTTATGGGCATTCAATCTCGGTCTATGCGGAATTTGAGCGGGAAACTTCCTTGGTTGATGCGGAAAGAGCGCTCAAACGCTCGCCATCCATCTTCTATCACCCCAATTCCTATCTGACGCCCAGGGATATCGACAATTCCAATGACAGTCACGTCAGCCGTTTGCGCCATGGCACCGGCCGTTATTCGCTGTGCTTTTGGAATGTGGGACACAATGTCCGCCTCGGTGCGGCGACCAATGCGGTGCGCATCCTGGTCAAACATGCCGTATATGCGGGAAGGATGGAAAATGTCCTTTGACCTGGCAAAAGTAAGGGAATCATTTCACCGCATTCCGGAGATCGCCTTTGCGGAACATCGCACCAAAGCATTGATCCTCCAGTATCTTAATGACCTGCCGGCGATCCAGATCAGGGAATTTGCCGATAACACCGGCATCCTGGTCGTTTATCACAATGCCGATTCCGCTTACCGGCTCTTCCGCGCGGATATGGATGCTTTGCCGCTGCAGGAGCAGACCGGTTGCAGTTTCGCCTCAGAACATCCTGGGCTGATGCATGCCTGTGGACATGATTTGCACATCACCATCCTGTTGGGCTTGATCGAAAAGGTCAGCCGCCTGCGTCCCGAAGTAAATGCGCTCTTCCTCTTTCAACCCGCCGAAGAAGGCAAAGGCGGAGCGGATACGGTCTTGCGCGAAGGGATCATCCAGGAATATAGTATCGACCGCGTTTACGCCTTGCACGTGGCGGGTAGTATGCCGGTGGGCAGCATCGGATCCAAGCCGGGGACCTTTTTTGCCATCCCTCAGGAATTCGACGTCCGCTTTTTTGGCAAGTCCGCCCACGTCGCTTTTCCGGAGGTAGGGATCGATGCCATGCGCTGTGGGATCGACTTTTATCAGGAAATGGAGAACAGAGTCAAGGAACTGGCTCGTAAACACGAAGTTATCTTTCACATCGGAAAGATGCAGTCAGGTGACATCCGTAACGTCATTGCCGACATCTGTATTCTCGAAGGGACGCACCGCAGCTTTGAAAAAGCGGTAAGTGATGAACTTAATGCCATCCTGCTGCAAGTGGCGGCAGAAACGGCTGCTGAGTATAATGCCGGCTACCGGGTGGATTACCTTTGCAAGTATGATCCCGTCATCAATGATCCGCTTTTGGTGCAAAACCTGAAAACCGCCGCCCACAACATGGGCGTGGAATACATCGATTCGCCTGCCTTCATGACAGGTGAGGATTTTGGCGCTTTCACCAGTCGTTATCCCGGTGCTTTGTTCTGGTTGGGTGGCGGGTGTGGTGAATCCTTGCATTCGCCGCTATTTCTCCCCTCTGCGGACTGTTTGGAGGTCGGGCTGAGGATGTTTTGGGCACTCCTGATCCAGTAGTGAATATAAATTGAGAATTTAGATATGTGTGGAATAGTTGCGGTTTACAACAAACAGGAGAAACCGGTAAGCATTAACATTTTGGAGCCGATGACCCAGTGCATCGTTCACCGTGGACCGGATGACGAAGGCTGTTATTATGACGGGAATATCGCTCTCGGATTTCGCCGGCTGAGCATCATCGACCTTAATACCGGTCATCAGCCCATGACAAATGAGGATGGGTCACTCTGGCTGATCTTCAATGGGGAAATCTATAACTATCTGCCACTCAGGGCGGAATTGCTTTCTCAGGGACACCGCTTCAGCACCAATACCGATTCCGAGGTTATCCTTCATCTCTATGAGCAGTATGGACGGGATTGCGTGACACGCTTGCGGGGGATGTTTGCCTTCATCATCTACGACAGCACAGAAGGTGATTTATTTGGTGCACGGGACTATTTTGGCATCAAGCCCTTGTACTGGTCAGAAACTGATGAGGGCTTCCTCTTCGCTTCCGAGATCAAGAGCATCCTTGCCCATCCTGCCATCAGCAGAACGGTGGATCCCCATGCCTATATGAATTATCTCACTTTCCAGTATGTGCCCGAACCGCGCACGATGTTCACCGGCATCCAAAAACTGCCTCCCGCCACCTGGTTTCATCTCTCGACGCAAGGGATGAAAACGCAGCACTATTACCAGATCAGGTTTACGCCGGATGAATCCAAGCCCTTTGAATATTATATGCGGGAGATCCGGGACAAACTTCAGGATTCGGTATTGGCACACCGGATGAGTGATGTCCCGCGTGGCGCTTTTCTTTCCGGCGGAGTGGATTCCACCATCATCTGTGCCCTGTTTCAAAAGCACGAATCGATCAATACCTTCTCGGTGGGCTATGACGAAGGTCAATACAGCGAATTGAGCGATGCGACCAAGACCGCTGCCATCCTGGGTACCCGCCATCACGAATATATCATCACCCCGGGCGAATACCTCCGCGTCCTACCCCAACTGGCTTGGCATCAGGATGAACCTGTAGCCGATCCCTCTGCCATCGCCATACACTTCCTGGCACAGATGGCACGTGAATATGTGACCGTTGTCCTCTCCGGCGAAGGTGCGGATGAACTCTTTGGCGGTTATAATATCTACCGTGAGCCCAGCGCGCTATCCCTATTCCGATATGTGCCCACAGCCATCAAAACGCTGCTGAAAGGCATTGCCCGCCCCCTGCCCGAAGGGCTTAAGGGACGGGGGTTTATCCTGCGCGGCACCGAACCACTGGAAAACCGCTTCTTTGGCAATGCCCAGATCTTCAGTGCCGAGGAAAAACTGCTCGTCTCCCATCTGGATGCCGGATTTATCTGTCAGTTCGGTGATGCTCGCGCTATCACGCGACCTTTCTATGAACAATGCCAAAACTGGGACGATGAGACGAAGATGCAATATATTGACCTCAAGACCTGGCTGCCCGGCAATATCCTGATGAAGGCGGATAAGATGACGATGGCAAATTCTCTGGAATTGCGCGTGCCTTTCCTGGACATTGAAGTCCTGAAAGTGGTCTTGCGCATCCCGACCCGATACAAGATCACCCATGGCACCACCAAATACATCCTGCGCCAGGCATTCCGGGATATGATCCCAAAACATGTGTTCAGCAAGAAAAAACTTGGCTTCCCCGTACCCATCCGGCTTTGGCTCAAAGACCAGTTCTACGCCTGGGCACAGGAGAAGATCGGTCATAATGAGATGGGCGAATGGATCAGCCGTGACTATATGCTCAAACTGCTATCTGACCACAAATCCGGCAAGCATGACAATAGCCGTCCTCTCTGGACCGTGCTGATGTTCCTGCTTTGGGCTGAAAGTTACTTGTAGTTTACAACCTGCCCGGATCGTGCAGTTTGCGGGAGAGAATGCTTTTGAGGTGCCCCTACGCTTCGGCGGTTTGGGACACGTTACCGCCGTATGTTCCCTATTGCTGTTTCACGTATCTGATCTCAGATTCCTGTTTCTTGTCCGCAAAAGCCCTGGTCCCATCCCAAAAGCATCGTCATCCGAGCAGTTTCCCGGACTGAAATGAAGTATAGGTTTGATACCGGTCGCATCCAGCGAGGGTTTATCACACAAGAGATAGATGCGTTCGATGAGGTTACGCGATTCACGGACCTTGCCGGGGTAATCCGGTTTTTTTTGAGGAATTGGATCGCTGAGGCGAAGTAATTCTTGATGCCGCTTTTCAATTCATCATCTGTGCACTGTTTCAAATTCGATCTCATTTCGTCCAGCCGGACTTGCTTCACCGCTTTGTCCGGTGGATCATAAGCAAGACGGCGCCGGTCAAAGCAGGAAGGATCTCGTTGATCACAAACACCGTCAGCGTCACCGATACCGCCATCGTCGCCGCAAATGCGCTATCCCGCATCAGATAGATGGCAAAACTCTCCCGCAGCCCCAGTCCGGATATGCTGATCGGGATCGTATGGGCAAAATGCACCAGCGAAAATATCCGACCCGTCTGAAGATATGAGATCGGATAAAAGCGATTGAGCAACAGCCAGTATTGGACAAAGACGACCAAAAGCGTAACACCCTGCCAGACAATGATCAATGGCACGCGGCGGGCATACGCCGGCTGGATCAATATCATCTTGCGGTTCAGGCCCAAACCATAATAAACTGCCAACGGAAATATCGCACACATCAGGCAAAATACCGCCATCAGCCAAAAGGGGAGGATGCTAAAAGAAGTCATCGCCGATAAACCGGCAAAAAGCCAGATCGTCCAGGTCTGAAACATCTTCTCAAACGTGACCGACATCACCGAGCCGCGAACGCTGACATTGCTCAGATAAAACATCTTGCCGTAGGTGGCATGCCCGCCGGGGATCAAAAACCGCAAAGCCGCTCCGATCAAATAAGAGATCAATGCCTCGCTGCTCCTCGGATGGTAGCCGGGATTGAATTCCAGCACATAACACCAATTCAAATAATGCAGATAATGCTTGAAGATCCCAAGACAGATCAAGCTCGCCAATAGAGATAGCGGCGTCCCGATCATCGCCCCTAACACGCCCGCGATCTCTATCCGCCTAAAGACCAATGTCAGGATCGCTACCGATACTGCCACCTTCACGAAATACATCAGCAGCTTGGGCCATCGTTTCATCTTCATTGACGCATCCGGCCTAAAAGCCGCAATTGTGTCAATCAAAACAAATATCTTGCTTGTTCCACCCTGTCATCCTTGACGCTAAAACGCACCTCAAAGCGTTGATTTGAATTGCATTCCGCCACCTTTTGCCCCTCTTGACCACTATATCGGTCAATTCGCTTTCAAGCCAGGTTTCTTTCGAGTTTGCTTCGAGTACTCGAAAGGATCTCGAAACGATCCCGGATCAAAAGTGAGGCAAAACCTTTGGTGATGGGTTCTGACAATCCGTGCTGATTAGTTGCGGAGCTTTCCTGCATTAGCATTGGTCACTATTATCCTTGACAGTATTAGCTCGACTGATATATTGCCCCCGCTGAGTGCGCCTAACATTCTACGCACTTATTATTATTACTAAGCGGAGGTGTCCGGTGAGATCTGTTTTAGAATTGAATGTTGGCAGGAAAGAGGTAAGATTCGTCTATGGCGACAAGGATTTCATCCTGCGTAAATCACGTGGTATGATCTATATGATCGAATTGCTGTGTCATGCCTGGCATCAGATTGATGCGGGGGCATTGGCTCGGCTCACGAAATATGATGGTCACTGTATCATAGAAATAAGCGATGCTAATCTATCGCTCACGGAGGATCCGGAGCATGGTATTCCCTATTGCGATAAACGGACCATTCATGAAATCAAGATGCGGTTAGTGGCATTGACCGAGGAATATGCCGAGGCGTGTGTTTGGAATGATCTGGCGCGGGCAGAAGATATTCGGACCGAGATGGATCAATTGGAGCGTTATCTGAGCGAGACATTTTCGCCAAAGCGGCAGATCCGTATGATGCCTTCGGCGGCAAGGAGGGTTCAAGCGGCGGTGAATAAAGCGCTGGTTCGCGTGATCGGTCAGATCGCGGAAACGGATGGGGATTTGGCAGCGCACCTGCGCTCCTCTCTGCATCTCGGGAGCAGGCTGGTATATACTCCGGGTGACCTGGATATCCTGATCAGATATTGTGATTGACGGGATTTGCCAAGAGCCGGCGGTGATCGCGCCAGCTGACGATGGAAGCGGTGACCAGAAATCCGATCGCCACGGCGAATACCGAATTGATGCCCAGCGTCTTGAGCAGGATGTAACCCAAGATCGGCGCCAACAGCCCCCGAAATCCCGTCATCGTCACATGCACGCTCTGATACATGGCGGCATTGTTGCTCCCTGCAAAATAGATCGAGCTCATATTCCACGCCATGTTGATCCCGCTCATGGCAATGCCAAAGACGCTGAAGGCGGCAAAAACGATAGAGACGGCAAGCCAGTCATGTCCGGTAAAGAAGATCGAGACCAGGATCAGGACCGGGAATAGCGCCAGCATCCCAAAAGCGAGTGATATAAACCGAAAAGGATGCAGGCGGTCATGGAGTTTGCCCAGATAGGGCGAGAGCAGGAGCAATCCCGCCTGCGACAACACTCCCTTGGCAAGGAAATTGGTAGTGTAGTTCAGTTTCATGATGTCCACCAGAAAGATCGGCAAGACCGGCATCATCATTATAAAGCCTATGCCGTAGATGCTGAAACTGCGCTCAAAACAGGCAAATGCCTTGTCCCTCCGGAGTAACTCAACGCTCATACGCAGGGGATCAGTGACCGACCGCCACCATGGAACTCTCTCGCAGGATGGCTCCAATATCGGCATCTGCACCCTGACCTGCGACAGTAAAAAACAACTGATGAAACCGCATACACCCGTCCACACCAAGAGCCAGCGGAACATCGATTCGTTCATATCCAGCCATCGCCCCGCCAGAAAAGTTACTGTGATCGTGATCACCATGCTCAAACTGATGGTATAACCATACATTTTGCCCCGCCTGCCGGGATTGATATTCTTCTGATAGATCAGATTCTGCGCTGGGATTAAAAGCGAATTGAATGCAAACATCACCGTCAGCAGCACCAGAAATTCGTTCATCGTCGTTAGCCAGATACCTGATATCAGCACCAACCGGCCAAACACACCAGCGATCAGGAAATAGCGCGACTTGTAACAACTCCGCTCAAAGAGCTGACCCCACCAGATGGAGAAGAAATTGGCGATTGGCCAGATCATTGTCATCAACGCCAATTGCCAGTCCTTTGCCAATAGCGCTTTCCGCGCTATGATGTCTTGTGTCTGTACCAAACTTGCTACCGCACCACTGAATAGTGCCGCCCACAAAAGCAAGACCGCCGTCTGACGCTCGATTGGGCTGAAATCCTTGAACCGCATCTGTGCGCTCTTATCTCCTATCTTGTTATAATTATTGATGATAACCCTGTCTGACCGCGTATCACCACCGCTTCTCTACCCATTATTGACAATGCTCTTTGCTGTCAAGCTCACGGTATCAATGGACACCAATTCCCCAGCCCGGGAGAAGCGACACAAACAAGCCCCTCAGGGGCGACACATTCATAGGCAGGTGGTGGAGCGAAGCGGAACCCCTGCATTCGAAACCGGTACCCACCCGTTAGTCCCGCAGGGGCGACACTAACAAGCCCCGCAGGGGCGACACTAAAAAATTAATGCTTGACTTGTTGGGCGACACAAGAAGAGCATTGCAAAAAGCAAAGGAGGATCAAATGCCATCATCCTATTGCCATCTGGCAGTTCATCTCGTTTTTTCCACCAAAAATAGGCAACCTCATCTGCGAGGAAAAGCCGGTAATGAGATGCAATCATACATCAAAGGTATCATCGATAATTTGGGCGGCACCACACTGGCTATTGGTGGTATTGCTGAACACATCCATATTTTGTGTTTGATTCCATCGACATTGAGCGTCGCCGAATTTTTGGCGAAGGTCAAAGCAAATTCCAGTAAATGGTTCCGTGCCAAGTATGGTCCTGAATTTCATTGGCAGGAAGGATATGGTGCATTTTCCGTCAGCAAGTCAAAGATCGGTGATGTTACGAATTATATCAATACGCAAAGGGAACATCATTATCATACCAGTGCAAGCGATGAATTCGATGTATTGTTGAAAAAACATTGGGATCCCGAGAAATTATCCGTGTGGAACGACATGGCAAATTGATGAGGTGTACCGCCCCTGCGGGGCTTGTTTGTGTCGCCCCTGCGGGGCTAATGGGGTGCCGGCTTCCGCATGCAGGGGTTCCGCTTCGCTCCACGCCCTGCCTATGAATGTGTCGCCCCTGCGGGGCTTGTTTGTGTCGCCCCTGCGGGGCTTGTTTGTGTCGCCCCTGCGGGGCTAATGGGGTGCCGGCTTCCGCATGCAGGGGTTCCGCTTCGCTCCACGCCCTGCCTATGAATGTGTCGCCCCTGCGGGGCTTGTTTGTGTCGCCCCTGCGGGGCTTGTTTGTGTCG
>JBBISI010000049.1:0-11081 GCA_037441405.1 Candidatus Cloacimonadota bacterium
AAGAATCGGAGAAGGTTGATCTGCTTGATGCGCAACGCATGTACGAACACATCTCCCGCAAGGTGTTTCCCGATCACTCTTCCGCACTCTTGCATGGCAGGATGAAGACTCGTGATAAGGATGGGATCATGCTGGATTTCAAAGACAATAAGATCAGCATCCTGATCTCTACCACAGTGATTGAGGTGGGCGTGGACGTCCCCAATGCCACGGTCATGATAGTAGAACATGCGGAACGATTCGGACTGGCTCAATTGCATCAATTGCGTGGTCGGGTAGGACGCGGCGCTGCCCAGTCCTGGTGTTACCTGATCGAACACTTTCCGGTAAGCGCTATCGGCAGGGAACGCTTGACCACGATCTCCAGCACCAATGATGGCTTTATGATCGCAGAGAAGGATCTGGAACTCCGCGGTCCAGGCGAATACTTTGGCACTGATCAATCCGGACTTCCGCGTTTCAGGTTTGCCTGTATTGCTCGTGACGGTGAGATCCTCAAGCATGCCCGGATCGATGCCTTTGAAATCATCCACCATGACCCCGATCTAAAACGGGACGAGTATCAACTTCTCGGGGGGGCATTTGCCAGACAATATGCTAAGAAAGAGGAACTTATCCGATACTAATAGAGTGCCGGAGGAAAAAGTGTTGACTAAATACCCCCTCCAGATAATATGTGAAAAAACCCTTATGAGGTAATGATGAAGCCACTACAAACTGTTACACTCCTGATAATGCTGACCAGCATTTGCCTGTTACCAGCACTCAAATTTGACCCCTATTATTTCCAATCCAAGACGATCATGGCTTGTTTTACCATGGAAGCGGTTGGAAATTTCGAAGGTAAGCTCGACTTCCGGATTGAAGACGGAATCGTCAAGACCAACCTTCCATCCTTTGACGATCTTGCCAAACTCTATCGATTCGTAGATCTCTCGCAGGCGCACCCTTACGTCAAGGTACCCACATGGAATGACAACGGCAAGTATCTTCAGAATATCTACCGGATATTTTTGGAATCTGATGACCTTATAGACGAAGCGGTAACCGCTCTGAGCAAAGATCCAAATCTCCATTACGCAGAATTTGAGACCATCAACCGCACTCATTTTACACCCAATGATCCCATGATCTCCCAGCAGTATGCTCTCAATCTGATGCAAATGTATGAGGCCTGGAATTGGACCTTGGGTTCGCGTGACGTGATCGTTTCCGTCACCGATACTGGCGTCAAATGGAATCATCCTGACTTGCGTGCCAATATCTGGATCAATCCTGCCGAAGCACCCGGTATGACAATAAACTGGGATACGGGATCCATCCAAAGCGGGAATGGAGTGGATGCCGGTGAGGGCGGAGGCCGGATCGATGACCTGATCGGCTGGGACTTCTTTAACAATGATAACAACCCCATGCAGAATTTTACCATGAATGACCACGGTACCCACGTCGCCGGTGCTGCCGGCGCCGTGGGAAATAATACTATTGGTATCACAGGAACTGCGCCCAATGTATCCATCCTTTCATGTAAAGGATCTTCCAATACCTCGCAATCTACCGGAATCTCTTTTGGCTACAATCAAATTCAATATTCAGCTGAGATCGGCGCTCATATCATCAACGCCAGCTGGGGTGGACCCGGTGGTGGCAGTTATGCCAATCAAATCGTCAATTATGCGACACATCTGGGATCTCTGGTAGTTACCGCGGCTGGCAACAATAATGCCGAACACACCTCCACCAATCAAGAATTTCCTGCTGATTGTGTTAATGCCCTGACCGTGGTGGCTACCGATCAAAACGATATGAAAGCCAATTTCTCGGATTACGGCGTAAATATGGCTGTCGCTGCCCCTGGTGTCAACATTCTCTCCACCATCATCGCCAATAATGGCTACGATTCCTACAGCGGAACATCTATGGCATCTCCATTGGTCGCAGGTGTGGCTGCCCTGATCAAATCGATGCATCCGGAATTGAGTCCCCAACAGATAAAGCAGAGGATCAGGGAGACCGCCGATTTTATCGATCACTTGCATCCCACGATGTATCACGGCAAACTCGGCAGCGGCAGAGTAAACGCTTATGCCGCATTGATGTATGACAAGATACCCTACATAGTGATGGATGATATGACGATCGAAGAACTTACCGGAGATGGCGACGGCATCCCCAATCCGGGTGAGACGATACGCCTTAAAGCAATGCTTTACAATGTGATCGACCCGTACACCGGACTGGGATGGCAGCCCTCGATGAATACCATTGCCAAATTGCGTTGTCATTACCCCGGCGTCATTGTTATTGATTCGGTTGCCACCTATGGCAACATCTGGTCTGGATCATCCATGTGGAACAATGCAACACCTTATAAGTTTCAAACCGTTTCCACTCTGCCTTCAGAACCTATTCCCTTTGAACTTTATATCACATCAAACGAGACAAGCAATTATCCTTATACCAAGACCATTCCTTTTACTGTACCGTTATCATTGATCCAACAAGGCTGGCCAAAAGTCCTCGGTGGCGCTACCCAATCCAGTCCGATCATCTGGGATCTCAATAGCGACGGACATAAGGACATCATCTTTGGCGACCACCTCGGACGCATCCATGCTTTGAAAGCAGATGGATCCACATATTTGCCCGGATTTCCCTACGAATCAGGATCTTCTGTGATCGGCTCGATTGCCTTGGGCAAATTAAGCGCCAACGATGGAAGATACTTGGTAGCAAACCTCCAGAATGGAAGCATTGTTTGTTTGAATAGACAGGGACAACTTCAATGGACTGCTTCCGGTTATGGAACTTTACGTTCGACTCCAGTGATCGCCGATCTGAATGGCGACGGTATCTCTGAAGTGATCACCGTTACTCAGACCCGCCGCGTCGTGGTTTTGACTGCTGATGGCAATAATTATCCCGGTTTCCCGATTACATTGGATGGAGCGATGCTTGCCTCGCCTGCCATTGCCGATCTTAATAGCAATGGCATTCTGGATATCATTTGTGGCACGATCGCTGGCTCGCTGCATGCGATCAATCCTGCCACCGCTCAAAATCTTGCCGGCTTTCCGATTACGATGAGCAGCGGCACGCAAAATCCCATAACCATTGCCAATATCGATAATGACTCTCAACCGGAGATCCTTGTCGCCACCAGTCCGTCTTCTGGTCAACTTCTTGCTTACAATCATGATGGATCGCTGCTTTTTGCCAAAAACATCGGCAGCCAGATCAAAAGCGGCGCTGTCCTTGCCGATATGAACAACAACGGCACCAAGGAGATCGTCCTGGTCTCGGGTAATGGCGACGTCTTTGTCATGAATCCCAATGGCACCGATCTTCCTGGATTCCCCGTGAATATTGGCAATAGCACCGAGTGTACACCGGTCGTTGCCGCCTTTGATGGAAGTTACCTTCCGGCAGTGATCTTTGGCGACACCAATGGCTATTTGCATGCTGTGCGGGTAAACGGCACCCAATCACCCAATTTCCCGATCCGCCTCAATGGTAATCTCAAGATCTCAGCCGCCGTAGGTGACATTGACAGCGACCAGGATATTGATATCGTCATTCCCAACGACAATGGCATGTATGTAATCGACGTCAAACGCCCCGTTTATTCTTATAATTGGTATTGCTATCTCAATACCTACAACCGTGCCGGAAATGCCTTCCAACCCACCCCGGTCAACGATGGCACCGCTCCTGCCATCACGACCGAACTGGCTGGGAATTATCCCAATCCCTTCAATCCGGAGACCACGATAGTCTTCTCGCTAGCCGATAACGGTATCGTAAGTATTGATATCTTTAATGTCAAAGGACAAAGAGTAAGATCTCTGATCAACGACCACTTTGACTCCGGCAGACACTCAATCTTCTGGAACGGCACCGATGACAACGGCAGAAGCGTCGCCAGCGGAATCTATTACTACCGCATGAAAAGCAGTAAATACACCTCTACCAAGAAGATGATCCTGATGAAATAATCCCCAATATGCGGAAGTCTTGCCCCTGATTCTTCCCATCAAAACAATATGACGGTGCCGCTGGTTTGATCAACGGCACCGTTCTTTTACCTCCGCACCGGGTTTTTCAGTATCTTGTACCCCTCTACCGGGTGCTCAGGGAAAAACGCCCAGATCCGTGCCCATAAGTCCCATACGTGTTCCAATCAGAAGGTTTTCCTTATTCATTGGAGCGGATATTATCTCCAGATTTGAGGAAATTAATCAAGGGATATCCGCCATCGACCGGCAGGTACCTCATACCACAATTGTAAAGTCTCACCGAAAATTGCAAAACCTATCACCAGAAATTGCAAGCGGCGAAAACGGGGCATTTCTTAGCTTAATGGATCAGTCAGTTTGTCTCACCAAAAATTGCAATTATGTCACCGAAAATTGCAAATCTCCCTCTTTGGTGGGATGATACCTCCGTATTACATACAGTAGCTAAGGTTACGGGAGCAGAGGTGTCATAACCTGTATCGGCTATCGTTACTCTGGCTGCTGAGTTTTGTATGGAAAGAGTGTTGCACATTCTGGAATCACCAAATATCGAGAACCTGACAATATGATATCGTCGGTCCTTCCAGCGCAGTCAGTAATAGCAATCAAGGATCATGCCGGTCAAATTATCTGGATACTTGTGGAGTCAACCGCTTTGTGTTATCTAACTGTCTCAAGAAGGTTTAGATTCAAACGGAGTAGTTCTCCCTGCTTGATAACCTTAGTATAACCTTACGGTCGTAAGGTTATACTAAGGTTATACTAAGGTTATCAAGCAAGGAGGATAGTTTGAAGTCAACTCTCTAAATAATCCAACGGTCTTTGGCATTAATCATCCCACCAAAGAAAAATCGTCTTGTGCGATGGGAGTATGACCAGTATCCGTATAAAATAAGGCATTTTGTGAATTATTCCTTCTTAAGGATGAAAATTTGGCGGGGTATCGCAAAACGATATGCGAAAAACACCGCATCCTCCATCACCGCAGTAAAAATTCGGTGTTGATTCTCATGATCGCCTATCTCGTGACGACCAACTCTAATTCACTTCCCGGGTCATATCAACCCTTTCTCATGCAAATAATATTCATAAGGGAATGAGAATTGCACGGTGTAATCCATTAAACCTAACCTACCAAACGAGGTATCGTAAATGAAGAAAGTACTGTTTCCAATGCTGTTTTGCAGTGTAATGGGAGCATTGATCGCAATACCCGATATGATAAGCACCAGCAAAAATGCTTTTCGAGTGGAATCAAAATCAGGAAATAGCATCCAAGTCAGTTTCCGGATCCCTGATTATATCATTGATGAGGAGCATATCGGAGGCAACACTTATCACCGTATCCACATGGATGGAGCGGGACTCATACTCGAATCCGGAATGCCAGAGTTACCCGTTGTGACCACTACCATTGCCATTCCCAACACCGGCAATTATCAAATCCAGGTCGTAGGCAGCCGCATGAAGACCTATCCGCAGATACTGCCCTATCCCTCGCAACAAAACACCGAAAGCGACAACCCAAAGTCACTGCAGGTGAATGATAGTTTCTATTCCGGTAGCAGCAGTTATCCCAGCCAGTTTCTCGAATCAAGTCAGCCATTGATACTTCGGGATTTTAGGATTATCACCGTGCAGGTGAATCCCTTTGTTTGGGACGCCCAGACCGGAGAGATGTCTGTCTACGAAGAACTGGATTTCAGCGTCACGTTCAACGATCAGCCGGGTGCCAACGAGATTTATGAACCTCTGACCGGCATCTCATCAGTATGGGTGAATTTGTATGAGGCGCTGATCCTGAATTTTGATGACTATAGGAACTTGATAATCGCCAACACGCCACCCAAGTATCTCATCATTCACGGTCATTTTATCAATACCATTTTTACCGATCTGATCAATAACTACGCCTTCTGGAAACGGCAGAAGGGGGCGGATATCGCCATCGTTAGCACCTCGGTGGCAGGGTCGTCCAACACCATGATCAAGAACTATATACAGACCCAATATACTAACCCCGCCACCCGTCCGGACTTCATTATCCTATTCGGTGATACGACAGGCAGTTTTCCTATTCCTTCCTGGGGTTCCGGAACCGCCAGCGGTGATTATCAATATACGCATCTTGCCGGTACTGATGCCTTGGGCGATGCTTTCATCGGCAGGATTTCTGCCGAAAGTACTGACCAACTTGCCAATATCTTGAATAAGGTCTATCTCTACGAGAAGAATATCAATGTCGCCCAAGCGGATTGGTTGGAGCGGATGCTTCTCGTCGGCGACTTTACTCCATCCGGCCAATCAACTATCTATAACAACAAATACGTCAAAGAATTAGCCCTGCATCACAACCCCAATTTTACCTTTACTGAATTGTATTCCGGGGATCCATCCGTTGCTGCGATGAATCAGGCAATCAATCAAGGCGTAGGATTCTTCAACTACCGTGGATATATCGGTATGAGCGGATGGAGCCCCAGCGAGAGTTTGGTAAATGGCGGTCGTTTGTTGCACGCCGTTATCAATACATGCAGCACCGGAAACTTTGCCGGCGGCACTGCCACAACCGAGTCTTTCATTCGCCTTGGTTCAACCGCACAGCCCAAAGGAGCGGTGACAGCCATCGGTATGGCAACCTCATCCACCCACACTTCCTATAACAATACATTAACTGGCGCAACATTTGCCGGCATCTTCTCATGGCGAATGCGGACTATGGGCGAAGCACTGCTCTACAGCAAAATATACTTTCACCTCATATACGGGATCTCCAATCCGGGGGCTGTCACCAACAACGTCTTGTGGTGCAATCTAATGGGTGACCCTTCCATGGAAGTGTTTACCGCCATTCCTCTACAGTATCAGATAGCTGTCCAGCCCTCTGTCCATATCGGCACAGGTTTGCTGGATATCCAGATCACCAATATGGATGGATCTCCGGCTGAAGGTGCCTGCCTTACCATCTCTCAAGGAACGACGATCATCTCCCGCGGCTTTACCGATGCGAATGGCCAGGTGATCATGGTTCTGCCGGATAATCCGTTGCCGGGGATGGCTACCATCACGGTTTCCGGCCACAATTACAAGCCTTTGCAACACAACATAACTTTTAATGCATCCGGTTCCCTGATCCCGGGGATCATCGTGGTGACTGACGACAACACTGGCAATACGTCCGGCAACGGCAATAGCATTGCCAACAGCGGCGAGACAGTCGCTTTAAGTTTTGCCATCCGCAATACGACAACTTCCACCATCAGCGGCATCAGCGGATATCTGACCACCAACAATCCTTATGTGACGCTCGTTGATTCACTCGTCACCTATGGCGCCGTCAATTCCGGAGAGAATTCCTTTAATGTCAATCCCATCCTGATAAATATCGCTATTAACTGTCCAGACCAGATGATGCTCCGGATGCATCTGATCCTGACCGACAATCTAGGCAATACCTATGACCTCTCCGAATTTCTGCAGGTCTTGACAGCTCGTATGGAATTCGTCTCTTACCAGATCATCGATACTAATAATTCCGCCATTGATCCCGGAGAGACGGTCAGTATGCGTCTGACCGTCAAGAACAACGGAACTGACCTTGGTCATAACCTTTACGGCAGATTATACACGCTCAATGACCTGATCTCCGTCCCCGTACACACCATCTATTACGGCACAGCCACGCCCGGCAGTAATATCGTTCCCGCGGGGTTGTTCCAGGTCTTTGCCCGTCCCATTATTCTGCCCGGCATGGTTATTCCGATGAAACTGAAATTATACAATGATCAGGGCTTTGAACAGCACGTCCATTTCAGTTTGACGATCGGCGTCGTGACCGTCAACAGCCCCCTGGGACCGGATCAATACGGATATGTGATCTTTGATGTCACCGATACGGCATTTGAACAGTGCCCCACCTATCAATGGATCGGCATCGCACCCAATGAAGGTGGTGCCGGAACTCAATTGACGACCATCAATGACCCTTACACCAGTACCGAAGGAGACATGGTAGGCGCTTCATCTTTGGCAGTGGTCAATTTGCCCTTTACCTTCCGCCTTTATGGTGAGCCCTACAACCAGATCACTGTTTGTTCCAATGGCTTTATCGCCATGGGCATCACAGAGAATGCCGAATTCCGGAATTACCGCCTACCCGGGGCAATGGGACCCAGCCCGATGATCGCACCTTTTTGGGATGACCTGGCCACAGGAACGGGCAGCGGAATATTCTATTTTTTCGACCGCCCAAACAGCCGTTTTATCGTTCAATGGAATCAGATGCGCAGCGGAGCCAATGGAACATCGGAAAATACCTTCCAGGTGATCCTTTACGATCCGGAGATCTTTCCCACCTCCACCGGCGACGGCCCTATCAAGATCCAATATAAAGTGTTCAATAACATCGATGCCACTACTGGCTTCCGACACGGCAACTACTGCACCATCGGCATCACAAACGGCCAGGGTAACATCGGACTGGAATATACCTACGGTAATCAGTATCCCACCGCCGCTTCACCGCTTGGCCACTTGCGCGCTCTTTACATAACGACCGTCCCGATCTTCTTTGAACAAGCCCATATGGTCATCGGTGAGACCTATGTCGGCGGTAATGATTCTGCCGTGGAACCTGGTGAGGTCTTTGACCTGGGTATCCGCTTGAGCAACACCGGTAATATGACTGCCGATAACGTCAATGCGGTTCTATCCACCAATGATCCTCACGTAAGCATAATCAACAGTACTTCGGCATATTTTCCCATACCGGCTGGAGATTCCGGCGTAAACCGTCTTCCCTTCGTGGTCGCCATCTCGCCGAATAGCCCTACTAACCGCTATGTGACCTTCTCCCTGCGTATAACGGACACTGAAAATGAGTGGACACGCAGTTTCAATATCCGTATTGCCTCACCCCATCTGCAATACATCTCTCTGATGACCTGCGACTATGATGCTAACAACAACGGCATCATCGAGAGTGCCGAGACCGTTAGTTTGATCGTCAACGTCAAAAATAACTCCGACATTCCGGCAAAAAACATCGTTGCCATGCTCACCAGTCCCAGTTCCTTGGTACAGATCACTCAGGACACGATCACCTTGGCAGAGATTGAGCAGGACTTTACCCGGCAGTTTGTATATGACGTCAGTTTCAATGCCGCTTTGACGCCTGGAACCGTTGTGCCCTTTAATTTCTCGCTTACCGCAACGAATGCCCCAGAATTGTCTCGCCCGATCAATATCACGATGAATTCCAATCAGTTGTTCAACAATTTTGAGGCGGATTCCGGTAACTTCACTCCTTTGGCCGGATGGATCTGGGCTTCCCCGATGCAGGTAACACCCTATTCGGGTGACAAACTCTGGTGCACCGGAACCACAGACAACTATCCCCCCAATTCAGTCTTTGATCTGCATACTCAAGAGTATACCATCACCGGTTCCAATGCCCAACTCAGATTCAAACACTACTATGGAACCGAACTCAATTATGATGGTGGCAATGTAGCCATATCCACCACCGGCGGCGCTATCTGGCAAGTGATCTCTCCGATAGGCGGATATACTCATCAGAGTTTGCCTGCTCTCAACGGTCAACCCGGTTTCAGCGGCAATAGCGGTGGCTGGTTGACGACTGCCTTCAATCTTAGTGGTTTCGCCGGTCAAAGCGTCAAATTCCGTTTCCGCTTTGCTTCTGATGGTATGTATGAAGGCATAGGCTGGTTCATTGATGATTTCGCTCTGACCGGAATTGCCAATATCACCGGCTTTGCTCATGGTGAAGTGCTACTCTCCTCAGGACTTGCAACGTCTATGGCTGTGGTTTACAACCAACATAAATATGCCACCAGCCCCAAAGATAATGGTATTTATCGCCTCTATCTCCCGAACGGCACTCACACCATCAATGCCGAAATGCCGTACCACCAGAGTTCCACCGCCAATGGCGTATTGGTCAATCTTACCCACCAAAACCCCAGAGTCGATTTTACCCTGATCTATCTGCCTCATCCCATTACCCCCGGATTTACGGTGGATAATGATACCGGGCTCTTCCAGCTGTACTGGAATTCGCCTTATGATCCGGTTCTGCCTGTTTCCGGATATAAAGTATATCGCAAGTTCAATGCCGACACCTTCCATCTGGTCGCCACCAATGACGTAACCCAGACAACTTATACCGAGTTTCTGGAACTGGAAGGTGACTACAAATTCTATATCCGTGCGATGTATCTCAATGTTCTCGGCGCTCCCAGCGATACCGTGTCCTTCGCTTTCCCCTACACTTCCAATGACTCGTCGATCCCACCAGTCTTCGTCAACCAATTGCGCAACAATTATCCCAATCCCTTCAATCCGAGCACCACCATTGCCTTTGAGGTCGCCAAACCCGGCAGAGTCACCATCAGGATCTACAATATCAAGGGACAATTGGTAAATACACTGGTGGACGAACACAAACAAGCCGGCAGACACAATGCCGTCTGGAATGGACGGGATAACGCAAACCGCGGCGTCGCCTCCGGAATGTATTTCTACCGGATGGATACGCCCGGATTCAACAAAACCAAAAAGATGCTCCTGATGAAATAACATCAAAAGACCAAAGGATGCTTTAGATCCCGCTTGTAAATTCCTCCCTTAAGCATCGCAAGTCAAGATTGAAGGGCACGGTCATCAGATCGTGCCTTTTATTATTCCTCCCCGGTAGCAAATTACTTTGCACCCCGGATTACAACGGCACGATAGTGGTATGAACCGCCGTCATTATCCCATCGTAGATAGGGGGCAAAACTATCCGGCTATAGGAGTAAGTTGAGCGTTGTACATACCGGTATCACCAAATTTCGAGACCGTGCAAAAAACAATATCATTTCTCATTCCAGCGCAGTCGGTAGTAACAAAGGATTATACCTTGCAGATAGTTTGGACAAAGTCGAGTTAACCGCTCTGAGTTATTAAACGCTCTTAAGAAAGTATAGATTCACGCAAAATGGCGCTATCTTCTGAGTTCTCCCTGCTTGATAACCTTAGTATAACCTTACGGTCGTAAGGTTATAC
>JBBISI010000050.1:0-9862 GCA_037441405.1 Candidatus Cloacimonadota bacterium
GCCGCCGCTGCCGCGAATCCGTCTTTACCTATGAGATACTGTGGCGAGAACTGACCGAATTGATGGGTTACTGGCTCGATCTGGACGATCCTTATATCACTCTACACAATACATATATCGAAAGCGTCTGGTGGATACTCAATAACTTCTTTGAACGCGGCCTGATCTATAAAGATTACAAGATCGTGCCCTATTGTGCGAGTTGCGGCACTCCGCTCTCCTCGCATGAAGTAGCCCAGGGCTACCGAGAAGTTGAAGATCCTTCGGTTTTGGTCAAATTCAAGGCAATGGATGAAGAGAACCTCTATTATCTGGCATGGACGACCACGCCGTGGACACTGATCTCCAATGTAGCGCTGGCGGTTCATCCGGATCATACCTATGTCAAGGTGAGGCATCAGGAACAGCAGTTGATCCTGGCTAAGGAACTGCTGTATGTCCTGAGTGGGGACTATGAGATCGTGGAGGAAATGCCGGGCAAGGCATTGGAATACCGTCCTTATGAACCGCTTTTCAGATTTATCGAACCGGATAAGAAAGCGTGGTATATCGGGCTGGCGGATTACGTGAGCATGGAAGACGGTACAGGGATCGTGCATACTGCTCCGGCTTTTGGTCAGGATGACTATTCTCTGGCTCAGAAGTATGATCTGCCCTTTATCAATCCGGTGGATGGCAGCGGTAAATTCATGGCAGCGGTCAGAGATTGGGCGGGCGTATTTGTCAAGACGGCGGACAAAGATATCATCCGGCATCTCAAAGAAGAAGGCAAACTCTATCGCCGGGAGCAGATCAAACACAGTTATCCACATTGCTGGCGCTGTGACGATCCACTCATCTATTTTGCGAGGGAGAGTTGGTATATCCGCACTACGCAGTTTAAGCAGCAATTGATCGAGAATAACGCCCAAATCCGCTGGTATCCGCCTTTCGTGGGTGAAAAGCGTTTTGGAGAATGGCTGGTGAACAATGTGGATTGGGCGCTGTCTCGCGATCGTTTTTGGGGAACACCGCTCAATATCTGGGTTTGCGAGGACTGTGGAATGCAGCGCTCCATCGGTTCGATCGCCGATCTGGTTGCCCAAGCCAGGATGACAGATGGAAAAGCGGTGCCGAATGATATCGAATTGCACCGGCCTTATATCGATGAGGTGGTGCTTACGTGTTCCGCTTGTAGAGGAGTGATGAAACGCACTCCTGAAGTGATCGACTGCTGGTTTGATTCCGGTGCAATGCCTTTTGCGCAGTGGCATTATCCCTTTGAAAATGCTGAAGACTTCGATTCGGAGCTGTTCCCGGCAGACGTCATCTCGGAAGGGATCGATCAGACACGTGGCTGGTTCTATTCGCTGTTAGCGATCTCCACGCTATTGAAAGGTGTATCGCCTTACAAATCCGTGCTGGTCAATGATATGATCCTTGATAAGAATGGACAGAAGATGAGCAAGCGACTGGGGAATGCAGTCGATCCACTGGAACTGATGCAGACCTTCGGTGCTGATGCTATTCGCTGGTATCTTCTTGAAGTAAGTCCGCCCTGGGTGCCCACCCGCTTTGATGTTGGTGGCGTAAAAGAAGTGGTCAATAAGTTCATCGGCACTCTCAAGAACGTGTATTCCTTCTATGCAACCTATGCCAACATCGATGGATTTGATGCCGGCGCTTATGAGCAGAACTGGCGGAAAAGCAGTGAGATCGATCGCTGGATCGTATCCCGCTTGCATACCCTGATTGCTCAGGTGCGTCAATGGACAGAAGAATATGAATTCACCAAATCCGTGCGGGCGATCCAGGACTTTGTAATAGATGAACTCAGCAATTGGTTTGTGCGGCGCAGCCGGCGGAGATTCTGGTCTTTTGAACTGGATCAGGACAAGACCGATGCCTATCTTACGCTGTATCAGGTGATGCTGGAAGTATGCAAACTGATGGCGCCCTTTGCTCCCTATCTTGCGGAAGAGATCCACGTTAACCTCACCGGCAAGACCAGCGTGCACCTTCAGGATTATCCCCAGAGTCAAGCACAGCATATCGATCCCAGATTGGAAGAAGAAATGCAGATCGTGATCGACCTGGTCTCATTGGGACGCGCTGCCCGCAATGAATGTCAGATCAAAGTAAGGCAGCCACTCGGCGTGATGTATGTCCCCGAGCGGGTTGAGGCGACGGTAAAGCGGATGTTTGATCTGATCCGCGAAGAAGTGAACATTCACCGGGTGGAATATGTCCGCGATGATGATGAGGACTTTGTGCGCTATGAGATCAAGCCCGTTTACAAGGTCTTGGGTCCCAAACACGGGGATAAGATGAAGCAGATCGCCAGCGCTTTGAGCCAGGTAAAAGGTCAGGAAGTTCGTCTGTCGCTGGTCCAACACGGCTCCTACGACCTTATCATTCCGTCCGGAACGGTCACCCTTGTGCCCGAGGACATTAATATCCTGATCAGTCCCCGTGAGGGATATGTCTTTGAAGCGGTTAAGGATATCTTTGTGGCACTGGATATAACACTAACTCCGGAATTGCTGCGGGAAGGATATGTCCGTGAACTGGTCAATAAGATCCAATTTACCCGCAAGGAACAGGAATTTAACATTATGGATAGAATCCATATCAAGTGGTCTGGTGACGATCAAATCGCTGATGCGCTTAAGCAGTGGGGAGAATACGTCTGTTCCGAGACCCTGGCGGATGCGATCATGCGGCATGATGTTCCGTCATCGGACATGGTCGAATATGACATCAACGGCAAGGAAGTAATGCTGTCCATAACGAGAGTTACACCCAAAAAACGATGAAGTATTGTATCAATTGTGGCGAAAAACTGCCGGACAAAGCAAAATTCTGCGCCTATTGCGGCACCTCTACCGATTTGCAGCCTGATTTGGATCCCGTTTCCACACCAGAGCCTACAATAACGGCGAAACAGGCTACCTCCAGTAATATCCTGCCAATACAGGATGGCGTTCCTCATCTCCATCCCGGAGAGATTTATTGCGGATACCGGATCGTAAAGATGCTGAACCGGGATCCCGAAGGCATCAAGTATGTGGTTACTCGCTCGGATAATGAAGACATACAGTATCTCTTGAAGTTGTTTTACAAATCCAGTTCTGAAAACATCGCAAAACTTTACAGTTTACAGATCCGCCTGCAAAACCTGAAGGATTTTTCCCATCCTCATATTGCACCCGTTGTCGAGATCAATGATTCTCTCAGTCCCGGTTTTATCGTATCCGAATTTGTGGATGGCATTACTCTCGCGGAACTAAAAATTACCAATCCGGATCGACTCAGCGAGTCTTTGGTTCGCAAGATCGCCGCCCAATTGGTCTCAGCCGCCATCTATATCAGGCAAAATGGGCTTACGATGTATAATCTCAGCCCCGTGGGCATCATCCTTGATGATAATGATGACATCCGGGTATTGATCTCAGGCATAACTTATGAGGATGTGGACGAGCGGGAAGATGTCTTCACCATCGGCGTGATCCTTGCCCAGTTGTTGTGCCACAGTCCATTTTGTTACACCATATACGGCAGAACCCGCCTCAAGGAACACAAATTTACCTACATCACCAATGTCAGCACTTCTTTGAACAAGATCGTATCGGAATGTCTGCATCGCAATATTCTGAATAGATTTACCACCTTGAGCGGGTTTGCCCGGGAGTTGGATAAATTGCCTCTCCTGGCCGACGATCAGATCTGGACATCAAAAAACGGCAAGAAAGACAACTTTGATGTCAATACCCATAATCCCATTCCCAAGCCCCGTAATGCGATCGATTACCGCTTCTGGATCTTACTTCTTGTTCTTATGAGCACCCTCGTTGTTATGCTCTATTTCTTCGGCCGCAAACCCCAACGCGAGATTTCGACCCCGATGATCACTCCCGGTCTTATATCCGGCGATTCAGTCGTTAGCACTAACAACCAATCCCCTATTACCTCTCCAAATAATATCCGCATCACGGGATATGGCGACACCAAATCACACGAACGTAGCCGTGATCGGCTATCTGCCATAATCAATGCATCGAGACCAACCACTCCCGGCAGCACTACTCCTCCTGCTATCCAAACCAAGACCCCCTCCCCTCCGGTCGATATGGTCTTTGTTCCGGCCCAGGAATTCACGTATGGCAATCAATCCGCCACTATCGGTCTATCATCGTTTTACATCGGCAAATACGAAGTTACCCAGACAGAATGGAACAGATACATGCGTCCTGCCAATGTCAGCCGCAGAGGGGACGATCTTCCCGTGGACAACGTGTCCTGGTATGATGTTATCGAGTATTGTAATCGCCGCAGCGAGGACGAAGGATTGAAACCCTGCTTTTCATTGAATGGTCTCACCAAACCCTTGGATTGGAGCAAAGGAAGGATCATCTGTGATTGGTCGGCAAATGGCTACCGCCTACCTACAGAAGCCGAGTTTGAATTAGCCGCTTCTGCGCAGACTAGTTACCTTTACAGCGGCTCCAATAACCTCGTAGAAATTGCCTGGTATAGTGGTAATGCCGGAGGAAGAATTCAATCCGTGGGCAGCAAAAAAGCAAATACCCTGGGCATCTATGATCTCACGGGAAACGTCTCGGAATGGTGTTGGGATTGGTTTGACGCCACTTATCTCAGGGATTTGCAGGATAGCATCAGTCCCACCGGACCGGTCACCGGATTTGCCAAGATTGTACGGGGCGGCAGCATATTTGATACTGATGTCAATCGATTGAATCTCCACAGCCGCGACCGTCGCGATCCGCAGCGCGGATATCCCTTTGTCGGGTTCCGTGTGATCCGGCGCTATTGATTTATTGGTCGCTTATAATCGCTGAGACCAGGTTCTTCTCGTCCATTTCCTTGAGCACGATATTGATCACAGACGTGATCGGCACGGCAAGCATCATCCCCACCACACCCCAGACCAATGCCCAGAAGACCAACGAAATCAGCACCATGATCGGAGTTAGATTGAGGCGTTCCCCCATTACCTTGGGTTCCATGATGTTGGCAAAGAAAACCTGGGTGCTGATCAGACTTAGAGTGATCCCCACCAGAGTCCAGCCAAATCCGTAATCGATCAGGCAAATCACGATGGGAAAGAGAGTAGCAATGATCGATCCGATATTGGGTATGAAGTTCAAAGCAAAGAGCAGAATCCCCGCCACCACCACGAAATTGATCCCAAAGACCAACATAAAGAATACTCCCAGCAAAGCGGTGCCCAAACTAATCAGCGACTTGTTGAGAAAGTAGCGCTGGATTTGCCGTTGAATCCGTGATATCGTCTGCAAGGTCTGTTCTTGCCTCTCCTCTGTCAATACGCGTCTGAGTCGTTTTTCCATTTGCCCCTGTCCAGCCACGGTAAAGAGCATAAAAAGCATTGTCAGAAAAAGAGTGGTGCCGATATTGAGGAAAGTTCCCATCGTCCCCGTTATCATCTTTGTGATGCTAAAACCACCGCTCGAGATTTGCTCTGAGATATCTAGCAAGGGTATCTTCTCCAGCGCCACGTTCATGCTTTCCAGAGTGTTTGACAAATCATTCTGAGCATCCCTGATCATGGTCTCGAATCGTGCCTGATACACCGGAAACTCTCTTGCCACATTATCGCCGGCCGTATAGAACAACCAGCTTACGAAGGAAAAGAAGAGCAGGATGATAAACAGAAGCAGGATTAGGATCGCAAACATCGGTACCCGTCGTTTCTGGAGCCACTGGATCAAGGGCGCAAAGAGGAAGCTGAGGAATATGGCCAAGATCAGTGGTATAAAGACAGTTTTCATAGTCCGTAGGATCATAAAGACTACCGGCAAAGCCACTACCGTCAACAGCAGACGGATCACCCGAAGTTCTTTTGTCGTGTCCAGCATAGCTTTTTTACCTGCTTCGTTATTTATGCCGGCATCGTTTCCAGATTTACCGTCTTTGTCAATACAATTCTGACGCCATTATCATCCAAGGCATACCCCTAAAAAGCAATGTCCGGCTGGCGAATTCCCCTTCCAGGCCTGGATCAATCTCATGCAGGAGGGTGGTCAGGGTGGAGGTTCATACTTCTCCGCCAAAACCGATGAAAACGGTAATTTTACCCTTACCGGTCCACCCGATACCACGTTTACCAATAAGAGAGGCAGCACCTTGTTCAATGATACCGGCCACTCCACACCTTAGCTGAACTTGCGGTTCCCTGCCTCCTGTAACAATTCCAATCTGGGTACAGTCACCTTCAGCCCGGACTAATCACCCCACCAAAACAATCTATACATCCATCCATCAGCACACCCCGGTGGGCTTTTTCTTTGTTCATCTGTCGTGCTGCGCTCTGCCTATATGAATTGGACTTTTCATACACAATTTATCACATCTATACACTTAAAAAAAGATCCAACGCCCTGCCGCGAAGTGGTGATCCAGCAGCAGGTCTATACTATATAAGGAGCGGACAAAAATCCCCAGAATGGACAAAATGCCCTCAATGCCTTTTATGATAAGGGCTGATAGAATTGTAGCCGCTCGTGCTGATCCACTGGACATTGGCTGCAATTCTAATCATAACCGCCGCATCGACAACAACATACGCCTTGAGAACGGATCAAATGCCACTTTTTTGTCAGGCATCGGTATCCGTCGGACATATATGGAGACATAACATAGGAGGTAATGCGATGAAAGCACTTTATCTATTAGCCATTCTGGTCAAAGCTGCCTACGCTATCGCCAAAATTGTGAGCAAAAAATGAGATCCGACCGGCGAATAGACAAACCTTTTTTTCACCCGTTTCATGTCGGAGGTGTCAGATGGAGGCAGGGGGGTATTCTATGTGGGCTGGTATGGAACCGGAATTCAGCACCAACCCGGTTCTGCGAGTTCGAGTGTCTTGAGCAATCTGTCCTCTATCTCATCATAATACCAGACATCTGCGCTGTATCGTCTTACGCTATCCAATTGATTTACAACGGCGGTGAGGATATAAGGGAAAGTCCCATCAGTTTTCTGTGACTGTTTCTGGACGTGTGTGATCAGGACGCTCCTGGAAAACACACCTCCTTGAGTGGAAACAGAATACTGTTTTGCTTTTAACATATCTCCTCCGATGTCATAGGTCTTGCACTCAATCGCAATCAAACTGGCATACGGGGTCAATATCAAGCAATCATACTCAACTTGCGGAATGGGATTATTATCGCCTTTGTCAGGGTCTCGATCGGTACTCGGAGTATTACTATCCACATTTAGAGGGTATATCTTCACATTCATGTAGATATTCTGATCAAGGGACTTACATTTTCCTGCCAATATGTTGTGTATCTTCGCCGCAGTGAGGTTCTCAAAAAACACTCCGGTTCTCCCCAAGTCCAACAATCTGTTTACGTCGGAGTGTTTGATCCCGGATTTGAAATCAAGTGATTCATGGTTCAGGATTTTAGAACCCCTAATCTTTTCAATGACCGAAACAAGAGCCCTAATTCTCCATTTATCTGATCAATCCACCAGCACATGATCATCCCGATCGATCTGACTTTCCACTACTTCGACGATCGCGTCTCTTACTGCCGACCAGTGTTTATTATAGATATGCTCCACATTGGGGATATTTTTGAGCTCATCCCACAGATTCTTTAAGTCAGTTTCAGACGGGCAAAGACTAATTTTCCTTAACGTTCTAATAGCTTTAGCAACCTTATCATAGTGATCAGAAAAACGCTTATGCACCAAGTTATCGACTGTTACCCTGTTGGGCTTTGACAGGCAGGATTTTATCTTTAATTTAATGCTCCCCTTGCTCAGGTCTGAGTGGGAATATGGATTGAAGTAATGGTACATGAGGTTACGAAAATCCACGTTCTCCAGATAGTATTGGTCTATCTTCAGCAATTGATCATAAGAGGGGTGCAATCGTTCTGGTTTGATCCTGTAGTAGTCCAAGGACTCACCATTGGGACAGCAGGTAAATCCCGATAAATTGAGTACATCTTCTAAATCCAATTCATAGTTCAAGTGGATACTATCAACCAACTTGTATCCACTATACACACGTATCTCATAGGGATTGTTATCCACATAGATCACGCGGTCTTTGTCATTGTTGCGACGATTGTAAAGTTTTAGCAGAGAAAGGATCTGGCTCTTTTTACCACCGCTGATATTAAAGAACAACTGCTCATGATCCTTACATAGTTTTTCCAAATAATCGTCCACGTTCTCAGTATGATCCTCGTATTGACCCAAGTCACAATTGGTCACACGGTCTTTCAAACCTTTGTTATGAAGCACATGGATCAGGTTATCTGTCCATTTGCCTATTTTAGCCACATGTGATGTCAGGATCAATGCCTGGCAGTCCCCAAAAATATCCTTCTTCAATAAAGGGATGATATTTACTGCATTCTGCCGGGAGGAAAAGAATATCTGCGCTATCATATCAAAAATTTCTAGCTAAGATATTGAAACAAACACCAGCCCATCGGCAGATCGGTATCACTTTCATCGTCCTTAATTGATGATTTTGTGATTGGCTGAATGCTGCTTTGAGCAATGGATAAATAGTTTTGGCCACTTCCCTTACCAAGTTTAGCAATAAATCGCCACGATTCCCCGATCTTTACCATTTGTTTGCTAATTGCTTGGTTGGACTTGATCAATGGACTGGAAGAATAGTCTTCTATCTCTTTGTCTAATTTATCCTTGTAATACTTGGATATCATCCCAAGCAATCGAAGTAACATTGATTTTTGATTTGCCCCATCAGGTAGAAATATAGATTGTAGGCATTTCGCCTCGAAGAACCGAGAGTCCACTACAAGTTCAGTAGATGTTATGTATTCCGTTGAATTCATGTACACTTCTGCATAACTGAAGGGAATTGACTTTCTATTATCCTTCACATATACACGATTAATGCACTTTATTGTCATTTTATCGACAGGCAGTGGAGCATCACTGAATTTAATATATTTGAGAGGATCTTTGGTGATATCCTTCTTATATCTGTCAGTATCACTCATGGCATCCAGCAAACGAAACTCAAAATCACCTTTTTGCGGATATTCCCGTTTTAGTGCAGCCAAAGCAGAAATAATCGCTGTCCTGAATGCACCCTTGATTGATGACCCAGGAATAATGGGCTGACAATATCCTGTTCTAACGAACTCCATGATCTGTTTATCGCTGGAAGGATTTTTCATCTGAACCGTATAGTGATCTTGGATATCTTTGCTTACCCCATACTTGGAAACATACAAGGATTGATTAGAAGGATCAAACTTATCATACATAAAGGTGATGATCTTCTCCAGAACACCGCTATTCAAGATATCATGAAAATTCTTACCAAAAGAGCCGGAGAGATACTTAGCAAATTCAGTGGTATTTATGTAATAGGCATGATTATTCTTAATCAGCATCCGAAAAGGATCCAGCATGTTTCCGCTCCCGATATGCAGGGGACTGAGTGGACGTATTTGGAATGGGATACGATGTACCGCTGCCATTATGCCTCCCGTTTTACACTAATTGGAATTGAATATGCGTATAGGTTTTGGACAATCATATTATTATCAGGATGGATTCCCGTCACCATACGTCCTCTCGGCTTTTCTTTACTCCAGATCACTGATCCGGGGGAAAACATAAATATGGGCTTCTTGAATGGCGATTCGGACTGTGCCATGCTCCCTCCCAATTTGCCATACTTGGTAAAGCCCCGATAGGATATTTCCGGGGCATCGGTCTCATCGGGAACCATGTTTGATAAGAGCAGACAGGCATTGGGGACTTCCGGGATACGCCAATCATACTTTTCCATTGATATCTGATAATGACCCCTGCCGGTTGACTTGTTTTTACCAAAACCGG
>JBBISI010000051.1:0-8861 GCA_037441405.1 Candidatus Cloacimonadota bacterium
ATCGTGATATCGTTGTGAAAAAGTCGTGATATCGAAGACCAGTAAAAACGCCGAAATGAAAAAATGGTGATACGATTTGAAAAAATAAGAGAGAACGCATAAAAGTTCCGGTAATTTGTGGATGGGTCGATGGGTGTTTTGGCACTTTTCCCTTGACAGTATTGGTGATACTGTGATGCGGTCGCGTAGGGAAAAATTATATATTATAGAGTGTAAATAAAGGAGTCAGAGATGCTTACCATTGATTGGAAAGAGCGGATAAACAAGGATGCGGATGATTATCTGACGAATAAACTTCCCAGGAACGATTATGATTTCGAGCGAATCTTCATCGCTTATCCGGAGCGGGTCAATGGAAAAATCCCCAACGAGGTAATCACTTACGTAGCGCAGATATTAGTTCATAAGATCGGGAAGAAACACGAGCAATACATACCCTTTTACAAGTATTTGTGGAACAAGAAGGGGGGTCAGGGGCGGAGCGCCTTCATTCACATCATGTCAAAACTCTGCGCCAAAAAGCCAGCCACTTATATTCCCATCGTGGAGGATGCGATGAAAGATGCTCCGGCTCATGACCTGGCCGCCATCTTTGATAAAGTCGTGTTTCCCCTGCTAAAAAAGTATCCGCACAATTATCTTGCCCATATCTACAAATGGCTGGATACTCCTTCCACGGCTTTGGGCAAAGCGGCTTTGAATATCCTTATACGTTTGCTGAAGAAGATGCCTGAACTGGTGGAGCCGGTAATGGATCACTTTCTCCGTGCTTGGAATTATCCATTGACCGATCAGATCCCAGCCCATATCGGCCTGCTCAAAGCGGTGCAAAAACTTGACTTGCAACGATATACAAACGTGTATCGGGATCATGGCAACACTCGTGACCCTCAAATTGTGGAGATCCTCTGCGGAGGGATAGTGGATTATTCTGAGGAAGTGGAACACTTGGTGGAGAACTGGACACATAGTGGAAATGCCCGGATCAAGAAAGCAGCCAACGCCGCCTTGAAGATCTTGAGGAAGAAGAAGGTCTGAGGTTCGGCGTTTTGGATCCTGCTCTCTTTATCACCAAACAGGGGATGGAATTGCTCCATCGCCGCATCTCTCACTTGAGGAACAACGAACGTCCCGAGGTGATCAAAGCGATCGCCACTGCCCGGGAGTTTGGCGATCTGAGCGAAAACGCGGAATACAAAGCAGCTCGGGAACGACAAAGAGAGATTGATGCCGAGATCGACTACCTTCGCCGACGAAGCGCATTGCTCAAAGTAGTGGACATCGATCCCTTCCCGCGTGACATGGTCAGATTTGGCTTTTATTGTGAGACATTGGATGTGGACAGTGGCGAACATCACTGGTATCATCTGGTGGGAGTGGAGGAATTGAACTATATCCACGAAGAAGGGGTCATGTCGGTTTCGGTCGTCTCTCCCATCGGCAAGGCACTGATGGGCAAAAAAATAGGTGAGATCTGCACCGTAAATGCTCCGATGGGATTACGGCGTTTGCGCATTCTCGCCGTTAGATGAAATGAGATAAAAAACAATAAATGGAGATCACATGAAAAAGAAAGAAAGCGCCACCAACCCACTTTTCTACGAACGCAAAAACTTCTGGAAAGAGGCGCCTTCGGCTGACCGTAAGGCGGCAATGGACTTTGCCGTGCCTTACAAACATTTTCTTAATATCGCCAAGACCGAACGTGAAGCGATCGCTTATGCGCTGGATGTCTTGCACAAACACAACTTCAAGGATATCAAAGACAAAAAAAAAAGTAACCGCGTCTATTCCGTTTTCCGTGGCAAGACCATCGCCATAGCTGTGCTTGGCAGCAAAGTTCTGACCGAGGGATTCAACCTCGTGGGCGCTCATATCGACGCTCCGCGGGTTGATCTCAAGCAGAATCCGCTCTATGAGGACCCCGCCAGCAGCATGCTGTGCGCCAAAACGCACTACTATGGCGGGATCAAGAAATATCAGTGGGTATCCACTCCCCTGGCGCTGCATGGCGTGGTTGTCCGCAAAGACGGCAGCATCGTCAATATCTGCATCGGTGAGAAAGATGATGAGCCAGTTTTTATCATCCCCGACCTCTTGCCCCACCTCGCTGGTAAAGAACAATATACCAAGAATATCGGTGATGCTATCGACGCTTCCAGAATGAACCTGGTGTTCGGCGGTATGTTAGAACCCGGAAGTTCGGAAAAAGAAGCCGCCCGCGCCTATGCCCTGAAACTCCTCAATGAACGATATGGTATCACTGAACATGATTTTATCTCCGCCGAGCTGGAATTGGTGCCAGCCACTCCGGCACGCGATGCCGGGCTGGATTCCAGCATGGTCGTGGGCTATGGCCAGGATGACCGGATCTGTGCTTATACTGCCTTGCAGGCAATATTGGCGAATCTGGAAGCCAAACCCAAGCGCACGATGATCGTCTATTTTTCGGATAAAGAAGAAGTGGGCAGCCAAGGCAATACCGGCGCTCATTCGATCTTTTTACGGGACTTTATCGGGCATTTGCTGGAACATACCGGACAGTCCAATACTTCTGCGAATTTACGTAAGACCTTCATGAATTCGCAAATTATCTCTGCCGACGTCAATGCCGCAGTCGATCCCAATTATCCAGGCGTCCATGACCGCCAAAATGCCATTCTGTTCAATTATGGCGTGGGGATCGCCAAATTTACCGGCAGTGGCGGTAAAGGCGGGTGCAATGATGCCAATGCCGAATTCAGTGCTTATGTGACGCGCACCTTCGATAGCGCAGGAGTTTTCTGGCAGACCGGCGAACTCGGCAAAGTGGACGAAGGCGGCGGCGGGACAATTGCTTACATCCTTGCCAATTTGGGCGCCGAAGTCATTGACTGTGGCACCGGACTGATGGGGATGCACTCCCTATATGAATTGTGCAGCAAAGCAGACCTGTATTCCACCTTCCGCGCCTACCAGGCATTTTTGGTTGCAGATTGAATAATTCATACTAGGAGGAGCGATGTATGATTAGATGGATCGCGCCGATGCTTGTCCTCGTGCTGCTGGTCGGTTGCGTTAGCAACAAGACCTTTCAGGCAGAACGGGTCAGGATGGATGAATTGCAAAAGATCAACGACGAACTGCTGGTCTTGCTTGCCTATATGAATCGCGATATTGAACGGATCGGCGTAGAATTGAAGGGAGTGGATCATAGTTTTCAGGAACTGGACACAGAGATCCTGGATCTTAAAAAAAGACTGGACTGGATCTATGAGAACTATGCTTTTACCAATCGGATCGATGACCTGGAGACCTATACCGACCGGATCACTCAATCGCTGGAACTACTCCGCGACGATGTTCTGGCTTATGGATTTGTTCCCGAACGCCTGATGGATATTGATGATGAACTTGTCGAACTCCACGACGAATTTCAACAAATTGAGGAGACGGTCAACGATTTTTTGGAAAAGAACCGCATCGCCGTAGCCAATCTGGTGACCAAAGTGGAATTGGCGTGTGAATTGAACCGGATAGTAACGGAAATTAAAACCCAGCCGGAGACCCGGGAACCGGGCGAAGAGATCACTGCCCTGAAACGTGAAACTGGAGAAATGAAGAAACAGGTGCAGTCGCTGGTGACGGATATGAAACAGGTCAATCAACAGATCAAGGGCTTGACCCAGGACGTGCAAAACCTGATCATAAGATTGGAAAAGCCCACACCCGACATCCCGATCCATGTTCATTCCGCTGACAAGCCCGCTACTCCGCTACCACAGGAATACAACTCTGCCAAAAGCGCTTACGATCGGCGCAACTGGGAACAGGCAATCAGATCATTTGAGGATTTTATTGCCCAAAACCCGCATGCCCCCCTGGCTGCAAATGCCCAATATTGGATGGCTGAATCGTATTATGCCGCAGGTAATTACCGCAAAGCACTCCGGGAGTTTGAGACGGTTATAGGACACTATCCTTCCTCACCCAAAGCCGCCGATGCCCAAGTAAAGATCGGATTATGTTACATCAAGATGAATGATCTTGAGATGGCGAGGACTCATCTGCGCCAAGTAAGGTCAAAATATCCTAGTTATGATCGCCAGACGCTGGTGGATTCGCTCCTTAACCGGATAGACAACTGATAGAATGTTCAGACCTGCGTTGTCCGTACTGATTATCCTGCTTATGACGGTGTCCCTCTTGGCACAGATCCAGAGGGAACGCCCCTATGGTGAAGTAGCTGAAAGACTTATCCCGTATATTGATACCTCACTGCCGGTGATAATTGAAGTTATGGGCGGAGATTGGACGATACCACTGCAGACGGAGATTCGTTCTCGTCTTCTGGAAAGGGGTGCGGATATCCGGGAAGTGGATGATCGACTCCAGATCCCAGAGAATCTCTGGGATGACCAGATCCCGGAGCAAGTGTTGCTCCTCTCCAAACTCAGCGCGTTGGGCTTGGATTCCTCCATCGTGGTGCAGATCCGTCTTGATCTCCAGTGGCAAATCAGGGAACAGCGCAAGTTTTTCTCATATCGGCGGGAACGGCTGCCGATTTATAACTTTCATATCCGAAGTATGCAATTACCCGAATTCCGTCTCTTGCGTATCGGAACCTACTCACATGTGGGCGATCCAAACCCGATCGACCGAACTCAGCAATACCGCCTCAAATGGTTTGAACCAGTGATCGCCTCGGTTGCGCTTGCTTCCATTATTTATCTCTTGTGGACTATCGAATAAGGACATCGTCAATGAAAAAAAGCATCTTTCCCCTATGCCTGGTAATGCTCACGATCATCGGCTGCTGGCAAAACAAGCCCGTCTCGAGCGTACAGGACAAAATGATCCTGGCGGATCTATATTACAGCGCCGGAAAATATGCCAGAGCCGTCCGCCTCTATGATGAGATCAGTTTTGAGCGCCGAAGCGCTCAGACCGCCCTCGCTCTATATCGCATGGCTGACAGTTATTTCCGGATGAATAAATTCACTGATGCCCGCCTGGCTTATTTGCAATTGATCAATCTCTTTCCCGACCATCCCGAAGTCAATTTTGCTTATTACCGGATCGGCATCTGTCTCTTTGAAGAGTCGCTACCTCCGCAATATGACCAGACCGAGACCTCCCAAGCCATCGATGCTTTCCGCACCTTTATCGATCGTTTCCCGAATGATGTCCGCTACAAAGAGGCGATCGACTACATTCGCAAGGCGCAGTATAAACTGATTGAAAAGAAGTTTTACAATGGCTACATCTACTTCATGATGAAGGACTACAGCGCTGCCCTGATGTATTTTGACGAGATCACCGAACTGGGCAACCTGGATCGTATTGACCGGGCTTCGCTGTACTATACGGTCATCCTCCACCACCGTCAGGGAAACCTTCTGGAAGCCAAACGTTATTACGAACGGCTGCGTTCACGCTACCCCGGAGCCAGGGAAGTCCGCAAACTTGCCAGATACTTCAAATAAACCCCTGAATAGTTCAACAGCCATTCCTGCTGGTGCGATTGCCCTTATCGGCGGAAGGTTTGATCCCTTTCATCGCGGGCATCTACACATTGCTATGCAATTATTAAGACTTACTCCCATCAGCAAAGCCGTGTTTGTGCCTAATGACCGGCATGGTTTCAAGGATTCCTCCCTGCTGGACTTTGACCGGCGGATCGACTTGATCCGCAGAGGCATCAAGGATCAAGATCGACTGGAATGCTGGGATGCGGATAGCAGCGTATTTGGCTCCGGCTGGACGGATGAATTGATGCAGCGCTTACGGGTCTTGAATCCGGACGCATATTTCTGCTTTGTGACCGGCGCCGATAATCTATCATCCATGCTCTGCTGGCACAACTTTGAATGGCTGGCGGAAAACGTCCATTTTATCATCGTTCCCCGTGCTGGTAACGGTGAAGATCATCCGATCCTATCCCGTATCCGCCATTCATGGGTGGAGATGCCGCAGGTGGTTGTATCCTCGAGCGAGATCCGCTCGCTGCTCAAGAAGGGAGAAAGCATCACTGGGATGGTGCCTGCCTCGATAGAGATGGATATCATCCGCTTCTATGGCAAAGGAACTATTTGAGGATCGTTTCGGGTGGGTAAGCTAATGTCGTTTTTGGATAAAATTCCGCTGAGCAAGCAGCAAAGTTTGGGAGAGGAGATAGCAAATAGCGTTACGCATGGCATCTGTAATCTTTTTGTCCTCGGGGGCAGCATTTGTCATTTTTTGGGGATGCTACTGCTGGATAAATCCGGATAATCAAGCGAGTTACAATTTGCCCCCCAGGATAATAACAGGATAGATTATGAGAACCGAAACCAAACGCATCCTTGCCATCCACGACCTTTCCGGATTCGGATTCAGTTCGTTGATGGCGGTCATTCCGATCATGACGGCAATGGAGATCCAGGTCTGTGCCCTACCCACCGTCATACTTTCCGCCAACACCTGCTATGATGGCATCAAATGCATTGATATGACGCCTCACCTCAAAGCATTTGCCCGCCATTGGCAGGATCTTGACCTTCATTTCGATGCGATATACAGTGGTTTTCTGGGTTCGCCGGAACAAGCATGTATCGTGGCTGACATCATGGCGTATTATCGGGAACGGAATGTGCCCTGCATTGTTGATCCGGTGATGGCGGACAAGGGTGAACTCTATTCCTACTATGACCGTGGCATCATTGATGCCATGCGCCATTTGATCAAGCAAGCAGACATCATCACTCCCAATCTCAGCGAAGCAGCATTTTTGCTGGGCGAAAACTCTCCCGAACGACTCAGCGCCGTACAGCTGGAGAATTGGACACGCCGGCTGGGCGAACTAGGATGCCGTAATGCCATCATTACCGGTGTTATGCTCAAGGGCGTCAATTCCCAACACTCCATCTCCGCCTATAATACCGAACACGACCAATACCGGCACCTCCAGCACAAGGCATTTGCCGGTGATTTCCCTGGTTCCGGTGACATTTTTACCGCCGTGTTGACCGGTGCCCTTGTCTGGGGAAAGTGTTTGGTTCGCGCCATCGATCTCGCGGCTGATTTTGTCTGGGATACAATAGAAAGCACTGCTTTGGCGCCGCGTCCACTGTGCGAGGGGATCGCTCTGGAGAAGACCCTGCACCGCTTGCGAAACATTCCGGATGCTTGAACTCGCAGGCATTTGCGTCACTGATCTCGATGGAACGCTGCTAAATAGCGAGCGCTGTATTTCACCAGTCAATATCGAGACCCTGCGTGATCTCGGAAATCGCGGGATCACCCGCATTATTGCCACCGGCAGATCTTTGTATTCTATGGATCGTGTCCTGCCCTCCGAGACACCTATCGATTATGCCATCTTTTCCACCGGCGCCGGTATCATGGATTGGCATAGCCGCAACATCATCCACAGCGTCAACCTAAATAGTTTCCAGATCAGACAGATCATGACACTTCTGGATGCTGTTCGTTTCGATTATGCCATCCACCACCCCATTCCGGAGACCCATCGCTTTTTCTATGTCCAAAGCGAAGGAAGCGAGGATTTTACGCGACGATGTGAGTATTATGCCGAATTTGCCCTTCCACTGACCGAAGCGTCTCACATCCGATCCGCCACCCAGTTTCTGGCGATCACCGACCCACGGCGAAAAGACGAGATCGCCCACCTGCGCAGGAAACTTTCACCCATGACCCTCATCCGAACCACCTCTCCGCTTGATCTCAGATCTCTCTGGATCGAAATCTTTGCCCCCGGGGTCAACAAAGGATCCGCTGTCCTGTCCTTGGCGGATAAACTCCATTGCCCGCGGTCAAAGGTGATGATACTCGGCAATGATTACAACGACCTCGAAATGCTGCGGCTGGGAGGAGCGGCATACGTAACTGCCAATGCGCCCGAGGACATGAGAAAAGAATTTACCTGCGTCTCGCATCATGACGAAGATGCTTTTGCCGAAGCCGTAACTAACTGGCTGGATAAATTATAGGACTGGTTTTTTACCATAAGATCAGGCGGATCGGAATCCACCCTGTGTCGAGAGCGATTCAAGGGTGCTGCAAGCCGTTCAATTCGATATAGCGCAATTGAGAAGGAGTCACTTCCTTGGTCTTGGGCGGGAAGGAGCAGTCAAAGGCGTCAACCTTGGCCGGACAGAGATCAAAGACGCCAGCCAGGATAAAGCGTCCGGAAATGCCGTTCAAAGCGCCGGACTGAAGTTCCACGCCGATCAATGCCGGATGAAACATTCCCTCATGTGTTCTTACGCCATATATCTCGGCGGCAACCAATCCGAAGCGCGAGTAATAATCCGGCTCGCCATAGGTTATGACCGCCATAAAGCCCATCTTTGCAGCCGATAACAAGGTGTGACGGATCAGAATGCTGCCGATTCCCTGTCCCTGATATTGCGGCAAAACGCTGACCGGTCCGAAGGTAATGACGCTTTTATCACCACCATTATCACACTTGATCAGAGCATGAGAATACATGATATTACCCACAAGCGAACCATCCAGTTCAGCCACCCAGTCCAATTCCGGGATAAAGACCGGCGACTGCCGCAGGAGATGGATCAAATAGTGTTCGTCACAACCCGGGACATTGACGTTCCAGAATGCCTCGCGGGTCAATTCCTCCACCTTGCGGTGATCTGCTGATTCTTCACGCCTCAGTATCAACGTCTTTCCATTTGCCAAAGCACACACTTTCATCTTATGATCAAATCTCATGAGTGCACACCGGTCAGGGGCAGCAATCATGTCAACCCATTTGCATTCAGATCCGTCACCAATCGCTCCTGACCATCCTATGCGTTCTCACTTATTTTTTCAAATCGTATCAGCATTTTTTCAATTCGGCGTTTTTACTGGTCTTCGAT
>JBBISI010000052.1:0-8109 GCA_037441405.1 Candidatus Cloacimonadota bacterium
ACCTCTGCCCAAGGTAGTGATCTCTTTCAACGTGCTTACGCCCTGGAATCCGGCGACGATAACTATATTACCTTTGTCCAGTTCTTCGTGGATGCGAAAGGCATTTACCCTGATGATCCGCGCATTGCCATGGCTGGTATCGGTGATGATCCCGCTCTGCGATCCGGTGAATGAGATGGCCGAAAAGCCCTCTTCCTGCAAGGATAAGGACAAGAGTGACATACTGATCCGCTCGCCCGCCGTGAGCAACATATCCGTTTCCCGCCGTGACGGATGACGACTGATCTGATAAGCCAGCGAGAAAAGTTCGTCCGTGGTCTTACCCATGGCGGATACGACCAGCACGATCTGCTCTCCCGGCTGATAAGCAGAAGCGATCTTTCCGGCTATACCGCGGATGCGCTCGATGCTTCCCACCGAGGTTCCACCGAATTTTTTCACTATTATCGACATGATGTGCCCGTTTCTTCTCCTTTGCTATATCCGTCAAGCGAAAATGAATACCCCTTGCCTCCCGCTTCTCCCTTCCTTGCTTGATAACCTTAGTATAACCTTAGTATAACCTTACGGTCGTAAGGTTATACTAAGGTTATGAAGCAGGGAAGTAGGCAGGAGTATGGGTTAAGCGATACAATACCGGGTGGGCGGACAGATATCCCAAGACCTCTGCCCACAATTAGTTGACTGATCCGACCGGCATCCGGGATTGGGGGTAAAGGACGAGGAATAGGAGTTGCTTATGTATGATGAATGTCTGTTTGCTACCGCTCCGAATCGAAGATCTCGATCTGATGCTGATGTTTTTGGCGGAGATCATTGAGGAATTGCTTAAGTTTGAGTTCTTTTTTGATATGAGCGAGGCGGGCGATGAGAGTGTCTTTGATATCTTCGAACGCGACGCATTGGGCGGGACGGATATCGGTGAGCATAAGGATATGGTAGCCGTGATGGGATGTAAAGGGCGGGCTGATCTCGCCGATCTTCATCTTGAAAGCGACCTCGTCGATCTCTCGGATCAGCATACCTCGGGTAAAATATCCCAGGTCTCCGCATTTTGCTTTGCTGGGGCAATCGGAGCAGGTGGTGCTGATACGGTGAAAATCCGCTGGGGATCTGATATTGAGATAGATCTGTCTCGCCTTGGCTGCAGCGGTAGCGTCATTGCCTTTGACGAGAATATGTGAGGCGCGCACTTCCGGTTCGCGGGTAAAGTATTCTTGTTGAGCTGTATAAAAATCGCGCAATTCCTCATCCGTTATGTCACAGGTATCAGGACAGAGATGGTTGATAAATTTCTTGATCAGGAGTTTGTTTTTGAGCAATCGTTCGATCTGAATATCGTTCAATCCCTCGACGAATAGAGAGTTTTCAAAATCCCCGGGAGATTCAAAGCATTCAATGATCTCCAGCAAGAAATCCTCATACTCTTCATCGGTAACTACAAACCCGTTTGCGATGGCTTCGTGGAGCAGGAGATAGCGGTCGATCACTCTGTCAAGCGCATCTTCCTCAATACTCCGGTGATGATTATTCCTCGTTCGCCGGAGTTTGGTGATCTCCTGCCGGTGTTCATTATCGGTGATCTCATAACTGATCACCCGGGCGACAATATTCATCTTAATTTCCCATAACACATATTTATACCTGAAAATAACCGCACACAGCGGCGTTGACATCGGATATATTAAGGTCGGGAGAGGTCAATGTCAAATGAAAATTACATTTTCGATACCATGTCAATTGCCTTTTGGCATAATTGCGAGTATGCTGGCGGATGAGATCAAGACAATTCTGCAGGGACTCAATTCCTCCGTAATATAACAGTAACTCTTTGTAGCCCAGGGTGTTCAATCCAGGGAAAGCCGCATTGTAACCTTTTGCCAGGAGGTCGCGCATCTCGTCCAATAGACCCCGATCAACCATTTCCGTCACCCGGATATTGATCCGCCGGTAGAGTATTTCCCGATCCGGCGCGAGTAGGATGCGGAAGGCGTGGTAGGGTTGTTTTTTTTTTTGCCGCCGCCAGTGATCGGATAGGGAGATACCGGTGGCGAGCCAAACCTCCAGCCCGCGAATGATGCGCTGGCGGTCTTGAGAACTGATCCGTGCGGCGAATAGCGGATCGATCGCCTGCAGTTCCCGGTATAGCTTCTCAACACCTTCATTTTCCGCCCGGTGGATTAGGTCCTCTTTGATCCGGCAGGTATCGGTATTGGATTCAAACAATCCGCTTAAAAGCGACCGGACATATAATCCCGTGCCCCCGCAGATAATGGGTATCCGGGAGCGGCGATGCAAGTCATTGACAAGAAGTGCGGCGTCATTGGCAAAGTGCCCGGCACTGTAACTCCTATCAGGATCGATAATGCTGATTAGGTGGTGGGGGACGGTCTGCAATTCTGAAACAGAGGGCTTGGCGGTGCCGATATCGAGGAAGCGGTAAACCTGGCGTGAATCTGCGGAGATGATCTCTGTCTGCAGCGCTTGTGCCAGGGCAATGGCGAGAGCGGTCTTGCCGGATGCAGTTGCGCCTTCGATCGTGATCAACGGGATCATAGTAGGCGTTTGAAGCGCTTCTCGAATTCCAGCAAAGTCATCTTGATCATCAAGGGTCTGCCGTGGGGACAGAAGAAGGGCGTTTCGCAGGCAAAGAGGTCGTTGATCAGGTTCAGCATCTCCCGCTTGCTCAGTTTTTTCCCTGCCTTGATGGCTGCCTTGCAGGCGATGGATTTTGCCAGTCCGACCCGGAAATCGGGATCGGTATCCAGTTCCTCATCCAGTTGTTTCAGGATGTCGATAAAGATCTGTCCGCTCTGCCAGTCGCTGAGTTCGGTGGGGACTTCTTCGATGACAAGAGAATTACCGCTGAAACGTTTGAGCGTAAAACCGATCTTTTCCAGTAGTTCCAGGTTCTTATCAACAAGTTCGGTGACCAGGGATTCGATGATGGGCGGGATGTCTATGACGAGCGGCAGGACCAGTTTCTGACGCATGGGTGGGGTGCCTTTGGTGCGGTGCAGGGTCTTTTCATATATGATGCGTTCATGAGCGGCGTGCTGGTCAATGATCACCAAGCCATCCTCTATCTGCACAAAAATGTATGAGTTATGCAACTGCCAGGGATTTACGTAGTCCTCTTCGTTGCGGCTGAGTGTCGGGAAGTTAAAACCGTCATAGGGTAAGTCGGGAAAGAGATCCACTTGCTCCGAAGCCTCTGCCTGCTGAGGATTGTGATCGGGAATGATCGATGGCTGGGCAATGGGTACGTGAGGGACTGCCTCATCCTGATAGAGTTTCTCAAAGTCCTTCTTATAGGTGGAAAAGCGGGGGATCTGGATATTGTGTTTATACAGTTCCGTTTCCACAAAGGTCGGTTTTTGGTATTTTGCCGGGTGAGTGAATTTGGCTTTGGCGGAGGCAAATTTGGCATTCTCATAGTTCGTCAGGGCATTCGTAAGCGTATTGAGAACAAATGAATGCAGACGTTGCGGATCACGGAAGCGGACTTCCAGTTTAGCCGGATGGACGTTGACATCGACCAGATCCGGCGGGATACTGATAAAGAGTACATAGGGCGGGGTGGTGCCTTTCTGCCAGAAGCGGGTTTTGAGGATAAAAGGTTCGTACGCTTTGCGGATACTGTGGCGGATGGTCTTGTCCCTGATGTATCTGCCGTTGACGAAGACATATTGAAAGTCCAGCAGGTTATCCCGCCGCTCTTCCAGTCCGAGGATGTAGCCGTTGATGGTATAATCATCCATCTGGAGGTCGATGTGGATGATATCCTCTTTGAAAAAGCCGCTGCCGAAGACGTCACCGAGTCGCTGATGCCGGTCTGCACAGGCGATGTAGTTTACTTTCTCACGTCCTTCGCCGATCAGGCGAAAACTGATCGCGGGATACATGATCGCCTGATAGTGAAAGTATTTAAGGATGTGTTGGAGTTCGGTGGTATCAGTGCGGAGGAATTTACGGCGGGCGGGAATGTTTTTGAATAGACTTCTGACTGTGATGGCAGTGCCAGCATTGGCGGCGGTCTGGCTCACCTCAAGCAGGCGTCCTTCGGAAAATTCAATACGCGTGGCGGTTTCATCCTCAGCGGTGCGGGTAATCATAGTCAGGCGGCTGACCGAAGCAATGCTGGGCAATGCCTCACCACGAAAACCCAAACTGCCGATTCTGATGATATCGTCCACTGTCCTGATCTTGCTTGTGGCATGCCGCTCAAAAGCGAGTATGGCATCATCCTCGCTCATCCCACAGCCATTGTCGCTGACTTGGATGAGGTCTTTGCCGCCCTTCTCGATGCTGACCGTGATGGCAGTGGCTCCGGCATCGAGAGCATTCTCCACCAGTTCCTTGACGACGGAGACCGGACGCTCGATCACCTCGCCAGCAGCGATCTTGTTGCGGACGTCTTCAGTAAGGATGCGGATCTTGTTCATGGCTATACCTTTAATAGCGGAAAATACTGCCGTTGGTGAATTCGCGGATGATGGAATTGTAAGGCACCAACGCATCGGGGATGTCATAAATGTAGCTGAGTAGCGAAAGCAAACGCCGTGACTCCATATAGGCAGTCGAGGTCTTGGGTACAGAGAGCAGCAGTTTCCAGGCGTGTTTCTTGAGGACGCCGAGTTCGTAGGTCAAACTGCTGTTGAACATAAAGTCAGCATTCTCCTGATAGGGGAAGATATTTACCTCTTCACCCTCGCGGACGTCCCGCCAGCGGGTGATGGTCTCCTCCGCCGTGTAGCCGCGATATTGATAGTCACGAACAATGCGGCGGATGAGACGGCAGTCCGTGGTCGGGATGCGGTTGTGGTTGTCAATGTTCAATTGGTTGAGTGCGCTGATGTAGATCTTGACCTTATTACCAGCGGGGATGGAAGCGGTGAGCTGTTCGTTCAGTCCATGGATGCCTTCCATTACGATGATATTGTCCGGTGCCAGTTTGACGATGTGGTTGGTGCGTTTGCGGACGCCTTTGTAAAAGTCATAGCGCGGGACCTCGACCTGATCTCCTCTGAGTAGCATGGTAAGTTGCTGGTTGAGATAGGGAAGGTCGAGGGAATGGATGGACTCAAAGTCATATGCGCCGTTCTCTTTGCGCGGCGTCTGGTCGCGCGGGAGAAAATAATCATCCATGCCGAGAACGATCGGCTTTGCCTTGCATGCCTGGAGTTGCACGGAGATGCGCTTGGCAAAGGTGGTCTTGCCGGAAGAGGAGGGACCGGCGATCAGAATGATCTTGAGGTCCTTGTTCCTTACGATCTCGCTGGCGATCTCGGCGATTTTCTTCTCATGCAACGCTTCTTCCACGAGGATAAATTGTGAGATGTCATATTCCCGGGTGAGCACGTTGAGATCGTTGATATAGTGCACGTTCAGGATGCTCAGCCACTTGTCATGCTCCTGATGCAAGCCAAAGAGTTTGCGGGGAAGACTGAAGGGCAGGCAGATATTGCATGCCTTACCGGAAGGGAAACGCAAGACGAAACCCGGTGCGTGGTAGATCAGGTCAAAAACCTTGATCATCCCCGTGCGGTCTGCCAGAGGGCGGATAAAGCAATCAAAATACTTGCCGCAGCGATAGACGCGCACCCTTTCCTGATAGGTCTGGGTGATGTTTTTGATGATGTCCCGTCGTCCCATTGTGGAAAAGATATCATATGCCTCGCTGGGCTTGACCTCGATCGGCTCGATCGGTATGTCGTTTTCCACGATGGTCAGCATCTCCTGCTTGATGCGTGCACAGTCCTGCTCCGTAAAGCGTTCGGTATTGAAGACCTCGCCATAGACGCCGTCGCCGATGGAGTGTTCGATCACCATCGTGTACTGGCTGCCGAATACGTTATAAAAAGCCTTTGCCAAGATGTAGATGGCAGAGTCCTGATAGATCCGCATGCCTTCCGGATGTTCGAAACAGATGCAATTGATCAGCGTCTCGCGGTCAATGACATAATCCTCATTGACATATTGGGTATGGTCGATTTTATAGGATAATACTCTGGATTTGTCGATTGCCGTCTCCGTGATAATGGCGCTGATCGTGCGTGGCTCGTCCAATTCCAGAAGAGTATGTTTGGTGCCGTTTAATCTGATATCTGCTTTCATTGTGTTCCTTTATTAGATAATATAGTCAGAGCGGTCAGGGAATCTGATGCACCGATTTCGTCAAGCAATTAGGAGTAGAACTATGAACAAGACCGATCGCCGTGCTTTGCTCGGTCGTGAGATCCAGCGCTATATCGGGATGATCTTTACCGCCGCTTTATTCGGGATGGCTTACAGCTGGTTTTTGATCCCTTACAACATCGCTCCCGGCGGCGTGGCAGGGATCTCCCAGATCGTCTTCCGTTTTACCGGTTTCCCGGTCGGGATGACGATGATCGTCCTCAATATCCCACTCTTTGTCATCAGTTTTATCTTCATCGGTCGATCCTTCGGCGGCAAATCCGTCTATGGCATGCTTCTCACTGCGGTGATGACCGATTTCTTTAACCTGAGTAACCTGGCAAAACTGGGGATCATCGACAATATCAGTCAATACGTCCATCAGGTGGATGGCAGGCAGGTGATCGCCATGCTCAATCCGCAGGATATCTATCTCTCTGCCATTGCCGGCTCTGTGCTCTTGGGCTTGGGGATCGGATTGATGTTCCGTTTTCGCGGCTCCACCGGCGGCACCGACATCCCCGTAGCACTGATCAAGCAGAAAGCTGGACTCTCAATCGGTACCGGTTACTGGCTGGTGGAGACTCTGATCATCTTTAGCGTAGGTCTGGTCTTCCAGGATCTCAAGCTCATCATCTGGGGCTATGTGAACCTCTTTATCACCACCAAGATCACCGATCTCGCCAGCGAAGGTCTCCCCTACATCAAAGGCGTCTATATCATCAGTAAGGCGGTGCACGAGATCAGACAACAGATATTCGATAAACTGGAGCGCGGCGTTACCCTCTTCGATGCCGTCAGCGGTTACAGCCAACGCCCGATCAAGGTCATCTTCTGCGTCCTGAACCGCCGGCAGGTGCCACAATTGACCGATATCGTCAAAGACCTCGATCCCGATGCCTTCATGATCGTCACCGATGTCAACGACGTCCTCGGTTATGGCTTTAAATCACGCCAAATCAACCTCACCGAATAGCGCCGCGTTTTCCCCTTACTTCATCTGGATGAAGACGCCCTGTTTTTCCGTGCTAATGACCCGTGGATCCTGTTCCCGTCCCATCCGGCGCGCGATATGGGGCACATTGTCCTGCAGATACCGTTCCATCTCGGCAATGGTGATCTTCTTGTCGCCATTGAGGTCTGCCTCGCCGCGCATGCCTTTCATCAGGAAATAGGAAAAGAGTCCGTGCCGCATATCCGGATAGGCGGAGGACACCTGCGCTCCGGATGACGCGCTGAAGACTGTCAATTTAGCATCGGCGGCGGGTTGTGCCGCCCTTAACGTCGACGGACGCGCTCCTGCCAGGAGGATCTCATTGTCCCGGTCCGCCCCTGAGAAACAGGCATCGAAGAATACATGCACCCGCTTTGCCGGCAGCGCTCCCAGATTGGTATAGAGCGTCTCCAGTTCATAACCCATCTGCGAGGGATAATTGGGATCACCGTCATAGGGGATGAGGAATGCCTTGCTCCCATCCGTCGCCGGAGCACCATGCCCGGCATAGAAAACATAGAGCTCGGCGTTCTTGTCCCGTACGTTACTCTGCAGCTAACCCCGCTCATCGAAAATCTTGCGCATCTCTCCCAATGTGGCTCTCTCGTCGTGCACCGTATAGATGTTGTTGACCGGAATACCCAGGATCTTGACGAAATACTCCTGCACAAACTGTGCATCCCGCCGCGTATAGCGTACCGGCGAGATCCGCTGATAACGCTGGATGCCGATAATGATCCCAAAGCGGTTCTTATCCGGCTTGGTGAAGGTGGGGATATCCTGTTCGATATCGATGGACAACGCCGGCGCATCGGTGATCTGTGCCCATTGATCGGTCCCCGTGATCACCATCTGATCCGCTGTACGTTCCCGGCGGTTGAATGCCAGATTCAAGGGCTGTGCCAATTGGCCGAATTGACTCCGCTCCTCGCGCAGAT
>JBBISI010000053.1:0-6771 GCA_037441405.1 Candidatus Cloacimonadota bacterium
CTGAGAGAATATCGGAGCAAGTTGTACGAACTGCAAGAGCTGATGGAAAGCCAGGGACTCAAGATGCAGATCAAAAATGGCGGCCGATGCATAGTGCTTCCGCAGGTGAAGTCTGGATTGAGTAAAGCAAGCAATGTTAGTAATATTAGCGATGATAGTAATTATAGCTCAGATAACAGCTTCATGCTTGCCTACAGCAAGACCACATCCTAACGTTTTCAAATGAAACAACATGCAGATTCTTCTACCAATATTTTCGTGGAATAATAGTTTGTTTATGCCCCAGGCCTCTCCGTGATTATCTGATACTTCTGATACAAATAAGCAAACTCCACACGCCCAACCATTGCATCATGCTTTTCCAAAGACACTAGCTATGTTAGCCTGAATTTAGTACTCCTTATCAGGAATTATCTATTGACCTAAAATATGACAGATTGCCCTTGCAGATTTCTTGTCAGAATTTGCAGTTTTCGGTGATCTAATTTGCAGAAGGCCTGTCAAAAACAACCTAAATAGGTCTTGGAAAGGATGAGTAACGATGCGACAGTTTGCAATTTTCGTTATCACGTTGCAACCAGCCACCGGGAGTAAGCGGGATTCCAATAGGTCGTCTAAAAATAGAAGTCCCTACGGCCTGCTTGTGTGAGGGCGAGTTTTTCTGTGACCGCTTGTCGCATGCCCTCGTCCGGAATCAGCGCTATCTCCTTATCGATCAGTTTTATACCTGCTTCATAAGTTTGATGCGAAGCGTAATCGCTCAGATATTCGGCAAACGTAAGTAGCGCATTGGGAGTGCAAAAGCGCTTAACAAAACCAGGGATGGCAAATTCCATAAAGTGCTCCCCAGTTCTTCCGGCGCGGTAACAACTGGTGCAAAAAGATGGGATATAGCCGCTTTGGACAAGTTCATAGATCACTTCATCGAGAGAGCGGGTATCACTGAGCACGAACTGGCTCTTACGGATGGAATCGTCATCTTTGGCAGAATAGTCTCCCACTCCGATGCTGGAGCCGGCATCGATCTGTGATACGCCATAACGCAGGGCTTCATTGCGGATAGCTATCGGTTCTCTTGCGGTCAAGATCATACCGGTGTAGGGCACTGCCAGGCGAATAATGGCGACGAGCAGCATAAAGTCATCATCGGCAACGGGTTGAGGTGGATGCTTGGCAAAGTCGGTTCCGATAGCGGGTTCGATCCTGGGGAAGGAAATGGTGTGCGGTCCCACACCGAAACGGTCTTCAAGGTGGATAGTGTGAAAGAGCAATCCCATCACTTCGAAGCGCCAGTCATATAGACCCATCAAAGCGCCGATCCCCAGATCATCGATCCCGGCAAGCATGGCACGGTCGAGCCCATGCAAACGCCAAAGAAAATTGCTTTTCGGACCCCGAGGGTGAACCCTTTTGTAGGTTGGTTCGTGATAGGTCTCCTGAAAGATCTGATAGGTGCCGATGCAGGCTGATTTGACGATGCGGAAGCCCTCTACATCCAACGGAGCGGCATTGATATTTACCCGACGGATCTCACCTGTGCCAGATTTGGTTTGATAAACTGTCTCCACGGTTTGGGCAATGTAATCAGCATCATAATCCGGATGCTCGCCATAGACCAGAATTAGTCGTTTATGCCCTTTATCCACCAGTGCTTTGGTCTCTTTTACCAATTGCCCCTGATCCAGTTCCGAACGCTGACATTCAGGGTTGCTGATCCTGAAGCCACAATAAACACAATCATTTACACACTTATTGCCAATGTAAAGGGGCGCAAACAATACGATCCGATTGCCATAGATCCGTTCTTTGAGTGCGTTGGCACTTTCCAGGATCTGCTGTCTAATTTCGTGATCGGTCACATTAAGTAACACCGCCGTCTCGTCTGGAGATAGCCGGTTTTTGGCAAGTGACTTGGCGACTATGTCCCGGATCTGATACTGATCGGGATGCGCTTTCCCTGTTAGGAGATCGTCGATTTCGGCAGCAGGAATAAAACTGTCCAGTCCGTTGCTATCGTATGTCATTTAGTTCCTTCAATCCACTTTCAGGAGCATAGTTTGGACCCGAACTCCGCTCATCTGGCCGAGTTTTCCAGAAAATGCACCCATTTCGTCCAGAGAGAGGTCGATCACCAAAAAGATAACCGAGACATCTTTGTCCCGCATCGGAAAACCCAAGCGCAGATGAATCCTGCCGGCATAATCATGCAGCAGTTCTGTTACGGGATGATAGGCGCAATCAATGTCATTGATGATGATGGTGACAATGTGGCGTTTCAAATCCATACTTGATACTCCAGTCCCATAGAGATTTGCAGATGGGAGGAGAGAGAACGAAAAAATCACGCCAAAGCATTTCTTCCCTTGATGACAGAATCCTCCCTCATCGCAGGATGGAACCGGAATCCATCGTTATTATGGTGCTGATTTTGGCAAGAGAATTATCTTTATTGTTGACAATTATGCCCCGTTCTGCATTGTGGCGGCGATAGATATGTATAAGCAAAATAATCAGATAGGTTGCGATGAAATACTTTAGGCCAATCCTTGGATTGATTGCGGTTCTCCTTTTTTGCGAAACCTTGTATCCTACAGGATTCATGTGGTATTCGCAAAATGACAATCGCTGGAAACAAGAACGCATCGGCTCCCGCCGGGGAAGCACGATATCCAATAGCGGTTGTGTCCTCAGTTGCCTCTCCATGCTACTCAATTTCGAGGCATCAAACCCACGCATCACTCCCGATAAACTAAACCGCTGGCTGAAACAAAACCAGGGCTATAGCGGCAATTTGATGCGTTGGGAGATCCCTGCCAAGTTTGACGGCACCGGAATTGGGCTGGAACTGGTAGCTAAGAGCGACCGCTACAACGATTGGCAATTCCTCTCAAGCGAATTGTCAAAAGGAAACAAGGTCATCGTCAGGATCAGAGGCCGTCGTAGCCATTGGGTGCTCGTGGTAAGACAGGACGGAGACCCGAACAAAGCATCATCTTATATAGTCAACGATCCTGGTTTGGATAGTTTTGAAGTCCGCACGCTTGCTCATTGGGGTGGTTTCCGGGCAGCGCGTTCCTATTCCGGCAACTGGTTGGATGAAGATGCTTTTTACTTGAGCACCGAAATCGAGATCGAGCCGGTGAGCAAGGATGAATTGTTTATCTATGATATCAAGGGTTTTCCCCATCCGGCCGATGTGTATGTCCGGATATCAAACAATCTTGCCGTCCCCATCATCGGATATTTCTTGCTGGGGCTGTTTGATGGCAAGGATCAATACCTGAGGACGGTGGATCACGAATTTACATCGATCGAGGCGAACGGATCCGTGGATCTGATCTACGAACTCGATGACGCCAAACCCATCTTTCAGGATAATGCCAGTTTGCGGATCGTCTATAGCAAACACTTCACCTCCGTCCCCTCTCCGTATGAGAGCATAGATATCACCGGGCATCTCGCCAGACCTGCTATCGAGACCGATGAATCCCCGGTGACAGAAGTTGGTCGCTGAACATATCATAATGATATAATACACCCTTGATGACAACGCAGACATCCTCTCCCCTCGCTTTCCATCTTTCACCCGGCAAACTAAGTTATGTCCACATCAATGATAAATCCGCTTTGGGCTTTGCTCTTGCATAATTTTGACTCAAATTTACAAATCAGGAGGAATAATGACCAAGAAGAAAACACTGTTACTGTTGTTTGCACTGGTCGTTGGTACGCTCTTGTTCGCTCATGGCAGTTATAAGGTAAGTGACATCCCTTCTGCCGATCTGATCGATCTGGATAGATTTAATCTGCCGATTGCCACTACCGACAATTTGTTTGCCCCTCTTGTCAATCCCGCTTTATTGGGAACGGGAAAGAACTCCGGTCTGGGCTGGATCCATCTCTGGAACGAAAAGAAGGTGCAGAAACATTTTTGGATAGCGGCAAATCTGGGGCAAACAGCATATCTTTATGAATACAACGATGGCATCAGTTACCATCGGCTCAGTAATGGTTTTGAGGTTTTTCCCAACCATATGTTTCCCAATCTCTATGCCGGAACGTCCTATGCCTGGCGAAACAGCGATTGGAAGGAAGGCGAATGGCGAAACAGCATTGTCTATCGTCCCCATAATTCCACCTCCCTGGCTATACGCTGGGACAATCCCTACAAGGGTTCGCCCGAATACCGGTTGGGGTTTGGATTAAGACCCTTAGCGTTCATTCCCGCAGTGCCAAACTGGCGTCTGGATATGTCTTTGGATCTGCCTTATGCCACACCTCGACCCAGCGTTTCGACCAAAACCACCGGCAGTTATGAGATTATGAAACCCAGCATGGGGATCAATACGCAATTGATCAACGGCATCAATCTCGGCGGCACATACAACATGGAGAGCGAGACCATCATGCTAACCTTCAGTTTGAGCGCCGGCATATCCCAAATCGGAACAGTCGCACACGCCAAAGAGAACGATAATTTTGGCGTCGCATATATCCATTTGTCCGACCAGCAGTTCCTCCCCTTCGCCGGATTAGCCCCAAACCGCTGGTATGATATGAAACTCCGGGGCGAAGTGGTCACCTACCGCGCTCCCAGATTCAAAATAGGACCTTTCCAAATCTTCGATAGCGGCCAGCGCTCGGTGGAATCGATCATCGAAGATATCGATAGAGCAGCGGGACAACCCGGGGTAAAGGGGATCGTCTTTGTCAATCCCAGTTTCAGCGCTTCTTTTGCCCTCAGACAGGAGATCGTGACAGCACTGAAGGATTTTAAAAACACCGGCAGGAGTATCGTCTTCTATTATGATAACATGTCCAATGCTGATTATGTCTTCGCCGCCTCTGTTGCCGACAGGATCTACCTCAATCCCAAAGGCGTGGTCGATCTTCGCGGTCTGGCGGTTAACGTCCCTTATGTCGGCGAAGCGCTTACAGCGATCGGTATCGAAGTGATGAATTTCCGCAGCCATCCCTACAAGACCGGCGGCAATATGTTGTCCGAACCCGAGATGACACCCGCAGAACGTGAGACCTATGACGCCCTTCTGGGCAGTTTGTATTCCCAAATGATCGACGCTATCAGTCAGGGAAGGGATTTAACCCGAGCTGCGGTGGAACAACTGATCGACAATGGTCCCTACTTTGATCCACAGGCTGCCCTGGACAAAGGACTGATCGACGGCTTGATCTATCAGGACGAACTGAAGGATAAACTCAAAGCCGAATTCAAAGTCTCCCGTCGTAGCAGAGAACTTTTCGACTATATGGATTATGAATGGTCACAACCCCGCGAAAACCTGATCGCCGTCATCTATGCCCAAGGAAACATCGTCATGGGAAGCGGCACTGCCGGACGGCAACTCGCCCACCAAACCACCGTCGATATCATTCGCCGGGTTCGCAACGACAAGCGGTACAAAGGCATCATTCTACGTATTGACAGCGGCGGCGGTAGCGCCCAGGCATCTGATATCATCTTGCGCGAGATCAATAAAGCCCGCACCGAAAACAAACTTCCTGTCGTCGTCTCCATGTCCTCGGTCGCCGGCTCAGGCGGATACTATATCGCTTGCCGGGCAGATAAAATTGTCGCTGATCCCGCCACTATCACTGGTTCCATCGGAGTGATCGGGATCACCTTCAATGCCGAACGCCTCTTCCGTAAGATCCGGCTCAACTGGTCAACCGTCAAGAAAGGCGAGCGTTCGGACTTCGGAACGATCAACCGTGCCTGGACAGAAGTCGAAAAGGAGACTTTACGCCGATATATCGAGATCACTTATGAGGATTTCGTCCGGGAGGTAGCCGAAGGCAGAAATATGAGTGTCGAAGCCGTACACGAAATTGCCCAGGGCAAGGTTTTCACCGCTGAAGATGCGCTCAAACTGGGATTGGTGGATCGTCTTGGTGGACTGGACACGGCATTGGAAGTGATGCGCGAACTAACCGGTATCAAAGGAAAGATCACCATGGTGGACGCAACTTCTTCCGCCAAGGGTATCGCAGTTGGTTTCTCCGGCAGCCCTCTAATGAAAGCGTCGTCCCTGCAGATGCTGGAAGAGTTCAGTCAGGAATACGTAAGATTGTATGAACTCTGGAAGGACTTCGCCGGGGAAAAGGCACTGATGCTGATGCCCGAGACGATATCCGGCACCACTATCGAATAGACCGATCCACCTGGATACTGCTTTATTGGCCGCTACTGAATAGCGGTTATAAAGATCAATTCGTAAGCCGCTGTTTTACGCAGCGGCTTTCTTTATGATCGATCCCGCCCTGGATCGATCTAAGGATCTTATCTTGTGGTTTTGACTCGAATTAGTTCGCTCCTGAAGAGCGTTGCACATACTGGAATCACCAAATTTCGAGAACGTGAAAGAACAATTTCGTCTCTCTTTCCAGCGCAGTTAGAAATAAATAAGCAAAGACCGTTGAATAATCGGTAACACCGGATTTATCCGGTCGGTGTGCCGGATTTATCCGGCACCCAGCACGTTTGCCCAGATGTCATAAACAAATGTCATACAAGCATATAGATTTTACCATGCACCGACTGAAGTCAGTGCAACGACCCGCTAAAGCCGGTGATACGCTTATGTGCAACGGTCTTAAGCATTATGCCTGTCAGATGGTTTGGATACTCGTTGAGTCAACCCCTCTGAATAATCTAACGGTCTCAAGAAAGTTTAGATTCAAGCGGAATAGTGCTTTTTCCTTAGTCCTCCCTGCTTCATAACCTTAGTATAACCTTACGGTCGTAAGGTTATA
>JBBISI010000054.1:0-6233 GCA_037441405.1 Candidatus Cloacimonadota bacterium
AACCGGGGATGTATGGCTTCCCGGTCAAGTGATTCCAGATGAAAGTCGAGACAAGTTGCTGAGCACCTGGATTTTCGAGATTTCGCTCATATTCCTCCCGCTCTTTAACAGGCACCGGATGGCATAGGTTCCAGGTATCTCTGGCTTCAGGATCAAATACGCCGCTGAAGAATTGGGCTATGTGATCATGTTTCATGTCCAGAATCTTGTCAAAGGATACCGGATCCCGCCCCCTCAGATCGGCAATGAACCGTGGTTGATTGATTACATACAGCCGATCATTTTTGATGACGTATTGGGTGGGATCCAGCCACTCCCCGCTCGAAATATGCAGATATGTCATCGGATAGATAACTAACCTGTAGGATTTGCTCTTAACCGGCATGCTCTCCTCCTTCGACGTGGAATCCAATGCTCATGGCATAGGCATATTGACAGATCTCAGGATAATCTGGATGGATCCCCCTCACCAATGATCCACGAGGTGGTAGGGAACCGTAAAAGACAGTTCCGGGCTCCAGTATGAACAGGGGTTTCTTGAAGGGATTGCGGTTTGCCGCAGCATATCCGCCGCCCAGTTTTCCATATTTTACGAAACCGCGATATTCGGCCAGGAGTGGATCGTCCGGATCGGACACCATGTTGGATAATACCAGCCAGGCATTGGGGTTATCCACCTTTGGCAACTGATATTCCTCCAGTGAGATGCCAAACCTCCCGCGCCCTGTGTGCTTGTTTCTGCCAAATCCGGATAACTCAATGAACATGAATAACTGCTCCAATTCGGATATACTGAAGTAATCCGTCTCCAGATATGATTCAAAGACCGTTTCTTTCTCTGGAAACCAGGCAGGTTCGGAATACAAACTGGCAGCATCTTTGGTCGTGGTTCCCGTCAGCCGGTTTATACTGCTGTGCATGATCATAACCTGTTCCATCTTATACATTGACTCGATCATTTTGGTGATGGCATCACTCCGTTGAATTACATCAGAGTGCCTGTAGTTTTGATTGTGTTTGACCCATACTTCCAACGGTATATACTGGAGCTTCTTTGCTGATTTCATTGATTCTCTGGTTGATAATGCCTCATTTAAATCCTCAGGTAGAGGCACGTGGTCAGGTTGGCTCACGGGTACCGGGATGGTGCCCCCGGGAAATGCCGAGGAAAGAAGAAAGATGGGATTTTCCAGATCCATCAAAAACCGGGCAAGTTTCTCTTTCCCGCTTTCTTCATCGCTTGCTGAATAGATCAGCGCCCAACAGAAATGACCAAAAATTGTATCGCTCTGCAGCGCCGTTTCCAATGCAGACCTCAGCGTCCACTTGATTTTATACATTTTCATGGTCACTCCTTACTAAAGGGAGACACTATTCAGATCAAGATCCTCGTCACCCAATTTTAGATCCAGGAATTTTATCCTGCCGCTGCCGCGGCTGCCATAACCGCCCAAGGCATCGTTCTCAAGTAGTTTGAGACCTTTTTTGAGCACAGTTATATGATTATATCCATTTTCTTCTTTTGGTTTGTGATCTTCTTCCATAAATTGGCGAAGGATGATGTGAATATCAAAAACGGTTCCTGCCGGTACCCGTTCGATTTGCCTTAAAGTACCAGTTAGAGCAGTACCAGTTAATCTGTTGATCGCCACTTCGAACTTACCCTCCACAAATCGCGAGGACATGCGATCAATAATCTTGGATATATCAACAGTGATGTCTTCTCCAATTCCCATAATAGCCCCAATGATACTGCTGTCTCTAAATATCAACCGCGTTGGATACATTTTCTCAACGCTACTATCACTGGGTAAAGATCCGAATAGGACTGCTATCTGATTGATGTCACCATACCAATCAGGTGATCCACTGGGCTTTGTGTCCATTTTTGACGGCATCCCTGTCTTTATCAATTTCTCTTTCTTATCATCATACATCTCAGTTTCAAGTCCGTAATATGACTCAAGCAAGAATCTAATTTTCCCTTTGAGAGATGATCCCGGAATGTAGGGCAATTTATTGATCGGGTTCTTGATCACAGGATTGTCGATCCCTCCGATTTGTATGCCAGCATCGCTTCCTCCAATATGGAGCCCTGAAAGAAGCACGATTTTCCCGGAAACGACCAATGATTTTAACATGGTATAACTCCTTGTCTATTAATTTTGTCTGGGTTTTTCGAAATAGGCCACCAAAGCCTCTATCACTAAACAAGCATCCGAAAGCTTTTTGGAATCAGAACCAATCCCGTTAACAAGTTCGGTGATAAAATCAACAAACTTTTGAGGGATTTTTGTGGAAGACGAACTGGCACGATAAGATGCCTTCGCCTTCAATAATTTCAATGAAACGATCCAAGTTTTGTCATCACGTTCAGTTAACTCTTTGATTCTAAGAAACTCATGGTAGAATGCTCTTAGTTGGTTAATGGTCATCTTATTAGACGACAAAGTAGCGGCAAATTCTTTGGCCAGTTTATCTACCCACTCGGTGTTGAGGACATCACCTTTGAAAAAAACGAATCCCTCGCTCCGGAGGGCTGGTCCCGTGCGATCATAAGATTGAGAGCGTCGATTATTCATTTTCATCTCCTTTGTGCAATTTAAATTTTCTGTTTTTGTACAATGTTTTGTGCAGCGGTGCCCGCAGGAATCTGATCAATTCATCCTGCCAGGCGAGTTCCTGCAGTTTATCCGTAACTTGCGAGTTCTCTTTAAAGTTCCTTTTCAGATCATAAGCCAGATAACTCTTGTAGAGCAGGTCCTTGATCTGTTTTTTCTCATGATATTGGGTTGCCATTTCGCTGTAATGCATCAGCCGGTAGAGGAATTGAGTAGTGAATCCTTTATCGGTATCCGATTCTTCCAGCCACTGGTTAAATAAGGTGTCCCATTGCATTACCCGGTCCACTTTTTCCCAAGGTATGGTGGTTTCAAAGAGGTTGAGGCAGTTTTTCTTGCGCTTACTCTGCGCAGGATCTTCATATTTCTTCGCCTGATGTAATTTCTCCTCTGCCTTTTGAACCGAATACTTGATCGGCGAACGGCCATGCATCAATTCGATCGCTGCCGAGAAATGCAGATCAGGGTGTGAGCCGCAGTATGCACGGAACCTTTGATTTAGCAGAATAGCCAGGTCAATCATCGTATTCCATGGTCCGATCAGGCAAAAATCATCTCCTCCGGCATATACGGTATAGACCCTATTGCGCAGGTTTGGATCGCTTTCGATGAACGCGGGCAAATAAGCGGAGAAGAACCAATCGATAGCGGTGGACATGGTGGCATATTGAGTGATGGAAAAGCCCATCGTCTTTCTGTTGCCATACTCATCATATCTCAATCCCAAACTGAACAGGTTTCCCAGATTATCCACATCGCCTTTGAGGACGGCATTAAGCGGAACGCCGCGATATCTTCCCTCCTCTGTTTGCTCGAGCGACAGCAGGGCAAGTTCATCAAAAGTCAGAGTATCGGAATCATGCTCCCCTATCCCCATACCATTTATCAACGCGATCTGGTCCGGCGTCAGATCTCCACGTGTCGGCAATGTATTTGCCACGGGCTTGTAAGGATAATGGATATCCCTGTCTCTTGTGGGATTTTCCCTGATGCAAAACACATACATATCATCGGTAAGTACCCCGCCAGGGCGGTATGGTTCCATATACCAATCGTCATAGAGTAATACTGATGCCTCACAAGACGGCTGTCCTTTACCGATCACGAAATGCTCTTCTTTGGGCAAGATCTCTCCCAGTTTGATCTCCTGGGAACAATGCCTGCAGATATCGAATTGTCCCTGTTCATCTTTCTCAACGGTTCGTTTGCCGCACTGGGGGCAAAGCGTGATAACGAAGTTTGTGCTGATCCACTTGCCATCGCTCTGGAGGTAGGTCGAGAATTTTCGCGATTTTACCCTCTCCATACCGGCGATAAAGGCATCCAGCGTATCCGGAAAATTCTCCCGCTTCAGATCAGGGAACTTGATCCGGTCATCCCACATCATGTTCAAAGAGACCGCTCCGGCAAAATGATTGAAGAATTCGGCTTCAGTCTCGGTTTTGATCCTGTTCAGAATTTCGATCACCTGAGGCAGATTTGGTGCTATCATCATAAACTTCCCACCGGCATTCATCAGGATGCACTGCCGGGGCAGATTCAATTGGCGGCAGATCCTATGCAGGACCATATCACATAAGGTCTTGATTTTGAATGACCTTGCCCGAAGGGTCTTGGCGGCATATTTGGAATGTTCCGGGTGCAGGTCAAAGAGGTATTTCTGGATCCCGCTCAGATCTCCGCCGATCAGCATCAGGATGCTCTTGTCCGATTCGATCAATCTGCTCAACCCACTCTTATCCTCCTCACCATGATAGTAAGAATACAGCGCCGAGGCGATACCGGATGTGATCCGACTGTGGTAATACAGTGAATTGGTCGGATTTTTTTCACTGGTATTGGAAGGGACGCTCCAGAAATATGTCTCCATCAGGGAATCAATGGCGTCGATAAAATTTACCTTTCCGATCTTCTCGGATTCGAATGCCATCAGCAATTTTTCATATTCCCCCCTGAAGCGTTCATAGACATCCTTGTATTGATCCACCTTCAGAGCATCATTCGCCTCTACCGGAAAAGAATCCCCTTGCATGGGGCTCTTGGGTCCGATCCGGTGTGTGCATTCCTCAGTGATCTTTCCCCCCAGCGATACATCCCCAAAAATGCTATTCAGCGCTTGAATCTTGTAGCGCTTGCCTTTATTGGGACTGTCGGTATCGTCGTCGTCGGGTCCGCGGTCCCAAGCAGCAGATATCTGATCGGCTTTGATCAGGCATTGCACCAGCCAATAGTCCGGATCCTTCACATTCTTATAAGCAGAGGAATTATGATGGCTGGAGGCCAGATTGGCCAGTTCCTGCCAATGACGATCCTTCTCCGCTTTGGGATAAAAGAATTGCTCCGTCCACATCACATGCAAGTGAGTATAATAACTGTTGCTTGAATAACGGGGACAACGCATTTCATATTTCTCGCGGACGATACTGATTTCGGCTCGCTGCATCACTTTTCCGATGTCATGCAGCAAACCGGCTAATGCCACATCATAAACATCAATCATCCTGCCTCCTTTTGGATAGAAGTTTCTATTGTATATTTTCCCAAGCCAAATGGCGTCTGCTTACCCGCATGGATCACTTCCCCCATTCGCAACAGACCTGCTGTTTCCGGTTTGGGACCAAGTATACTTACCGTCCCGATCAATCCGCCTAAACTCATCTTTTGCCCCTGTCTCATACTCTTTCTAAACATCTCCTGCCATTGAAACCGGCCTATGATCTCCGGCTCATCGTCCCATAGCGCAGGAAGACCGGATCGAGGATCATGGTAGTGCTCATTCAGGTATTGCAGCCGGTAATAAATACTCCGCATGAACGCCTTCCAGACAAACCGGCTCATCAATCTCCCCTCGTGCTTCATCCGTAATGGCGTTGCAAATCGCAGCGTCATTTCATCCACTTCCACGGGGACAAACCTGAGTTTTCTGATTGCCGGTTCCATTGCGGTTCCATCCACTGCCCCATACAGCGATTGCCCATCGCTATCTTTGATGCATATCACTTTCATTTTGTGAGACCCACCGCCGATCCTGAGAGGTAGTTCTTCCATTCTCATGATACAATGGAGGATGGACGAGGCATATTCCGATACCGATCCCAGTATGGTCAATTCAATTACGATGGTTCTCCCTTTGGTCTTCACATATCTCACTATGTAAGGATGAAATCGTTCAAACCCTTTGCCTTCTTCCTCAAATATCCTGCGATAAAGACACATCTGCATCGGACATCCGGAGCAGTCGAGACGCTTTTGTATGCAGAATGTCATCTTAAGCATCCTGCCAAAAAGACCCCTGAACGCTGAATGAAACTGATATTCGGGAATCTCAGCCAGATCCACTTCAAACCAGGTCTCTATCGAGAAATAAGGCAGTTCCATAATTCTCCCTATCCGACACACATCGCATATATCCGATCACAGTTGACATTATTACGTGATGACCGCTGAGGACGCGGATTATAAACGGTATCCTCCGTGCCAAGCATCCGTCGTGCTTATAACGAACTACCAATTTTGCAAGTTGCACACCACCACCTCCCGCATGAGACAATTCCAAATGTCCATCTGATGTCAAGAAATTTTTGATCACCATTCTTCAATGCCTGCTCAGAA
>JBBISI010000055.1:0-5963 GCA_037441405.1 Candidatus Cloacimonadota bacterium
ATATATGGAATGCGATGATCATCATCTGTTACCGGGGCTCTGTTTATCGTGTGAGGACAAAGGATGTGGGTTCCAATCTCGTGTGAGATAAAATAGTCAAAATACTCCTTGGGGCAGTATGCCGTAATCGCTGGGAAAATATTTACGCCGAAGTGTAGTGAATTGGCTCTGGGCCCGAGCTGTAGGGATGGAACGATAATCAATGAGTATCGATCTGCCAATAAAGTATATCCTGGCCGCACCCCAACAAACTGCACCAGTTAGAAAATAACCATTTCCAACTGGTGCAGTTTGTTGGGGTACGATCATTAGTAAATTGAATCAAAAATCAGACCATCATCTGATTTGGACAATTGAAGTTATGGTAATGAAATTTGAAGTTTTCAGTGATGGTCTATAAGGGCTTCAACCCGTCGCAACAGGGTAGCTTTTGATGACAAAGAACTTGACTTGGATTAACAAGATGAAAGCATCGCACCCGGTCGTTTGGCCTTACATAGATTGTGAGTGACGAGGGATCTTAGATGCCCTCAAAGAACCTGAGAAACAATGAGTTGGAATTTACACCAACATTCGGGACTCAACAATACAAGTAGGTTCCAGGAGGAAAGAATGATGAAAAGAGTAGTGATCCTATTTCTGATCACCCTTGCTATCGCCTGTTTGATAGCAGAGCAGGGCAGGTATGAACGAAAGTCCGTAACTTCGGTGGAATCGGTCTGGATGAGCGGCGCAGCCCGCCAAGTCGGCACCTTTGATTTTGGCTTTTTTGAAAGGATGGTCGATCTGTATATCAAGATCCCCCGCTTTGATTACAACCAACTGCCGGAAGAGCAGATCCGCGTCTTCCGCAATGAGGCAAACAAACTTACTGTGATCAATGCCAATACTATCGCCGGGGTCTTGGAACGCACCGTTGCTCTTGAGATCAAGCGCATCCTCTCCGATCCCCAGATCCAGCAGTCACGCCGCGCCGATCTGGAAGACGAATCGGCGCGCATCCGGGTTGCCCGGCTGAAAGGCAGAGAGTATGGACTCACCGAGGATCAACTCATGATACTGATGAACTCGGCTTATGTTTACCTCCCATATATTACTTCGATTACAAGGACTTACGTGGATACAAAGTTCACCTATGTCATCGCGGGAGGCATTCTCTGGTATCGCGTGCATATCGCTCCTGATGGCACCGTCTCACTATTCCAAAAGCAATCAGCAACCTCGCGTGGGATCGGCACTGCGGATGCCGCAAAAGCGGAGGACTACAGCAAGTTTCACCTGGGCAATGAGGTCATCAGCACCACCGTTGAAGAACACGCTCAATACAACGCTGTCCAGGCATGGATAAAAAACCTCGGCGTACGCATGAAAAAGATGCCGGAATTCTCTTTGAGCGCCCAGATCATGGAACGTCTGCCCGGACGTAAATTCAGCGCTGAGATCGGCTTCCGCGAAGGCGTACACCTGGATGATGGCTTCTTCTTTGCCGAGCTTTACGAAGACAGCACCGGCGATATCAAAAAGCGGATCATCGGCTATTCCCGCGTCATTGAAACCGGCGATAACCGAGATGAAAGTGACCGCAATGTCCGCTCATTGGTGCAGGCATATTATGGCACACCGGTGGAAGGCACCGTGTTGATGGAGAACCCGCGTCTGGGTATCGATCTTAGCGCCGCCATGGGCATCCGTAGCGGGATGAATATCCCCAAGGAGGCGTCATGTGCGCATCCTGTCGGCGATATCTTTGATGGAGATGCCACTTCGCAATTGGAATTGAACTTCAATTTTGCCTACAATCTCGCTCCGATCATCGGCATCCGTCAGTTGTTCTATGACCTCGAACTGGACTTCGGCCTCCCCATGGTGACATACAATCCCAACGTGGAGAATAGCAGCGCTCTGACCATCGCTGCCTACACCGGACTGTCCAAGAAGTTCTGGGCAGGCAGAAATGCCATCGGTTTCGGCGCCAAGGTCGGCTATGACCGTTTCGTCACCACCGCCACCTTGGGCGATAATGATATCTCACTGGCTGCCAATATCCTCGGTTTCCGTGGCACTATGGACTATCATTATATGCTTTCTCCGAACTGGCAGTTCAATATCGGGCTCGATCTCAAAGCATGCACCCCGCCTTTCAGTTCCAGCTTGATCATTGATGATGAGGAGTATGACTTTGCTGGTGCTACCTATCATGACGATATCAACCTCGGTGGCGTTATGTTCCGCGTTGGTCTTTTACACTCCATGGGACAACTGCCGATCAATCTCTTCGGCTGGCTGGATCCGCTCAAGAAGTTCTGATTTGCATCGATGGGAGTATTATAATACCTTGTAGCAATGTGTATGACTCACGGAGTTAAAAAACGCTGGTGATAAACCGGCGTTTTCTTCGTTATCTATTGTAAGCATCTTATTTGCTTGCCCTATGACAGCCGTTCAATGAGGGTATGACATACCATCATCATACCGTTATCCAACCATTGGGAAGGCATCGGGCAACAAGGAACAGGCAGGATAATACCCACGGTCACTTTCCAATGACGCGGACGCTATTGGGACTGATACGCAGTCCCCCGGAGCCGAGGATAAAGCCCTTGTAGAGGTCGGAAGCATCAGTGATGCGGGTCATGATCCAACAGCTGGAACGGGCTTCCTGATTGGATTCCGGAGCACGGTAAACCCCATTGGCATCGGTCTCGTCAAAGACGATGATCTCGGTGCCGATCTTCGGGTCTTCCGCTTGTGCCTCGCGTGTCTTGACCCAGTGGAATTTCCACTGCTTATCGCCGGACGGGACGAGTAAGAATTCCGCTTGATTTTTGGCTGCGCTGGAGGCAGCAGTCTGCAACTTGGCGAGAAAGACGTAGATATACTCACTGGAGCCCAGGGGCGCATCAAAGACGAAATAATCATCGGTTTGCACAAAATGGCTGTCAAAATAGGGGCGTTCTTTTACCTCTGGGTGGGGCTGGGTCTGTTCTGCCTGGATTTGGGAACGGGTGAGCTATTCCTGCCGAACAGGCATTGTTTGCTGCACTTGTGGAGTTTGCGGATTTTCCTGCACCGGAGGCTTTTCCTCGACCGGTGGAAGCGTACCCTTAAGCGCGGCAGCGATCTTGTCCCGGGCATTATTCAGCATCTGCTGGAGTTCGCGTTCGTTGATGCTGATATTGTCATAGGCGCGCTGCACTGCATCGCTAACGCTGGCGCTGCTCAAACCCTGACCCGTTCCGGAGATCGATCCGATCATTTCCTTGTTGCGGACGATGCCGAATTGGAGGTCAAGCCGGACTTCGATAAAGTGTTGCGGTTTGCTCATTCCTTCCTGCATCCGGTCTTCGGTGACGGCAACCACGCCGATCATGATCAAAGGAGCATCGGTGGCAATCTGGACATTGCTGCGGATCATAGCACGGGTGATGTATCTCTCTACTTTGTCCAGGCGGGTGCCTTTTTCATCGGTGATCAGGAGTTGGGTGCTGACCGGCTTGGATGCCGCGACGGTGTAATTGACTTCACCGGATGCGACTTCGGCAGTTTTGGAGAGGTAGGACGGTAGCCCGAAAGCATCGGAACGGATCACCACCTTGCCCCGGTTACCGGTCTGGGATACGGCAATGACGTTGATCCGGTATTCACCGTTGCGGTCGGTCATGCCTTTTTCGATGAATGTGTTATCACCATAGGTGATACGGATCGGATAGCCGCCAATACTAACTTTTTGACCGCCACGAGTTCGGAATGTGGCACGGAAGACCACCGTTTCCGGTAGGAGCGAACCGGCTTCAGCAGTCTGCCGGTCGCCGGAGACCACTTCAAAAGCGATGGAGGATAAGAGGTCACGGATGGCAGAATCCAGTGAGCCGATGCTGAGATTACCCTTTAAGGCATAGGGCGTCGGCGCAAAATTGTCGTAGAACGACTTGCGGGCATAAAAATCCGGCAGGATCTTCTGCGCATCCATAAAATTACGGATGGCGGAAAGCACTCTGCCGTCGGCCGCCATGCGCTGTCCTTCGGAAAAGAGGTCATCCGCCTCGCTGATCATGGCATCCAATTCACCTCTGAGGGAATTGAGAAACAGCGAGCGACTGGTACTGACGGTCACTTTATGCTGTCCGCCGATCTGTTCATGGCTTTCCACCTTGACGTTGAGCAGGGTCTGATCAACGGTCAATTTGGTTGATTGCTCGATGCTTTCGGTATAAAATGCCTTACCCCCGGCCTCGATATCAACGGAGTGCAATTCAATGATGGCATCGACCCGGACGGTGATCTTGGACGCCAGATCCGCCTGGGCATTGGCATAAGCCACCTGATAATTGGAGCCCGTTCCCACGCCGATAATGAGATCGCTTTGTGGCTTGGCTTGGGTTTGACGTTTGCCTGAAATGGATGATGAGGTATATCCCGTTTGTTGAAGGGTCGAGCCGCAAGCCACCAGCAGCAGGCACAGCACATATATCAAAGCATTGCTGATTTTCATAATCCCCTCTTATCAGTCGATCTTGAGCAAGATCATCTTGCGGTTAATATTGATGGTTCTCAATCTGGCACCATAGGCAGAAGCGTCAAAATCTTGCTTGAGGGCACGGAACAGGGTTCTGGAGTTATTATACCTTGCGGGATCGACCCAAACGAGATAATCAAGCGTTTGACGGGTGGTGATGTTCTCCCGGGATGATTTGGACACACTCCTGGCAGCATACATAAAGGCATCCTGGATCTCAAAGACCTCGTCTTCGGAATAGGACGGATCGATGCTGATCAGGATCTTATACTGCACGCCGCGACTCATGTCCTCGCGCCAGTAGGCATTGATCCGACTCAAAACGGCATCGATGGCACCATTCATCGCTTCTTCCACCGAGATCATGCTTTCGCCTTGTCTGGCAACGCTATATCCTGTTTCGGCACCAAGTAATCTGCCGGTGGTGGTCTCATAAGCGCGCACCGTCATGGCAAAGCGCCTGGTATTGTGAGCTCCCGGTTCCCAAGTTCCGCCATAGGTGATATAGACGTCGCTACCGATGGAAATTGCCAGCGAATATGCAATATCGTCCTGCCTGCCGCCAACGACCATCTGCAGTTCGTTCAGCGAGGCAAGTTGCTCCATTTGCTGAGGCACGATCACGTCATACTGGTTGGCGGTAAGATGGCTTTCCACGACCGTTGCGGCATGCCGGGCGATCGGATCATTGCGCAGGATCTCCACCGGATTTTTGCCCGTCGGCGTCTCCGGGATGACCATCAGTTGCGGACGGCCCAGGGCCTCGGCAAGTTCAGTGCGGGCAGCAATGATATTCATGCTTTCCAGATCGCGCAGGATATAGTCCTTATTGATACGGAAGCGTTTGACGACGCGGATGCCGGTGCCGTCTTCGATCTTGATCCGCTGGATGAATTTGGTGTCTTCATAGGTGATGTAGCGGTTGATATTTGCCATGTCATAAAAGTGCAAAACCCTGGGTTCCAGGCGATCTCTATCGGCTTGGGAACGGATGATCGGATCAGTGCCGCCGTAGAGGACAAAATAGACCGCGGTGCGTTTGGCATCATCCAAAGCGCGATTGACGCCTACCCTATCCACGTCCCGTTGCTGATTACGCTTGCTTTTCTCCGGTGAACGGTAGATACCGGTCGCCTCGACCAGGATCTCGGATGAGGAGATCGTCTCGATCAAAGTCGCCTGTTTCGCCACCGGTTGCTGAGCAACGCTAACCATCGGCAGCGTCGCCAACAGGATTGTGATGGAACGAAATACGGTGTTTATCATAACATACTCCTTGTAAGATGTATCCCATCTCCTGCCATATTGAGCGGAATAGCGTTTGTGTCAAGCGAAATCCCCACCCTCGATACTATGAGTAATTGGATAAGGGCTACTATTTTATGTAATTTGTAGAGTCTCACTTAATTCTGCAAATCGTATCACATTGGCTGCAAATCGGCGGTAA
>JBBISI010000056.1:0-5744 GCA_037441405.1 Candidatus Cloacimonadota bacterium
TGACCGAGCATTTTCTGGATGGCTCGGAGATCTGCACCGCGACTGAGGAGATGAGTAGCAAAACTGTGTCTGAGGGTATGCGGTGAATATCCCTTTTGTTGAGCCACCAGCCGGATATAACGCTGGAGGATGACATTGAGTTGTTTATTATTGAATGGTTTGCCGGAACGGGTGATAAAGAGGTGCTTCTCCTCATTTGCGGGATGCAATTCGTGGCGGATATCCAGATAATCACGGATGCTATGCAGGGCGATGGCTCCCATGGGCACGATCCGCTGCTTTCCGCCTTTGCCACTGATCCTCACCAGCTGGCGCTTGGAGTCGAGATCGCTGATCAGGATTGATGCAACTTCGCCGATGCGCAATCCCGATGAATAGATGAGTTCCAGGATAGCTTTGTTTCTGATGCCGAAAACATCCGAAATATCGGGGATCCGCAAGAGCTGTTCCATCTCCTCTTCAGTAAAGAAATGGGGCAGTTTCCTTTCAAATTTGGGACGCTTCATCTTGTCCAGAGGGTTGGCGGGGACGATGCCGTGCAGTTTGCAGAACTGGAAAAATGACTGCAGCGAAGCCATCTTGCGGGCAAGCGAGCGGTTGCAATCCGGTTTGTCATGCAAGTGTCTCAGCCAGTCACGGATCTGGAGAACCGTGATCTCCGTAGGTTTGATGTTTCCATCCTCCCAAAACCTGGTCAGGAAATTGCAAAACTGATCCAGATCAAGCCGGTAAGCGGCGATGGTTTGTTCCGCTTTTCCCTCCAGGCGCAACGCCTGGGCATGTTTTTCGATAATATCGTTCATATCCATTTTGTCACCGGGACAAAGATTTTCCTTGCAGGATTTATTGTCACGCAAAAAATTGCCCGGTTATGGGAGGAATCGATGAATCAGCATATTGCTCCAAGTGCAATGATCGGCACGGATGTCAGGATCGGCTTCAATGTCATCATCATGGATGGCGCTGAGATTGGTGACCACGTAAGCATTGGTCACAATGTAATAATCTATGAGAATAGCCGGATCGGTGCTCATTGCCGCATCGACGATAATACGATCATCGGCAAGAAACCCTTGTCCTCTCCCCGCAGTATTTTCAAACCGCCGGCTGACTTGGGACCGGCAGTGATCGGAGAACACGCACAGATCGGCGCAAACGTGATCATCTACGTCCAGGCAGTTATCGGTGACCGCAATCTGATTGCGGATTTTGCCACCATCCGTGAAAACGTCAGCATCGGGGATCTCAATATCATCGGGCGTAACGTCACAATCGAGAATCACGTCAGCATCGGCTCACGCAATAAGTTTGAGACCAATTGCTATATCACCGCCTATTCCACGGTGGAGGACTACTGCTTTGTTGCGCCTTGCGTAGCGACCAGCAATGATAATTATCTGGCCAGGGACAAAGAACGGTTCAACCACTTCAAAGGTATCACCATCAGACGTGGCGGCAGGATCGGAGTGCATGCCACCATCCTTCCCGGTAAGACCATCGAAGAAGATGGCACGGTTGCGGCCGGAGCGGTCGTCACTCGTGACGTCCCTGAAGCGATGATCGTAATCGGCAGTCCTGCCAAACCGATCCAGGAAGTGCCGGAATCACAACTGCTGAAAAACAACCTGGACAAGCAATAATAGCTGACAAATCGGGACATTACGGTTAAATTAGAGTATGGAACAAAATTATGAAGACGCTGATCATCATCCCAACGTACAATGAAAGGGACAACATCAAACGGCTACTGACGATTTTGATGGGGTTGTCGCCCGAGATTGAGGTGTTGGTTGTGGACGACGGTTCCCCCGATCATACGGGAGACATCGTGCAGGAACTCCATAAGGATGAACCGCGTATCCACCTCATCCGCCGTCCGGGAAAAATGGGACTGGGATCTGCTTACGTGACAGGTTTCAAGTATGCCCTGGCAAGGGAATTCGATCTGATCATGGAGATGGATGCGGATTTTTCCCACAATCCCGAAGATGTGCCACGCCTGATCGAAGCAGCACATAAATATGACCTGGTGATCGGTTCACGGTATTGCAACGGGGTAAATATCGTCAACTGGCCGATCCGCCGTCTCCTATTGAGTTACTTTGCATCCAAATACGTCCGTGTCATCACCAAAATCCCCGTCAAAGATCCCACCGGAGGATTCAAGTGCTTTAACCGCAAGGTGTTGGAAGCAATCAAACTGGACCGTATCCTCTCGGATGGCTATGCCTTTCAGATCGAGATGAATTTCCGCGCTTGGGTCAAGGGATTTACTATCAAAGAGATCCCGATCATCTTTACGGAACGGACCAACGGCGTATCCAAAATGTCCCGACGCATTGCCTGGGAAGCGGCATGGATGGTCTGGCGCTTGCAGATCATGAAGATCTTACGGAGAATGTAAAGTAACATCAATTCAGCCGCTTACGTACGACGCAATACGGATTCAGCCGGGAGTTCTGTACAAATGGATAAGATCATGAAGATTCAAACGCCCTACGTCATCATAACCGATATCGGCAGCACGACCACCAAAGCCATTTTACTCAATAATCGGGAGAACACTCCCAAACTAGCTGGAATGTACCACTCTCCCACCACTGTGGAAAAGCCGGTATCTGATGTCAGATTTGGTGTGTATCACGCGATTGAGGGATTGGAACGGCTAAGCGGTGTTCAATTGATGGCCCAGGATTCCCAGGCGCCGGTACTGACCCTATCCACCGATGTGACCTACCTGACTACCAGCAGCGCTGGAGGTGGATTGCAGATCCTGGCGATCGGACTCACGCACTTTGATTCCGCCAGCAGTGCCCGTCGCGCCGCTTATGGTGCCGGAGGCGTTATCCTGGACACCTTTGCCATTGATGACACGCGTCAGGCGATGCGACAGATGTTGGCGATGCGCAACCTGCGTCCGGATATGATCCTACTCTGTGGGGGCACGGATGGCGGAGCGGTCTCCGGGGTATTGCGCCTGGCAGAGATAATCAGAATTGCTGCTCCCGAGCCCAAGTTTGATACTGCTGGCAAAATACCTGTGATTTATGCCGGAAACCGCGAAGCCGCACCTCTGATTGAAAAAATGATCAGCAATGAATTTGACCTTCATATCCTGCCCAATCTGCGCCCCGAGATGCAGAATGAGAACCTCCAACCCACGCAAGACATAATCCAGCAACTATTTATGGAAAGCGTGATGGAGCACGCCCCCGGCTATTCACACCTGTTACCACTAGTGGCATCAAGCATTATCCCGACGCCAATGGGAGTCCAAAAAGCGCTCTCCATTGCCGCAAACAAAGAATCACTAAATCTCTTTGCTTTCGATATCGGCGGCGCCACCACAGATGTCTTTTCCTGCGTCAACAATCATTTTCATCGCACCGTAAGCGCAAATCTCGGAATGAGTTATAGCGCCCTCAATGTATTGAAGGAATGCGGGATCGAAGCCCTCATGCGCTGGCTGCCCCAAGATATCGATGAGGACTTTCTGCGAAACTACATCACCAATAAATCTCTGGATCCCACTGATAATCCTCGCAGTGAAAACGATTATCGCATTGAACATGCTATTGCCCGGGAAGCGCTGTCCATGGCTCTCTATCAGCATCGGCAAATGCACTATAACACGGTAAAAGTGGGGTTTTTGGATAAGCTAAGCAGAGGCGACCGCGACAAATTTGAAATGATCTTTGAATATGCCAGGGAGGAGGAAAAGTATTTCTTCTCTCCGAGCGATGTGGATGTCTTGATCGGAGTGGGAGGGATTTTTGCCCATGCTGCCAACTACAGGCAATCCGTCATTGTCCTGATCGATGCCATCCAACCAAAAGGCATCACCGAGATCTGGATCGACCGTCATTTCATCACACCACACATCGGCATTCTCAGCACACTTGAGCACAAGAATGCAGAGCATCTGCTGGCCAACGACTGTATCGAAAGGATCGCCATACATGTGGCTCCGTCATTTTCTGCCAGGCAAAAAAAAACCGTTTTACACGTGAATATTGAAAGTGACGGAGGGTCCCGGCTACTGCAGATAATGCCCAATGAATTCCATTACATCGCCGCCGGAACCAAAATTATCAAACTGGAAGCGTTACACGGTGCATCGCTGGGCAGCGGACTGAAGAGCAAAGTGTTCAATACTGCCTTACCGGTGATTATTGATACCCGGATCGTGCCGTATGGCCATATGATACGAGTTGAGCAAGAAATGGATCTCTATCCGGCTCAGCATTACGACGCTTCCTTGTCACGCAGAGAACCGGTCATCCCTGATCTGAACCCAGATGAATGGATCAGGCGGATCAAATTGCCATACCGGGGCGAGATCAATGTCAACGTTGGGAACATGGTTGAACCGGATGAGATCGTGGCATTGAACCGCTATAATCCGCCCAGGCTTTACATTCTGGACAATTTACTGACATACAAACTCGATCCTGAAGTGGTTGCACGATCCCTCCAAGTCAAAGTGGGTGACCTCCTTGACTTCAATGACGTCTATGCCCGGATCCCTGATGATATACTCCTGCCCTTACACCATAGCCATGCCAGAAAACAGATATCACCGGTGCGCGGCAAAGTGGAATTCATCAATGATCATTCCGGAATCGTTGTCTTATCCGAGATCCAAGACTACGCAGACAAACCGGTAACCTTGGATCTATCCGAAAGATTGGGTGTCCCGCCCAAACTGGCAGCCCGGTATCTGATCAAAGAGATCGGTGATTTCGTCTATCGAAATGAACTGATAGCCAAACGGATGGAGCCCTTTCGGGGTATATCCAGACCTGCTCTGGTACTTGCTCCAGTTACGGGAACGATCACTGAACTGGATCGCAAGACGGGACGCGTTACCATCGCCTACCTGCACAAACCTATGGAATTCAAGGCGCACGTAAGGGGTAAAGTGATCGAAGTAATACCAGAGCAAGAACTTAGTATCAGATACTCCGGCAAACGTATGGAGGGCAAGATCGGTTTTGGCAATGCCTGTCATGGCTTGATCACACCCATCGAAGACCAGAATGATGTCGTGGCTGGTGATCTGAAGGATAGGATCGCACTTCTGGCTTTTGCTCCAAGTGTTGAGCAGTTAAAGGTCATTGCCTCATCCGGCGCTACCGGGATCATCTGTTATATGTTGCAGGCGAGGCACATGGTTGACTTTTTGGGCTTTGAACCGGGAATAATCAATACCGGATATGAGAACATCCCACTCACGCTACTCATCATGGGTGGATTTGGCCAGAAACCCATGCCGGGAAACCTGATGAATACTCTCAGATCCGGCGGGAATTGCTTCATAGATCCTCGCACACGCATCCGCGCCGGAGTGGTGCGCCCTTTCATTGACTTGTTCTAAAAAGTGTTGCATATAATGGGATCACTAATTGTCGGAAAGTAAAAGGAAACATCATCTCTTATCCCAGCGTAGGCCATAACTACACCGGATTTTGTCTGAAGGATAGTTTGGATTCAATCAGACTTGTGCTTTCTCTCCATCCTTGCTTCCTCCTTGTTTGATAATATTAAGTCTCACCGAAGATAGCGTATCGTCTCACTGAAGATTGCAAGCGGCGAAAACGGAGCATTGCTTGCTGAATAGATCAGTCGAAACCATTGCGCATATTGGGATCATCAGATAAAGACTGTTGAATAATTCAGAGAATTGACACTTAAATTATCCTCCCTGCTTGATAACCTTAGTATAACCTTAGTATAACCTTACG
>JBBISI010000057.1:0-5040 GCA_037441405.1 Candidatus Cloacimonadota bacterium
AATCTGGCCATAATGCCCAATTTCCCCCGAAAATCTCCTCATTATCCCATCAGATTAAACTGTGGTCAGATGCAGTTCATATTGTTCAATGAACTTTCAATGGTCTCGTTTAGATTCAAGCGGAATAGTGCTTTCTCCTGAGTTCTCCCTACTCGATAACCTTAGTATAACCTTACGAGCGTAAGGTTATACTAAGGTTATACTAAGGTTATCAAGCAGGGAGGCAAGTGTCGTCCCAAATAAAAGGGGGTAAAAAACAAAATTCTTGACATCATGAAGCGGTCAGGAAACGTGGATTCGTGTGCGCCCTTAGCTCAACTGGATAGAGCATCTGACTACGGATCAGAAGGTTTGGGGTTCGAATCCCTTAGGGCGTGCCAGATTTTTCTTGCCAGCACACGCTGGCTTTTTTTCATGAGTAAGATGATAAGCAAAATCTTAGCGCCCAGCCGATGGAAAAACCTCATCCAAATCTACGGGATGATGTTCCGATACTGGTTTCACATGCTGATGGGTTTACTTACAATGCTATTATATGCCTTCTTCAGCGGTGTCAGTATCACTGTCCTTATACCCTTGTTTGACTATGTTTTCAATCCCTCCAAGCCCGATGTTATCCACCAAACTTCGGCGCAATTTCTCTCAGCCACAGGCGAAGCGATCTCGTCTTTCACCTCCCAATATGGCTCCTTATTTGCCTTCCGAAGTTTAAGTTACTACTCGCCATTGTGGGAATCACTCCAGCAGATCATGATGCAGACCAATTCACTGGCTTTGCTCTATGTGCTCTGCGTGCTTATCGCCGTTCTGATCTTGCTGAAGAACGTGTTTTACTTTGCCCACCGGATGTTCTTTGTCCACTTGAGAGGCAAGACCATCAGAGATGTGCGCAGTTTTATGTTCAAACGTTATTTGCATCAATCGAGTGAATTTTACAATCAGAATCAGGTGGGTGATGCTATCGTCCGGATGGTCAACGACGTGGAAAACGTCAGCAATCAATTCATCAATTCACTCCTCAATTCCATCCGTGATATCGTCACGATCCTGGTCTATATGCGTATAGCCCTGATGCTGAATGCTCAACTATTTTTCTACAGCATCATCGTCCTGCCGGTGTTTTCACTCACGGTATCAATACTGGGCAGAAAGATCAAGAAATATACCAAACGCATCCAGAATCAACTCTCCACGATGTTTTCCAATGTTGAGGAAGTATTGAACAGCATGAAGATCGTGAAGGCATTCCAGCGTGAGGAACAGGAACAGAAAAACTTTGATGTGATCAACCGCAAGCACCTGAAAATGTGGCAAAGATCACAGGTCTATTCTTCGCTTAACGTACCCTTTTCGGAATTGAACTCCACTTTGACGGGTATCGTGGTCATCATCATCGGCGGCAAGATGATCCTTGATCCCACTAGTGGATTCAGTTTGGGTGATTTTACTGCCTTTCTCTTTGCCTTGTTTTCCATGCTCCATCCCCTCAAGACGCTTACCACCATGTACACCGACATGAAGCGCGCTGTGGTTTCTCTTGACCGCATCGCTCTGGTAATGAATCAGGAAAGCACGATCAAGGACAAGCCGGAAGCCCTGGCAAAGAAGAGTTTCGAGCGGGATATCATCTTAGACAAGGTCTCTTTCAGTTACAAGCCCAAGAAATATGTACTCAAGGATTTTGATCTCACCATCAGCAAAGGCAGCAAGATCGCATTGGTCGGTTCCAGCGGCGGCGGAAAGACCACTCTTGCCAATCTGCTGAACCGGATGTATGATGTGACCTCCGGTGCCATCCGTATGGACGGGACAGATCTCAGAGATATCAGGATACATGATCTGCGGCGGCTCTTTGGTGTCGTAACGCAGGATTCGATCCTTTTTACCAAATCGATCCGGGACAACATAGCCTATGGTACTCTGGACGAGGTCTCGGACGAGCGGATCAGAGAGGCAGCCCGCATCGCTCATGCCGATGAGTTTATCATCCAATTTCCCGACCAGTATGATGAAGTCTTGGATACCAAAGGCGCAAACCTTTCCGGAGGTCAAAAACAGCGCTTGTGCATTGCCCGCGCCATCGTGGGCGATCCGCCGATTTTGATCTTTGACGAGGCGACCAGCGCCTTGGACACCGATTCTGAGATGAAAGTCCAAGCCGCCATTGATGAAGCCACCCGCAACCGGACTGTCATAATCATCGCCCACCGGCTTTCCACCATTTTGAAATGCGACCGGATCGTGGTCATTGAAAAAGGTCACATCGTAGGCGTGGGTTCCCATGATGAATTGTTCCGGAATTGTCACCGTTACCAACACTTGTATAAATTGCAGTTTGACCGCTGATGCATAAGATCCGTGTCCTCTATTTGCTCACTTCCCGAGATTGAGGCGGTAATGAGAAATGGACTTGGATGGCAGCGCATTCGCTGGCTCGCAAGTCAGTATCCAGCAAGCCAGATGACCGTATGGGGAGCAAGTATTTCGCTTATCGTAAAGACCTCGTCGGCGATCGCTTCCGTATTCCCAAGATCCGGTTACGATTTACAATCTGGCGGATGTGTATCTCGTGGCCAGCCGGAAGCCGGACACCGGACACAGTAGATGAAGGATAGATATGATTGATGCCCATTGCCACCTTGCCAATCTGGCTGAGACCCATGCCTTGGAGCCATTGCTACTGCAAGCCCAAAAAGCCGGTATCAGCGGATTTATCTCCTCTGCCCTCCGCCGCAGCGAGATCCAATGGCACAGGCAAAATCCCTCACATACCGTGATCTGGAGCACTGGCATCCATCCGAATTTCGATGAATGCGATATCACCTTAGATGACCTGGAGGATCTTGCCCGCCGACATCAGATCCATGCCATCGGCGAATGCGGTCTGGACCGGGGCAATCCAGATCTGCACTCACAGATAGAAATCTTGGGGCGCCAGTTGTCCCTGGCGGAGCGCTATGATCTGCCCGTCATTCTGCACCTCGTGGGTCTTCTGCATGTTGCTATCCCTTTACTCAAGCACTACCCGCTCACCTATCTCGTGCATGGCTATGCCGGATCAAAGGAAGGATTGAACCAACTAATGGCTCTGGATTCCTATTTTACCATAAGTTCCCGCATCTGCAAGCCAGACCATGCCGCTCTCCTCACGGCTATCATCGCCAGCGGCAGATATTTCCTGGAGACCGATATCACCCAATATTACGTCCAGGAAGGCGAGACCAATCCGCTCCTGCGCCTCCTCGACCTGGTGGATCGGGTGATCGAATTGACCGGCATCGGACGCAGCGAATTTATCGACCGGCAGTGGACAAACTATTGTATCCTCTTTGGAGAAAGCGATGTTTGATCGGGAGATCCGCACCCAGATCTTGATCGGCCGGGAAAATCTCGCCCGACTGCATCAGACCCGGGTCTGCATCGTCGGCTTGGGCGGAGTAGGCTCTTATGCCGCTGAAGCGCTCGCCCGTGCTGGAATCCGTCACTTTAACCTGATCGACTTTGACCGCATCAATCCTACCAACCTCAACCGCCAGATCCTCGCCATACACCCCACCATCGGCAGATTTAAGACCGAGATCATGCAAGAACGCATACTCGCCATCAATCCCGCTGCCCAGATCACCATCCATACCGATTTCTGCGCCAGCGAGAATCGCCACCTTCTGATCCGAGACCAGGACTATATCATTGACGCCATTGACAGCTTGGGTCCCAAGGTCGGTCTGATCGAATATGCCGTGCAAAACCATTACCCGATCATCACCGTCTTGGGCGCAGGCAACCGCCTCGATCCCGCTCAGATTCGCCTCTCCGATCTCTCCGAATCCATGAATTGCCCGCTTGCCAAACGTGTCCGCAAGTTCCTCCGCCGACGTGGTATAGACGGTGGGATCCCCTGCGTTTACTCGACCGAGCCCGCCCGCATCCCCGAAGAACTGGAGGATGAACCCGATGAAACGGTCATCCACCGCGGCAGGACCCGTAAAACCGTTGGCTCGATCAGCTATATGCCCGCCATCATGGGCATGTATGCCGCCTCCTGGATCATAAGAGACATAATAACGGACAATTAGCTTCCTCGTCATTCCAGTACTATCGGATACTAAGCGGTGACATTGATCTGCATAGTGGACGTAGGCAATCTTATCGGGCAACTTGTACTATCAGAGCGAGAGGAAGATCCAAAGGAATAAGGTGATGTGAGCGCTTATAAACTGAATTTAGATGCCTTCTTTTTCGAGGAGGATTTTTTCGTATCCATCCCGCGATAGAGGGCATTCAACAAACGCTATGAGATCCTGTTTTCTCAACCTTAACCGCCTGGCCATAGGGATATAAGCGCATCACCCAACTCCTCGGGGGAATTCAAACTGAATCTGGCGAATACTGGAGTTTTATTGCCCTGTATATCATGGTAGTAGAGAAAAATATGATCAGTCAACCTATCTTCTACAAATCCTTTTTTCCTTAATGCCCTCATTGCTTTATCAGATTTCATACCAGGTAATCAGGATAATTTCTCAAGATCTTTTTTGAGAGCACGTGCCAGTTCTCTTGCTTTGGGGGTCGATCCTGGGAGATTCAAGAAAGAATGTGATCATTATTCCCATCCGGGCGGTATTCAGCAACGACAATAACGAAGACATCGTATATCTGATGCCCTCTCAGGCCACAGCTGCCAAAGCCCAAAAGGGCAAAACCCCTGCTCAGGCACCCAAACCGATAGCCACACCGGTGAAACTGGGAGCCAATGATATGCAGATGGTGGAAGTGATTTCCGGCCTCAAGGAAGGAGACAGGATCTCGCTGGCCGAGCCGGACCAGAAACCCAGCTTTCCGGGAATGATGTAGAGGTGAGAGCTACGCTGTGAGATACTGCGTATGTGAGAGCCTTCGGCTGGTGAGAGCAGTTCCTGCTGGTGAGGCTCTCAACCCTCTCAACCTTCTCAACCATAGAACGTCAAAACCTTACAACCCTACAACCCCCACAGGAGTATAGATGATAGAGATAAAATCGCTGAGTCGCGGCTTTGGAAG